>JAUSLJ010000030.1 GCA_030646715.1 Agitococcus sp.
ACGCGAAATCTATAAATCCTCATTATTGCATGGTGCTTCGGTATTTCAGACCAAAGAACAAGATGTCACCGACAACGCCACTCACTTCGTCAATGAAGTCAGAAAAATTATTGGAGTTTGAACATGGTCGCAGCAAAAGACTTCAAAGGTGGTTTAAAGCCTAGATCTACGGGCTCCTCCGCTGCTCGTGTATCTTGGGGTGATGAAGAGTTATTAGGGAAGTTGGGGGTTCTCAAAGAAATTCCAAAAAATAAAATATCGCCCGATCCCCTGCAACCGCGTAAAGTCATTGACCCAGAAGCTTTGGCAGAGTTAACACAGTCGCTCGAAGAGCACGGTATGTTGCAGCCTATTCTTGTTGTTGAAAGCGAAACAGGAATTGGTCAATATAAAATTCTTGCTGGTGAAAGACGCTGGCGAGCGGCGATGGCTTCAGACAAAATTCAGATTATTCCTGTTATTGTCCGTAGCGATTTGACCAATGAGTTGCGTATCTTATTGGCGCAAATTGCAGAGAACATCCACCGTCAAAACATGAACCCCTTAGAAACGGCAACGGCATATAAACGTATTTATGAAGCGGTTAACCACAATCAAGATGAAGCGGCAAAGCTATTGGGGATATCGAAGTCCCGCTTGTGCCAAGTGCTTGCTGTCGATGATGCGCCTGCTAAAGTTAAAGCACTGGTTGAAACTGGCGTTACCTCCGATGTTAATGTCGTTGCTGGTTTAAGTGTATTGACAGACTTGAATGCATCCAAAGCAGAAGAGCTGATGGACAAGGCTAAAAAAGGTGAAATTAAAGGAGTTGGACTGAGAACAGCCGTAAAAGATACCGTTCGAGAAGAAAAAGCTAATCTCAAGCAAAAGCGTGGCGAGAGTTCTTTAACTGCTCAAGCAGTGGACTCAACTAAAGTAACGACCACCCTTCTTCCTGTTTCGGAGACAGCAGAAGTCAAAGCAAATGTGAATGAAGTATTGAACGTACAATTGGAAAGAAACCTTGTCGATGAGCTAGTCAACTTTTTACAAGCTATTGAAAATAAAGAGTCCAATGGTGTGGTTAGTCGTTTTTTATTGGCTATTAGTGCTGCTAAATCAGCTTAAACAACCGCTCCACAATCCAACGCTGAGGCACCACAAACGTATGCAACTCACTGCGCTTGGCAATTTGCACGGATGCCCCCAGCATAGTGTGTATGGCCTCCGCAAAAGGTTCACCTGTGTAACCGCCATCCGCCAGTACACTGGTTACGTCCGTCAAGCTGCTTTTACGGGCAGATAACGCCTGAAGCACCCCTTGGCGATCCGTCACATCTGCCGTCGTCACAGCTATTGCATGAGGAAATCCCTGCGTATCTACGGCTATATGCCGCTTGATGCCTGATACTTTCTTGCCTGCGTCTAACCCTTCTGGGGTTTGCCGTGTCTGTGTTCTTCACGCTCTGCGCGCCCACGATCAAGAGCGTCGGCGTGGCGTTGCTCCCCAGTGCTTCGCGGGCCTCCCCAACCACAGTTTTTAATGCCTGCTCCAGCAGGCTTGATTCCGTTTCCGACGGGTTCTCGCTCCACAGTTTGAAATAGTAGTACACGGTGCTTTTCTTCGGAAATTCGCTGGGCAACATGTCCCACTGACAACCATTCTTCAGCAGGTACAGCACAGCATAAAACACATCATTAGTTCGTTGTCTCGTGTTTACGTGGTCTCTCGGGCGACGATTATGCGGGTGACAGGCGAAGTATCAGTTTCAAAATAACGCCAGCCCCCGTTTTGGCTCACTCTCCGTATTGATGCGATTGATAAAAGTTAAAACCAATCATCAAGCTATGGCATTACAACAGATGCTGGGGCTACATGGTTAACACGATAAGCCTTATGATCTTTGCAAATCTCATTCAATCAAAAAACGTACGACAGTGCCTTGCAAATTAAGCGGAAACGATAGAACTTGTTAGGCTGGCAGAGCTTTATATGTAATCAGGCACAATTTAGCATGCTAAATTGTGCCTGATTACATTAAATCGAATAAAGGCCAAACTATATTGACAATGAAGTCGGCCAACCTATAATCCAAGTGTCCATATTTGGTCTAACGACCAAAAGCCGCCTGACCATAACTATACTGTAAAGGATGAAACCGATATTGACCCAACGTAAAGTATTTGTTGCGGGTGTTGGAGCGTTTCCCTTTGTTAAAAGCCCCCCTTGGGGAGAAACGGGTTTCGCACAATGTGATGAGTGAGCGGCTCAGTAGACGCACGGCAAGTACAAGGTGTTCAATTGCCTGACAACACAATTTAAGACTTGGCGATGCCTGTCTATATCGTCAGCAAGCCTAGTTATTTACAGGAATCATTAACATGATTGATAAAAAGCATATTGGTAAAACTTTTCCGTCACATACTGTCGAAGTTGAAAAAGGACGCTTACGTTTTTTCGCCAAAGCAATTGGCGAAACCAACCCTGTGTATTTTGATGAAATCTCTGCGCAAGCCGCTGGTTATCCATCGTTACTTGTTCCTCTAACATTTTTATTTAGCTTAGACTTAGAGCGACCAAACCCCTTTCAATGGCTAAGTGAGTTAAATCTATCGTTAGGCCGTATTCTGCATGGCTCACAATCGTTTTGTTATCATACCCCGAGCTATGCGGGTGATGTACTGACGTTTAGCACGCAAATTACTGATATTTATGATAAAAAAAATGGCGCGCTTGATTTTATTGTCACCAAAACGGTGGTGAGTAATCAAGCGGGTGTACACATTGCCGATTTAAACAATGTTATTGTGCAACGTAACGGTTAAGGAATTATCATGACACTACATTATGACGAGCTTGAAATTGATCAGGATTTGCCTGAGTTGATATTACCCCCCATTAGTCGCACCACCTTAGCACTATTTGCAGGGGCTTCTGGCGACCATAATCCCATTCATATTGACCTTGATTTTGCTCGTGCTGTTGGTATGTCCGATGTCTTTGCTCACGGAATGTTATCCATGGCGTATTTAGGTCGCCTGCTGACACAATGGGTGGCTCAACCGCAAATCAAACAATTTAACGTCCGTTTTGCCGACATTACCCTCTTAGGCGATGTCCCGTGTTGTACGGGTAAAATCGTTGAAAAACAAGACATAAACGGCGAAAAATGCATTAAAGTCAAGATTCAAGTGGCCAATCAACAAGGTCAGGTCAAAATCGTGGGAGATGCTCTGATTGCCTGTTGAACTCGCGGGCATTCACCCCCCCCCTTAGCAACGTCATTTAATGAGGATCTTTGATGCAAAATTTAACAGGTAAAGTAGCCCTAGTCACAGGTTCTGGTCGTGGTATTGGCCGTTCTATCGCGCTTAAATTAGCCAAACACGGCGCACGAGTAGTGGTCAATGATTTAGACATCGCCCTTGCCGAGGAAGTTGTGGCTATCATTCAAAGCCTAGGCGGTGAAGCTATCGCCTGTGTTGGTAGTGTCACAGAAGTGGGATTTGCCGAGCGTTTTGTCAACACGGCGATGACGCACTTTCAGGGTTTAGATATTATTGTCAATAATGCGGGTTATACATGGGATAACGTCATTCAAAAAATGACCGACGAACAGTGGGACGCTATGTTGGATGTACATGTTAAAGCCCCATTTCGTATTTTGCGTGCCGCACAACCTATTATCCGTCATCTCAGTAAGGCCGAAGCCGAGGCAGGCAAAGAAATCTTTCGTAAAGTCGTTAACATTTCGTCTATTGCAGGTTTGGGCGGCAATGCAGGACAAGCCAACTACTCCGCAGGCAAAGCAGGTGTAGTGGGCTTGACGTTGGCTTTAGCGAAAGAATGGGGGCGTATGAAGGTGAATGTCAACTGTGTTGCGTTTGGTTTTATTAAAACGCGCTTAACCGAGTCAACCGCTGATGGTGATGCCACTGTCAATATTGAAGGGCGTGATATTAAGGTAGGCATTAACCCCAGTTTAGCCAAAATGTTTGAGCAGTCAATTCCTTTAGGTCGTGCAGGTACACCCGACGAAGCGGCGGATGCGGTGTATTTGCTGTGCTTGCCCGAGTCCAACTACATTAGCGGTCAAACACTGGTTTGTGGTGGTGGCATCAGTATTTAATCGTACAGGGAGGACTGTTTGCTCCTCTTCTCTTTTTTATTATTATTCAATGGGTTCTCAATATGAATCACTCAACCTCTGCATGGATGAATGCTGATCTCGAACTGTACCGCGATAATGTCCGTCGCTTTGTGCGTACCGAAATTGCTGCCCACGAAAACAAATGGCGAGAACAACAATACGTTGACCGCAATGTATGGAGGAAAGCTGGTGAGCTGGGCGTTTTGCTGGCAGATATTCCCGAGGAATACGGTGGCAGTGGCGGCAATTATGCACACATGGCGGTTCTATTTGAAGAGTTGGCCTATGCTGGCGATCGTGCTTTTGGTGTCTCCGTACATGCGATTGTCGCGCATTATCTGTTAAACCAAGGAACTGAAGCACAAAAACTAAAATATTTACCGTTATTAGCTTCAGGTGAAATGGTGGGCGCAATTGCCATGACCGAGCCAGGTGCGGGTTCTGACTTACAAGGCATACGCACCACCGCTGTCCGTGATGGCGATGCGTATGTGATTAACGGCTCAAAAATATTTATTTCTAATGGCTATCATGCGGATATTGTTCTTGTAGTTGCCAAAACAGATCCTGCGGCTGGTTCAAAAGGCGTGTCGCTGTTATTGTTAGAAACCAAGAACGCAACAGGCTTTAAAGTAGGACGCATCTTAGAGAAACTAGGTCAAAAAGGCCAAGATACCTGTGAGTTGTTTTTTGATGATGTGCGTGTACCTGCCGAAAATATACTGGGCGGCATTGAAGGCAAAGGCTTTTATCATTTAATGTCTGAACTGCCCTATGAGCGCACTATGCTGGGTATTGGCGCATTAGGTGCTGTTGAACGAGCATTGGACTTAACGATTAGCTATACCAAAGACCGTAAAGCCTTTGGTAAATCGTTATTTGATATGCAAAACACACGCTTCAAACTGGCTGAATTAAAAGCACAAGCGGTTATTGGTCGCGTATTTATAGATAACTGTATTCAACGCATGATTGACGGCCAAATGGACACGGTGACCGCTTCTATTGCCAAATTATGGTTAAGTGAGCTTGAGTGTAAAATCATGGACGAATGTCTACAATTTTTTGGCGGTTATGGCTATATGCTCGAATACCCTATTACGCAAATGTATGCCGATGCCCGCGTACAACGTATTTACGGTGGTACGAGTGAAATTATGAAAGAAATCATTGCCCGTTCCTTGTAAACTTACGGCCCTCAAACGACCTTAACTATACTACATTCATATAGCCAACTAAATCATGGCAGCATGGCGAGTCGTATGAAAGACTGTCGTGCTGCTGTTTCAATGTGTTGACAGCATGGCATAGCTTCACTGTGACGTGAAAAGTGAAGCATCAGTCCATGTAATTGTGCGATAGTCAGTGTAGCGCGTAGTTTACACTCCGATACAGGCATACACGGCTCTAGTCCATAAATCAACTTGAAAATTTCTTTATGCTCACGCACTTGCACACGCTCAACCAACCGTGCCGCAAAGGGCATTCGATTGGCCAATGCCCATATTTCAGCATAAATACCATAAGTTTCGGGACGCCTAATCTCTAGCAACAACATATCCATAATGGCTATAAAACGTTCTTGATGCGTTTTTTCTGTCATTGACTGAATTAAATCCGCAATCGACCGTTGATAACTATCTAATACATAACTCAATAACGCTTCAACTAATAGCTCTTTGCTTTTATAATAGTGCTGTACAGTACTAAGGCTAATCTGAAGATACGTCGCTACCCCACGCATAGATAAACCTGCATAACCCTTAGTCGCCAATATGCGATGTGCCGCAAATAATATTTCTTGGGCACGAATAAGCCCCTTATCTGTTGTGAAGGAAGGCTTTTCGCTCAATACTACCTTAATACTCATGAATATTTACTCTCATTAAATACCTCGTGTTGATATAGCTTTCAGTTAACACGAGGCGTAAATTGGTGTTTTTAACGGTTTTTTGTTTACAAAGCCCCCGCCTTAGCTTCCTTTCTGCGTAATAATATTAGCAGTAACAAGGGAATAACTATCAAGGTTAACAGTGTCGCTGCCACGGTACCAAAAATAAGAGAAATTGCTAAGCCACTAAACAAGGGGTCGGTGAGCATAATTGCACTGCCCAAGACAATGGCTAACGCGGTTAATAAAATGGGTCGCAAGCGTACAGCACCCGCCGCCAAAATAGCGTCACGCAAAGGCATACCCTGTTGACGATACTCCAGTACAAAATCAATAATTAACAAAGAGTTACGTATTACCACACCTGCTAGGGCAATAACACCGATCATTGACGTTGCCGAAAACTGTGCCTGCATTAGCCAATGTCCCGGAAATACCCCAACTAAGCCCAAAGGAATGGCTGCCATCGCCACAATCGGGATGCTTATTGACTGATAATAGGCGACTAAAATTAAAAAGATAAAGACAATAGAAATACCCAATGCACCTGTCATATCACGATAGGTATCTAACATTTGCCGTTGTGAACCGTCCCACAATAAAACATAGCCTTTGGCACTATCCACTTGTTGAGGTGTTAAACGCATATTGCCTGTACTTAGTTGACTACCATCGGATAACCTGAGACCGTCTAAGCGTTTATCGAGGGCAAGCACCGCATAAGCGGGTGCTGTTTGGCGCATCTCACCCAAGACATAACTGACTCGCTCGCCGTTTTTACGCTGAATAGGTCTATCGGTCAAGCCTGAGGTGAGAGTCACTAAGGTCGATAGTGGCACACGTAGCCCTTGCTTGTTGGTGATATATACCCGTGATAACAATGTTAAATCCGGTTGATGTCGCCGTGGAATGACCAATCGGATAGGCACTGGAATTTTTTCCCCCACAAGATGCGCTTGCCCAAGATACTCACCTTCTAAAAAACGGTGCAATGTAATGGCAACCTCGGTCGTTGTTAGGCCAGACAAGGCGGCTTTTGCACTGTCCACAACCAATAGTTGTTGTTGTACGTTAACGGGTTCAGAACTATTCACCTCGGCCACATCCCACGTTTGTTGAAACACTTGGCGTACTTGTGTGGAAATCCCACGCAGCATTGTGGGGTTTGAACCATAAATTTCAGCCAAAATAGTCGAGCGAACAGGCGGGCCTGGGGCATCTTCTAATAATTGGATAACTGAATGAGGAAACGCGGCAGCAACTGCTTGCAACGGTGGTCTTAACTCGCGCACTATTTGCATAGAGCTACTATCGCGTTGATGTTTATCGCGTAAGTTAACTCGAATTTCGGCAATGTTTTCGCCTGTTATCTCGGCATTGCCACGCAACAAACTACTAAAATCGACAATGCCAGGTTGCCCGAGCCATACTTGGTAGTTACTTACTTGTGGATGACGGCGTATAACGTCCGCCATCGCGCGAGTAAGGCGATCTGTTTCTTCTAATGGCGCAGTCTCTGGTAATTTAATGGTGATGTTAAACGTATTTTTGTTATTCAATGGCATCATCGTCATTTCGACACCAAACCATGATTGTGGGCCACTCGTGCCTGCGGGTCGAATAAATTGCCATAACGGCTGAAATAATGACAATAGAATTAAGCCTATCACGCCTACAAAGCACCAACGTCGCCATATCGTATTATCAATAAATGGCTTTAGTAATCGCTGATAGTACATTTCTAAACGGTTTACGCGTGGTATGTGGCTTATTGTACCTGCTTCATGATGATAGGATTCATTGGCAGGATGCACACTTAACCAACGGTACGCTGCCCACGGCACAACGGTATAAGCCACAAATAACGAACTCGCCATAGCCACAGGCACGCTAAAAGCAATGGGATAAAAATACTCGCCCGACATGCCCGTCACCGCTAATAACGAGCCAAATACCAAGATAACCGCCAGTGTTGCTAAATTCGTTGGATTACCAACTTCACCTGCGGCATTGATTGTTGTTAGACGTTTATTTAAAGCGGCACCTGTCATGGCATAATGACGGTGAATATTTTCAATCACGACAATGGCATCATCTACCAACAAGCCTAACGATAAAATCAATGCAAACAACGAGACCCGATTAATCGTTAGCCCTGCCATCCACGCAATGCCAAGGGTCAGTGCCAAGACTAACGGCACGCTCATCCCCACAATGAAGGCTTCTTTACGCCCCAAAAAAACTAAAGTAACACAAAAAACAGAAAAAATAGCAATCATGAGATGTTCTATTAGACCATTAACGGTGTCATTAGCCACGCTACCGTCATTGCGTGTCACCACGACTTCAACACCATTAGGGATAAAGTTGGCCTTCATACGGTCAATACGTGCCAACACTTGATTAGCTACTTCGACGGCATTTGTGCCGCGCTGTTTGGCGATAGCCAACGTTACAGCGGGCATATCTGCTTCTAGCATATGACTGTAACGCACATCAGCCACCCCAAAACCTAAACGACTGGCCGTCTTGCGTTCGGTATTCACACCATCGACGACATCGGCTACATCAGACAAATAAATTAACCGATGATGATCATTGCCTATAATAATGCGTCCTACGTCATTGGCAGACTTTAAAAAGCCATTTAGAAAAACCTGTTGCGTTTGGCCTTGTAGCACGGTCGCTCCCAAAGGCAAAGAGATATTGGCCGCTAACAATAAGGAACGTGCCTGATCTAAGCTAACACCGTAACTTTGCATCCGCTCTGGATCTAACTCCACTCGAATTTCTCGATCGCGTCCACCTTGCACATAAGCCGCTGATACAGAGGGTAAGGAATGTACCCCTTCAAGTAAGCGATCTGCTAAGCGTTTGAGTGCATCATCATCGTATGTTTGTGAAGCCAATGTCACCGTGACAATGGGTACATCGTCTACATTCATGCTCCGAATTAACGGCAAACTCACGTTAGGTGGCAATAAGGCACGAGTACTGCTAATGCGGTCATACAGTTTAACCAATGAATCCTCTTGATTTTCCCCGACTTTAAACTGTACCGATAAAATAGCCACAGAATTGGCCGCAGTGGCATATACTTTATCGACGCTGGAAATCAGTTTAATTCCGCGTTCTAAAGGGCGAACGACTAACTCCTCAATTTCTGCGGCTGATGCTCCCGCTAATTCCACCCGAATACTCGCGCCTGGAATAATAATTTGTGGATTGTCTTCACGCGGGGTTTGTAAAATTGCCCCGATGCCCAGCATTAAACACGCCAAAATAAATAACTGTGTCAATTTAGAAGACACAAACACATCGGCTAATGACGCGGCAATGCTAAGTTTTTGCGCTGATTTTTCACGGTGAGCTGCTTTCATGGTGTCACACCACTTGTCACCGCAAGGGCAATAACCCGATCATTTTCATGTAAATTGGCGGGAGGATGATCAACGACGCGCTCATGAGCACTTAACCCCACCGTAACAGCCACCTGTGTGGGCCATTCTCGCCCTATACGTAACCAACGAAACCGAGCCACGTTGTCCGTACCAAGCACAAACACACCACGTAAACCGCCACGCTCAATGAGCGCACTCACGGGCAACAAGGGGTCATCGCTTGTACCTACCTCAAAGACAGCGCGACCAAACATGCCTGGCCTCAAGTTAGTCGTGTCAGCCAAGGCTATTTTGACAGGATAACTGCGTGTCACAGAATCACCTGAACGAACAATACGCTCTACCGTACCGAGCAAGGGTTTGCTCAGGCCATCTAATTGAATACGCACCGATTTGCCGACATAAATCGCTGATAATTGCCGCTCAGGAATTTCCGTCTCAAAGCGTAATAAACGACCAGACTCTAAGGTTAAAATGGGCATGCCTGTTACAGCCAGATCCCCTGCACGCAGGTGCTTCTCTACGACTATCCCACTGATGGGGCTGTGAATTTCGGTGTATTGCAATTGCGATTTTGCGGTACTTAATACTGCTTGTGCTTGATTAAGTTGTTCAGTAGCGGCGGACTGATGTAATTTTATTTTACGTACGTCATTTTCTGCAATATGGCCTTGTGCAAATAGCATATTAAAACGTGCCGCATCAATATCGGCATCATGTAACGCAGACTTCGCAGCAGTCAGTGCGGCTGTTGATTGTCGGATTGCACCATCAACTTCTGCCGAATCAAGCCGCGCTAATAGTTGGCCTACCTTGACTGTATCTCCTTCTTGTAAAGGGATATCAAGTAAATAGCCACTTAAACGGGAAGCAATCGTCACGCGCTGCTCAGAGACTATTGAGCCAACACTGGTATATTCCAGAGGAGAACCTTGATTAACCGTAATAATGGGCAAACGGAGTTCTTGAGGTGCAGATAAAGATACTGGGTTTTTATCTGGCTCACGACAAGCGGATAGCACAAAAAAACATATTGCACACAGCAGTAATCGAAAGCTCATGATTTGCTCTCATTAGCCACACCTAGCAAACCACCACGTAGCAAGTTAATAATGTGTTGAGTCAAGACATCGGGTGTTTGTTGTGGCAATTGATAGCCTGGTAAAAAACGTCGCACATGGCTACTTTCAAAGGGGAAAACCATCAAGCCAATCATTGAAACTGCTTGCAAATGGGCATCTTGCACAGGGGCAATACGATTGATCATCCAAGTGACTTCAGCAAAAAAAGGGGCAAAGACTTTGTCGGTGAGCGTTTGTGAGCGAGCGGTGTCGGTATCAAGTAATACCCATTGCAGCAGTCGCTGAAAATCGGCATCGGCCACTAAGGTCTGAATAAAGTGATGGATAAATTGATCTAAACTCTGCCATGGATCAATATCTTCTCTTAAATCAGCGGCAGAAATAGGCAAGCGATTATTAAAAATATGCTTAACGGCCGTCAAGTAAAGCTCTTCTTTATCCTTAAAATGGTAATACAAAGCGGCAACGGTGACACCTACAGCCTCCGCTACTTGACGCATAGACACGCCATGAAAACCAGAACGCGCAAACAAGACAATAGAGCAGTTTAGAATTCGCTCATGGGTAATATCTGTGGGGTTGTCAGACATGGTTTTATCCTCTACGATAAGGTGAGTATTATTTTTAATGTAAAACTTAACGAACGCTTAGTAATTTAGCCAAATATTAAGCTATTGACAAGTAAAATATTGATACACCTTGATTAGATGGGTTAATTCTGAATTGAAGTTATAACCTCACTCATGAAAGGCAATCATTAATTTACATCGGCTATATTGATTATCCCTTACCCTTGACGAGGTCTACAACATGAGTTCTGATACCTTTACACCAAAAAAACAAGATGATACTGGTTCAAATTGGAACGATCCTAAACGTTATTTGTGGCTACTCAGCCCTGCTCTGCCTGTCATTGGCCTAGCCGCGCTCAGTGCTTATGCGATTGCGCCTAAGCGTTTACGGGCACTGGCTTGGACGGGGCCTGCCTTGTTCCATGGCGTGTTACCTGTGCTGGATCATTTTATTGGCGAAGACAAAAGCAACCCACCTGCTTCTGCTGTTAATGCACTGGAAAATGACAAATATTATGGCCGTATTGTCAAAGCCTTTATTCCCGCGCAATATGCTGTGACTTTTTTGGGCGCGTGGCTGGCCAGTCGTAAACACACACCACTAAGTGATTATCTCGGCTTGACAATGACTGTAGGGGTAATGAATGGTGTAGGCATTAATACGGCACACGAGTTAGGGCATAAACATGATAGCACCGATCGGTTTTTAGCGATGTTATCGCTTGTGCCGACAGGTTATACCCATTTTGTGGTGGAACATAACTTTGGTCATCACAAACGGGTTGCCACTCCAGAAGACCCTGCCAGTAGCCGTTTAGGTGAAAGCTTTTGGCAGTTTTTGCCCCGTACAGTGATTGGTGGCTTTAAGTCGTCGGTTCAAATTGAAACGGAACGCTTAAAACGCAAAGGCAAAGGCTTTTGGTGTCTCGAAAACACCCTATTACAAGGTTGGGCAATGTCAGCAGGCTTTTTTGGTCTGACAACGGCTGTTTGTGGGTCGCGTGCTATTCCATTTTTACTGGCACAAGGGTCATATGGTGCTAGTATGTTAGAAGTCGTTAATTATATTGAGCATTATGGCCTCAAGCGCGAGCAATTGCCTACAGGTAAATATGTACGCACCGAACCGCAGCACAGTTGGAATAGCAATCATATTGTGACCAATTTATTTTTGTATCAATTACAACGTCACTCGGATCATCATGCTCATCCGACGCGGAGCTTTCAGGCATTACGCCATTTTGAAAATGCACCACAATTACCGAGTGGCTATGCGGCCATGATTTTACCTGCTTATATACCCAAACTGTGGTTTAGCTTAATGGACAAGCGTGTCATAGACCATTATCAAGGTGATTTGTCTAAACTTAACCTTCATCCTTCGGCGAAGGAGGCAATATATGCCAAATATCACTATATAGAGCCAAGTAAGTCCAAGACAGTAGACGAAAAAAACAGCCCTGCCTTAGTGGGAGTGGCAGCCTAGACTTGCCCTACGTTCTATCAGCCTGAATTTAATCTTTACGCTCAGGCTGATAGCCTTTCATCCGATATAACCTCTGTGTCTTCCTACGTATATACCTATCTTTATCGCTATAAGTCAGTTGACCTAGATAAAATTTAGTATTACGATTTAACAACGATACTATAAGTGTAGTTGTATAAACACTATAAACACTATAAACACTATAAACACTGGTAAACCATATCATGATAACAACACGTTTTTTGCCAAAACTATCAGTTTGTTTAGTCAGTCTGTTGCTCTCAACGTCCGTACTTGCGGCTAATGATGATATTCGCGATCTACAAGACACAGGGCCAATGGATGAATGGCGGCTGATTAAAAATAATGAAGCTAAAAATATCAAAGCATGGGATAAAAAAGACATAGGACGACGCTATCGTTCTTTTAAACTTGACTTGGTTATTGATGCTCCTATCGACAGAGTTGCACGCGCTTATTTAGATGTAGAAAATTTCACGCACTGGTTTTGGGAAGTGAAGGAGGCCAAACTATTAAAAGTCGTTTCTGACACGGAGTTCTACTATTATTTAGTTCATCGTGCGCCTGTCACCCAGCCCACGCGTGATGTGATTATTCTCGCTAAAATTGAGCCCATGACGGCATCAAAGAAATATGTTATTTTACGCTTAAAAGCGATACCTGATTATTTGCCCTTACGCCCACCGTTTATTCGCATGTTAGCCGAAGATATGACGATAAAATGGACACCCACTGCCGACAATAAAACTCACTTTGAAGTAGAAGGTAATATTGACCCTGGTGGCGACATGCCTGTATGGGCAATTAATGCCGTACAACGGCAAGCCCCTTATTATACAGTTCTTGGCTTACAACGGCGTGTAACACACCGTGATGTTGTTAATGACACAAGTCCATTACCATTCACTATTAGAAAATAAAAACACCTGCGCTCTGTTATTTTTAGTGAAGCTAGGTTCTTGCTGACGTTTTTATGGTGTTGATTCTACTATCAAAATCCATTTTTACCCGAGGGGAGAAACTGAGATAGTACTGGGTCGAAATTGGCTTTAGAGTGACGAGGCATGTTAGTCGCTTGTACCGTCAAGAGACTCCTCTCTTAATGCTCGTAATAACAGAGAAGTAAAAACAATGTTGAACCGACAATCGCCTTTGTTTGCAAAAACTTCTAGATGGTTTGCTTTTGTTGGTCTCTTTGCTTCGACAGCCGTCATTGCTGATGAGTGGCTACCTGTAAAAAAAGATGAAGCTATTGGACACCACATCGAAGTATGGGAGAAAAAAGACATAAATCAACCGTATCGCTCCTATAAACTAAACACAACCATTGATGCTCCTATAGACCGCCTTGTGCGTATTTTTTTAGATGTAGAGCGATATAATCACTGGTTCTTCCAGATGAAGGAAGCCAAGCTTCTGAAAACCATCTCAGATACTGAATTCTACTCTTATTTAGTTTATCACCAGCATGCTAAGCAAAACGCCCGTGATGTGATTATTCATACAAAAATTGAGTCTATGACCGCGTCAAAACCTTATGTTGTTTTTCGCTTAAAAGCAATATCTGATTATTTGCCCTTAAGGCCCACCGCATATTCGTATGTTGACAGACGATGCAACGATAAAATTAACACCTATAGCAGGTAATCAAACACGTTACGAAATAGAAGGTACTGCCTTTGCTGGCGATATGCCTGTATGGACACTGCCCTACTATACGATACGTGGCTTAGAGCGGCGCGTAAAAGATAGAAGTGTCACTCATGATAAGAGAGCCCACTACCCTTTAAAATAATGACGTATTAATGTGCCTATCTAACCGCTACCTGTATTACCAATATGGACGTTTGTTGGTTTTTTGTTTACACTGAGCTTAATACCCGTGGTTCGACAAGCTCACCACGAGTGGCGAAACTTTTGTTTAGGTTGGCGGCTGTTTCGCATGGGCAGCCAAAGAGGTCACAAGTCCTGTTAGGCTACACACCATGCCTTAAGATAGCCTTGCTATAAATTATCGCGAATAAACGATAAAATGGTCTCAGCAAATACATCATTACGATCACCTGCAATCATGTGACCTGCGCCAGAAATGTCCACAATTTGTGCATGCGGAATGAGTGCTTTTAGCTCTTGCGCGCCTTCGTGACTGACTACATCACTATTCGCACCTCGCACCAACAAAGTTGGAATCTGGACTTTAGCCGCCGCAGCTAAACGCCGCTCGATAGAAGTTAGGGTTTCACCCTGATTTTTAGTCGGCGCGTAATCCAAAAAGCGCGGATCCCAGTGCCAACGATAACGCCCATCATCACCTAAACGTAGATTCTTTTTCAGCCCAGAAGTGTCTTTGGGGGGTGGGCGATTAGGATTATAGGCGGCAATGGCATCACGTACTTCTTCGAGTGTCGCAAAACCCTGTGGATTGGCACTCATAAAAGTAATAATACGTGCTACACCACTGACCTCTGTGCGTGGCGCAATATCAACGAGCACCAACGCCAACGCCGACGGCGTATGTCCTTCACCGACAGCAACCATCGAGGTTAGTCCGCCCATGGAAGCCCCGACTAAAATAGGGGCGGCATCTAACTGCTCAATGATACAACGCAAATCACCAACCATGGTATCAGCACTGTAATCGCCATCATCTGCCCATGCACTGTCACCATGACCGCGTGCGTCTACGCTAATTACCCGATAGCCTGCTTGGGCTAAACGTTGCGCTGTACCCAGCCATGAATGCCGTGTTTGTCCGCCCCCATGCAGTAGCAATACAGGCGTACCTGTTGCTGAACCATAGTGATCTGCCACTAATGAAATACCATTACACCCCGTAAACAATAACGGTATTGGCGATAAATAAACGTCTTTTTTTGGCAATGTAACACTCCTCATTTCGTGTATTTACTTACGCATTGCTAATGACACACAAAAACGATGTGTCTTTAGATGACTTACGATAACCCCATCATTCTAAAACATTTTTCTGCAATAACCATACATGGGGCATTGGTATTTCCTGATACTAAAGTGGGCATAATGGAGGCATCGGCAATGCGTAAACTCGCAATACCGTGTACGCACAATTGGTCGTTGACAACCGCCATGTCATCATGACCCATTTTGCATGTTCCGACGGGATGGTAAATGGTTTCGGCGTTTTCTTTAATAAAAGCAATAATTTGTTCATCGCTACGAACTCGCTCGCCTGGAAACACCTCGCCATCATTGACCTCCGCAAACGACTTCGTTTTAAATATCTGCCTAGCACGTTTAAAACCTTCAACTAACACCGATAAATCGTCAGGATGACTTAAATAATTGGCCAGAATTTGAGGTGCAGCCAAGGGGTCTGTACTGCTTAAACGAATTTCACCCCGACTTTTAGGGCGTAGCTGGCATAAATGAATGGTACAACCGTGACCCATGGTCAGTTTTCGGCCATGATCGCGCAAAAAAGTGGGTAAAAAATGCAGTTGTATATTAGGTCTGCCTTCAGGATCATCCGACATCGGGATAAACCCCCCCGACTCCGCAATATTACTAGTCAATAAACCACGCCGTTGAAAAATAAAACGAAAAACATCCACAAACACGCGTGGCAGCGCAAATAAAGAAATACCCACTGACTGCTTAGATTTATCGCGTATCATAACCGTGATATCTAAGTGATCTTGCAGATTTTTGCCAACACCTGCTAAATCATGTATCACAGGAATACCTAGCTTTTCGAGTTCGGTGCGTGGCCCAATCCCTGACAGCAATAAGAGTTGTGGTGAGTTGACTGCACCACCACATAAAAGCACTTCTGAATGAGCGTGAATTATTCTTGACTGACCTTTTGAGATGACTTCGACACCAACGGCGCGTTTGCTTTCAATCACGATACGTTTGACGTGTGTTTCGGTGAGAATGGTCAAATTGCTTCGCTGTTTAACGGGTGTTAAAAAAGCTTTAGCACTACTAAAGCGCATCCCTTCCTTTTGAGTGACTTGATAATAACCTAGCCCTGTTTGTGTCTCTCCATTAAAGTCGTCATTAATAGGTAGCCCAACTTCGGCAGCGGCATTGACAAAACGGGTCGCTAAAGGGTTGATTGAGCGGACATCCGCTACGTTGAGTTCACCGCCTTGACCATGCCACGAATTCGCAGCACGTTCGTTATTTTCTAGTGCTTTGAAAATAGGGAAAAGATCATTCCAACCCCACCCTTTATTGCCTTGGGCTTCCCATTGATTATAGTCGGCTGGCGTACCCCGTATATACACCATGGCATTGATAGAGCTACTACCCCCCAATGTTTTTCCACGAGGCCAATACAAGCGGCGATTATTTAAGTGAGTTTCAGGTTCGGTATTATACCCCCAATTATGACGACCCTCACGAATTAAGCCAATAATACCCATCGGAATATGAATTAAGGGGCTTTTATCTTCTGGCCCTGCTTCTATCACACACACGGTTTTACCCGTGCTACTCAGGCGATTAGCTAACACGCAACCTGCCGAACCTGCACCTACAACCACGTAATCAAAAATATCCACAAGCATTTCTCTTTTTGGTTGATTTAAAGTACCAAAAATTGGTACGTGTTTTTTATTTCTATAAAACAGCTATCGCCTACAAGCGCATGTCTCTATCGCTAGCGGGTTAAAAAATATTTTTGGCAGCTTAACGTCTTTGGGGGTTGACATTTGGTCTGCTGACCAAGATAGTAATAGCACGATTTGGTCAATTGGCCAATAGTGATGTAGGTAAAACAGTTATAAATGTCGATGTCGATGTTTTAACAGATACCCTTATATGGGACACCACTCAATCACAAACTATGTAGGAGCTAATGTGGCTGTTAGCTTTAAGGTTTGTATTGATAGCATCCAGAATGACTGCTCATATGAGACTGGGCTCTATTATAATAAACGCTCAATTTCATAGAAAAGTAGGAATTATTTATGCCAAACCAAGAGGCTTCTTTGGTTGATTTTGCCGATCGCGAAAAAGTACTTGCCATTTCAGCAACACTGTTTCGTGAAAAAGGTTTTGAGCGCACCAGCCTGCGCGAAATTTCAAAAGCCTGCGGTATGTTGCCAGGGAGTTTGCACTACCGTTATCGTGCCAAAGATGACATTCTCGTTGACATGATGCGCTTAGCCATTGAGAGAATTATTTCTGGCATCGTGGATGCCACCGTGAGTGTAGATGACCCTTTAGAAAAATTGCGCGCAGCGATGCGTGCACATGTCAATATTTTAATGTCAGGTAACGACATGGTCTATGTGTTGCTGTTTGAATGGCGGTCGCTGCACGGCACGGCGCACACTCAAATTATGGCGGAACGTGATCGCTATGAACACTATTGGCAAACCATTTTAGACACCTTAAAAGTCAAACAATATATCCGTGAAGACATTGATATTAATTTAATTCGTCTCATTGGTCTTGGAGCAGTGAATTGGGTTGCTACTTGGTATAAAGCTGAAGGTAAATACAGTTTAGATCAAATAGGCGATGCTATTTGGCAAATGCTCACACGCGGTGTATTAGCCGATGAGCATCATGAGGCCGCAAAAAAATTATGAGTCTATTTTACATCAAGAGCAACTCTCATGCGTCAACATAATGATATTTTTATACCTCCTTCTGTGCCGCATATAGCAGGGCGGCATTGTGGCAGTTCGGCTATTCGTGATCTCGTTGATTTTCATGGTATTACCTTATCAGAGGCCATGTGTTTTGGCCTAGGTTCTGGTTTGGGCATCACCTATCTAGAGTTACCTAATACCCAAACACCTTTTATTGTTCATGTCCGCTCTATGGGCTACGAAGCCGAGTTTTTTGCACGCATTGGTGTGCCGTTTGCATGGACGGAGTTTGATACTCCCCAAGCGGCTTCAGTCTCACTGGAACAACATTTGGCAGCGCATCGTCCCGCACTGTTACTGACGGATATTTATTATTTACCTTATTTTGCGAGTAAAACACACTTTCCAGGTCACGCTATTATCGCATGGCAAATGGCCAACACAGGCGATATATGGGTCACTGACACTGAACGCCCCACTGCCTTAATCGTTGCGACCTATGCCCTAGAGCAAGCACGATTTTCAACATCCCCCCCGTTTATTCATTATGGCAGTCAATTTGCCCCCGCGTCATTACAAACCACCATTACCGCAGAAATGCTCACCGCTGCTATTCACGCCAATGCCTACACATTACAGGATGAGAGCAACCCGTTGAGCGGTTTAACAGCACTGGATACGTGGATTAGCGATTTGCCGCGCTGGCAGTCCACAGGCGATTGGCGGTGGACCACACGTTTTGCCTATCAGGTCATTGAAAAGCGTGGTACGGGGGGGAGTGGGTTTCGCGCCATGTATGCCGAGTTTTTATCAGAAGCGGCTGTGTATGTGCCGCGTATTGAGGATTGTCGTTTACCTATACTGATGCAAGCCAGTGCACAGGCATGGTGTGATTTAGCCATGTTGCTTAAAGCTGCTTCTGAAGCGAGTGAATTCCCCATGGATGCGCTTGCTGAATGTATTCGTTCGGTGAAAACCACTGAACAACAGTATGTCAGCGCGGCACTACGCCTTTAATTCATTTTTGTAGGAATCTAAAATCATGACACTTCCTGTGACTTCCCTCACCGAAAGCGAGATTAATCCCGAATTGATGGTAAAAGCATTTTTTGGCCCACATCACCCTTTGTTTAGTTTATGTGCTATTCATGTTAAAGCCGTCAAAGATGGACATGGCGAAATGAGCATGCCTTTTTCAGACGCACTTGCAGATCATCGGGGTGCATTGCATCGTGGCATGATGGTCACCTTGTTAGATACCTGTTGTGGTTTATCTATTTTTTCCGCTTTAAAATCAATGGAACCCATTGCAACCATTGATTTGCGTGTTGATTATTTAGCAGAAATTCCTCCTGCAACAGGATTAACAGCCGTTGTTGACTATGTTGGCCGCACGGATACATCTGCATTTATTACAGGTCAAGCTTTTGCTGATGGACACGCAAAACCCATTGCAACCGTCGCAGGTTTATTTGCGATTGGCACCATGGGGCCGTCGTTTGACAAAAACTTATCAGAGCAAAAAGCATGACTAAACTATCCTCCAACCCTACCGTTCAACACGCATCCTTACTTAATGAGCCATTCCATCGTTTTTTGGGGGTTGAAGAGCGCGACATTGCAGGCGAAACACACTATTTTATGTGTTCGCGTACCGAACACATTGGCAACCCACTCATTGGTACTGTGCATGGCGGCATTTTGGCCAGTTTTGGCGAGGTTGTCGCTGCTGTACATTTGGCCAAGCAATGTCGCTTTACCACATTACCGATTTGCTCAACCATGACCTTTGACTATATGCGCCCTACTTTTTCGGGGGAGTTACAAGCCATACCACGCATTATACGCGTGGGTCGTCGTATGGCTACGCTATCCGTTGAGGTACACCTAACAGGCAAACAAGTCTGTATTGGACGATTTATTTTTCCCGTCGCTCACCTACCAAACACGAAGGAAGTACAATAATGAATGCCATGATGAGTTCGCTAATTGATTTTTATCCGAAAATTCCCTTTCAGCAACTGCTTGGTGTTGAGGTAGTGACGGTATCACCTAATAGTGCCGTCGTGCGTTTACCCTTTAAGCCTGAATTAGTGGGTGGAGGTAATGCCTTTCATGGCGGTGCAATCAGTAGTTTGTTAGATTTAACAGGCGCACTGGCTGCTTGGTCAGGGCATGATCCTGAGAAAGGTATAAAAGCGTCCACTGTCACACTGACCACTAATTATGTAGCTGCCGCACAAGGAGTAGATATTATTGCCACTGCCACAGTATCTAAACGGGGTAAAGAATTGATCTTTTGTCATGTCATTATTAGCGAAGAAGCCACGAGCAGAGAAATCGCCAATGGCTCTATGATTTATCGTATTGTGTAACTTTTTGTCTTAGCGAGTGTTGCTTGATGAATAGCAAACGCATGAAGATTCTATTGTATTAGCTTCTAAGTATCTGCGCGAAAATTTGTTTGTATTTCCCGTTCACACTGAGCTTGTCAAAGTGTTCTGTGCCAATGAGAGTGGGTGGTATTATCGGATGCGACTAAAAACTATCCATGTGCGCATAAATTAGCGGAGTTAGGTGCGGAAGCCTACATTGGCCGACGTATAGCTGACGCACACGGTCAGTCGATGGGGCAGATTTTTTTGTTATTTCGTCAGCCTTTGCAGCAGCCAGAGTTTGTTTCTTCAATCTTTAGGGTTTTTACCGCGCGAGTGGCGGCAGAACTCCAGAGACAAGAGCAAAAATAAACGCTGCCCGCGTAAAACTAGCTTCGATGAAGAAACGCTAAATCCACGGATAAGTACCTACACAAAAGTTTCACCGTTCATGGTGAGCCTGTCCCCCAAGGAGATTTCCTACGGGGCTCGAACCATTAGTAGATAACACGTCGACTTCGCTCAGCTATGATTAAATTTATACTTTAGTGCTTATAACGGCATTGTACTTAATAATTTTTTACAACGTTTCAATATGAAACCTTAACTACAGAGAAAAATATGAAAAAAAAATCTTTTACGCAGCAACTGTTTTACAGGTGCCATACCCATGTTTGTTCTTGGAATACTGCTTAATTCAGAGGCTGAAGCAAAACAGACCATGTGTGTATTCGACTTATTGGGTGCAGGCGGCGATGTCTACGCCATGATGAAAGACTACCGCTTAGAGGCCACCAAATGGGGAGCAGACATTGAACTAAAATCTTACACTGATGAGCGTATTGCAGCCGAGGATTTCAAAGCGGGTCAGTGTGACGGCCTTAGCCTAACAGGAATGCGCGGCCGTCAATTTAACGCGTTTACAGGCAGTATCGACTCTATTGGCGCAATTACAACCTATGCTCAGATGCGTGATGTGTTGGGGTTGTTGAGCTCACCTAAAATCAGCAGCAGTATGGTCAACGGACCATATGAGGTTGTTGGGGTAACTCCTTTAGGTGCCGCTTATTTGTTGGTCAATGATCGTTCTATTAATAACTTGCCAAAGATTGCTGGCAAAAAAATCGCTGTATTCGACTATGATAAATCACAAGCTATTATGGTACAAAAAATTGGTGCACAACCTGTCTCTGCTGATATTACTAATTTTGCAGGTAAATTTAATAACGGTCAGGTCGATATTATTGCCGCCCCAGCAATGGCTATTAAGCCTTTAGAACTATACAAAGGCTTAGGTACAAAAGGTGCCATTATCCGTTTTCCTATTATTCAAATTACAGGGAACATCATCATCAACAGAGCTGCATTTCCTACAGGATTTGGTCAAAAAAGTCGTGAGTATATTGCAACACACATTGACAGTGCTCTGAAAAATATTGTGAAAACAGAAAAAGATATTGCTGAAAAGTACTGGGTGGATGTTCTCGAAACAGATAAACCTGGCTATATCAAATTAATGCGCGAATCACGTATTACGTTAATGACAAATGGTATTTACGATAAAAAAATGCTCGGTTTGTTAAAGCGGGTACGCTGCAAACATGAGCCCTCAAGTTTTGAATGTGCATTAAAAGACGAATAGTTTTTTGACCTGAATTAAATAGGACTAGGACTTATGATGGTGCAATAAGTCCTAAATCCATTACCCATTAGACTGTTTTTAAAAAAATCGAAATGAGTTTACGTGTAAATGGCGTGTAAGGAGGGAAAAACATTTTCGCTAACATGATTCGTGTTTTGACAACTGCACGTTCATGTGAAAATGCTTTAAAGCCATAATGGCCGTGTGCACTCCCCATACCTGAATGGTTAACCCCGCCAAATGGCAAGTTTCCATGCAAAAACTGAACGACACAATGATTAATACATGCTCCACCTGAAGAAGTTTGTGTCATGAGCTGATGAATAACAGCAGGCGTTTTGCTCCAAACATATAAAGCCAAAGGTTTGGGCTGAGAATTAATGTGTGTGATTATTTCATCAAGGTCAGTGTACTTGATAATAGGCAAAAGTGGCCCAAAAATCTCTTCTTGCATAATGCGTGAATCAACCGTCACGCCGTCAATGAGTGTAGGGGCAATAAAACAATCCTTCGCATCGACCACGCCTCCTATAATAATATTTGCGCCTTCTTCACGTGCATCGTTTAATAAACCTTCGAGGCGTGCTGTATGACGCTGATTGACAACACGCGCCAAGCACTCGCTTTGTTGTGGCTGCGCGCCATAAACTGCGGTAAGTGTACGCTGACATGCGGCAATAAAGGCTTGTTTGACTTGAGCATGAACATAAATATAATCTGGTGCAATACAGGTTTGGCCATTATTGGTAAATTTTGCCCATAAAATATTTTTTGCCGCCAGTTCAATATCTGCACTGGCATCCACAATCGTCGGTGACTTTCCTCCTAACTCCAAGGTGACACTGGTTAAATTGCGTGCTGCTGCTGCCATAACGACTTTACCAATGGCAGGCGAGCCCGTAAAAAAGATATGGTCAAACGGCAGGGCTAGTAGCGCGGTCGCTATGGATGCATCACCTTCAATCACAGTCACTTCACTGGCGTTAAACACTTCGCGGATAATTTTACTAATGATAGCGGAGGCATGGGGAGTCATTTCAGAGGGTTTAATAATGACCGTATTCCCAGCGGAAATCGCCGAAATCAGTGGTCCAAAACTTAAATTAACAGGATAATTCCACGGCGAAATAATTAGGCAACGGCCTTTCGGTTGATATTGCACATGACTCACTGTGCCTAGCATCATCCGTGAAGGCCATACCTTTACGGGTTTCATCCATGATTTTAGTTTGCGTAGTGCGTCATTAGCCTCAGCAACCACAGGTAAAATTTCGGTAAGCTCAACTTCGGTAGCAGGTTTACGAAAATCATCCCAACCTGCCTGAATAATCTCCGCTTGATGTGCCAGCACTGCATCACGTAGTTGACGAATTTTGCTTTTGCGTTCTGCTAACGTGGATTGTCGCAAACGCAATGCTGTAGGCAATTGCGCGGCAAAGGCCGCTTGGATAGCATCGTTCATATTAGAGTTCACTGAATAGTATATTCATGATAGGACTTACGCATTGTCATTCGACTACACTCTGAACGTGAGTAAGTCTTAGTACTTAAGCTACTGCCATAACGGCCTCATAATTTTTAAATTCGGTGCGTAACTGTCCATTTTCACCAAATAGTTTATCGCGCCACAGTTCTTCTAGCGCCGTAGTGTCATGTTTTTTTGGGTGGAAATTTTTGCGACCAAACAGAGGCATTTGGGGTAAAATACCAGAGACAAACCCTTTTTTGCCAAACAGCATATTTAAGCCCTTTAAATTATCGCCCACATTGCCTAATTTCCCCTCTTTAGCCACCATCCAACCCCAGCTCACGGCCAATACGGGTACTAACACGGCCACAGACAAGCCGCAGACAACTAAGCGTTCGAGATGGCTATTGCCAACCACGTTATAAACATCATACGACACAGATTTGTGCTCTAACTCTTCTAACGCGTGCCACTGCCATATTTTAATCATTTCGGCATCGGCTCGACTGCAAAATTGCTCGTCTGTCAATAAACGTTCGGCCAACGACGCGGTAAAATGTTCCATAAAGGTGGTTGCAGCCAACTGGGTGCTGGCAGGCAACTTTTCAAAAAGGCTTAACCCTATTTTAACGGTGCGTTCAGGAATGCTCATATCAAAGCCGTGCATTGTAAACAGCGCATTAAGACGATCATGCTCTCGACCATGAATGGCTTCTTGCCCCATAAAACCTGACACCTCCGCTTTTAGCGTCTCATTGGTAATCAGTTCACGAAAATGACGTACAGACTCCATGAAAAACCGCTCACCTGGTGGAAAAAAACCTGAAAGCATGGCAAAAAACAGTGAGGCGGTGGCATTATCGCCATAAAAATAGCGTGGAGCACTGTGTTGCACGCGAAATTCAATATGCCTTGGTGGGATGCCTACCGTTGCCCCAGATAGTTTCCGCTGTTGCGGGGTAATTGAAAGTGTATTCATAGGGTAATACTCCTTAAATGATGCTTACTTTTTGCGCCATAGCTTAATGGTAATGGCGCATAGCAGTAGACAACGATTCACGCCAAAATTGGCAGTCACAATGGGGGTTTCGACCATTGGTAAATGGATTGGTAAATGGCCAAGTCCGTAAAACGTAAACTGCGTTTGTCAAGATGCTGGGTCATTTTACTTCAGCATCACTGTATTTGGTCTGCCGACCAAATACCAGTGTTTTCTAGGCCATTCTTTATCATTTCAGGCCAGACTTGCACGTGTGGCAGATTTCTCATGCTTTTTAACGTGTCAAAAAAGCCGTGCTCATTTTGTAAAATATTTACGCTTGGTCAATTGACCAAATAATGCATTTAAACTACGATTAGGGATAAGCAAGTCGTTATTGTCTAACAATCTATATCTCAATACTGTGATAGGGGGATGCCAATTTGTCATTACTGCGTAAGCTGAGTCTTCTAGTCGTTGACTTACAAAAAATGCTGACTAATAAAATGGGGTCTCCCCAGCAACGTGCTAAAAAAACATTTAGAGCGTATGACATAACACCTGTTGTGGGTTCATCGGCCTCCTCTTCTGAAATGATGCACCCTGACATTATGCAAGTGGTGCGAGTGATACGAGAAACCGCAGATACAGTCAGTTTGGTTATGTCTCGCCAAGATAAACACACTATTCAGTTTGTGCCAGGCATGTTTTATACCGTGATTGCTACCATTGATGGCGTAGAATATCGTCGAGCGTACTCTATTTCGAGTGCTAGTACTGAAGCACACACGGTCACTATTACCATTAAGCGCGTTCAAGACGGCTTAGTGTCTAATTGGATCAACGACCATGTTTTAGAAGGGACGTTATTGCGCGTATTTGGGCCATCGGGTACGTTTGTACTGTTGCCTGACAGCACCCAAAAACGCCATATTTTATTGATTGGTGGTGGCAGTGGAATTACGCCGCTCATGTCTATCAGCAAAAGTGTATTGGCTATTGAGTCCGAAAGCACCATTCACTTGCTATATGGTAATCGTTCAAAAGAAGAGGCCATTTTTTTTGACGAATTTAAACGGCTTCAAAAACAATACAGTGATCGTTTGACAATACGTCATGTACTTGAAACACCTGCTGCGGACTGGAAAGGCGGCAAAGGACGTTTAGACCGATCCACGTTTGCTCAAGAATTAGACCATTTAGCCACACTTAACATCAACGAAAGTGCTGTGTATATGTGTGGACCAGAACCGATGATGGATGGTGTTCGTGCTGAATTACTCAGTCGCGGTATGCTTGCCAAACACATTCACCAAGAACGCTTTACTCCAGCACCCACACACAAGAATGCACTTTCCTATGCACCACAAGCCTTAATCATTCATGTCAATGGCAAGACATGGAAAGGCCAGTCAAAACCTAGTGAGACTTTATTAGAGTCAGGTCTAGCATTGTCGGCAGATATGCAGTTTTCTTGCACTATGGGCGGATGTGGTCGCTGTCGTATCAAAATTTTGCAGGGAGACGTAGAAATGGACGAGCCCAACTGTCTTACTGCTGAAGAGCATACTGCTCGCTATGCTTTGTCCTGCATTACTCGGCCACTCAGTGCGGTCGAATTTGAAATTGCCCCACCCAACGTCACATTATAACAAACTGGAGTCATATCATGAATACACCTCTTGATAGCATTCGTAATATATTGCCCGTTCATGTCCGCAACCGTGTAGATGGCTTAATGGAAGCCGCTGATATTTTTGCGTCGATGAAAAGCCCTAGCGTCATGCGCGCTATTGCTCCTTCGGCCGTGCGTGGTTTATTGTTTAGTGCTGGCAAGCATAGTGATACTAGCGATATGCCCGCCTCTCATTCTGCGCATTTTAATTGGGCATATCCCCATGACCATCCAGAAATGCTTGAATTGTATGAGCGTGCAAAACTCGGGCAATGGAATGGCTCTGATTTGCCATGGCATACTTCCGTTGACCCCTTAAACGCTGAAATACCCGTTGCGCCTATAGACTTAATAGATCTAAATATCGCTAAATCTATGGGTATTAAGTTTGAAGGTAAAGAGCATATGCGTATGGTACATTCCATGGCTAGTTGGATGCTCTCTCAGTTCTTGCACGGCGAACAAGGCGCATTGTTGGCAGCTGCCCAAGTCACAGAATCTGTCAAATTTTACGATGGTAAATTGTACGGTGCCACTCAAGTGATGGATGAAGCGCGTCATGTCGAAGTATTTCAGCGTTATATTACCGAAAAGCTGGGTAAAATGTATCACATCAACGATAACTTATTTGTGATTATTGATGCATTAATGACCGACTCACGATGGGACTTAAAGTTTTTAGGTATGCAAATTATGGTTGAAGGTTTAGCTTTGGGAGCATTTGGCTTTTTATACCAAAGCACTAAAGAGCCTTTGCTGAAAGAGTTGCTCAAATATGTGATTCAAGATGAAGCGCGTCATGTGCATTACGGCGTGTTAGCCTTAAAAGAACACATTAATTATGGCATTTCTAAATCAGAGCGCAACGAACGCGAAGATTGGGCTTATGAAGTTGCTCTATTGATGCGTAATCGTTTTATGGCCTATGAAGTCTATGAAGAGTGGTATGACGGCACTAGTGTGACTCGTAGCCAATGGCGAGAGCTGATTATGAATTCGCCAGGTATGCAGCGTTTCCGTAAAACTATGTTTACCCGTTTAGTGCCTAACATTCGCGAAATTGGGTTGTTATCTGACCGTATTCGCCCACACTACGAACAAGCGGGGCTTGGCATTTACTTTGCTGGTCAGGCCGCTCCCGAAGTAACTGGCGAGCAAATGGTTACAGAGTTGGATCGCGAATCTGCTTAATAGATGAGATACTTAGCCTTGAATAATTGTTAATCCGTTATTTGAGGCTTTTGTTGAAATATCTTACTCGTCTACTATTCTTGGCCCCTGAAAGTATCACATGTAAAAAACAGATGCCATGAAAATAAAAGTCTTCAATCCGCAGGTCGAACCTACAACTATTGATGAGTTTAAAAAAGCGATTGCACAATTAACTCATCTCAACACCGCTCTGCATAAAAAAATCGCGCAGCTTGAAACACAAAATATTTGCCTTCATACAATCATTGATCATATTCCTATCGCAATGTTTGTTAAAAATGCACGCGATAACTTTAAAATTACATTATGGAATAAAACAGCAGAAACCACTTTTAACCTCAGACAAGCCATGGTTATTGGCAAAAAAGCACTTAATTTGTGGCCAACGGAACAAGCGCTTTCATGTTTAGCTGCTGACGAAAGGGTTGTTCAAGAACAAACCTCTCTTAAAGTCACACAAGAAAACTTCAAAACCACTTATGGCACGCGATCACTACAGATTCAAAAAATTCCGATTGTGAATACCCATGATGGTAAAATTGATCTGTTGTTAAATATGTGTACAGATATTACCGACATAGATGTAGCGGCTTGCATTTGAAACCGCTCAGGCCTGCATTCAACGCGATTTGAGGCCAGAATTAAGTGCATCTATCGGGGGTCTCAGGACAGGATTAAATGCCACTGAGCCTGCATTACATTTTCAGGACTGCATTTCATCGCGTCAGGACAGAATTAACTGCAA
Organism: Agitococcus sp.; assembly: GCA_030646715.1. GTDB lineage: Bacteria > Pseudomonadota > Gammaproteobacteria > Pseudomonadales > Moraxellaceae > Agitococcus. Next base: position 28,262 of record JAUSLJ010000030.1, read on the forward strand.
ATGAAAATAGTGATGATAGCGCGTCAAATAGGCAAGCCAGCGGCCAGAAATTGACGGCGTAATTCTGTGACACGAGTGGGGTCTAATTGATGATTAAACAAGGCCTTAATTTCAGCAGGTTTGACATCAAATTGTTCCACGAGATCTTTCAGGTGGTAGCCATGACGCGTTAATGTTGGCTCAAGATCGTCCAACTGCCGTGACAACACAGACTCGACCAATTCGGCGGATACAGGAATTTCCCCTGTTTGATAACCCGCCTCCAGCGACATAGTGAGGTGTAATTGAATTTGTAGTGGCGTGCGCAAACGAGAGGCTAACAAATCAATAGCATCTAGCGTCAACACCGACTCAACGGTGTTGGCATCACGCATAGAAGTCTTGAGTAACCAATGCAAATATTCACGTTGACTGCCTGCGATACCATCCAAATTAAAGACATCGGTTCGAAAGCCGATTTCCTCCATGGTCGGACGACGTAAATCGTTACGCAATTTAGGATGACCTGAAAGAATGACCGACAATCGCCCATCACCATCCTCAATCACTTCCATCAAACGTTTTAACCCTGTCAGCGTATGCCGATTCAAGTCGTGCGCTTCGTCAACAAACAAGGCAACGGGGCGTTTGTTCTTACGTACTAACTCCCGTAACTCACGTTCACGCCGCTCACCCTGTTTGGGAATTTGTATTTTATCGGTACCGAGATCGTAATACAGTGCCGTAATCAGTGTCGCCAGCTTGATACTGTGCTTTTCCACCGACAAGGATTTGGAGACCGTAATGCGATTTTCCTCCTTCAACTGCTGCTGTAACCGCCTCATGGTCACGGTTTTACCACTCCCCACTACGCCACACACCGCAATGAGACGACCTTCTAAAATTGCCCCTTTGATGTCTTTGAGCAATTGTGCGTGCTGTTGCGTTTCATAGTAACCCGCTTGGCTGAATGGCTGCGTTAGCCCGTAATACTCCATCACTTCAACTCGCATGATGCTCTCCTATTGCTTGATGACGGAAATAATGGCGCACGCGTGACAGTACGGTATGGCGCGTGAGTGTTTCTGCCAAGACCTGATCAATGAAGGCGCGCTCCGCTGATGACAACTTCGCCAATGGGCGAGCAAGGTCATCGGCAATCGCGAGTTTGGCCGCAATCGCATGAGGAAATTGGTATTCCAATGACGGAGCATCGAATGGCTGCTTCGGTATCGCTACGGTTCCCATGATCGGTGTTAAGCGCACATCATCACCTGCCAGTGCCGCTATGGGTAAGCCTATTTGATCGGCTAAGGCACGAATACGGTCGGCACGTTCGTCTGCTTTACCCCGTTTGAACGCACGATAACGATGTAGGGGAATAGGGCCTGATATCGGATAATAAGGACCCGAACGCTCACCCTCAAATTCGATATAAAGTTCACTGTCAAACAACCCCCACAGCAAGATAACTGTTTCACCTGCCATCGCGGGATCCACTTCATACGCTGTTCCGTCAATGGAGATACGTGCATCGACACCGACTTTACGCCGTTCAGGCTCGCGTGCAAAACGGCAAAATTGCTCCCATGCACACATTTCACGAATCCCTTCTGGGGGTAAATTCGCTAACCAATCGTCGAAACGGGTGTGCGGCTCACTGCGATGTCGGCGGAGGTTATAATCATGGATCAAATAACGGTGTAGCCATGCATTCGCTTGCTGTTCTGTTTCAGGCTTGTGAAAGTGGTATAGCGTTTCATAGGCATCTTTCACCGTACGAAAGGCACGTTCGACCTTGCCTTTGGATCGTGCTGTAGTACGAGAACCATCCGAGCCTGCGGGAAGGTGTGTTAGCCATTCAATACCGAGTGCTAACATGACGTTCTGAAAAACACGACTCTTGGCCACAGGGCCATTATCCAGATAAATCAGTTTGGGGCGACCCTGAAAAAGAAAGGTGGCATCCGCTTTGGCTGTCATCGCGTTAAATAAAAAGCGTAAGGCTGACTCTGCGTCCTCCCCGTAAACACAACGATATTCTTGATAGTTAACACCACTACGATCGTCGACCACGCTAAATAACATCAGCGTTGGCATACCTTTCGTGGGGTCGATCCAGTCGGGTTTGTCGATATGCTTGAGATCCGAAGGTGACATATCAAATTGCCAGCAATCATTGCTATGTAGAGCCTGAAAACGGACGGCAGGTGGCTCTCGCTGTAGTCGGCCTTGATCCAAATGCAATTGCCGCAGGTAAATATCGACGGTGCTTTTATGCAGTAAGCCTTGTGGGGCTTTGACAAGGCCATGAGCGGTTTCAATGCCATGTTGTTCTAATAAATCAATGGCACGCTGCGTGGACAGGTGTCGGCCTTTTTTATTGGTGGTACGCAGTTTAAGCGCAGCAACCAGTTCACAGTAATGTTCCAGTTCTGGTTTTGGCAACAGGCGAGGTTTGCCGTGATCGGCTCGATGTGCAGCCCGAGGTTTTAGACAACGCTTGAGCGCACGGTAGACGGTTGTCGGTGACACCCCATACAACTCCGCCATTGATGTAATCTGAGTGACACGTTCGGCACTCTTACGCGGCAGTCGATCCAGTCGTTGCTGTAATTGCAACAACGAGTCAGTGGGAATCTCTTTACGGCGATTGGAGGGCATCGCGTTCCGCTTCCGTCAGGTAGTTGTATAGCGTGGAACGTCCAACACCCATCATCCGACAGATTTCCTCTACTGTGTGATTTCTCTCGTGATAAAGCCGTAAAGCAACGGCACGCTTGGTGGGATCAAGACGTTTCTTGCGCCCCCCTTGTCGCCCACGCGCTCTTGCCGCAGACAAACCTGCTTGCGTGCGCTCACGAATCAAATGGCGTTCAAACTCGGCTAGTGCGCCGAATAGGTGAAAGACCAGCCGTCCGCCAATGGACGTGGTATCAATATTCTCCTGTACACTACGCAGACCAACATGGGCAGTATCAAACTGTTCTATCATGGCAATGAGATCTTTTAGTGAGCGTCCCAGCCTATCTAGTCGCCAAATAACCACCGTGTCTCCAGCGCGCAGACTCATCAGTAATTGACCAAGACCTGTACGATTTGCTTTGACACCACTGGCTCGATCTTCAAAAAGACGTTCGCAACCTGCTTTCTGCAATGCGTCTCGTTGCAGGTCTAAATGCTGGTCATCTGTTGAAACACGAGCATAGCCAATAATCATGGTGCGTCCAGATTTCACGTCAAATTTGAGTGTAGTTGGATATTGAAAAAAGGAGTGAGAATTTGGACGGTTATTCGAGGGGATTTTTACGGAAATTGACTATTTTCAAAATGACCATCAAATCATCCTTTGATGGACGCACTGGAAGGCCGTTTGGCTGGTTTTTCATTTGCAGTTAATTCTGTCCTGACGCGATGAAATGCAGTCCTGAAAATGTAATGCAGGCTCAGTGGCAGTTAATCCTGTCCTGAGACCCTCGATAGATGCACTTAATTCTGGCCTCAAATTGTGTTGAATGCTGTCCTGAGCGGTTTCAAATGCAAGCCGCTACACATAACGCTTCGTCAGTGTTATACAGGTCGGTATCGTAGATTGCATCATGGCAAAGGTAATCGGTGTCCCACGGCTCAGCGCAAGACGGGCAAGAAATATCCATTAGTTATCCTCTGGAAAATTGAAATTACCAGAAGAGACCTACGTTCATCAGGTGATGAGTTTTAATAAGCGTTGGTCATCACACAAAATACTTAAAACTGATGTTAATTATTTTTCAATTGAATACGATCAAAATGCAATTATTTCAATTTAGCATGCTAAATTACGTGCTGGAAAATTATCAGTTGCTAGACATCGTAGACACAAAACCACTAATAAAAGTAAAATATATTTTAATTATCGGTGGTTGAAGGAAGTAGAATTATGTCCGTTGATGCGCCAAACGATGACGTACAAAGAATTGAAAGCATACCTGCTCATGAGTTCAAACGTATTATTCACGCAAGAGGATGGCAAATGAAAGAAGTGTCTGTCCGTTGGGGTATGAGCAGAGTCA
>JAUSLJ010000033.1 GCA_030646715.1 Agitococcus sp.
GGTGTCCCTGCTTCAGCTTGTTTGAGAATAGCCATGATTTGGCTGTCACTAAATTTCGATGTTTTCATGCAAAATCTCCTGCGTTTATCTTACGAGAAAATTCTACTTTTCAAAGAGGTTATTTATAGGGACGATTACCCAATGAGGTGAGGCTTTTCGCAAAAAGTACGATAAAAAAGCTTATAGGCTAGTTTATTTTCCATCCGCCGCCAATAACGCCTTGACCTTAGCAATGTATCGCGCTTCTGCTTCGGTTTTGCTAATACCTTTTAGCTTTGCCCAAGTATCAAATTTCATTCGTCCAATCACATCCAACATACTCGGGCGAGTGCCTGAAACATCGCCTGTAGTAGCTTGTTTGTAATGGGCGTACAGAAAAAGAAGGATGTCTTTATTCGGTTTTTGGCTCAGTGTATTTACATCTTGTTGAGCTTGTTCTAACGTGGTCATAAAAACTCCATTTGTTTTTATAGGTAATAGTTTTTATCTTTGATATTGCATATCAATTTGCATCCCTAATAATTTACTTTCGGCTCCATCATCTTGTAATGTTAGTACAATATTAGACATTGAGAATAAGTTTTCATACTCAGATTCGGTAAATTCTGTTTTCATAGCCTCTAGCTGATCTTGATTAACAGATGCAATATATTGTTTACCAGTAGCAGCGGTTAGTTCTTGAGCTATTCTAAAAAGAACAGCACGTTGTCTAGGATCAATGTCACTAAATAGGCGACTATCATGCCAGATAAAGTTAATACGATGATTACGTTCTAGTAATAAAACAGTTAGATCATAACAAAATATTTTGACAGCGTTAATGCCATCTGAGCCATCTGCTTCAATCCGTACATCAAAGTCATACCGTATTGTATTGTCTCCCACGTTATTACTAAGAGTAATACCTGCGGGTGCATTAGGATAAAATCGTTTAGAGAGCGTTGTAAACAATGATAAAACAGACTCTCGTTCAGTTAGTGTTTCTTGTAAATAATGACTCGTTTTAATAGTTTCACTAGCCAAGCGCTCTTGAATTCGAGCGATATCATCACGGCTTTTTTGAATAAGCTGTTGGTAGTCTTGGAGTTTTTGCAACTTTCCAATGAGCTCGGCTCGTTCAGAGCTAACGGCAATATATTGATCTAATGCTCTTTTATCAGATAAGTAGGAGAGTTTACTATCCAGCTCCAAACTTAATTGATGAATATTTTTTTCAATGTGCGCAAGTTCTGTAGAGAATCTGATTTTTTCTTGTGTTAAACGAGAAAATCTATTTTTTAGTAAGTTGTGATGAAACGCTTCAATTTCATCCAAGCGTTTAAGGGCTTCTTCTTTAAAAGCTAAAGTTATTTCATGATAGATATCAAGAATTTTTTGTTTCGGAATATCTGCTTTAGTCGTTAGGCTTTTATCAATATTAGCCAGCGTATTTTGTAGGATAAATTTTTTGTTTTTAATATTGTTTAATTCGGCGGCAATACGATTAGCTTCTTTTTCAATATCATAATAATCTTCTGCTATTTGAAAGCTCGAAAGATTAGTCTCAAGCTTGAAAATTTGCTCTTCTAAGTGTTTTGCTTGTAAGGATGCGTCTTTGTTGCCTGTATAATATTCTCGAATATAAGGATCTTTTTTGAAGTTTTTCTCAAAGGTGGTGACTCTAGTTTGCTCCACTCTTAGGTTATGCTTAGTTTCGGGAAGGCTGATATCAATACCAAGTAAAAACAGATTTCTAACGAGTTCTGTATAGGCTTCTTTGTCACTATTCGTATTTTTTGGATTGTTGTAGTCGGCATTACCTCTACGGACAAAACGAGGTATTAAGGAGCGAAAAGAAAGCGCGCTCGATTGCCAAGCAGGGATGTCGAATGCGATTTTCTCAAGCTCATCTGTACAGCTTTTAAGCTTGAGTATTTCATTGTTAAACGTGATTTGTTTTTGATTGTTCGTTTCTCTTGTAATGGTGAAGTGTTTGCCAAGGTGCTCGAACTCAAGTGTAAAAGACCACTCAGGAAGAAATTCTTTGAAGGCTGTGTTACTGCTTGAACCCAAGCAAAAATGTATTATTTCAACCAATAGAGATTTCCCCACACCATTATAAGATAGGTTATTGGTTCTTTCTTCAGGTGTGGTTCTTATGCCAATGATCAAAGATAGGCCTTGTTGATTGAAAGACACACTTTTAAAGCTGGGTTGATTAGCCGTTAGGCTGATAAGACGCATGATGTTCTCGCGGAGTTACGTTTTTCTAAATTACCATTGGCATTTTCATAAATTAAATCAATAGCAAATAAAACATCTGTGGCAAGAATTAAATTATCAAATGAATGATAAGCAGGGTAGCGAGAGCCGCGCTCCTTCTCAAATTTTCGCCAAATATTGTCAATCGTTTGGGGCGTATCTAATTGCTCAATAATAAAAGAGCCCAACCCAAGCAGAGACTCAGCGAAAGAAATATGTTTATCAGGAAGTAGCATTTTGAGGCTCCTCAAAAATATCGCAGGATTCAAAATATTTAGCCATGACGACTAATGCAGCATCTTTGAGTAGTCTATCATGAAGGTTTTTGCCTGTACTGGGTGCAATTTTATTCAGAATGAATGCAAATCGTAAGTCGCCACGAGATTCGGCATCAGCCTGATTGATATCTACTTGAGTGAGGCTTTCAGCATAATAACCAGCCAAATAATCTCGTAAGGTTTGTTTGTCGTAGTTACTGTTTTTTGAGAAGTAATCGTCAATGTGCCATGCTTCTCTTGCTTTGCTTCTAAGATAGTGTCCTGTTTGTGATAGGCTATTGAATATGATTTTTTCTTCAAAGTCAGGTGCAACAGGTATGCCTAAATTTATGAGCTGCGGAGGAGAGTCAAGAATGTGGTTAATGACCTCGCTAAGTATACTATAGTCTACTGCTTGGATAGACTCCATATTAGGAATGCCGCCTAGAATCATAATAATGTATTCATCATCTAAACGCATAAACTCGCTTTCAAGATCTTTTGCATAAAAGACTGTTGCAGCCTGTAGATGAAACTTAGTCTTTATTACACGTAGCTGCTTTTCGAGTTCAAGAAAAGTACTATGATATTTATCATTAAAAACAAAAAAATATTCTTTGACTTCACAAACTGCTTGCCAATGGGGAATTAGTTTTTCTTCGAAGTCTTCGGCTGCTTTCTTAATCGCATTATATTCACTGAATTGGGGATTTTTCGGTGAGAAAACTTGGAAGTAACGACCATGCGCGCTTTCATAGCCGTCATTACCCCCATCACCTTGATTGCCATAGGGACGGATTTTCCTAAAAGTAGGTCTAGAGTATTCCATAATTTCGGCAAATAAGTTTTCAAACTGAAATCCCATACTTTGGTAAATTTTTAGTTTAAACAACACTCGCGCTATTTGTTTTTCTTCGGGTGACATGATTTTCTGCTAGTCCATTTGCGAATAAGAAATCTTAAGCTACAAAAGTATTTAAAACACGGTTTTATAGAGTATTTAGCGACACAAGTCGTCTCATTGTAATCTAACAATATCAGTAAGTGGTGTTGTGTTTATCACGAGTGTAGGCTCTTTCGAACTAAAACCACCACCTCACTCGCCCTTGCCATAAATCTTCAGTCCGCTCTGCTGCTTGGCCAAGCAAAATGGCGCGGGCATCACGATCGCTCCGTTGTCGTAACCATTCAGTCGAAATGTCCATATCTTTACGCAGATTCCATTTCCAGCCAATTGCTAAGCCATCACCCTGTTCTTGATTGGGGTCGGCTGCTTTGTGGTCTTGGTCATATAACCAAAATTTATCATAACGGATATTCAATTGATGTGTACCCATTTGTTGACTGAGTAGTACATACCAAGAACGATAATCGACAATCAAATCGTGAAAAGGCACATAACCCATAATAGTCTGACCTGTCATATATTGCGCGAGTAAAGTTGTCTTTTGATAATGGCTACGCACCGCCAGATGATTAAAGGTGGTGTCCCATGCCCACTGACCTGCAACAAAGGCTTTAGGATCGCCACGATTATCGTAACGCATGGCGGAAATACTGACTAAGTCAAGGTACTGATAAGAAAGATTAGCGTAATAACCTGTTTTATTATCAATTTCTCTAAATGGTTTAATGCCTTGGATTTGACCCTTCCAATAGCCATTGACATCAAAAATAGCCAATTCAGGAAAAGGCACTTGCTCCCAACTACCTGTCACACGGTCGCCAATGCTCCAGCCGCGCCACGTTAATAAGCCTCCTGCTGGGTCATTCCAGCGAAAAGCGGCGGCACTGGCGCGCCAATCATGTGCGCTACCGACACGTGCGCCATCATAATGAACACCGACTTCTGTACCTAAAGTACGAAGTTCCTCGCCGACCCACGTATTAATGGCAGAGCTACTGATGAGGTAATCCGAAGTCCAACCTAAGCCTGAGTTTTCTAACGAGAGTTCAGGAAAAAACATCCCAATTTTACTTTGCCAACGCCACGCACTGGTGGGAATGGGTCGCCATTTGACATAGCCTTCACCTAAAGCCACGCCCTTATCACGGCGGTCATAACCATTGAGCCAAATATGACTATTGACGGTGTCGGTGAGTTCGGCATGATAATCCAAGATTGCTTGGCCTAATTGAATGGGGCTATCGTTATCATCAAAGCGTTGTTTATCCAGTCCGTCATTCAGCCAACTGTGTTCGCTATTGCTGTCAAGCAAACGAATATCTATCAGTCCATGCCATTCATCTTCGTAAGCAAAGCAGTTTAATGACAGAGATGACAGTAGTAGAGATACAAGTAAGTGCCTATATAAAAATTTCCCCGTTCGTGGTGAGCCTGTCGAACCACCCTTCGACAAGCTCAGGGCAAACGGGGAATACAAACACACTTCTGAGGGGGGACTTATTTTCATTATGATGAACTCTTAAACGATGGACTGATCGTTTGTCCGTGAGTGATATTGTTGCCACCAATGTTGAAATTTATCGACAGGCATTGGGCGGCCAATGCCATAACCTTGGGCGATATCACAGCCATATTGTCTTAAAATGCGTAATATTTCTTCATTTTCTACGCCTTCAGCAATCAATATCAAGCCCATATTGTGGCCTAATTCAATGGTCGAACGGACAATAATGGCATCATCCTGATTATGATGTAAGCCGATAACAAAGGATTTATCGATTTTCATTTCATGAATGGGTAAGCGTTTGAGTTGCGCCATCGACGAATAACCCGTGCCGTAATCATCCATCGCTAAACGAATACCCAGTTGCCTTAATGCGGTTAATAATTCTACGGCTTTTTCAATATCGTACATTACGGCACTTTCGGTAACTTCCAGAGATAAGCATTGGGCAGGCAATTGATGCGTGTTGAGTGCTTGTTGAATTTGTTGAACAAATTGCGGGTCTTGAAGATCAACCGATGAAATATTCACCGCCACTTCGAGTTCAATGCCTTGTTGCTGCCAACGTAAACATTGCGCTAGCGCGGTATCAATCGCCCATGAGGTTAAGAAACGAATATTACCTGTTTGCTCGGCTAAAGGAATAAAGTCATCAGGAAAAATTAGGCCATGTAAGGGATGTTGCCAGCGTACTAAACATTCGACACTGGTAATTTTGTCTGCGCTAATATCCAATTTCGGTTGATAGTACAACACTAATTCGTTGCGTGAGATTGCCCCTCGCAATTCACTCATTAACGATAAGCGCAGCAAACTATAACGATTTTGTTGCTGGCTATATAAAGCACAGGGCAAGCGTTTTTCTTTGGCCACGTACATCGCAATTTCGGCGCGTTGTAACAAGGTACTCGCTGCTTCGGCGTGTTCAGGATACAGCGCGATACCCATCGCGGCATTGACAGACATGGCGATATTTTCAATGACAAAAGCATCATCTAAAATCTGTTTGTAATACATGGCTAAAGCTAAGACTTCGTGCCGTTCGATGGCTGTTAAAAGCACGACAAAGGCATCACCCGAAAAACGGGCAATGGTATCTTGCTCGCGGCGCATGGCACTTAATCGTTGTGCGACTTGTTGCAACAGTAAATCACCACTGAGATGGCCAAGCGTGTCGTTAATATCTTTAAAATGATTCAGCCCTAAAACAATAATGGCCGTTGCATGATTAGCGTGTGTATTAATGTGTTCTTGCAGTAATTGTTGAAAGCGTAAACGATTAGGCAGTTCGGTTAAAGGGTCGTGGTAGGCGGCATAGGCTATTTGCGCTTCACGTTCGGCAATCGCGCCACGCATGGTGTCAAACTCAGAAAACAACACCTCTACTTCACCTTGGGTGTGCGGCGGTGGCGTGGCGGCATAATCTCCCGCACCAATTTTGCGGACATACTGGGTCAAGGCTAATAAGGGTTTACTGACCGTGCTGGCAATAAAAAAAGCACTGATAATGGTTAACATTAAGGTGATAAAAGCGATGAGTACCAGTTGCCAAAATAACGGTTGATAACCTTGCATCGCTTCTGACAGTGAGCGTTGGAGAACCACTTGCAAATCGCCTTTAATTGGACTATTGAGATGATTCAGATAAAAAAGTTGGTCATTAGCGGCCTGTAGCTTGGTTGGGTTAGCGAAGGCAGACCAATCAATGGTATTTAAAACGGCACGATTTTTAATCTCTAAACTACTGGCCAAAATCGTCGTTTGTTGTGCGGTGCGATAGACAAAAGAAACTTCTAAATCGGTTAACTCGGCTAAATGCCGTGCGGTTGTATCATTTAAAGCATAACCCAGCACAAACCAACCGACTAAATTGGGTGCGGGCGCATAGATGGGGGTGACAAAAAAATGATAAAGCTGACCGTTTTCAATTAACAGTGCGTCCCCATGTTCAGTGGTGTTGTGGCTGGTCATCATTGGTAGTAGTTGATGATTACTCAAGGTGAAATGGCTATCGGTGGCGGCCAGTAAGTGTCCATTACCATCAACGGCCATGGCTAAATCGGCAGCACTGCGATGACGAAAATTGTCTAAAACGACGCGTAAAGACTCGACGTTTTCTTGTTCAGAAAAATTGGCTATTTCCGAGCGTAGGCCGAAATCTTGGGTAATCAATGAGGCGATAGCCGCTTGTGTTTTACGACGTGCATCTAATTCATTACTAAAGACTTGCCAGCCTGAACGTAACTGTTGTTCAACTTGTTGGCGGGTATGTTGATAGGTGGTGCGATAAACCAATGCGAAGTTAATACACAGCGCAATCAATAATAAGCCGACAAAAAAGAAGAAAATAGTGCTTCGTAGGCTACGCATAGTGAACCTCAGTAACCGTGTGCGCTGCGGCGCAAATCAGGTTTTAACGGTTTTTTTAGCGTTAACGTCATCTCGTTATTATTGATGGGAAAGGCTAGGTTTTCTGGCTTATCGTTAATCTGCGGATGCCACAGGTGAACTTGTTTTGCTCCACCTTCAGGCTCTTTAATCCGAGCAAAACCTTTCGTATCAGTTTGACTAAAATAAGGAGTTTCTAGCACCACGACATAGGCCAGCATCCAATCATGGATATTACAACCCAGTGTTACGATGCCTGATTTATCAAAAAGCATGGTGTGATTGGTTTGGCTTGATGGCGAGAGTTTTAATTCAAAGCGTTTTGCGGCAGAAAAGGAATAAACGTGATGGTTAATGGAGTCAGAATTCGGAAAATCGACAATCGTACCGACTTGGACAGGCAAAATATAAGGCACAAAGGTTTTGTGAAGCTGATCCATCACCGCATTGTGTTTGTTGTTATCGGCAATGTTGGGGGTTAACCAAACAACGGCTTCGCTTAATGGTTTATTGTCTGCGGTTAATACACGAAATGATAAATCTTTGGCCTGAGCATTGTTGCAACATGCTGCCAGTACTGCGTATTGCAAGCCCAAATAACAACGACGCAGAGGAGAAGGCATCTTGCTCTTCCTGCACAAAATAATAGCTAACTATTAGTCTGATTAGGTCAACACGTCAAGCTAAGTACAGGGAATTATGAGGATTATTTCGTTTGCTTTGGCTTACTCAGAATCCAACTGCCGTTTAAAATTAAACAGCGCGCATTCAGGCTTGAGCGTATATAAAGCCGCAGGACGCCCCGCACCTTCTTGTTTGCTTTGACCTGTTGCCGTTAACACTTGCTCGCGCTCTAAACGACGGCGAAACGACTTTTTCTCAATCTCATAACCCATAATAATTTCGTAAGCGTGTTGCAATTCGGTCAAGGTGAAGGGCGCGGGAATGAGATTGGCAGGAATCAAACTATATAACACTTTGGCGCGAATACGGGCTAATGCCATGGCCAATAACTGTTGATGGTCAAAAGCTAAATTAAGATTTAAAGCGAGATTAATATCTTGCCACTGGCTTTGTTCCGAGCCTGTTTGCGGTAAAGCGACATAAGGAATCAGTGCGAAATATACGGCAGTCATCGACCAACCACGCGGGTCGCGGCTGTTATTGCCGATGGTGACTAATTGTTCTAAATAGGGAGTGGTAATACCCGTTTTTTTGGCCAGCACTCTTAATGCAGTTGCTTCTAAGTTGGCATCACCTCGAATATCAACAAAACCACCTGCCAATGCCCAACGATCTTTATGCGGATGGTCGCTACGTTTGACACATAAGACTTTAAGATGGTCTTCATGCAAGGTGAAAATTGCCACATCTACAGAAGCTAAAGGAATAGGGTAGTCGTGGATATTGTACGCAGCGAGAAAATCGGTTTCGGTGGTGTGGGTTGGCTGTGGCATGATTCGCTTTCTATAATAAGAGCTGTCATTATAACGTGATAGATCAGGATTTAGACATTATCCTATCATTAGAGGTGTAAGCTGTGGTTTGGAGTTTATGATGGAAAAATCAATGTTTTTTGATGGTCGTATCATCATTGATGCGGATGTTTGTAATGGTCGTCCAACCATTAGAGGCCAACGCATTACCGTGCAAAGTATTTTAGAGTATTTGAGTGCGGGTGACTCCGAAGCGGATATTTTGACAGAGTATCCTAGCTTAGAGTCGGCGGATATTCGTGCCTGTTTGGCTTTTGCGGGTCAGTTAATGGCACAACGTTATGATATTTTGAAGGTGGCTTAAGCGTGGCGCGGTTTTTAATTGATGCCAATTTACCAAGTCGCTTAGTTTTATGGCATCACGCCGATTTTGAGCTGGTTGCTAATCTTGGTGAAGATTGGCCAGATAGTCAGGTGTGGGATTACGCCCAAAAAAATAATCTCACAATTGTTACTAAAGATGCCGATTTTTCGGAAAGAATCATGTTGTCATCACCACCGCCAAGAGTGGTATTGCTTAAAATAGGCAATCTTCGCATTGTAGAGCTAAGAGCTTTTTTACTCAGGGTCTGGCCGCAAATAGACCAACTATCAGCACAGTATAAACTATTGATTGTTAAGCAAGCGACAATTGAAGGTATTGTCTAGCGTGATGATCGAATCAACATAAAAGCAATGATATTTAGAAATCAAAAAATATTGCAGAAAGTTCTTGCTTAATTAGTGTCTCTAGGACAATATATAAACATGCAACGCGGTAGGTGTTCTACCGTGTTGGTGAACAGCGAAAGAGGATAGACCAACTTCGCTATCAAATACTCAACAAAATGACTGGGGATTCCATCATGAGCAACATTCTTCTTAATGCCGATTCGTACAAAGCCTCTCACTTCTTGCAATATCCACAAAACACCTCGACTGTTTCTAGCTACATTGAATCTCGTGGTGGCTTGTTTGAGGCGACGTTATTTTTTGGTTTACAGGCTTTTATCAAACAAACACTACTCAAGCCGTTTAACCAAGCCGATATTGATGAAGCAGACGAATTATTAACTGCTCATGGTGTGCCATTTAATCGCGCGGGTTGGCAATATATTTTGGATAACTATAACGGCTTTTTACCCTTAGAAATCCAAGCCGTGCCAGAGGGTTCAGTCGTTGCCACGCACAAGGTTTTAGTGCAAGTACAAAACACCGATGCGAATTGTGCTTGGTTAACCAGTTATATCGAAACAGCATTATTGCGCGCTGTGTGGTATCCAACAACGGTTGCGACGGTTTCTTACCAATGCAAACAAGTGATTGCCCGTTATCTGGCCGCGACAGCAGACAGCATGGACGGCTTACTTTTTAAGCTTCACGACTTCGGTGCAAGGGGCGCAAGCAGCGAAGAGACCGCCGCACTTGGTGGCATGGCGCACTTAGTTAATTTTATGGGTAGCGATACCGTCAATGCGATCGTTGCCGCACGTCGTTATTACCAAGAGCCAATGGCAGGTTTTTCCATTCCTGCCGCTGAACACAGCACGATTACTAGCTGGGGACGTGATGGCGAAAAAGACGCTTACGCTAATATGCTCAAGCAATTTGGTGGCGAGGGTAAATTAGTGGCGGTGGTGAGTGATTCTTATGACTTATGGAATGCCATTGATAATCTTTGGGGCGATGAATTACGTGATGCGGTAATCAATAGCGGTGGTACATTGGTGATTCGACCTGACAGTGGCGACCCTGTGCAAATTGTCAGTACCACCATTGAAAAGTTGATGGCGAAGTTTGGCTATAGCGTCAATAGCAAAGGCTATAAAGTATTACCTGCTTGTGTGCGTGTGATTCAAGGCGATGGTATTTGCTTGGCAACCATTGAAGCGATTTTGGTTGAAATGCAACAACGAGAATTGTCTGCCGATAATATTGCTTTTGGTATGGGTGGTGAGTTATTGCAAAAAGTGAATCGGGATACGCAAAAATTTGCCATGAAAGCCTCGGCGGCTTGTGTGAATGGTGACTGGCGTGATGTTTATAAAGACCCCATTACTGACAGTGGCAAACGCAGCAAACGCGGTCGTTTAGCGTTGATTCGTACTGAAGATGGCCAAGTTGCAACCGTGCGTGAAGATGAGTTAGCAGGCCGTGAAAACGTATTGCGGGTAGTGTATCGCAATGGTGAGTTGTTAGTGAATGAGTGTTTTGCTGAGATTAGAGCGAGAGTGACAGCATGAAAACAAGACAAGGCGACTTGATTCAATTAGCTTTAGCAGGTGAGTTTGATGTAATTGTTCATGGTTGTAACTGTCATTGTCAGATGGGGCGAGGTATTGCTTTAACCATTAAAGAGCAATTACCTGAAGCGTATTTGGCCGACTGTCAAACGCCTAAAAGTGATAAGTCGAAACTGGGCACAATGTCGATGGCTGAGATTAAGCGCGGTGAAACGCAATTTACGGTTGTAAATGCCTATACCCAATTCGATTGGGCAGGAAATGGTGTTAATGCGGATTATCATGCGATTAGACAAGTGATGAAAGCCATTAAAGTAGCGTTTTCAGGTAAAAGGATTGGCTATCCTAAAATTGGCGCAGGTTTAGCTGGTGGTGATTGGGATATTATTTATCCTATCATTTGCGAAGAGTTAGCAGGGGAGCATCATACTTATGTGGAATATGGCTTATAAAGCCAACCGTTCAGTCTATTTTTTGCACCATTTGTCGTAAATGCCTCACCAGTTGTTCGACAAGCAGTCAGCTTTTCGCTGGATTGCAACATAACATTTATATGCTCTTCCTGCATCGCATCTTCTCAGGATGAACGCTTATGAATATTCAAAAGTACTCGGCCGCATTGTTACTCGCCTGTTCGTTTAATGTCTGTCATGCCGACAAAGAAGACGTACAAGGACTACAACCCGCTGTCGATCATGATTGGTATATCGTTAAAAAAGATGACACTCGTCATATTACCACCTACGCCAAAAATGAAGATGGCAAAAGTATTCGCTCCTTTAAAATAGAAGCGCGTATTGATGCTTCTTTAGCTACCTTAGCGGGCGTGCATTTTGACGTTGCTAATATCAAAAAATGGTATTGGGAAACGTTGGAGTCCAAACTCATGAGTAAAGTATCCGATACCGAATACATTTATTACATGAAATTTAATACACCTCTCGCACCAGACCGTGATGTGGTTATTCATGCGACGATTGAGCCATTTCAAGATGGCCATAAATATATGCTGCTGCGTCTGCGTGGTGAGCCATCAATAATGCCTGTTCCCGACGGCGTGACGCGATTAACGGCATTTGATATTGATATTAAATTGACACCCTTAGTCAATGGCGAAACGCAAATAGATATTCAGGGTTATATTGATCCGTCAGGCGGTCTGCCTGCATGGACGGTGAATATGTTTCAACGACAAGCTCCATACGCCACGATGCTGGGTTTATATCGCATGGTGCAGAAACCTGAATATTCACGGATGAAAATGCCATTGGCGTTTCGATATACGCAATAATATTTAGTTAGGCTAAGGTGGGAAGTTTCGTATAGCCCCACCTTAACCCTGCTCCAAATAACCTACAATCATATTCACCAAACCATCACGCACAGCCTTTTCTGATAATAAACTTTCATGTTGCTGGCTCGCTAAACGCACCATCGTAAATAGCGTGCTATTAATAATAATAAATAAGCGTACCTGTAAATCGACAATCGGGTATTGGTGATAATGTTTAATAAAATACATCCGCGCGGTTTCTGAAAAATGCTGTTGTAAAACATCTGCGACTTGTTCTGTTGGCAATCTGTGCCAATTACGGACTAACTCTAAATATAAGCCATCGCTACTATTCAACAAGCTAAAACCCATATCAATGGCTTGTTCTATCAATGTTCGCAGAGTCACACCTTCACGCGCAGGAATGTGTTTTAAGGTCGTGCCGACATCTAAAGCCAATTTATTGAGTAACCCCGTCAATAAAGCTTCTTTACTATCAAAATATTGATATAACGAGCCGACACTGACACCTGCAATTTCAGCAATGGCAGGTGTACTAGTGTTATCGAGTCCACGCAAAGCAATACATTTGGCGGTTGCTTCCAACAAGGTATTAACCATTTGTTTGGAACGTTGTTGCTGTGGTGACTTACGCATAACACGATTTTCCAAAAAACGAGAACTTAGGCAGAGAATAAGTTAAAAAAGGGCTAAACGCGAATTGAATGCGAATATAGTTTCGCATTATTGTCGAAACTATCCTAGTCACGATTGTGAGAAAGCATCATGAATTCTGCATCCGTTGAACGCCGTCCCGTGCCGAAACGGGCAAGACCTTTTGCTAAAGCCCATAAACATACGCCCAAATTACTAAAATTGTTTCTTGGCCGTGATTTAACGCCAAGTCGTGATGAATATGATCGTGTGGTTGATGCGTTATGGGACGGCGATTTAGAAATGGATGCGTTAGTAGAGTGGATGTATGACTCCGACACCACCGCCGCACGCAAAATGTTTAAGCAAGCGATGGAGCAGGGCGTTGACAGCATTCCAAATGCGCCAGAACCATTACGCCATTTTTTCAACACCATCGAAAAAACACCTACATGGCTAGACAAAGATTTACTTAATGAAGGTATGTTATTTATTCATGGGACGGGTTTAGCTTCAACCTATGTGTTGCGTGATTTGGCGTTAATGGGTGGCTATTTGCTGTCGGGTTTTAATCAATCGTTGGTGATGACGGGGGCATTAAATCGAGGCACTAAACAACGAGTCGCAGAAACAGGTAAATGGTGGATGAACTGCACCACTCCCAACGGGTTAGAGCGTTTTGGCGAAGGTTTTAAAACAACGATTCATGTGCGTATGGTTCATGCCTTAGTGAGACGCAATCTCGCCGCTCGACCTGATTGGGATAGCAGTCAATGGGCATTGCCGATTAGCCAAATTGATATGGTTGCCACTTATTTAGGTTTTAGCGTGGTGATGTTGGGTGGTTTGCGGATGTTGGGCATTCCTATCACTCCGCGTGAGTCAAAAGCCGTGATGCATCTATGGAGTTATGCTTGTTGGTTGATGGGCGTAGAGGAAAAATGGCTAGTCTTTACTGAACGTGAAGCGATGGTGCTGTTGTATCACACGTTTATGACACAAAGTAAACCCGATGCCAGTAGTCGAGAGTTGGCGCAAGCTTTAGCGCAAGAACCATTAGAGCGTAGTTTTCCTGCGATGCAGTCGTTGCGTCGTAAATTGTATTACCACCAACATCTCAGCATTAGCCAGTATTTTTTAGGCACTGAAAAAATGGCGCAACTGGGTTTGCCTGAACATATTTTACCGTGGTTTCCTGCACTGACGTTTGCGCCGCGATTGGCACAATACAGCTTACAACATTGGCTACCGAATCAACGGCAGAAGCAACAGCAAGAAGGCCGAAAGCTACAACAAGAGGCGTTGGATTCGTTGTTTGGTGATAAAGAGCAACAGGTGATTCAGCCCAATGCAAGTCATCCCGCGCATTAAGGAGAGCCTAACGTGATTTTAATATTAATTTGGCTATATAAACGTTACGGTGGTATTCGCTAATGGTAAATTTACCTTCGTTCGGTTTAGATGGCCAAATCGTGATGGTGACAGGTGCATCAAGCGGTTTGGGCTTGTATTTTGTGCATTTATTAGCGGCTGCGGGTGCGGAAGTTGTATTAGCTGCACGAAGTTTAGATAAATTACAAGTGACGGTAGATGAACTACACAGCGCAGGACATCGTGCTTATGCGGTGGCGATGGATGTCAGCAATAAAGCCTCTGTACAACATGCTTTTGTCGAAGCAGAACAATTATTAGGTGGTCGAACTATTCAATTATTGGTCAACAATGCAGGCTGGTGTGGTCGCAGTTTTTTTCTTAATGTGGAAGAAGAAGAGTGGGAGACGGTGATTGATACCAGTCTCAAAGGCTCATTTTTAGTGGCGCAAGAGATGTCTCGTCGTTTAGTGGCCGCTAAACAGGCAGGTAGTATAGTTAATATTGCTTCGATTTTAGGACTACGAGTGACCAGTGCCGTATCGCCATATTGTGCTGCCAAAGCAGGTTTGATTCACTTTAGTCAAGCAATGGCATTGGAGTTAGCGCGCTATCAAATTCGCGTTAACGTATTAGCACCAGGTTATATTGAAACCGATATGAATCGTGATTTTTGGTTGACTGATGCAGGCCAACAAATGTTAAAACGTATTCCTCAACGTCGTTTAGGCCAAACGGATGATTTAGCCGCGCCATTGCTATTATTGCTATCAGACGCAGGGCGTTATCTTACAGGCAGTACCCTTACCGTTGATGGCGGCCATATTTGTAATAGTATCTAATCCTATCTTTGAGGAATCACGCGCATGGATTTTTCCCTATCCCCCGAAATTAATGATTACCGTTTGCGCGTTCGTGCTTTTGTCGAACAGCACGTCATGCCCTTAGAAAAAGATCCAACCGCGTTTGATGCCCATGAAAATATTCAAGAGTCGCGGGTCGCAGAAATTCGGGCATTGGCTAAAGCTCAAGGTTTGTGGGCATTTCAAATGCCGAAAGAACGCGGTGGCGCGGGTTTAGGCGTGATGGGTATGGCGGCTGTCTATGAAGAAGCGGCACGTTCCCCCTTTGGCCCTGTGATGTTTAATGCGGCACCACCCGATGATGGTAATATGATCGTCTTAAATAAAATTTTAGCCACCGAAGAACTCAAGCAACGCTGGTTACAACCGATTATCGACGGTACAGTTCGCTCTGCGTTTGCCATGACCGAACCGCAAGGCTGTGGCTCTGACCCTTCGTTGACCTATACCACCGCGACCAAACAAGGCAATAAGTGGATTATCAACGGTCGCAAATGGTTTATTACAGGCGCAGAAGGCGCGCAGCATTTTATTTTGTTAGCCCGTACCAGCGACGACGAGCGTAAAGGCTTAACCGCGTTTTTGTTTGATGCCAAGCAAACAGGTTGGCGTATTGAGCGTCGTATTCCCATCATGGGGCCAGAAGAGCATGGCGGCCATTGTGAGTTAGTTTTTGAAGGTCTAGAAATTCCTGATGAAAACCGTTTGCTCGGTGTCGGTGATGGTTTGAAAGTCACGCAAATCCGTTTAGGCACAGCACGATTAACACACTGTATGCGTTGGTTAGGATTAAGCAAACGCTGTTTAGAAGAAGCTTCGGCCTATGTCGCCCATCGAATGAGCTTCGGCCAAACATTAGCGGCACATGAAGGCGTGCAATGGATGTTGGGTGATGTCGCCAAAGATATTCAAATTGGCCGACTGTTAACCATGCAAGCGGCATGGAAGTTAGATCAAGGCGATTTTGCCCGTAGCGATATTTCCATCGCCAAAATTCATGCTGCCGATACATTACATAAAGCAGCCGATACCGCAATTCAATTATTGGGTGCGCGCGGTTATTCCAAAGACACGATTGTCGAATGGATTTATCGTTATGCCCGTCAAGCGCGTTTGGTTGATGGCGCTAGCGAAATTCATAAAATGGTGTTATCGCGTGCCTATTTAAGTGAAGGTCAGGACTTCTTTCGTTGGGGAGTATGACCTTTATGTCGGCCATATCAGTGACTATGCCTTTACCGCAACAGCAAGCCATTGTTGAATTTATCCGCCGTGTTGCAGAGGCGCAAGATGTGCAACTGCAAACGGTAAAGTTACTCACAGGTGGCGCAATTCAAGAAAATTGGCTACTGGAGTTAGAGGTGACAGGCGGAAATTACGCAGGTCATTTGGCAGTAGTTTTACGCTCGGATGCGGCATCAGCCGTTTCCTCTTCTCATTCACGAGCTCAAGAATTTGCTTTATTACAAGCAGCTTTTGCGGTGGGTGTCACTGTACCCGAGCCTTTATGGTTAGGAGAGAAAAGCGTCTTTGGCCGTGATTTTTTTATCATGCGTAAAGCCAATGGTATCGCGGCAGGGCATCGTATAGTTAAAGACTTGGGCTTAGGTGGCGACCGTGAATTATTGACCGAGCGTATGGGCGAGGAAATGGCACGGCTGCATCGTATTCAACCACCTCATGAGCGTTTAGCTTTTTTGCCTATGCCTCAATTGTCGCCTGCACTACAAGGCATACAAAGCTTCCGCCAGTTTTTAGACCAACATCATACGCCATTCCCTGCTTTAGAATGGGGAATCCGTTGGCTAGAACGTTATGCGCCACAGACAACAGAATTAGTATTGGCGCACCGTGACTGGCGTACAGGAAATTACATGTTAGATGAGCATGGTCTAACGGCGGTATTAGATTGGGAGTTTGCCGCGTGGTCAGACCGTTTGGAAGATATTGGTTGGTTTTGCGCGCGTTGTTGGCGCTTTGGCCAGTTTAACAACGAGGCGGGCGGTATTGGTTCTCGGGCAGCGTTATATCGCGGTTATGAACGTATTTATGGTCAACCATTAGAGTGGCAAAACGTTTACTACTGGGAGGTCAATGCTCACGTCCGTTGGGCGATTATTGCCATTCAGCAGGGTGAACGCCATGTGTCAGGACAAGAGCCATCATTAGAGTTAGCGTTAACGGCGCATATTGTTCCAGAATTAGAACTAGAAATTTTAAGGATGACGTTAAATCATGCGTGAACAACCTGATGGTCGAGCTTTATTAGCGATTGCGCGGACAGTACTGCGCGAACAGTTATTGCCTTTATTGCCAAAAGAGCAACATTACAGCGCGTTAATGATTGCCAACGCCATGAGCATAGCCGAACGACAATTACAGTACGGTGATGCGCCGCAACAAGCCGAGCGTCAAGCCTTGGTGGCCTTGCTGCAACAAGAGGGTGATTTAGTATTATTACAGCGCGAGTTAGTCCGTCGAATACGTTTGGGTTGGCTCGATGAGCAAACGGAAGCTCAACAATTATTGTGGAATATGACTGAGCAACGAGTAAAAGAAAGTGCGCCTAAAAGTTTGTTGCGTGGTGAGTGAATAGGGACGAATAAAATCCAACCGCTCGCCCTGAGCTTGTCGAAGGGTGATTCGATTCTTCGACAGGCTCAGAGTTACCATAACGGCGAAACTTTTTTAGATACTTAACGCGGCTCTTTCGCCTGTAAACTAAACGCATCTACCCGCGCGGGATTGTTTGACTCATGAAATGCTTCCCGCGCATACCATGCTTTTTTCAACCGATAAAACGGAATCGTCGGATACAAATGATGCACTAAATGCCAGTTTTGACCCATCATTAACGGTGTCAATAACCATTCCCAACCGTCACGCAACATCGTCGCACCATAAAAATCATCTTTTTGCAAAATGGTATGCGGATGATGCGGTAAATAAACAAACACCAGCACAATCAATGCCAAACCCATACGAGATGCCAAAAACCAAAAAACAAATAACTGCCAACCGCAAAACCAAAACAATATCGCTAATGCCGCTACGCCTAAGGGCAGTTGTAAGATGATTTGCCGTACTTCACTTTTGGGGCGTTGTTTAGCAACACGAAAATAAGCAGGCAAATACGACAATTCAAAAAAAGGCCATAGAAAATAACTATACCAACGATGTGTCAGCGAGGCATCGGGGTCTTTACCGACTTCATTGGTAAAGCGGTGATGTTGCATGTGTCCCCAGCGTAAGGCTTTAGGCGAAATATAGGGCAATAATAAGTTAATGGTTAACATCGCTAATAAATCGTTAATTTTCTCGTCGTTAGATGCCGAACGATGCACCGCTTCATGGATAGGCGTAAACAGATAATAGCCAATAATTGCACCAGGGATTGCGGCTAAGACGGGATTAATCCATTCGCAGGTCACAGCAACAATTAAAAATAACGCCAACGGTAAGGTGACGGCCAAAATAGCAACGACAGGCCACGAAATCTTGGGCTTGATGTGCAGACGTTTTAATAATTCTGGGTCGTCATCCGTGGTGGTGAAGGTTGGGGTCTGGTTCATAGCAAGACACACGCGATAGATAACTGGGGAGTTTGACTATTGCGCAGTAGGGATGTTTACGAAAGGGTTAACGCTGCCAGTTGGTGGGATAATGCTGCCAATCGTCCGCATCCATCGCCAAACACTGACAAAGGTGTAGTAGCAAGTATTCGCCGTTGGTTAGAAAGCAATGACATCTCCCCTGAATTGATGAAGGAGCAAACTGATGATGAACAATCAAATGACGATTAACGGTCATATTGCCGTGATTAGCTTTGACCCTGATATGGATTTATTTCGAGGTGAGTTTGTTGGCTTAAATGGCGGGGCGTCATGCTGATTTTGCCGAATTCGCCAGAAAAGTGTTAATTCGTGATGCCAGTGCTAATGGCTGTTCAAGTGAAAGATCGTGTCCTGCTTTTGGCATAATTTCCATGATGGCATTAGGCAAATGTTCGCTCAAGTCCAGCCGAGCGGCACGGCCTGCCAACTTGTCGTATTCACCAAATAACAGCAGTGTTGGATGTGTAATTTGAATCAATGGTTTCTCTAATGAGTGTCGCAAGGCCATAGACATCAGCAGAAACAAATTGCGGCGCGTCGAGGGTATTTCACGCACCTCTCGCTCAATGTTTCGTACACGTTCAGGATGGGCGGCGATGAACTCGGATGATAGAACTTGGTGAACAAGACAGACTTCAAATGCGACCTTAGCTTTGCTCAAGCAGTGAGTAAATGATAATACCCTCGTTAATGTCCGCCAAGAAATAGCGTCTGGCCCTGGCAAGGTCGAGGCTAAAATAAGGCAGCCTGTGCGGGCGGGTGCATCAATAGCCAACCAAGTGGCAACCATCCCCCCTAACGACAAACCAAAAATATGCGCCCGTTCAATCTGTAAATAATCCAGTAGATATAAGGCATCGGCGGCCATAGCGCGTGTCGAATGGCGTAGAGGTACGTCACTGGAGCGGCCAACACCACGCGAATCAAACATGATAACGGGATGTAATAGCGATAACTGTTGAGCAAAACTGCCCCACAACGTCATGGAGCCGCCTAAGGGCCGATTGAGCAAAATAGGCAGCCCTACGTTCTGTTGCCCCAAGAGTTTGTAAGCAATATAACCGCCATCTGGCAACGGAGCAAAGCAGATTTCCGCAGGTGCGTTCACAATGCTGCCATCTCGTCGAGAGCCTGCTGCATTAGCATTTGTACTTGCCGAGCAGCCTGTAGCGAGTCGGCATCAGGGGCAATATGCACGGGCGGCAAAATACGCAAGCGTAGCGGGAATGGGAGTGGCAGATAAGGCAGCCATGGCCCCAGTGCAACTCCCCAAGGTAGGGCAATGGCGATAGGAAAACGCTCAAGTCGAGCCCAATGCCTTAGGCACAAAAACTGAGCAATCGCTTTGCCTTCGGTGAAAATATAAGCACTACGGTGTGCGCCCTGTACCACGACAGGCACAATCGGCACTCCATTGGCGCGAGCCACGTCAATAAAGCCTGTGCGCGGTAAAATGACGATTTCGTTGCGGCGACGAGAATGACGGTAGGCTTCCAAATCACCCCCAGGATAAACCAGCACTTGACCGCCTGCCGCAAGGATACGATTGGCATTAGCGCGACACGCAGAGACAGCTCCAATCTGTTGTAGTAGCCGACCTAGCGGCGTAAATTGGCGCATCGCAAAATCATGGGTTAAGGCAAATAAAGGATTATCCGAGCCAAGGGCGCGCCATAAGACGGGCAGGGTACACAGTAAATCAGGGCCAAAAATACCGCCATTATGATTGGCTACAAAGAGTACGGGGCCTTTGGGCAGATGCTCCAGTCCCTCAGTTTTTAAGCGTAAATAGTGAGTGTTGATGATTTCCATCACAGGCAAAAGCGTGGCGATGAGTGCGGGGCTACGCTGGTCGAGAGCGTCAGCGTGATAGCGTTTCATTATTTTCCCCTTAAGACATTAGCCGCATGGCCTGCGTCACGGCAGAAGAAGGTATTCGCGTCAGGCTGGCGGCGAGCCTCAGACTACGAGGCATCAAACCTGCCCAACCCATCAGTAAACGCTGGCTTGGCAGCCAACGGCTAGCACGATAGAGGAGACCCGCGCGCCAGATTTGGCTGGCAATATCCTGACGAATTTGATGATGATAACTACCCGCGTCTAAGCCCGCGAGATATTGGTTGGCAGCCAATACCCCACTATGAAGAGCGATACCCATACCATCGCCTGTAAACGAAGAAATCACCCCAACTTGATCGCCTATGCGATAAATATTGTCCGCATCATCAGTAGGTGGGTTATAGACAAAACCATAGGGTACGCGATAAATAGATAGGGGCTGTGCTAGCAGAGGGATGGCATTAGATAAGCGTCGCTGCAAGTGTGGGCAGATACGCAACAGTTCTTCTAGTAAACCTGCCCATGTACCACCACAGGCTTTTAGCCAGTTACGTTCTGCCAATAGACAGAGGTTGATTCGGCCATCCTCTACCCGTTGCAGGCCTGCATAACCATGCGCGAATAAAACCAACTCAACATGATTGGCGAGTGCCTGACGCTGCGCATTATCAACGTCGAAATACATCTTAAAGCCAACGAGGTCTTCGGGAGGGCTATCGGGATTACGTCGTAACTCACGCAGATCATGCTTGCCTGTGGCTAGAAATAAGGTGTTGGTTCGTACGGTGCCTATGCTATGAAAGTTGAGGTCAATAGCGTCGGTGATGTTGGTAATACTGGCACGTTGGCCACGCCAAAGTAGCGCGCCACACTGGCGAGCATGATTCAGTAGTGCTTCATCCAAACGATAACGCGAAAGACCTAAGCCATTAAACGGCAGGGTGGTTTCGACAACTTTTTTCTGGCAGACGAGACGCAGGCGGGAGGTGGTGTGACCACCGAGTGCCTCTAAATCTAGCCCAAGTCGTCGGAGATAGCCTTGGGTTTCTGTACTCAGAAATTCGCCGCAGATTTTGTGCGTGGCAGAAGCTTCACGCTCTAATATCAACACCTCACGACCAGCCTTTGCCAATACACAAGCCGCGCTAGCCCCTGCCAAGCCACCACCCACGACCACCACTTCGGCTGTCGTGGGCAGATATTTTGGCAAAAAATTGTTGTGCATGGCCGTCATTTTAATCGTCCTACACACAGACGAAACGGTATATGCCAGCTTATATTCGCCAAAATACCTGCTTGTGCTAATAAAGCCTGCCAGTCTGCACGACGAAAACTACGAGCAACAGAGACTGCTCCGTCATGGCGAACAATAGGATGCCAGCGAGCCAAGCCCGCTAAAAGTGAATAGCCATAATAGGCCAGTGGATGACGCTGTAGATCAGCAATAAACCAACCGCGGCGCGCATACTGTTCCATCCATTGCAGAAAACTCACAATCTGACTATCCGTGAGGTGATGAGTGAACTGCGAGCTGACGATAAAGTCTGGAGGCGTTGCAGGTATAAACGTGAAGACATTGCCTGTGCAATAGTCGATATTCATCTCCGACGGGGTGGCCTGCCGAGCGGCTATCGCGCTGTTCGGATTCATGTCGATGCCTTGCAGCGTCACCTTAAAACCACGTTGAGCGGCAAAGCGATGAATCATCCGCAATAAATCACCTTGTCCACAGGCAACATCCAGTATGGTGATGGCTGTACCCGCAGGTAAACAGCGTATCGCTTGCTCCAGCCAGTGCAATGTCGCTTGATGAGTTCGAGTAACACGATTGACGGCGGCTAGATCGTTTAAGCATTGGTTGTAATCGGTGTTGCTAATATCATCATTATCCATTAACTCGGGCAGAGTACTGCGCTCTTTGAGCAATTTCATGATTAGCTTGCCATCTGAAAGCGAAACGTTTCTGCGACCATACCTGGGCCAAAAGCCATTGCCAAACCACGTGCTTCGTGTTGCTGTTGATGCAGGAAGTCCTGCAATACAAACATGACGGTTGCCGAGGACATATTGCCAAAGTTATTCAGTATGCGGCGAGAGCTACTAAGGTCATTAGTACTAAGCCCTAGTCCATTTTGCACAGCATCCAGTACTGAGCGACCGCCAGGGTGTATCGCCCATAAGTCAAAGTCTTTAACCTGCTGTCCGCGCAATATTCTATTGGCTCCCGCTCGTTTCATATCCTCACGCAGGGTTTGATTAATCCGCTGCGGAACTTGACCAGAAAGGTGCATATTGAAACCTTGGTCACCAATATGCCACGTAATGAGGTCGTTGCTGTCGGGAATGATGATCGCTAAGAAATCCAGCATGGCGATGCCCGTCGGCTGCGCTGTCACTAATGCCGCACTGGCACCATCACCAAACAACATCAGCGATAATAGGCAATTTAAGTCTGGGGTTTCTTGTAGATGCAGTGAGCACAACTCTAAATTAACGACTAAAACACGCGCAGCTGGATTGGCATGAACCGCTTGGTAAGCAACACGGAGAGCGGGTACAGCCGCAGAACAACCCATAAAGCCAATCAGCGTCCGTTGAACATCAGGTCGAAGACCGAGAGCCGTCACTAGTTGTAGATCTAAGCCTGGTGCGGTAAAGCCAGTACACGATACGACCACCAAGTGCGTAATACTTTCTAGCATAGCCATTGGGACTTCAAGTTGCAGTGCTGCCACGGCACGTGTTGCCAAACGTAGTGCTTCTATTTCGTAAAGTTCCATACGTGCACGGGTACTGGGGAAATTACCACGCGGATAGAAGCCACTTGCATCTATATCTTGTTCATTGACGATTTCGTCTGCATGCATAAAAGAATAACGATGTCCAATACCTGAACGTTCCGCCATGCGGTCGAATACTTGACGTGTGCGCTGGTCAGGGATCATGTTGCGCATCACCGCATTAATGGGATGATGAATATCGTGCTCAGGTACTGCTGTACCGATGCCGTTGATGTGGGCTACTGCCATGCCATTCTCGCAAAGTAATTTTAACCAACAGCTTTGCTAAAGGCGTGAGCTGTACTGACAATGGCGGGAGGATTATCCATTTAAAAACACAGTTTGTATGAGTAGAAATGGCGGTCAGATGACATGAGGGTAAACTTAAACCAAAGAGTCGTATGTGCGGTTACAGACATTGTCGTTGCAGCCAAGCTAATAATTTACTGAAACCTTTGGCATTATTTTCAGTTGTTTTCTTTTTACGTTTGAGGGTTTGGGTGTCGATTAACAAATAGCAGTCGAGTTTTGCTTTGGCGACATCATTCTGGGGAGTTTTACTATTATGTAGTGGGTGTGTTTATGAAAGGATTAACGCTGCCAGTTGGTGGGATAATGCTGTCAATTCCTGAAAGGCAGAGTAACAATGGGTTTAATAGCTCTACCCATTTTGCGTTGACAGTGAGGGTATTCACTTTACTGAACGAGCGCGGAGTTTAGTCCCGCGCTGCCTTGTTAACGCCATAGCTGTTGCCAGCTATAGTTAGGCTCTGTATTAGTGCATAAACAAAGCAATCAGAATGATGATCGGGATAGGAATACCGAGCATAAATAATAAAATTGAACGCATGATAATCACCTCAGTAAAAAATTAAGCCAAGCCGTCACGTTGTTTACCACCAAAAGTGGCCGCCCAGCTTGCGGTAAAAGCACCAGCCAATAAGGCGACAAACATCCATAAAGCGGAATAGGCTGCGGCCTTACGCGCCTTATCGGCAGTTTCCCTAGCACTGATTTCGGTATCTTTAAGCGTCTTACTGGTTCGGTTATAGACATCGCTAACCCGAGCTTCCGCTTCAGCCTGCGTGATGCCGTTACGCCGTGCTAGCATCTGCCCCAAATACTGCCGATTCTCGCTACTTAACTGCCCAGTCCGTAAATCATTGGCAAAAATGCGCGCTGCTTCAGCACGGGCATTACTGTCATTGACTTCAGGCGCTGGTTGAGCCGAACGGAACAGTGAGTCAACAAAATACGTCATCGGGCTATCTACCGAGTCATGGCGGTCTTTGTCCGAATTGTTGCCTACAGCAACAGTGGCCGCATTGGTTACTCCAGCCGCTACGGTAGCACCCGCTTGGAATAAACCGCCGACAATGGTACTAGCAGCAACACTGACCAGTGCCACCACTAACAATGAGGCGACTGCCCACGTTAAAAATCCATGAGCGGTATCGCGGAAATAGACTTCATCTGTATGGACATTGACCCATTTAACCCGCAGGCGGCCAGCCAAATAGCCACCCATCGCCGAAGCGATAATCTGGGTAAAAACTAACCATAGAATAGTAGAAATACCGAGTGCCTGAGCACTAAGACCGTCGTTAGCCCACGGTGAAATGGCGGAAAAACCCAAACCGAAGCCTAGAATAATCAAAATCAGCGATAATGCCGCCGCCGCCGCCGCACCCGCCAAAATGGCAGCCCATGTGACACTTGATAGGTTTGAACTGTTTTCTTGAGTTTCGTTCATATGATCACCCTTATTATTTATCAATGTTCAGCGTCAGTAGTACAACAGCCTGCGCCGTGAACACTCAGAGTGATTGAAAACAAAGGTATCGTCTGTACGAAAGCAGACATAAACGCGGGTATAACGCAGGGGTATCAAAAAGAGCTAGAAATCGCCTACCGATTAGGTTGAAGACAGGCTCTAGGCAGGAAAGTGGGGTGTTTTTGGGTGTGTATCACGCATCATCATTTTAAAATGGTTGTGTCCAATGCGCACTCTACGTGACTATTCAACTAAAGTTAGGACTCTCGCCGTAAATACTCCCCCAACGACATCCCAAACCACCGTTGAAAAGCCCGTCTAAACCCCGACGTATCGCTATAGCCCAATGCCGCCGCCAACGACTCCGAAGTGTGACGTTTATCATTAAGATAAATCTCCGTTTGTCGATGTAGCTCGGCATCATGCAAAGTTTGATAACGTAAACCTTCATCTTTTAAACGGCGCATCAAGGTACGCTCAGACAAATGTAAGGCGTTTGCTACTTCGGGCAATGTCCATAATCGACCAGTATGAGTGCGTAATAATGCCGTCACTTGCGCAGCAATCGACGGTTGATATTGCAAGTCTCGAAACTGCTGTTCGCACTGTTGTTCTGCTTGCAATTTAGCAACGGGGTCGGCAAATAATGACGGTAAACACAGTAATTGAATCGGTAAAATCACTGCGGTTTGTGCTTGGTTAAACTCAACAGGCATATGAAAGTAATGGTAATACTGTTCGGCATGGGCAGGTGGGGCATAAGCCAACTGTAAACGCGCCTGCTGTATAGGCATGCCTGTTATAAATTCTATGGCTGTTTGTGCGCTGGCAAGAAAAGCCTCTAATAAAAACATCCCTACGTCATTACATTCGGTGCGTAACAATAGCTTGATAATAATGTCGTCGGCAGTGCTCTCAAGCTGAATATCAATAAATTGACCCCGAATACTGTAATAACGAGCAATGGTCGAAATCGCCTCGCCTAAAGTACTACTGGTATAAGCCGCCACGCCAATCGCGCCATGCGTGGCAATTTGAAGCTGACTACCAATATACAAACCAAAAGCAGGGTTATTACTTAAGGATAAGGTTTTACTGAGTAAGGTGACATGTTGGTCTAATGGCAAATAGCCATTCAATTGAAATAAATCGTGGTGATTGATGCCACTGTCTTCAAGCAAGCTTTGCACTTGTTGTTCGTCTAAGGCTAAAGCACGAAGTAACAGTCGTAGATAGGCGGTGGCTACTAGCATGGGCTGTTATCCCAATAAAGAATCATTGGATGATGAGCGTTGGCTTGTTGACAGATTATTTTCACCCACTTGGTATCCCATAGCAGTAAATGCGAATTTATATTCGTTTATAAATGCTAGGAGTGCAAGTGCTTCTTCTTTGTAACCCGTGTTCCACACGGGCTACGACTAATGATGAAGACGATTAATGCGCCTCATCCCAATTCATCCCCACACCTACCTCAACCAATAACGGCACGGACAATTCAGCAACGCCACTCATCGCAACTTTCAACATTTCCGTGACCGCAGGCACTTGTTCGGCGCGAACTTCCAATACCAATTCATCATGCACTTGTAATAATAAATAGGCATCAAAACCTTGATGTTTTAGTTCAGCATCAACAGCAATCATCGCTCGTTTGATAATGTCCGCAGCAGAACCTTGTAACGGTGCATTAATCGCAGCTCGTTCAGCGGCTTGGCGTAAGGTCGGGTTTTTCGAGTGAATCTCACGCACAGGTAGTTTACGGCCATATAACGTTTCGACAAAACCGTTATCACCCGCAACATGGCGTGTTTGTTCCATATAGCGTTTTACGCCTGTATAACGGCTAAAATATAAGTCGATGTACGTTTGTGCTTCGCTGCGTGAAGCATTGATTTGCTTGGCTAAACCAAAAGCCGACATACCATATAACAGGCCGAAATTAATGGCTTTGGCGTTACGGCGTTGGTCGTGAGTGACTTCGGCTAAGGGAATACCAAAGACTTCGGCGGCGGTGGCTTTATGAATATCTTCACCTTGTTTAAATGCTTCTAATAAACGCTCATCTTGCGATAAATGCGCCATCAACCGTAATTCAATTTGTGAGTAATCGGCAGCTACTAATTGATAACCGTCAGCCGCAATAAATGCTTGGCGAATTTGCCGACCTTCAGCACTACGAATAGGAATATTTTGCAGATTCGGATCGGAGGACGATAAACGCCCTGTTGCAGCAACCGCTTGATGATAAGAGGTGTGTACCCGTTTACTGAGTGGGTCGGCAAGCTGCGGTAACTTGTCGGTATACGTGCCTTTAAGTTTACTTAACGCCCGATGTTCTAACAGTAGTGTCGCTAAAGGATGATCTATCTGTTCCAAGACGGCTTCGCCTGTACCGTATTGACCCGAAGCCGTTTTTTTGCCGCCAGCAATCGCCAGTTTTTCAAATAAAACTTCACCTAATTGTTTCGGCGACGCTAAATTAAAGGCTTGCCCTGCAATGTCATGGGCTTGTTTTTCTAATACTAGCAAACGCTCGCCCATATTCTGACTGAGTTTTTGCAATTGGTTAAAATCGAGCAAAATACCGCGCGCTTCCATCTGTTGCAAAATTGGGGCAACGGGCATTTCTAAATCATGAAATAAATGATGTAACGCAGGTTGTGCCAATAACATCGGCATAAACACTTCTTTTAAACGCAGCGTAATATCGGCATCTTCACAGGCGTAATGACTGGCTGCTTCAATGTCAATTTCATCAAAACACAGTTGTTTAACGCCTTTGCCTGCTAAGTCTTCAAAGGTCGTGGTTTGATAATTGAGATAATATTTGGCTAAATCATCCATATTATGACGAGTGGCGGTTGAATCTAAGACATAAGAAGCGAGCATGGTATCAAAGACAATGCCTTGTAAATCAATACCATGATTAGCTAAAACATGAGTGTCGTATTTAAGATGTTGGCCGATTTTACCAATATGCGGGTTTTCTAATAAGGGTTTGAGTTCGGCTAAAGTTTTGATGCGGTCTAGTTGCTCAGGTGCGCCTAAATAATTATGCGCTAAGGGCACGTAATAGGCTTCACCAACGACGATACACACCGAAAAGCCCACGATTTTGGCTTCTTTATAATTCAAGCTGGTGGTTTCGGTATCAAAGGCAAAGGCGCGTGCTTCGGTCATGCGCTCTAATAGTTGTTGCCACGCCGCTTCGGTAGTAACGGTGTGATATTTAGTGGCGATGGGTGGTGGTGTGGGTGCTTCGTCGGCTTCAACCACAGGCAGGGCAGAGGCATCAATTGAGGCTAATAATCCATTAAATTCTAGGCGTTGATATAGTTCGGATAATGTCGCTTTATCGGCGGGCTGACGAATTAAGGCATCAGGATGAACTTTTAACGCTAATTGGCAATCAATGGTGGCGAGTTGTTGGCTGAGTGCCACTTGCGGCAAGCTGTTTCTAAAGGTTTCGCCAACTTTGCCTGTAATTTTGTCGGCATTGGCAATCAGATTGGCGATAGTGCCATATTGTTGCAACCATTTCACCGCCGTTTTTGGCCCTACACCTTGCACACCTGCAATGCCGTCTGAGGCATCACCGACTAACGCTAAATAATCAATAATTTGTGACGGTTTAACGCCGAATTTAGCTTCGACACCTGCGTCATCTAAAATGGTATCCATAAACGGATTGACGATGGTAATACGGTCGTTAACCAATTGCGTCATGTCTTTATCACCTGTCGAGATAATGACATCCCAACCGTGATTAGCCGCTTCTACCGCTAAAGTGCCAAGAATATCATCACCTTCAATACCGCGTTCTAAAATAACGGGTAAACCCAAGCCGCGAACAATGTCTTGTAAGGGGGCAAATTGGGCTTTGAGGTCGTCAGGTGTCGGTGGACGATGGGCTTTGTAATCGGCGGATAGCTCATGTCTAAACGTTGCGCCACCTGCGTCAAAAATAACGGCTGCGTGCGTGGGTTGATATTGTTTGAGTAATTTATTAAGGGCGTTTAATGCGCCTTTAATTGCGCCTGTCGGTTGACCGTCTTTGGTGGATAACGGCGGTAAGGCAAAAAATGAGCGATAGATATAAAACGAGCCATCTACCAAGACGAGGGGTTTGCGCGACATGAAGGCGTTCCACAAAAAGCGAGTGATTGTGGGGGATTATAGCGTAGTCTGGGTGATTGTTCGCCTGTGGGGTGGGCTTGGGGTTAGCAGGTACACATATAAATTAAGTCATCAATATCTAGTAAATACCATTGACCGCCTGCATTAGTAAAAATCATTCTAAGGTTTAACTCTGGTTTGTTAGCTTCGAAAGTACTGCGTTTACCTTCCCATAATGCAAAGTCTGGTATGCCATCGTCATTGATATCAAAAAGAGTTTCTAGGCCGTGAGTAAAAACTTCATGTGGTTGTCCCCATTTTGCAGCTTCATCTGTTTTTAGAGGATGCCAAGAGCCTTTTATAACTTTGCTTTTTGTGATGGGCAGTGGAGTCTTTGTATAAAAGAAAAATAAAGATTCATTATTTTGGGAGCTACTCAAGTTTTGGACGATAGAAGTAGTGATGGGTGTGTTAAGTTGAAAGCCTTCATGACAATTCTCACCCTCTTCGTTATCAATTCTAAAGCCATTAGGAACATGACTGACTTCACTTTTAATTAGGCTTTTTTTACTGAGTGTATGAACATAGATTGACTCCTTTAAGAAAAAATCTGCTTCGCCCATGTCCCATGATCCAAATAAATAGATACCATTGTAATGAGCATTTTGCCAGCTTGCTCCATTTATAATTTTGATGGCATAGGGGATTTTAAATTGTGCACTGATTTCCTCTGTTCCAGCAGAGGGTCGTCCAATATCATTTATATTTTTAAAATAGGACGTGCTAATAGCAGGAAGTTCAATTTGTTGTAGCATAAAGATAGTACTGAGCGAGTCTGGAAAGAAGGGATTTAATTGACGAATAGCAGAAGATGCTTTGTTTAAGTCTAGTTTTTTGGCATGAATAACTTTTTTTAGGTCTTTCCACATAGCAGGCGGTTGTCTGTCTTGTGGTGTTGACGCAATAATGCCGTTTTTAAGCAAGTCTTTCATCGCTTCAAATTCAGGGATAGGAAAGCGCCGAAGAGTTGGGCGATTTTCCCATTTAAAGTCTCTGTTTCCATTTTCTTGTACTGTTTCTAAGGCTTTTTGTTCGGGGGTTAGCATTGTTTTCCAAAAATGCTGTCCTGCGGCTTGTAGACGTATAAAGCTGGGTTCAAGCCAAAAAGCGCGTGTTGGTGAATAATGTGGATTTAGCTTTTCATCATCAAAAAACTCAACACCGATCTCTTTTATTTTTAAAGGCTCACTGCCTAATAAATTGCACGAAATAAAGCCATGTGTTTCTGATGCTTGCCAAGTGATTTCACAAAATTTACTGTTTGCTACTTTTGCGATGAGTGTGACTGGGGTATTTACGATAAGACGAGTTAATACAGGAGCATCAGGAGCGGGGGCTAAACGAATATTGACCCATGAGCCGTTTATCCATTGTGTTAATGGCGCTTGATTCGAAGAACTCTCAGAGTGACTAAGCCCGCTAGACAACAAAGCAAATGTCAAAAATACCCATGAGAAGATACTTGAATTTTTCATACCCGTCCTTGTTATAACGCTTTTTAGCTATGTTAATCGAAAAAGAGTTTACACCCAAACAATAGCCTGAGTATTAAATCTATTGATCGGCCGACTTTAATTCTTCCCGCAGCTTTTGACGAATAATCGCTTCAATATCCTCTGGTTGTTTAGTTGCATCAATAAACTGAAGGCATCCAGCAACTTCGTCTAAGGTGCTGGCTGTGAAAGGATTTAATTTATTTTCTTCGATATTAGTCATGGTATTAATGCCAAAGATTACAAGTTGAGAGATCAAGATTAGCCAAGAAAACGCTTGGCTCTTATAGTTTAAGACAATTGCCCCGTTATATGTGTCTGAATAAGCATGGTTTTGTTGACACTATTCACCAAACCGTCACATATCTGTCATTTTTTTGTCGATAAACCACGCCTACCTTACCGCTAACTTTTCATAGCTGTTTAGGGGCTTATCTCATGTATAAAAAAAGCGTATTAGCGATTCTTATTTGTAGTGCACTTGCCGCCTGTAACAATAACGACCATGACAGCGTTGCCGCCCCTACTATTCAAACTGGTGTGTTATTAGACTCAGCGGTGGCAGGTATTCATTATA
The DNA here is from genome assembly GCA_030646715.1 of Agitococcus sp. Lineage (GTDB taxonomy): Bacteria > Pseudomonadota > Gammaproteobacteria > Pseudomonadales > Moraxellaceae > Agitococcus. Next base: position 31,433 of record JAUSLJ010000033.1, read on the forward strand.
AAACCGCTACTCAACAAGGTGTCACCAACGCACAAGGCGAGTTTAATTATGTGGCAGGCGAAAGTGTCGTATTTAGCATCGGAGGCATCGTTTTAGGGGATAGCCAAGGCGCTAACAAATTACTGTTAAAACAATTAAACAAAGGCATGGACAATAACGGTAAACTCAGTCAGCGTAGCATCAATCGTGCGGTATTATTGCAGTCGTTGGATAGTGATGCCGATGCTCATAATGGCATTCAACTTAGCCCAGCTCTGCTAGAAGCCTTAAAAAATAAAACGCTAACAGAGGGTGAGTTTGATGCCGCAAACTTTAACAGTGCCACTCTGACTGCGCTGGTGACTGAATTACAAGGCAAGGGATTAACCGTAGCGATGATTGACGATAAAATTGCGCTTGACCATCTATTGCAAACAGAAGCCAATACCAAGGGTCATGTCACACAAACGATTAACGATGCGCTGATTAGTAGCATTCAGCGTTTTATTGTGCCTAACCGTTATGTGGACTACAAAGGTGTGGACAGCACCATCAAAGCTCAGTTTCCCCAAGGCTTTTTATTGGCCGTGGGTTCGGGCTTATATTTTAACGGTAAAGAAGGCGATGCCTTAACATTTTATGCCATTACTGACCGTGGTCCTAATGGTGACTCACCCAAGTATAAAAATGGCGACGCAACAGCCGTGGCGACCAAAACCTTTCCTGCACCCCATTTTACCCCAACATTGGCTAAAATCAGCATCACCGATAAAGCAGAAATCACTAGTTTAAAACCACTGAATAATAACGGTGTCAATATTTCGGGTTTGCCTATTCCTAACGGTACAATAGGTAGCAGTGGTGAAACGCCCTTAAACGAAAAACTCGTGCCGATCACTACGGATATCAATGGCTTAGATAGCGAAGCCATTGCTAAAGATAGCGCAGGCAATTTGTGGACGTGTGATGAATATGGCCCATTTATCGTCAAAATGGATACTAACGGTAAAATTCTGAAAAAATACAGTCCTAGCATCGAGTTGCCTGCGATTTTAGCGCAACGTCAAGCGAATCGTGGTTGCGAAGGGTTGACGATTACGCCGAACGGTAATGTTTACGCGCTGATTCAAAGTACGCTAGATGTGGACGGTAAAACAAAAGCCAAAGCATTATTTACCCGTATTGTTGAGTTAAATCCGACCACAGGCGCAACCAAAATGTTTGGTTATCCGATTGTGGCCGCTGATTACGCTACCGATGTCAGCAAGCCTAAAAATAACAAAGCAAAATTGGGCGATATCGTCGCCTTAAATAACACCCAGTTTTTAGTGATTGAACAAGGCGAGTTTGCTGATGGTAAAATTCACAATTATGTTTATTTGCTGGATTTAGCCAACGCCACTGACTTAAGCGCGAAAAAAGTGGACGCTAAAGAGTTGGAGTATGTGACTAAATTGAGCGATTTAACCAATGCTCAAATTGTCCTCGGCAGCAAAAAGCGTTTGTTTGACCTGAAAGATTATGGTTGGTTAGCCGAAAAAGCCGAAGGCTTGGCGTTAATTGACAGTAAAACCATTGCCATTATTAACGATAATGATTTTGGCTTGGGTGTGAAGTTAAGCAATACCACCGAAACTGACCCTACGGCGTTAACGGTAGATAACAATGTCGTGATGACACCTGCCGAAGCCAATAAAGTCGTTGGTTATCAGTTGGTGAAAGGGAAGGTTGAAGAGCGCGCTACGCAGCTTTGGATTATTAAAACCAAAACTGATTTGAGCAAAATGTAAAATAACTCGTATGAGTTTTGGTAAGAAGCCCATCGTTGGTGTGTTTGACAGCGATGGGTTTCGCGCTAATCATTAAATGTTGTCTTAACCCGCCCGTTGCCAAAACACAGGATTAATCTCCGCGCTTTTATCATCCATCGACAACCAAATTTGTCCTTGTTCGATGGTGCATTGGAGCTGCATTGTTCGCTCAACCATATTGGCAAATAGCTCAGTTTCTGCTTGGGCAATGCTAATCACCGTTAAGTTATCAAAACGGGTGAGTTTATCGCTGATTTTTTTCCACCAAATATCCGCACTGCTACCACCATACGTAAACAACACTACTTGTTGAGCACGACCACAAGCTTTACGAATGCGTTTTTCGTCGGGTTGGCCTAAGTCAATCCATAGTTCGATTTCGTCGCGCAGGTTTTTTTGCCAAATATCAGGTTCATCATCGGCACTTAGCCCTTTAGTGAATTGCAGGGATTCACTGGCATAAATGGCAAAAGCCAAGACCCGCACCATCATCCGTTCATTGGTTTCGGAGGGGTGTTGAGCAATGGTCAGCGCATGATTTTGATAATAGTTTCTGTCCATGTCTGTAATTTGCAATTCGGCTTTAAAAATGGTGGACTTGAGAGCCATGCACTGTACCTGTCGAAAATAAGGGGTATATAAAGTCGGCGTAAAATAGCAGAAAAACGGCAGCTTCACGTCAATTAAGTTAAACTGTGAACTTATCATCTGCATTTTAATCGGCCAATTTTTAATGACTGAACCTTTAAGCACCTCTCCCGAAACCCTTGCAGCCGAAGCTACGACGACATTTAATGACTTAGGTTTACAAACTTTGTTATTAACGGCTATTCATGCTTTAGGTTATCAGCAACCCACACCCATTCAATTGGCGGCTATTCCTGCGATATTGCAAGGTCGAGATGTGGTGGCAGGGGCAGAGACAGGTTCGGGTAAAACTGCTGCCTTTGCCTTGCCTTTGTTGCAGCGTTTAAGTACTACGCCCAATACCGCCACACGGTCAATGGGTAATCAAGTTCGAGCCTTAATTATTGCGCCGACGCGTGAGTTAGCGGTGCAAATTGGTGAGGCGATTGCCGCTTACGGCCAATATCAGCAACCTGCATTAAAAGTGTGTACTGTGTTTGGTGGTGTTGGCTTAAATCCGCAGTTATTAGCGTTGCGTGGCGGTGCGGATATTGTTGTGGCAACCACAGGCCGTTTATTAGATATCGTTCAGCATAACGGTATAAAGTTTGATATTTTAGAAACGCTAGTCTTAGATGAAGCCGATAAAATGCTAGGTTTAGGTTTTAGTGATGAGCTCAATCAGATTTTAGCGTTATTACCGAAAAAACGGCAAAATCTGTTGTTTTCGGCGACGTTCCCTCCTGAGTTAAGCTTTTTAATTGCTAAGTTATTAAAAAATCCCGTCGAAATTAATATTGCCAAGCGCGATGACTCGTTGATTGAACAGCACGTTTATACCGTCGATGCCGAACGTAAAAATGCCTTATTGATTCATTTGATTGAAACAGGTGATTGGCAACAAGTGTTGGTGTTTGCCAGTGCGAAAAACACCTGTAATCGTTTGGTTTTAAAGTTAGAAAAAGCAGGCATTCAAGCAGCGGCATTTCATGGTGATTTAAGCCAAAGTGCGCGTAACAATGCCTTGCGCGACTTTAAAGCACGGCAGATTCGGGTATTAATTGCTACCGATGTTGCCTCGCGCGGTATTGATATTGAACAATTGCCGTATGTGGTCAATTTTGATTTACCGCGTTCGCCAAATGATTATATTCACCGTATTGGTCGTACAGGACGGGCGGGACAGCAAGGGCAAGCGATTGCCTTAATTTGTCCTGATGAATACGCGCATTTTCAATTGATTGAAAAACGAATGAAAAAACGTTTGCCGCGAGAGCAAGTGGCAGGGTTTGAAGTGAGTGAAACTGGGGTTTTAGGAGAATAATATGTCCGTTTATACCCAATTATCTTTAATCGATATTCAACGTTTCGCCCAACAATACAACTTAGAGATTGTCAGTTGCCAACCTATTCAAAGCGGCATAGAAAACAGTAATTATTTTGTGCAAAACACCGATGGCCGTGAATTCGTGTTAACGCTGTTTGAAGAATTAAATGCTGAAGAAGCAGCCTTTTTAGCTCCTTTATTACAGCATTTACAACAAGCAGGCGTATCCGTTGCCGCGCCGCTCACCGCAAATAATGGCCAAAGCTTGTTAACGCTAAATGATAAACCCGCACAACTTGCCCCGCGTATCATCGGTACTCATCCGCAGCCTGTGACAATGGCGCAATGTACAGCGATGGGTAAAGCTTTGGCGACTCTACATTTGGCGTTAAAAAAATATCCGCTTAAACGCCTTAATGCACACGGACAAAAATGGTGGCAAGCGGAAGCGAAAAAAGCCCGCGCTAAAATGACGGCCATTGAGCAATTATTATTAGATACGGTCATAGATGATTTTGAAGAAACCATTGAAGACTTTGATGATTTGCCCAAAGGCTTAATTCACGGCGATTTATTTAGAGATAACACCTTATTTGACTGCGATAAATTAACGGCGATTTTAGATTTTTCCGAAGCAGGTAAAGACTATTGGCTGTTAGATATCGCCATTACAGTGAACGATTTTTGCAGCGACTGGCCAAATGTCAGCCTCAATACAGACTTATATCACGCATTTTTAGCGGCTTATCAGCAAGTACGGCCATTAACGGATGACGAGCAAGAAGTATTACCGACGTTTTTAGCAATGGCAGCAACCCGCTTTTGGCTATCGCGCCTCAGTGTTGCCCGTCGCAATGCCGAAGAAGGGCGGATTGGTGACGATGTATTGCAAAAAGACCCACAAGAAATGCTCAATATGGTGAAAGCGCGGTTGGCTTGAGGAAAATCGGCTAAAATAGCTCAGCCTTGAAATCCCCCCAGCCCCCTTTGATAAAGGGGGAGAGTTCCCCTCTTTTTAAAAGAGGGGTTAGGGGAGATTTCTTTAATTAATTCTCGTTTGGAAAATCCCTCATGGTCAACATCGGTCAACTCAACAGCCTTGAAGTGGTGGGTCAATTTAAACAAGAATGGCTTTTAGAAGGCGGCAAGTTTGGCGACATTCCCCTCGCCAAAAAAAATGCTCAACCTGACATTCGTATCGGTGAAATGGTTGACGTCTTTATTTATATTGATGGTGAAGGCTATTTAGCGGCAACGACTCATAAGCCAAAAGCACAAGTCGGCGAAATCGCATGGTTACAAGTCATTGATGCCAATGCCGAAGGCGCATGGCTAGATTGGGGTCTGGACGAAGATTTATTTTTACCGCGCAGTGAGCAACAAAGCCCTGTTGACCTCAATCGTTATTGCATGGTGCGTGTACTATTTGATGAGAAGAAAGGTTTATATGCTTCGTCTTATCTCAATGACTTCTTAAAAGATGAGGCCGCTGAGTTTGAGCAAGGTCAACAAGTGTCAATCATGATCGGTAATGCCACGGACTTAGGTTACAAAGTGGTCATTAATCACACATATTGGGGTTTGTTGTACGCCAGTGAAGTCTTCCAGCCGATTTACAAAGGCCAAGTGATGGCAGGTTACATCAAAAAGCTGCGTGAAGACCAACGTTTAGATGTGTCACTGGCTCCCTTTGGTTTTGCGAAAGTAACCAGCATTACTGACACTATTTTGGCGAAATTAGCCGAACATAACGGCTTTATTGCCCTGAGTGATAAAAGTAGCCCCGGCGATATTTACGATGTTTTTGGTGTTAGTAAAAAAGTCTTTAAGCAAGCGATTGGCATTTTGTTTAAACAGCGCAGTATTGTCATCGAACCCACAGGTATTCGTTTAGTTTCATAAAATCATACTTGCCTAGCGGCGAGCAATTCGGCACATTACAGGGCTGGCTGAAAACGACGATTTAACGGATTTTTGGCTTTATTAGGACTTACGTGGTTATCGCTTATTTGTACTCTAAAAAATCGTTTCTAACGATTTTAGTTCACAAAACGCGCTAATTTCGATGAAATGCGTCAGTCCTGTTTAATCATTCGAATTATTTAAGAATTTCTAGGCTTTAGACAGCATGGCCAAAAACAATAAACCCCAGCAAACCTTGAAAGTGGCCTTTTTAGGCGGTCGAGGCAGTGGGAAAACAACATTAATGGCCAGTTATTTAGGTCATATGGCCAGTCATCGCTGGCAAAAAGAACATAAGTATTATTTAAGCTCGCCCGATTCCGCCGACTCCAAACGACTTAATGGTCAATTTCAAGGTTTATGCGACGGCTATTTTCCTGAAGCTACCGTTAAGCGTTCAACCGCTTACCGTTTTCATATGCACGTTGAAGATTGCGAAGGCGTTCCCTTAGAAATTCAATGGATGGATTACCCCGGTGAATGGTGGGAACGAGAGCCAATGGATGCCAAAGAGCGCAAGCAGCGTAACGAAGCGTTAAAAAATATGATGCAAAGTCAAGTCTGTTTTTTGGTGATTGACGGTGCGGAGCTTAAAAAACACGGCGAGAAGTATTTGCGTTCGTACCTCGCGCACATGACCAATGAAATCGCCAATTTATTACGGCAAAACAATAGCAAAAAACGTAGCAAGCAATTACGCGATATGGTGTGGATATTGGCGTTGAGTAAAGCCGATTTATTAGAAAAAAATGTCACCGCAGGTGATTTCGCCGATTTTGTTAATCGTTATGCTTCCGACCAAATTCATACCTTACGTCAGCGTCTAGGCGAAGTGGGCTGTCCTTCGTTGGGCATGAATTATCTGTTGTTCTCTTCGGTGTTGGGGACAGGGCAAAAAATTGTCGATATTCATCAAACCATTGGTTTAGATTTAATAGCGCCTTTAGCACTGCGGACGATTTTAGAAAAAGAACTACAAAATTTTGAGCAATCCGCCATTCTTAAACGTATTTTTGCGGGTAGTGCCGATAGAGGTGCGTTACCTGCGGTATTTGGACTGTTGCGACAATGGTTGGCGAAATGGCCTGAGCGTTCTACGCGTGAGTTGGCTGATTTATTGTTTAATCGTGCCGAAACGTGGCTCAATAGTCGAGCGGGTGATTTGCAAAAAGAATTGAGTGTTCAACAGCAAGCGGGTCACTCCTTGCAGGCGGCCGAAGCTTTATTAAAAATTGCGCTGCGCAAACCAGACAATCAAAAATACTACTATGTTCCTTTGTTACGAGTGAGTAGCCATGAGTCCGCGGCCTGAAAGCATCATTTTTATTGATAAACAACTGGTGTGGATGACTTGTGGCGTTGAAGTCGGTTATCAGGTTTTACTCGCGCCTAGAACCTCGGGTATTGTTTGGTTAGATGTCATTGAACAAGCTTTCCCGCATTTTGAAATTGGTGGCCAGCAATTACGCGCGGTTGAAGTAACCTATGAAAATGGCCGCGCGATGGCCGTCGCTTTTTTTGACCCGACGCATTGCGATAGCAGTTCGCGCCCCATTAAACATTTTATGCTCTGGCTAGATGCTGACCCGATTGTTTTTGATAAAGCGACTGCAGTGCTTATTCCTGAATTAATGCGCCAGTTAGCACCTGCCTTTTCGGTGATTTTAACCGCATCGCGTTATATTTCGGAGTCTGATATTTGCCGCCAAGCATGGGAAAAGCAAAAAGAGCGCAGTCTACGGTTGGATTTTTCAGGTAAGGTCACGCCAGTCAAAAACACCACAACCAAAACATCGGCAAGTAAAACTTCCGTGCTTAAAAATAATAGCCTACAGCTTGATCAGCTCAGTGATGACGGTGAAGAAGAGGCTTTAGCGTTTCCGAAAAAATTTGTGGTGATGGCGATTATCATGGTGGTATTAGCGATTATTGCGGCGTTATTTGAGGTGTTTGGTTTGGCGTGAAGGTGGTTCGGCTAAACTCGGTCACCGTTGCCACTTCCACACGATTACGTCCTTTTTCTTTTGCTTGATAGAGTAAGTTATCGGCGGTGCGGATCAGTTTTTGTGGTGTCATTAGCATTTTAGCCGACGCAGTGGCAACCCCAATACTGACACTTAAAATATGATTGTCAGCCGCAGAATGAGCAATCGCTAATGCCAATACCCGTTGGCGAATGCGCTCTGCAACCTGTTTTGCGCCATCACTATCGGTCTCGGGTAAAATCACCACAAATTCTTCGCCGCCATAACGGGCAACAACATCGGTAGGGCGTTGTACGGCATCAGCAATAGCTTGTGCGACTTGTTGTAGACATTTATCACCGCGTTGATGACCATAAATATCATTATATTGCTTAAAAAAATCGACATCTAACAGTAAAACCGACAAATATTCGCCTGTACGTATCGCTCGTTTCCATTCTTGTTCTAAGCGCTCATCAAAGCAACGACGGTTGGCAATACCTGTTAGCCCATCTTCTAAACTTTGCCGTTGTAGTTCTTGATTGGCGAGTTGTAAGGCTTGTTCAATATGTTCGCGTTCAATAATCTCGTGTTTGAGTTTTTTATTGATGGTTTCCACAGCCACCATGCGTTCTTCAATCATTTCCTCAAGAATAAGATTAAAGGTTTTTAGTTCTTCTTGCTGGCGACTCCAACTTGCGACAAGTTCGGTCAGTTGACGGGTTAATTGTGCGACTTCATCGCGACCTGTAGTTTGTGGAATCGTTACTGTTTCCCCTCGCTGCATTAGTTCAATGGCTTTTCCCAAGGCTAATAATGGTTGAGTTAATTGACGCGCAGATAGCCATGTCAACAACCAGCAGCAGCTCGCTATGCCAATGCTCCAGAGTTCTAGCATCAATAATTGATGGCTAAGGAATGTTGGCAAAGACGTGAGCATGAAGATTAATAATTGAATGGCAATAAATACCGTGATAGCGACGATAATCCCTAGTCGTTGACGAAAGCTGCCCGTAATGGTTTGTTTTAGTAAACTCATCAGCCATTGTAAAAGCACGGTTACGCCTGTCTATGTTAGATTTAATCTGTTTATTATCTGCGCGAATTCTTTAGGCTTGATGACAAGATGATTTTCTTTTACTTCACACATCCATAAATCGCTTCAGCCATTTGGACTAAACCCGCGCTATAACTGGTGGCACGCGTAAACGACTCATCGACCATCACATAACGCCCCGCATCGCCAAAAATTTGATTAGCTAAACCCTCATCAAATTGTGGCTCGGCCAATAAGCAGCGTAATTGCTGTTGTTGCACCTGTTTTTTTAAGCTCAGTAAATGTTTTAGTCCTGATTTTTGCTCTGGACTAATGCTAATACTGCCTCGATATTGCAAGCCGAAACTGGCTTCTAAATACTGATAAGCATCGTGATAAGCAATATATTGCCGATGAGGTAATTGGGCAAATTTGGCTTGAATAGGTTGTAAGCTTGCTTTTAAGTTTTTGGCGAAATTGAGCGCATTTTGTTGATACTTAGCCGCATCTTTCGGGCGTTGTTTGCCGCGAACATTGGCAATCGCATAAGCCATAGCAATGGCATTATCGGGCGATAACCATAAATGAGAGTCTAAAGTATTGGCTTGTGCTAAATTCGTTTCTAAATTACGCCATGTTAAACGCTTGCTGGTAGGCAAGCTTTCTAAGCTCAAATTTTTGCGATTATTTTTTAATAGCGAGCGCAAAAAAGTCTCATGTGAGCCACCGACCCAAATCACTAATTCCGCTTGTTGTATGCGTAAACGCTCCGAAGGACGTAGCGCATAATCGTGTGCCGAAATACCATCCGCCAATAACTGTTGCGGTTGTTCAATACCACGAGTGACTTCGTTGGCAATTAAAGTTAAGGGTTTGATGGTGGTAATCATGGCGGCGGGAGATACCGCGTGAAAGCACAGCAACAACGTAAACAAAAAGAATTTCATAGGGGCAAACGACTACAAGCGCGTAGGAGTAGATAATATGTTATATTGTTACATTATTAACATGATTTACCAAGTGTCTTTATGAAACAAGATGCCTTTAATCCTCATCGCCATGAACATTGTATTCATGATGCCCTCCATTCGGCTGAAGCCTTATGCTCCGAACGAGGAGTGCGTTTAACCGCCATTCGTAAAAGGGTCTTAGAGTTGGTGTGGGCAAGTCATCAACCGTTGGGTGCGTATGCTATTTTAGACAAACTGACCGCCGAAGGTCACAAACCTGCACCACCGACCGTGTATCGCGCTTTAGAGTTTTTATTAGAACAGGGTTTGATTCATCGCATTGCTTCACTCAATGCCTTTTTAGGGTGTGTGCATCCGACGCAACAACATTTGGCCTGTTTTTTCTTGTGTCAACAGTGTGGTAATGCCGAAGAGTTGGATGATAGCAGCACCTTACAGCAAGAAATTACAGCCCATGCGCAGCGTTTAGGTTTTAGTGTGCGCCAGCCGATTTTAGAAGTCACAGGCTTATGTAAACACTGTCAAACTCTGCCGAATAATTAGGGTTCGTGTGATGAGTGATATTCTGCTAACGCTTGATAATATTGATTTAGTTCGTGACGAACGGGCGATTCTGAGTCGTATTCAATTAACGGTGGCGCGTGGCGAAATCGTCACCCTGATTGGTCCTAATGGTTCAGGTAAATCCTCTTTAGTCAAAATTGCCGTTGGATTGCTCCGTCCTAATACGGGTACACGCCAATTATTGCCCAATATCAACATTGGCTATATGCCACAAGCTCTTAAGTTAGATAAATCCTTGCCTATCTCGGTTCAGCACTTTTTGCAGTTGACGGCACATCGTCCCAAAACTCCGCAAATTGTCACGGCTTTAGCGGAAGTGGGCGTTGAGCGATTATTAAAGAGTTCGGTGCATTCCTTATCGGGCGGTGAATGGCAACGGGTATTATTAGCGCGGGCGTTATTGCAACAACCTGATTTACTGGTACTTGACGAACCGATGCAAGGTGTTGATTTAACGGGGCAAGAAGAGCTTTATAATTTATTAGCTGATGTACCTAAACGTCATGGTTGTGGCATTTTGATGGTGTCGCACGATTTACATTTAGTCATGGCGGCTACCGATAAAGTCATTTGCTTAAATGGTCATATTTGTTGCGAAGGCCATCCTGAAGCGGTGAGTACACATCCTGAATATTTGCGCTTGTTTGGTTGGCAGGGCAGTAAAGGCTTGGCGGTTTATAGTCATCATCATGACCATCAACACGATGCCAATGGCTGCGTCAAAGCACATTAACTCCTGAGAAAAAATATGTGGGAATTGTTATGGCCTGCGTGGTTGGGCGGCAGCCTAGTGGCGTTGGTCGCTGCGCCATTAGGGTGTTTATTAGTGTGGCGACGCTTAGCTTATTTTGGCGATAGCTTATCGCATGCCACTTTATTGGGTGTCGGTTTAAGTATTTGGCTGCATGTACCTGTCTGGGGCGGTATTGTCACCGTTTGTGTGTTATTGGCGTTGTTATTGGCAAGTGTTTTGGGGCGGCCACAATTACCGTCTGATGCCTTGCTATCATTATTGTCAGCATCAACACTCAGTGCGGGTTTGGTAGTGATTAGCCAACAACAAGGCGTGCGTGTTGATTTATTGAGCTTTTTGTTTGGTGATTTACTCAGTCTCAATAGCCATGATTTACCGTTATTAGTGCTGGTCTTAATTGGCGTTTTAGGGGTATTGGCCTTTTGTTGGCGCGATTTCGTATTAACCGCCATTGATGAAGATTTAGCGGCGGTTGAAGGCTTACCCGTCCTACGTTTACGCGTGTTATTGTTGTTATTATTAGCCTTAGTGATTACCGTGGCGATGAAAGTCGTGGGTAGCTTATTAATTACCGCATTGTTAGTCATTCCGTCATTAGTGGCGCGACCTTTAGCCAGTAATCCACATGGCATGGCATTATTGGCAGCATTTACGGGCATGGTAGCGGTCAGTGGTGGTTTGCTGAGTAGTTTTTATTGGGATACTCCCGTCGGGCCAAGTATTGTCTTAGTTGCTGCGTTATTATTTATCTTTGTACAGTTAGCAACAGTGATAAAATCACGCAGGGCATGATTGAATCCGATGGATGAATAAACAAAATTTAAAAGAGAACAGATATGGGCGCACAGTGGAAAGCAAAACATAAAGAAGTAGCCGCCAACGCCAAAGGGCGTATTTTTGGCAAATTATCGAAAGAAATCATGGTAGCTGCGCGTGCGGGTGCAGACCCGAGCATGAATCCCCGTTTACGTTTGGCGGTTGAACAAGCGAAAAAAGCGTCGATGCCGCGTGAAACTTTAGAACGTGCCATTAAAAAAGGTGCAGGTTTGGTTGATGGTGGTGTGAACTTTGAGAAGCTGACGTATGAAGGCTTTGCTCCACATCGTGTACCTGTGATTGTCGAATGTTTGACTGATAATATCAATCGAACAATTTCCAGTATTCGCGTGTTATTTCGCAAAGGACAATTGGGTGCTGCGGGTTCGGTATCGTGGGATTTTGATCATTTAGGCATGATTGAGGCTTCACCAACATCCGCAGATGCAGACGCAGAAATTGCGGCCATCGAAGCGGGTGCTGAAGATTTTGAGCCAGCCGAAAATGGCGCAACCTTATTTTTTACCGCCTTAACGGATATGGATGCAGTGAGCCATGCTTTGCCAAATTATGGCTTTGTTGTCAACTCGGCACAATTTGGCTATCGTCCCAAAAATCCTGTCACGCTAACAGATGCCGAGCGTGATGAAGTCGAAGCCTTTTTAGATGCTATTGATGGCGACGACGACGTTCAGCATGTGTATGTTGGCTTGTAGGGGTGAATTTATTCGCCCATCGCAAACAAAAGGCGGATATATGTGCCTATGCACAGGTTAAACTTACGTTGTTTTCTCGTTTTGAAATCCCCCTCTTTAGTAAAGAGGGGTTAGGGGAGATTCTGGTGCACTGCGTAAGTTATGAGGTATGAAAAAATGTCAGATTTTCACGCAATAGAAGCTGTCGTTAATATCTATTTTAAAGCCTTACATGAAGGCAAAATTGAGTTATTACCGCAGGTTTTTTCACCTCACGCTGAGATTTTTGGTTATTACGAAGGTGAGTTGGTGACGCTCAAACTGTCGGAGTATCTCAATATCTTAAAAAGGATGTCACCACCGAATACCATTGGTGAAGATTTTGATATGAAAATCACCCATATTGATGTTGTGGGCGATATTGCCCACGTTAAAACGCAATATTTATATCAGGCATTAAACTACGTCGATTATTTGTCGTTGTTGAAAATTAATGATGAATGGAAAGTAGTTAATAAAACCTTCCATCATGATTGAACTGTGGAATTGACAGCATAAAACCCTGAATTAGCTATTGACCAATAGTTATTTGTTAGACATTATCAAGCCACTATGAACTTATTTATTTTCTCCTCCGTCCGAGTCAAGTGTGTGCTGCGAATTGCGGCAGTATGGCACTCGTCTCTATTCTGGCGGTCGGGATAGTTGATTTAAGCCATATACCCTTCAAAGGCCGCTAATAGCGGCCTTTTTTGTTTTTATTGTTTGATGTAAAGCATCAATGAGAGGAGAAATTAAGGTGGACACTGAACCCCCCCAGAGTCGATTAGTGAGTCGGTATTTATTATTGGTTTTTATTTGGTCAACGACACCGTTAGCGGTGGTATTGAGCATTCGTGAGTTGCATCCGATGTGGTCGTTGGCGATTCGGTTTGCCTTATCTGCACCCTTTGCAGGCTTGTGTTTATGGTTAATGAAAGAGTCTTTACCCCTAACACGTGCCGCGTTTAGAAGTTATTTAGCAGGGACATTAAGTTTATTTGGCGCGATGATTTTTACCTATTTAGGCGCGGCTTATTTGCCGTCCAGTTTGATTTCTTTATTGTTTGGTTTAGCCCCGTTAATTGTAGGCTTATTGGCACACGCGGTATTTCGCACGCAATTATTACGTGCCGAGCAATGGCTTGGTTTGTGTGTTGCATTTACAGGTTTATTAGTGATTTTTGGTCATAGTAATAATGAAGCCCATCCACAAGGTTTAGGTATTTTGTATGTGATGATTGGCGTAAGTTGTTATGTCGGTTCGGTTTTTTGGTTAAAACATCAGGATTCAGGCATTCATCCTTTGGCGCAAACCACAGGGGCTCTGATTTTATCGGCACTGGCGATGGCATTCGTCTTGCCTTTTTATTGGGACAAAATGCCAACGCAGATGCCTAATATCGTCACCATTAGCGCGATTGTATATAGCGTGATGATGGCTTCAGTGGTGGCGATGTTCTGCTATTTTTATTTGGTTCAACATCTTCGTCCTGCGACAGTTTCGTTGACCACCATGCTAACGCCTGTCTTGGCATTGATTTGGGGTTTTTGGCTGAATAACGAACGATTCACGCAATTTACGTGGATGGGTATGAGCGCAATTATGATTGGCTTAGTGGCGTATTTTGCTAAGGATATTAAAGCGTTGATGCTGACGGCAAACTAACAATCCGTCCAAGCCTCCCGATATTTAAGGGAGGCTTTTTCTCACTAAGAAAAAACGCTTAACCTTTAGGTAAAGCAAGAGCAAAACAAGGCATATAGCCATTCCGACGCTTTGCAGTTTACTTCAGGAGCTCACGATGCTTATCCCAAGGCTGAAAGTTAAAAGAAAAAATACCACTCGTGCAAAAATATGTATTTTTAGACCGAATTTAGCAAAGATGAGCTGATTGCGCTTTAGTATGACCCTTTCACAAGTTCCGCTAAAATGTTAAAACTATCACAGTATCAGTAAAATCTATAAAAACATCGACACTAGATGTTCCTGTCATTGGGGCATTTGCTTTTTTAGTTGAATAGCAATTATGGCAACACGTTTTAATAGTATTGATTTGTCTCTGCCTCCCCGAGACAGAGTGCATTTGAGTTTGGTGAAGCATAACAAGGCACAAATGCAGTTATGGGTTAATGCTTTGCCTGTGATGAATGCGGCGGAGTGTGGTAAACAGCTGTATCAAACCATCAGTGAGTTGCTGAGTTTAGATATTGAAGAGAGTTTACGTTTTGAGTTATTAGAGGTTTTACAGCCCACCATTCATCATCTGATTACCACTTTAGAAAAACATACCATCAATCAACCCTTGTTATTGCCTGTTCACGGACGGCGGGTATTCGCCCTGATTTTGGCATTGCGTCGGCAATTGGCGATGAATTACAAAGTTGTTGCCACAGAAACCATGCGTAAACTGCAAAGCCGTGTCGGTTTTATGGATTGGGGGCGACGTAACCTGCAGCAGTTAGCGGCAACGGCGATTCAGCGCACGATAGCGGAACTTCAGCGTTATCTTCTCGATGGTTTTCGCCAATATGAAGAGTCGCCATCTGGCTTTTGGGCAGATGTTCATGCACTGTGCCGTGTCGCGGAGGCGCAAGGTTTAATTGATCTTAAAGTAAAAATGGGCGGCCATGGACAAGCGGATACTAGCGTTCGTCAGACCTATTTAGCGACTGTTATATTGGAAGCGAGTCAACCCAATAAATTACGTCAATCGGAAATGGAACAAGTTTATCAATATAGTCAAGAATGGGCGAGGTTGTTAGAGTTAAATAGTACAGCCAAACAAAGCTTATTGGTGTGTAATTTGGATGATACTCCTCCTTTATATCATCACCGTGTTAATACCAGTTATGAAAGTTGGTATGTCCATACTGCTGCTTTAGCATCCTATTTTGCAGAACAAATAACGCAGCCCACGACCGCTTTACCATTAAGCCTATTTACCCATTTATACGAGACATGGCGGGTTGCAAGAGAGCGCATGTTTGAGCGAACTGAATGTTATAAAAAGATTTTGTTATGTATAGGTATGTCTTCTGCGCATTATTATGCGGGAGGACAAACGGCTTTTAAAATAGTCGTTAAAGGCGAAGAGCAAGTTGAAGAAGTAAAACAGCCGACGTTTTTATTTGGCTTAGAAGAAGAAAAAGTTATTGAGGAGCAGCCTGACGCTTGGCAAGTGTGTTATGGCACTGTTAAAGGCATTGACCAAGAAAGTGACGATGACGCGCAAAAGCCTGAAGTTCCCTCAATGACGTATATGCCTTATCGGGTGACGGCGATTGATCGTTGTCCTGCGGGTTATCGCATTATTTGGTCAGAACCGCCACCTTATACTTTGCGCGTCGGTGAAATTATTGGCATGAGTGAAAAACGGGGTGATGGCTGGGGTGTAGGTGTATTGCATTGGCTGCGGCAAACGTCCAATAAAACTTATGAGGCGGGTGTTGAGCTGTTAGATGCGCATCCTAAACCCTGTGGTGTCTGCTTAGTTAAAAATGGCAAGCCTACCAGTGATTATATGCGCGGTTTTCTAATTCCTGAAATGGAAGCGTTAGAAAGACCTGCGACTTTAATCACCATTAACTCAGGATTAACCACCAATAGCATGGTGCAGATCAGTATTAATGGTCAGGAAGTAGTGGCGCAATTGACGAAACAAGTCATGGCAACTCAGAGCTTAAGCCAATTTGAGTTTGCTTTATTAAGCGATAAAACGCAGGATGACGATGATGATGATGAGTTTAATAGCACGGCAAAAATGTGGGCTAAATTATAATTACTCTGCACTAAGCCGATAGTGGCTAGGCGTATCTCCCGTCCATTTCTTGAAGGCGCGGGTAAAGTTAGCAGCATCGGTATAACCTAAATGTTGCGCGACTTGTTCGATCGTTAAATTGGTATTTTGAATCAGCTTAATTGCATCGCGCTTACGCGCTTCATCTAACAATTGCTGATAACCTAAACCGACTTGTTGTAGCCGACGTTTTAGCGTGCGCGAAGACATAAATAAACGTTCGGCAACGGCTTCTAAATGTAAATATTGCCCTTGACTCTGACTGAGTATCGCCCGAACTTGTGCCGCTAAATCATCATGTTTATCAAATAAGGCCAGTTCACGTTCACATTGCTCAACGGCTAATTGTGCGGCAACAGGGTCGGCCATCACCAATGCTTGTTCTAAAAACGCTCGCGGAAAGCGTAATTGATTGGCGGCTCGATTAAAGAAAATCGGCGGTAGGCGATCTTTAATCGCGGCGTAATAAGTGGGTTCAGGAAAGTCAAAATGGATTTCACCTGAGTCTAAGCCATTGCCTGTAATAAAACTGCCTGCACGCGCTAAACTTAACAATAAACTTTCAAAAACAAATTGTCGTAAGATGCCAACCGGATGGTTTGTACTGGCTTCAACAATTGCAAAGTCGCCGTCAACGTATAATCGAAAACTCATTAACGCGGTACGTAACCGGACAAAACGCTCGGCAAGTTTAATGGCTTCGGCTAGGTTGGCGCAGCTCATCGCGCCATAGCCTAAAAATCCGTGTGAAGTGACGGGAGTTCGTAAACCAACTTCGTAACCAAGAGCAGGGTCTTTACTCAAATAAAAGCTATTCATGAGAATAAACAAAAATTGAGCGGGGGTAATGCGATGGTCTGGCTTGTCAAAGACACTATCGGCCAAACCTGAACCAGCTAATACTTCCGTACGACTAAAGCCTTTTTCCGCCATAATATTTAACAGCACACGCGGATAAGCGATGGGAATGGCGGGTTTGTTCGGGTCAAGGTCGTTTTTCATCAATGATTCTTTTGCGTCGTTTATGTGCGAGTAAACACCATAAAATAAAGGTATTTACTCGCAACAGTTTAACTTACTTAAACTTCACCATCTGCACCATATCCGCAGGCTCAGTCTGTGGATGCTCGGCCGCCATCACTTCATCAGGTTTATCTTCGTGGTAGCCGCAACTGACACACTCTACCCATTCCTGCTCGGTTTCGCTGTCTTTGCACCAACGAATGACATCTTGTTGTTGGCATTTTTTACAGCTTGCCCCTGCAATAAAGCGTTTTTTTATCATGCGCTTGTCGTCTCTTCTAGGCCAGAATGACGTAGTAAGGCATCAATGTTCGGTTCACGACCTCTAAATGCCGTAAATAACGCTAATGCTGGCTCGCTACCACCTTTTGCCAATACTTGCTGACGGAAGTCTAAACCTGTGGCGCGATTAAAAATACCTTCATTTTCAAAACGCGAAAAAGCATCGCTTGATAACACTTCTGCCCATTTATAGCTGTAATAACCTGCGGCATAACCGCCTGCAAAAATATGACTAAAACCATGTTGAAAACGATTAAAGGCTGGCGGTGGCATCACACTCACGGCTTGGCGCACACGGTCGATTTCGGCTTGGATACCGTCAGTTTTGAGCGGTGCTTGACTATGAATCGCCATATCAAACAACGAAAACTCTAATTGGCGTAAGGTTTGTAAGCCCGATTGAAAGTTTTTGGCTGCCAACAAGCTGTCTAATAAATCTTGTGGTAAGGGTTCTTGGCTGTCGATATGAGCGGTCATTAAATTCAGTGCGTCATTTTCCCAGCACCAATGTTCCATAAATTGACTCGGTAACTCAACGGCATCCCACGAGACACCATGAATCCCACCTACCGCACTAATATCAATTTGCGTTAGCATGTGGTGTAAGCCGTGGCCAAACTCATGGAATAACGTCACGACTTCATCATGGGTTAGCAGGGCAGGTTGACTACCCACAGGCGGATTAAAATTACAGGTTAAAAAAGCAATTGGTAATTGTAGCGAACCATCGGCTAAATAACGACGCGAACGGCAATTACTCATCCATGCACCACCGCGTTTATTGGCGCGGGCATAGGGGTCTAAATAAAAACTCGCTAAGACTTGACCGTTTTCTTTGATTTCGTAATAGGTCACACCGTCTGCCCAAACTTCTGTATCAACCGCTTGAATCTCAATGCCGTAGAGTTTTTCGACAATCGCAAACAAACCGCTAATCACTTTTGGTGCAGGAAAATAAGCGCGTAAAGTTTCTTGTGACAGGTTGTGTTTTTGCTGTTTCAGCTTTTCGGAAGCGTAACTGCTATCCCACGGTTTTAAATCATCAATGCCTGAGGTTGCAGCAAAAGCGCGTAATTCAGCCAAGTCTTTTTCGGCGGCAGGTTTAGCGCGAACGGCGAGCTCTTGTAAAAACTGCATCACCACGTCAACAGACGAAGCCATTTTCGGTACTAAGGATAATTCGGCATAATGTTGATAGCCTAATAACTGCGCTTGCTCATAACGTAAGGCTAAAATTTCTTCCATTAGTGCCGAGTTGTCAAACTTACCGTCGTTGCTGAGTTCTGAGGCGCGTGTGCAATAGGCGGTGTACACCGTTTCTCGCAGTTGACGGTTATCGGCATACATCATTACGGCTAAATAAGCAGGTGCGTCTAAGGTAACAATGTGGCCTGTTAAGCCTCGTTGTTGCGCTAATTGCGCCAATAAACCTTGATTGGCTTCGGGAATGCCTGCTAACTCTTCTGGTGATAGTTCTTTGTGCCATGCTTGAGTCGCATCCAGCAAGTTATCGGCAAATTTGGCACAAATAGCCGATAATCGCTCCTCAATGGCGGCAAAGCGTTGTTTTTGTTCAGTCGGTAATGCCACTCCACTGAGTTTGAAATCGCGTAGCGCGTTGTTAATGGTTTGTTGTTGCGCTTGGTTTAGTTGGGCAAACTCGTTGCTATCGGCTAATGTTTGATAGCTGTTGTACAAATCACTATTTTGACCCAGTTCGGTATAGTAAGCCGAGATTTTCGCTAAACAGCCATTGTAGGCTTCGCGCCATGAAGGGCTATTGGTGACGGCATTTAAGTGACTGACAATCGACCATGCTTTGCTTAATGTATCATCCAACTCTTCTAATTGAGCAGGTAAGGACTGCCAAGTTGGCGCAGGCTGATGAGCGAGTGCGGCAATCGTTTCTCGATTTTGTGCCAATAGTTGTTCAATTGTTGGCGCAACTAATTCAGGCGTGATTTTTGAAAACTGCGGTAAAGATGAACTGTTTAACAACGGATTTAACATATAAATATTCCTCAAAATATGTTCATAGCTTAACGCCTAAAGACTGATTCGCAAAGTGAGAGAGTTTTGTGATGTTTTTCATAATATTTGTATTTTTTCCTAACATTTATTTTTATGTAGCATTGATTTGTAGTAAATTATCTGTGCAGAACGAGATTGAGAACCTCTGTTATGCAAGATAAAGGCAAGGGTTGCATTTAATAGTTTTAAGCACAGATCCTCGGGTGATGGTCGAGCTGATAATGTTAGATGCGCTCAAGCTGGCATCAACTTTAGACAGTTATCGTGCTTGGTGGCTGTTTAAATGACACTCCCCCATGGTCGTTATCGGCTGTGGGGAGTTCTTATTGTTTATTTGATTGCTGTAAAATCTAAACGTCCCCCGTTTAAAGCTATAAGTGTGGGTACTTTCAGTCACACCATTCGTCGGATTATATATTTCTATAGTTTGATAATTGTCGAATTATCGTATAGTCTATTTATCACTTACCCACATGATGAGATTTAGGTTATGACACACACTTTAGCTACCGTAATTACAGGCGCATCGAGTGGTATTGGCGAAGCCTTAGCACGTCAATTAGCGGCGAAAGAAAAACAAGCCTTAGTCTTAGTCGCGCGTCGTCAAGATAAGTTAGAAAACTTGGCAGCAGAATTACGCACTAAACATGGTGTGCGTGTCGAAGTGATTGGTTTAGATTTAGAGCAAGTCGGTGCAGCAACACAACTGGTTGCAGCGGTTGATGCTTTAGGCTTGTCGATTGATATGCTGATTAACAACGCAGGCTTTGGTCTTAACGATAACTTTGGCGATATGGCTATTGATCGTGTTCAAGGCATGATGCAGTTAAACATGGTGGCATTAACGGAATTGACGCATGCGGTATTGCCTAAAATGCGCGAGCGTAAGCAAGGCCGTATTATGAATATTGCTTCGGTAGCGGCGTTTCAAGCCTGTCCGAGCTTTGCCGTGTATGGCGCGACTAAATCGTATGTCTTGATGTTCTCTGAAGCATTAGCGGCTGAAGAAAAGAAAAATGGCATTAAAGTGATAGCTGTTTGCCCCGGCGCAACTGCGACGGCATTTCATGATGTGGCAGGAAATCATGGCACATTTTTGACGAAAATTATGGATACGCCTGAAACTGTCGCAAAAACCGCTTTGTGTGCGATGAAGTGCGGTTGCCCAATGGTGGTGACGGGTTTGTTGAATAAGCCTTTACCGTTTTTTATTCGTTTGATGCCGCGCCAGTGTGTGACTTGGATGGCGGGGAAGTTGGCAGCTCGTTAAACGTAAATCCCTCCAAACCTCCCTTTACAAAGGGAGGCTTATTCGTGCGTTAGCCAATGTCAGGAAGTCCTCCCCTTTGCCAAAGGAGAGTTAGAGAAGGATTTACTTCTTCAATCCTGCTTTCGCAAACAAATCAGCCAACGTGCCTGTTTTAATCGGTGTTGAACCTTGCTGTTTTTGTGGGCTAGGGCTGTTATACGATTTTTTCGCGGGTGCAGAAGCGGCTCTAGGTTCATTTTTCGGTTGTGAACTTGGTGCAGGTTTTTCGGCCAAACGACGCGTTAACGCAATACGCTTACGTGCGACATCCACTTCAATGACTTTGACTTTGATAATGTCGCCCGCTTTGACAATGGCGTGTGGGTCTTTGACAAAGGTATCGGCCAACATCGAAATATGGACTAAACCATCTTGATGGACACCAATATCAACAAATGCGCCAAAGTTAGTAACGTTAGTCACCACACCTTCCATCACCATACCGACGGTTAAGTCTTTAATATCGCTGACACCGTCCATAAACTGCGGTGCAACAAACGCAGGACGTGGGTCACGCGCAGGTTTTTCTAACTCTTGCAAAATGTCTTGCACGGTCGGTAAACCAAAACGCTCATCAATATAATCCGCCGCGTTCACTTTACGGAGAATTTCGCTATTACCCAGCAGTTCAGCGAGTGTAATACCTTGATTAGCGAGAATTTTTTCGACGACAGGATAGGCTTCAGGATGGACACTAGACGCATCTAAAGGATGACTACCGCCCGCAATACGCAAAAAACCTGCCGCTTGTTCAAAAGTTTTTGCGCCTAAACGTGGCACTTTTTTCAGCGCATCACGATTAGCAAACACACCGTGTTCGTTACGGAAATTCACTAAGTTTTGCGCGATGGTTTTATTTAAACCAGCAATACGTGCGAGGAGGGCAACGGAGGCCATGTTGACATCGACACCGACGGAGTTCACACAATCCTCAACGACACCATCCAAACCACGCATTAAATGTGCTTGATTGACATCGTGTTGATATTGACCAACACCAATGGCTTTTGGTTCGATTTTGACTAATTCAGCCAGTGGGTCTTGTAAGCGACGAGCAATCGACACCGCACCACGATAAACCACATCTAAAGTCGGGAATTCTTCCGCAGCAATGGCTGATGCGGAGTAAACCGATGCACCTGCTTCACTGACAACAATTTTTGTTAAGTTCAATTCAGGGTGTTTTTTCATTAACTCGGCAGCGAGTTGGTCAGTTTCACGCGAGGCCGTACCGTTACCAATGGCAATTAATTCCACCTGATGTTCAGCACATAATTTAGCGAGGGTGTCGAGGGATTGATCCCATTCTTTTTTCGGTTCATGCGGAAAAATAACCGTGTGGTTCACTAACTGGCCTGTCTTATCCATCACCGCGACTTTGACGCCTGTACGAATACCAGGGTCTAAACCCATGGTGGCGCGTTGACCTGCGGGGGCAGCCATTAATAGATTTTTTAAGTTATGACCAAAGACCCGAATCGCTTCACCATCGGCATGAGTTTTTAATTCGGTTAACACGCTGCTTTCTAAATGCGGTTGCAGTTTGACACGCCATGTCCAACGTACCACTTCATTGAGCCACGCATCAGCCGCACGTTGTTGTTGGCTAATACCAAATTGTTGACCAATAATTCCTTCACATGGATGCGGCAAGGTACTGTCTAAATCGGGTAAATTGACGCTGATACTGAGAAATTGTTCATTACGACCCCGAAAAGCGGCTAAAGCACGATGCGACGGCACGGTATGCAAGGCTTCGTGATAGTCAAAATAATCTCTAAATTTAGCGGCAGCTTCTTCTTTGCCAGCAATCACTTTGCTAAATAAATGGCCGTTTTCCATAAAGTAAGGGCGTAACTTCGCGAGTAAATCGGCATCTTCCGAAAAACGCTCCATCAAAATATATTTCGCGCCTTCTAATACCGCTTTAACGTCAGCATAGCCTTCACAAATAAACGCGGTGGCTTCTTGTTCTGGTGTTAAATCGGGATTGCTGAGTAAGTTATCGGCTAACGGTAATATGCCCGCAGCAATGGCTAATTGACCTTTGGTAACACGTTTTTGTTTGAAGGGGAGATACAGATCTTCGAGATGGGCTTTGGTATCGGCAGCAAGAATTTTTTCTTTTAATTCAGGATTCAGTTTGCCTTGCTCTTCAATGCTACTGAGGATGGTATTTCTTCGTTCATCCAATTCGCGTAAATACAATAATCGCTCTTCTAAAAACCGTAATTGCGTATCGTCTAAGCCATCGGTGACTTCTTTACGATATCGGGCAATAAAAGGAACAGTTGCGCCACTGTCGAGGAGTTGAATGGTGGCTTCAACTTGCTCAGGTTTAACACTAAGTTCTTGAGCGATTTTGAGACTGAGAGAGTTCATCATGCAAGGCCGTACGGGTTAGCTTAAAATGTGCCGCATTATAACCATCCCACATGACCAAACTAGCCCTTAATTTGGCTATTTTCTTTGAGAGATTGAATCTGTCGATAGCGCGTGTTAAGTATTACCGCAAAAGTGTGTCTATGTATTCCGTTCGCACTGAGCTTGTCGAAGTGTTCTGTGCAAATGGTTCGACAGGCTCACCATAAACGGTGAAACTTCTACTTAGGAAATTAGGCGTAATTTAACAAACCCTCTTTATAAATTATTAACAAGGAATCCCCCATGAAAACTCGTGCCGCCGTTGCTTGGCAAGCTGGTAAACCATTAACGATTGAAGAAGTTGAACTGCAAGGGCCAAAAGCAGGCGAAGTATTAGTCGAAATTAAAGCCACAGGTATTTGCCATACCGATTATTACACCCTGTCAGGCGCAGACCCAGAAGGTTTATTTCCTGCGATTTTAGGCCATGAAGGCGCGGGCGTGGTGGTGGATGTGGGTGCAGGTGTGAAGTCGCTGCGTAAAGGCGACCATGTGATTCCTTTATACACGCCCGAATGCCGTGAATGTAAGTTTTGTTTATCGCAAAAAACCAATTTGTGCCAAGCAATTCGAAGCACGCAAGGTCGCGGTTTAATGCCCGATGCGACCAGCCGTTTCTCGCTAAATGGTCAGCCCTTATTACATTATATGGGTACGTCCACGTTCTCTAATTACATCGTTGTCCCCGAAATTGCCTTAGCTAAAATTCGTGAAGACGCACCGTTTGATAAAGTTTGTTATATCGGTTGTGGCGTGACTACAGGTTTGGGCGCAGTGTTGTTTACGGCCAAAGTAGAAGCAGGCGCAAATGTCGTGGTGTTTGGTTTGGGTGGCATTGGTTTGAATGTCATTCAAGGGGCAAAAATGGTTGGTGCGGGCAAAATTATCGGTGTCGATATTAACCCTGCCCGTCAAGAACTTGCACGTCAATTTGGCATGACCCATTTTATCAACCCCAACGAAGTTGAAAATGTGGTTGATGCCATTATTCAACTCACTGACGGCGGCGCAGATTACAGTTTTGAATGTATTGGTAATACCAAAGTCATGCGTCAGGCTTTGGAATGCTGTCATAAAGGCTGGGGACAAAGCATTATTATTGGTGTCGCAGAAGCAGGAGCAGAAATTAGCACCCGTCCTTTCCAATTAGTCACAGGCAGAACATGGAAAGGCTCGGCGTTTGGTGGCGCGCGTGGTCGTACCGATGTGCCAAAAATCGTCGATTGGTATATGGAAGGCAAAATCAATATTGATTCGCTGATTACTCACACTTTAAAACTCGAAGACATTAATGAAGGATTTAGACTGATGAAAGCAGGTGAGTCAATTCGCTCTGTGGTGGTGTTTTAATCATGGCGGTCTTTGAAACTCGTAGCACACACGCCTGTTTTGGCGGTGTGCAAGGCTTTTATCAGCATCAATCGACGGTGATTGGTTTACCGATGCGTTTTGCTGTTTATCAACCACCGCAAGCGCAACAGGGCAAAGTGCCTGTGTTGTTTTATTTGGCAGGTTTAACCTGTACCGAAGAAACCTTTGCCATTAAAGCAGGCGCGCAACGCTTGGCGGCAGAATATGGTTTGATGGTGGTGACACTGGATACCAGTCCGCGCGGTGCAGGTATTGCAGGCGAAGCCGATTATTGGGATTTTGGTGTCGGCGCGGGCTTTTATTTAGATGCGACGCAAGAGCCGTGGTCTAAAAATTACTGTATGGAAAGTTATGTTACCCAAGAATTGCGCGCGTTAATTCTTAATCATTTTCCTGCCGATGCAAGCAAAGTTGGGATTTTTGGTCATTCGATGGGCGGACATGGCGCGTTGGTATTGGCCTTGCGTCATCCTGAGTTATATCAATCGGTGTCAGCATTTGCGCCGATTGCGGCTCCGAGTCAATGTCCGTGGGGGCAAAAAGCGTTTAGTCATTATTTGGGTGAAGATACGGCAACATGGCGTGCTTATGACGCCAGCGCATTAGTGGAAGACGGCAAACGCGTGCCGCCCATTTTGATAGACCAAGGATTAAGTGACCAATTTTTAGTGAATCAGCTTAATCCTGATGTCTTTGAAGCGGTCTGTCAGCAACATAATCAGCCTTTAACCTTGCGTCGTCATGAGGGTTACGATCACGGTTATTATTTTATTAGTACGTTTATGGCGGATCATTTTGCCCATCATGTGCGGTGTTTGGTGGGGTAGTTAAGATGTTTGTAGGATGGGTAGACGAAGGAAACCCATCATTCACGGTTTGAAAATGGCGGGCATAGGTCAATCCTCTATAAATTACCCCTATTTTCATATTGATTGAACTACTTACTTCGCGCATAGTTCCAGATATGCTTCATTAGTCCTCAGTCTGATCAAAAAAAATTTTACAACTTAGTTTTTTACTACAACAATAAAAGTTTGATTTGGTTAATATAGCGCCCCTAGAATGAGTTGGACTCTACGTTAATCTTCGATTCAACAAACAAGGAATAAGCTACTTAGCAATCGAAATGACGATCTAAAAGGTAGCAGAGGTGTGACATGGCAAATGGGAAACTATTGCGGCAATTGATCAGATCAGGTCTTCAAGGAGACATTGACAATTTCCGAGCAGCATCAGAAGCCGTAATTGCTGAAGAACGTGACAAAAAACACCACCTGTTGGCCAATGACCTTGAAAAGCTGCTTTACGGTACTCAACTCAACCAGACGTTACCATTAAATCATCTCAAGCTGGCTTCAAGCTTACCAGCAAGCAAAGACAGTGGCTTATCACTTCTCGAATTACGTCCAGTAGTTCGGGAGTCACAAGACATCGTACTTTCTGATGCATCTCAATCCATACTAGATGAAATACTGCTTGAACACAATCGAGCTGATATTCTTCGTAGTTATGGTTTAAGGCCAGCTCAAAAACTTATCTTTTTCGGCCCGCCAGGTTGTGGCAAAACAATGGCTGCTGAAGTGTTAGCCAACTCCCTCAGTATGCCTCTTTTAATGGTACGACTAGACTCTGTAATCTCATCTTTTTTAGGTGAAACTGCCGCAAATCTTCGTAAGGTTTTTGACTACGTTGCAGAGTTTCCATGCGTAGTACTTTTTGATGAGTTTGATGCATTAGCCAAAGATCGTGGAGACAGTGCAGACCACGGTGAGCTAAAGCGATCCGTCAATGCAGTATTACAGATGATTGATAGTTATCGTGGCGATAGCATTCTGATAGCGACCACAAATTATGAATCTCTCTTAGATAAGGCAGTATGGCGGCGGTTTGATGAGGCTGTGCCATTCGACATGCCCAATCTGGAGCAAATAAAGCGATTACTTAGCATCAAACTATCTGGAGTAAGGCGTCAATTCGACCCTACAGATGCTAAAGTGGCTTCCTTATTTAAAGGAATGTCCCATGCTGATATCGAACGAGTCTTACGTCGTGCTATTAAAGACATGATTTTGTCTGGGAAAGAGTTCTTAGAAAAACAGCACCTTGATACAAGTTTGGCAAGAGAACACCGCGCTCATTTATAACAACTAATCAAAGAAAATAATAAATGCCATACGCTCATTTACAACTGACTCGAGAAGAGCCAGTCAAAGATCGTCATCCACGGAAAGGATACGGATTGCCCCCTCCTGCAAATCCGCGAGCGTTTGGCAGCAATCTACAAACGAGGCTTGCTCGAGCAACTCGGGATATTCAAACACATGACGTGGGCGGCTTCGACAATCGCTTAATGATGCGTGTCAATTTAATAGAAGGTGCATCAATTAGCGGATTTGCTAATATTGAAACGATTCTTGGAGTAACAATAATTAGCCAAGAAGAGTCTTCCGTCGTTATTACCATGGCAACTCCATCAGGTTTAGCTGAGTTTTCTCGGCGTGTAGACACTTTGGCAACAACTGGCACCGTGATTCGGAAAGAAACCCTCTTCGCAATTGACGATATTACTCGTTGGACACCAGAAGATCGCAAAGGTCGAGCATTACGAGAGCAAGGATTTTCACAAGAAGAAAACTTCGTACTTGATGTGGAGCTATTTCCATATGACAGCCCTCGGGAAAGAACGGCCTGTATAAGAACTTTTCAAGAGTACTGTACGACAAATACCATAGAAATATTAGACCGCCTTGAACAACCGTCACTATTAATGTTGCGTATTAGGTTGAGTCGAGAACAAGCAGAATTACTTTTAAATTACCGTGATGTACGAACTCTTGATTTGCCACCCAAAATTGGCCTTTCCATGCAGACACTTTTGGCGGATATCAATGACTTTCCTGATATTCCTGAACCAGATGAAGACGCGCCCCGACTAGTAGTACTCGATAGTGGCATCAACTCAGGACATCCTGTACTCGCCCCAGCAATGGGCGACTCCCAAGGGTTTGCAGACCATAGGAGAATCGCTACTGATGACAGTGGACATGGTACATTTGTTGCGGGTATTGCTTTGTACGGAGATGTTACTGCACGTATTCAGCAAGGTGCTTTCATACCCGAATTAAGAATAATGTCAGGCCGCGTATTTAATGATGACAATCAGGATCAAACCAAATTTGTTGAAAAGTCTGTAATCGAAGCCGTTCGTTATTTTCATTCAACGTATCAATGCCGCGTTTTCAATTTGAGCTACGGTGATCGAAATAAGATTTACGATGGGCGTCATGTAAGAGGTTTAGCATATACCCTAGACTGTCTGACACGTGAGCTTGATGTGCTATTTATCGTTCCAACCGGAAATTTATTGGCTGAAGAAGTTGTTGACTATCCAACCGGGCTACTAAATTCCAACTGTCGTTTATTGGACCCAGCAACTTCCCTAAATGCAATTACAGTTGGTGGGCTTGCACATACTGAAAGATCATTTGACGCTCAACGCCATCCTCTTCGAATTGAGGAAACTCCATTTGCCAGAGTAGGTCAACCCTCTCCAATTACGCGCTCCGGATTCTCAATTGGTAACGCAATTAAGCCTGATTTAGTTGAAGCTGCGGGCAATTTAGCTCGTATGAGAACACAAGGCCATATTCGCTCAAGAAGTTTGGGGGTCGTCTCCTTAAATGCAGATTTTGCTGATAATCGGCCCTTTCGAGAGGAAATTGGAACTAGTTTTGCGGCACCTCGAATCGCCCATTGGGCTGCTAAACTCGCCAATCGTTTCGCTACAAACTCTGTGAATCTCGTGAGAGCCATTTTAGCATCTCATGCCAGATGGCCCTTACCAACAATTCAACTACTGAATCCTGGCAATACTGAAGAAGGTAAGGAGTCTTTGCTCCGAATTGCAGGATATGGACAGCTGGATGAAAATGCTGTTCTTGATTCAATAGAGCAGGTGGTCACCCTCTATGCTGAAGACCTCATTCACAATGATCGATCCCATTTCTATGAATTACCAATTCCTGATGAAGTATGGTCAACAGGCAGGAGGGAGCGGCAAGTTTCAATCGCATTAGCGTATAGTCCTGAAGTCAAAACAACTCGCATGGAGTACCGTCACTGTAAGCTTTCGTTCACCTTAATTCGCGCTGACTCACTAGAGCAAGTTGCAACTGCATTTACAAGAGGGCGTGTAAATGGGATGAGTGAACTCAGTCTTGGCCGTACTGTTTCGAATCAAGCACGCAAAACCAGCACTCTCCAATCATCAACTTGGAATTTCCAACTCCCTCCCAGAAATCTTAATCAAAAGTTATTTGTGGTTGTCACTCGGCAGGACTCCCCATGGTCTACTTTAGACGCTGAAGCTGAGCAATATGCACTATCTGTTGTTATCCGAGATAGAGAGAATACTACGGTTAATTTACATGCTAGAGTAGAAACAATTTTACAAGCTCGAGGTCAAGCAAGAGAACGTGCAAGAGCCAGATTGTAAGATTACACTTTAGAGGCGTAAGGTGCGTACCACGCACCATTATTGTCAATCAACTCATGTGGTGCGCCATGCGCACCCAACAAAACTTACGTGTGCTACTTAATAACTTTCACCACGAATATATTGTTCGAGTTGTTGAATTAAATATTTTTGTTCTTGCATGGTGCATTCTAATAAATCACGGATTGAAATCATGGCGAGCAGCTTGCCGTTTTCGACCACAGGTAAATGGCGAATGCGTTTATCAGTCATTAACTGCATACAGGCTTCCATGTCAAAATTGGGTGATACCGTGAAGGGGTTGGCCGTCATAATGTCGCTAACTGCGGTTGTTTGCGATGCGCGCCCCATCAGCTCAACTTTCTTTAAGTAATCGCGTTCACTCACGATACCCACTAGAGCGTCATTCTCGGTGACTAGCAAAGCACCCACGCCTTTTTCGGTCATCAGCTTAATAGCATCCCAAACCGTGGCGCTAGGGATAATGCTAAAAGTGTCATGACCTTTGGCGTTTAAAACGTCCCTTACCTTTTTCATAATATCACCCTGAATTTGTTGGTCTTGACTATTGGTGGCGATAACCTTGTAGAGCAGGCTACTGACGAATCTGAGATTACCTTCTCGCGGGTTATTTGACAACGCCATTAGAAAGCCACAGCCTACCTGTCAATAGCCATTTCCTTTAGAATATATTTTCCCAGTAATCCGTGCGAGCTACAGAATGCTACGCCTAATTTTAGGATGTTTACATGTCAGCTCCCATCATGCCTAGTTTCTGGCAAACTATTATCTTTTGGCTAAAAATGGGCTTGCTCAGTTTTGGCGGGCCTGCGGGACAAATTTCCCTCATGCACAAAGAGTTGGTTGAAGATAAACGCTGGATTTCCGAAAGCCGTTTTTTACACGCGCTCAATTACTGCATGATTCTTCCCGGCCCTGAAGCCCAACAATTGGCGACGTATATTGGTTGGTTGATGTATGGACGTTGGGGCGGAATTGTTGCGGGTGGCTTGTTTGTGTTGCCGTCACTGTTGTTGTTTTGGTTGTTGGGTTGGCTGTATATGCGTTTTGGCCAATTGCCATCATTACAGGCCGTATTGTGGGGAATTAAGCCTGTTGTTGTGGCGTTGGTGTTGGCAGCAGCCTTTCGCTTAGGTATAAAAACACTAAAAAATCCCTATTTATGGGCAATTAGTGGCGCGTCATTACTGGCGATGCAAGTGGGTTTAGATTTTGCGCTGATTTTGGCGTTAGCGGCAGGGGTCGGCATTGCACTATCACATTGGCAACCGCAATTGTTTGTTGGTGGCGGACATGGTGCAAGTCATAAAAGTTATGGCGCAGCGTTAATTGACGACCAATCTCCCATCCCCCCACACGCGCAATGGACGAAAAAAAGCACATTTTCGGTGTTATTTGTCGGAGTCACTTTATGGTTGCTAGCGATAGGTGTTTTAGTTCAAGTTTTTGGTGCAGATAGTTTATTCACGAATATTGGCGTATTTTTTAGTAAAGCGGCATTGTTGACGTTTGGCGGTGCGTATGCGGTTTTGCCCTATGTTAATCAAGCAGCGGTGGTGGATTATCAATGGTTAACACAAGCACAAATGATGGACGGCTTGGCCTTAGGCGAAAGCACACCAGGCCCGTTGATTATGATTGTCGCCTTTGTCGGTTTTGTCGCAGGTTGGCAACAAACAATATTTGCTGACCCTTTATGCTCAGGTATGTTAGCGGCCTCTGTTGCCACGTTCTTTACTTTTTTACCGTCATTTATTTTTATTTTTTTAGGCGCACCATTGGTCGAAGCCAGTCGTCATATGCCCAAACTCAATGCGCCGTTAACGGCGATTAGTGCGGCCGTCGTGGGCGTAATTGTTAATTTGGGATTATTCTTTGCCCAACACGTATTTTGGCCACAAGGTTTGACACAATCCCTTGATTTAATGGCAATATCATTAACCATCGCCTCATTAATTGCGCTGATACGCTTTAATGTCAATGTCCTGTACTTATTGCCTGTATCAGCCTGTTTCGGTTTTGTGGTAAAACAACTTCTTTAGTTCATTATAATTTTGCCTTGAGAGAGACTCATGGATACGCAAACCAACCTAGAAATACATAAAATTTTAGTTGTTGATGATGATGTTCGCTTACGCACCTTGTTGCAGCGATTTTTAGAAGAACAAGGTTATAGCGTCAAAGCCGTGCCTGATGCTTTACAAATGGACAGAGTTTTAGCGCGCGAATTGTTTTCCCTGATGGTGCTGGATTTTATGCTACCAGGTGAAGATGGTTTGTCGATTTGCCGTCGTTTGCGTGCGGCGAATAACCCGATGCCCATTATCATGCTCACTGCAAGAGGTGCTGATTCTGACCGTATCAGTGGTTTAGATGCAGGCGCAGACGACTATTTACCCAAGCCTTTTAACCCTCAAGAATTATTAGCGCGTATTAAAGCGGTGCTGCGTCGGCAAGTACGAGAGTTACCGGGAGCGCCCTCACAAAACGCTGAAGTGGTTAATTTTGGT
The DNA here is from genome assembly GCA_030646715.1 of Agitococcus sp. Lineage (GTDB taxonomy): Bacteria > Pseudomonadota > Gammaproteobacteria > Pseudomonadales > Moraxellaceae > Agitococcus. Next base: position 63,244 of record JAUSLJ010000033.1, read on the forward strand.
TCATGGGAATTGGATTTATCGACCCGTGAATTTAGAAAAGACGGTGAGTCTGTACCGTTAACCACGGGCGAGTTTGCGGTACTGAAAGCCTTGTTGCAACATCCTCGTGAACCCTTAACGCGTGACAAATTAATGAATTTAGCGCGTGGCCGTGAATGGGGTGCAATGGAGCGTTCGATTGATGTACAAGTCTCTCGCTTACGCCGTTTGATTGAAGAAAATCCCGCTAAAGCGCGTTATATCCAAACGGTTTGGGGTGTAGGTTATGTCTTCGTACCCGATGGTAAAGCATCATCCTAATCTGCTGAGTGACGTGCGTGGACAAAAACATCAATATGCAAGATGTGTGGACAAAGCTCAAACCTAAAAGTGCTGTTTGGCGTACCACTATCGTGATTAGTTTTGTACTGGTGGTGAGTCAGTATTTGTCTTTGGCGTTTTTTTGGTGGAACTTATATTTACCTGAAATGCGCCAACACGCACATTACGTTGCCGTCAATTTGACTTTATTGCGTGATGCCGAACAGCAAGCCGTCCAAAACCCTCAAGCTTTAGCGATGCATGATTGGATTCAACACGCCACGGGTATTGAAGTGGTGCGTAATCCCGAAGAGTTTCCCTCACTTAAAGACAAGCCTTTAGCCGAGTTCTTTACTCAAGAATTGGAAAATCAACTGCGAACAGAGTTGCACGAAGATATCGATGTCTATTTTGAGTTTAAACCCAAACCGCGTTTATGGATTTACATTCCCTCGTTAAAAGATGTCTGGGTGCGTGAGCCATTATTGTTTTTTGCTCAATACAATCCTTTTATTATTATCGCGTGGATTATAGGTGTGCCTTTAATGGCGATTATTGCCATTGTCATTTTAGTGAGGCAGTTAAATAGGCCATTAAAACGCTTAGAGTTAGCTGCGTTGCGAGTGGCCAAAGGGCAGCATGCAACAACGTTGGAAACACGACGCGGGCCGTCGGAAATTCGCGCTGTTAATGCTGCTTTTAATCAAATGACGTATGACATTCAACAAGCGACTAAAGACCGAACGGTGATGTTAGCAGGCATTTCGCACGACTTACGTACTCCATTGACACGCTTACGCTTAACTGCAGAGATTATGGCCGATAAAGATTTGGCCGAAGGCATGATTTTAGATATTCAAGACATGGACGAAATTTTAGAACAGTTTATTTCGTTTATGCGCGATGGCTCAGATGAAACCTCAGAGTTAATTGATGTGAATCAAATTTTGTCCGAAGTTGCAGCGCAATTTGCGGCACAAACCCACATAGAGTTTCATCCTGAGCCACTACCTGAGGTTTTAATCAGACGCTTAGCGATTAAACGGATGGTCGGTAATTTAGTTAATAACGCCTTACGTTATGGCCAAGCACCTATTGTGTTATCGGCGATGGAAGGTCGGCAACAGTTAATAATCCGTGTTCGTGACCACGGGCATGGCGTGGTTGAAAGCCAAATTCCTGATTTATTGCAGCCCTTTGTTCGTGGAGATTCCGCTCGTACCACTCAAGGTACAGGATTAGGTTTGGCGATTGTCTCGCGGATTGTCAAAATGCACAAGGGTACGCTAGATATTCGTAATCATCCTGAAGGGGGATTAGAAGTTTCGGTAAGTTTGCCATTGCCGAAAACGAGTTAACGGCTGTCGATGTGTCGTTTAATTTTCCCTTCGACTCCGCTCAGGGAGCGTTTTTGCGTTGGCTGAGCGGAGTCGAAGCCAAGTCCCTTTGGTTCATTAATGTAGCTGTCTTTGAAACAACACTCTCACATCCTGCGCCGTAAACACATATTCACAGTGACAGAACTGACAATTGAGGCGAATTTCGTTTTGCTCGGCAATAATATCTTCGCACTCTGCTTGGCCAACACTAATCAGCGCGTTGGCAGTATTTGTTCGTGAGCAGGTACATGCAAAGGTCACTTTCTCCGCTTCAGGTAAGGTGACAGATTCCTCATGATACAAGCGATACAAAACTTCATCGGTTGTTAGCTCAAGTAACTCTTCGGTTTTTAGCGTTTGAGTTAATTGCACTAAACGTGGCCAACGGTCTTCATCTTCATCCTCTTGATTTTGCGGTAGTGCTTGTAAGAGCAGACCTGCGGCATGACTCTCATCAGCAGCTAACCATAGTCGCGTTGGTAATTGCTCCGACTGACTAAAATAGCTTTCTAAACATTGGCTAATCGTGTCGCCGTCTAATGACACAATCCCTTGATAACGCTGACCATTTTCGGGTTCTAGGGTAATCACTAATAGTCCTTCACCTAAGCATTCTTTTAAAGTGGCATTTTCTGCAAAAGTGGCCATTTCATCTAATTGGGCAATGCCGCGAATTTCATGGTGATGATTACATTCGGCCATCATCATTTTTAACGCGCCGTTGCCGCGTGCTTGCAAACTTAATCGCCCCTCTAATTTCAGCGTTGCCGTTAATAACACGCTGGCAGTCAATAGTTCGCCAAGCAGCTTTTTAATGGTCAAAGGATAGTCATGGCGGCTGAATATATCCGTCAATGTTTGCGTGAGTTGCACGATTTCGCCACGCACAGGGCTATGAGCAAAATAAAAGCGTTGGCGTAAATCGAACATAAACAGTGACCCATCAACAAGGAAATAGTCATTCATTTTAACAGTTGAGATTAAAATTACTCAAAAGTAATTGGAATTAGCATATAATCTTCGCAAATACTCGCGACTGTTTGACAGTATGACTTGACGTTTTTTCGTCTAATGGGTAGTTTTAGACAGTTTTTGAAGATATGTTCAGCTGAGTGTCATTTTTTTAAGCATGACAGACGGCAATCTTTAAAGTAGCCATATCAGGCAAATGATATTCCTAATCAGGAGGAACCTTAATGAAACTCAATCGGATTGCGCTCGCTGTTGTGTTGGCAGCTCCCTTAGCCGTGTCGGCACAAACAGGTTTATTTTCCGTGACTCCTTTATTGGGCTATCACTCGCCTGATCAAGGTGATGCGGGAGCTTATGTGGGTTTAGCTGCGGGACTGAGAATTGTACCTGCGGTTGCTGTAGAAGCTGAATATGGCAAAGCGTCAGACGCAAAATTATTGAATGCGAATGTTTTGATATCGCCTGCATCTTGGGCAACCAGCACTTTGTCACCTTATGTATTGGCAGGTTTTGGCCAACAAGACTTTGATGCGACAGTGAGTGGCGTTAAAGTAGAATCTACCGATACCGTGATGAATCTTGGTGGCGGTGTGATGTATGCCTTGAGTGATGTTTTGTCTCTGCGTGCAGAATTACGTGGTATTCATAACTCAGACCAAAGTTTGACTGATTATTTAGTGTTAACAGGCTTACAGTACGGTTTTGGCGGCAAGCCAGAAGAAGTGCCTCAGTACGTTGCCCCTGTTGAGCCAGTTAATGTTGTTCCAGCAGACACAGATGGTGATGGTGTTGTTGATGCCAATGACCGTTGCCCAAATACCCCTGCGGGTTGGGAAGTTAGCGTTGATGGTTGTCCTTTAGATACAGACCGTGACCGAGTGCCAAACAGCATTGATGAATGTCCAAATACACCAAGCGGAATGCAAGTCGGTGCTAATGGTTGCCCATTAGACGAAGACAAAGATGGTGTCACTGACTCTAAAGATAAGTGCCCAGGCACAGCGATTAACGTCATCGTTGACGACAAAGGTTGTGCTAAAACCACGACTAAAGAAGTCAAAGAAGCCATTAAAGAACAAATTAATATTGTCTTTGATTCCAGCAAGTCCATTATCAAGCCTGAATTCAAAAGCGAAGTAGCTAAAATCTCTGATTTAGCTAACGCTAACGGTAATGCGTTCATCACTATTGAAGGCCATACCGATGCATCAGGTAACCCAGCTAAAAATCAAGCATTATCATTAGCGCGCGCAACTGCGGTAATGAATATGTTGATTAGTGATTACGGTATTCCTGCGACGCGCGTTTCTGCGGTTGGTTTTGGTTCCAGCAAACCTGTTGCTGACAATACAACGGTAGAAGGCAAAGCTAAAAACCGTCGCGTGATTGCGGTATTGACTGCTGAAAAAACAAGCATGGTCACGACAGTCATGACTAAGCCTGCTAAAGCGGTAAAAGGCAAAAAAGCCGTTAAGAAAGGTAAAAAAGGGACAGCCAAGAAAAAAGCTAATTAATTTTTAGCTTATTTTTACGGTAATACCCTAAATACTAAGGCTATCTTCGGATAGCCTTAGTTCTTTTTATGCGCAAACATCCCACTGTCATCTGTCTTAGGTTATACTGCGCGCCTTTAATCTCGCAACACTCTGCTCAAGGCTATTATGTCCATTCAAAACCTGCGTAACATCGCCATCATCGCTCACGTTGACCATGGCAAAACCACACTTGTAGATAAACTTTTACAGCAATCTGGCACGCTCGGTGATCGTGCAGGCGAAGTTGAACGGGTAATGGACTCCAATGCCATTGAAAAAGAACGTGGCATTACCATTTTAGCCAAAAACACAGCGGTAAAATGGAACGGCTACCGTATTAATATCGTCGATACACCAGGCCATGCTGACTTTGGTGGTGAAGTTGAACGTGTATTAAGCATGGTTGACTCAGTATTGCTCTTGGTTGATGCGGTTGATGGTCCAATGCCACAAACTCGTTTCGTCACCATGAAAGCCTTCGCTCAAGGCTTAAAGCCTATTGTTGTTATCAACAAAGTTGACCGCCCAGGCGCGCGTCCTGATTGGGTTGTTGACCAAGTATTTGACTTGTTTGACCGTTTAGGTGCAACCGAAGAACAATTAGATTTCCCTATCGTTTACGCTTCCGCATTAAATGGTATTGCGGGTTTGACGCTGGATACAATGGCTGAAAACATGGATCCATTGTTCCAAACCGTGGTTGACCGTGTTAAATGCCCACAAGTGGATGCCGATGGCGCATTCCAAATGCAAATCTCCTCGTTAGATTATTCTAGCTATGTTGGCGTTATTGGTATTGGTCGTATTCAGCGCGGTAGTGTTAAAACGAATACTAACGTCGTTATCGTTGATAAAGACGGCAAAAAACGTAATGGCCGTATTTTACAAATCATGGGTTATCATGGTTTGCAACGTATTGAGGTTACCGAAGCGGGTGCAGGCGATATCGTTTGTGTTACAGGTATGGAAGGTTTGAATATTTCCGATACTTTGTGTGATCCGCAAAATGTTGAAGCCTTACCGCCGTTAACCGTTGATGAACCTACTGTGTCGATGACTTTCCAAGTCAATAACTCGCCGTTTGCGGGTAAAGAAGGCAAGTTTGTGACTTCGCGGGTTATCAAAGACCGTTTAGATCGCGAATTAATTCATAACGTCGCGTTACGTGTAGAAGCTACTGACAGTGCTGACCGTTTCAAAGTCTCAGGTCGCGGTGAATTGCATTTGAGTATCTTGATCGAAAATATGCGTCGTGAAGGTTTTGAACTAGGCGTGTCTCGTCCTGAAGTGATTTTGAAAGAAATTGATGGTGAGACCAATGAGCCATTTGAAGCGGTGATGTTTGATGTTGAAGAGCAACATCAAGGCACTGTTATGGAGCAATTGGGTTTACGTAAAGGCGAAATGACCGATATGGTTGTTGATGGTAAAGGTCGTGTACGTATTGAAGCGACTGTACCTTCACGTGGTTTGATTGGTTTCCGTTCTGAGTTTTTAACCTTAACTTCAGGTTCGGGCATCATGACTTCCAGCTTCTCGCACTATGCGCCGATGAAAGCGGGTAGCGTGGCCAAGCGTCAAAATGGCGTAATGGTGTCGATGGTTCAAGGTAAAGTCTTGGGTTACTCCTTGTTTAACTTGCAAGAACGTGGCCGTTTATTCTTAGGTCACGGCGTTGAAGTTTACGAAGGCATGGTCATTGGCTTAAATGCGCGTGGCGACGACATGGCTGTTAACCCGACTAAAGGTAAGCAGTTAACCAACATTCGTGCCGCTGGTACAGACGAAAACATCGTGTTAACACCGCCAATTAACTTTACTTTAGAACGCGCGTTAGAGTTTATTGAAGACGACGAATTAGTGGAAGTGACACCATTGTCGATTCGTATTCGTAAAAAGTTCTTGACTGAAAACGAACGTAAACGTAACCGTTAATACGGGACTCGTTAGGTTCTTTAAAACGGCATCTTTTAGATGCCGTTTTTATTTGTGTAAAAATAAGTACAACCAAGCACTATTATGGTATCTATCTTCTTTGCTTGTCGGTGCTTCTATATGCCATTTATTACTCTCCGCGATCAACAAAAAATGCACGTTCGTGTCTTGGGACGTGGTCAAGCTGTCATGATGTTACCGGGTTTAGGCATGAGTAGTAGTCAATGGCTACCTTATATTGTGCCGTATTTACGCCAGTTTCGTTTTTATTTGCCAGACTTTCGTGGTTTTGGCTTATCTGCCGATGTTCGTCTGAATCAAAGTGATGTATTTCATAATCATATGCAAGATGTGCAAGACGTGATTGCTCATTTTCGTTTGCAGGATTTTCTGTTGGCGGGAATTTCTTTGGGCGGGTCAACGGCATTACATTTGCAAAAAGAAGGTGGTTTTACGGGTGTGCGTCGTTATTTGCATATCGACCAGTCGCCTTGTGTCGGCAATCGCCATGATTGGCCGCATGGCCTATTCGGCATTCGCCAAGATGAGTTATTTGGTCAATTACATCGCCTTCGTGATTTACTCGCTATTTATCCTCAATACTCCGCGATCAGTGAATTGCCCGCACAGGTACGGCAGCAAACCTCAGTGATTTTGGCCGAAGTTTTAGCGTTAATGACGGGGCGTGAATTGTTGAAACCCATTTTTCAACACATGCTTAATCGACCTTCTTTATCACGATTTTTGCCGTTGACGCAGTTACAGGATTGCGTGAGCTATCTCTCTGCATATATTGGCGGAGGGCACGATTATCGCCAAAGTTTGCGTGATTGTCATACGCCTATTACCGTCATGGTGGGGATGAAGTCACCGTTATATGCACCCGTAGGACAAATGGCAATTGCTGATTATGCCCAACAAGTCAGAATTGTGCCGTTTCATCGTTCGGGACATATTCCTTTAGTGGATGAGCCTATTAAGTTTATTCGAGAGTTGGGGCGATTTTTACATGACAAATAATACGAAGCCATTTATTTATATACTGCTTTTAAGTTTGGCAAGCTGTAGTTCCGCTACCCTTTATGAATCAGTACGCCAAGGACAAATGAATGAATGTCGGCAGCTACCAGACGCGCAACAACAAAAGTGTTTTGACCGTAGTCCTGAAGATTATCAAAAATACCAGCAGCAGCGCGATGAATTGAAATAGTGGTTGATAGAGACTTGTGACGCGTATCTTGTTTTGTCCATATATTATTGCCAAAACCGTCACGAATTCGTTAATTCGCCTCTGTAAGTTCATATAACCGCACTAGAATTGGTTTTTAGCATTCCTTAACGCGAGCCATTGGCTCAATCTCGCTCTTACAAGGAATTATTAAGGACAAAATTAAGTGAGGTCTAATTATGCGTAAATCTAGCTCTATTCGTTTTGTCACTCCCATTGGCCGTGATTTAAGCTTGTTTAAGTCGGTGTTGACTACGTTCGGTCATCAACCCAATACCGATTGGCATTATCAAGAAGACGGATACGTCGATGTTGTGCTCATTGATTTGAGTGAAAATGAGCATTATGTCGCCAAGCTTGAGCAGGCGCGTAGTTTAGGGCGTGTAGTTGTTTTATATACCAAAGATACCATCGAAGCACCTATTAATACTTTTGTTTTGCGTAAGCCCGCTCGGGCTAGAGATGTGTTGTCATTACTTGCGACAGCAGAAGTTCGTATTGCGGCCTTAGACAAGCAAGCTCAAACAATGACTAAATCGGCGGCCGCCTCTGAAAGTCATCACCCATCTATGGTAGATAGCCATAAAGTGACGTTTGCTTATTAAAAACAATGCGCGCAGCTGATGAATTTTCTAATCTCATCATTGACCTAGTGACAATCTACGATTTTGTGCTATATAAAGACCAGATATACTGAGATAATTCTCGGCAGTGTCGTCATAATGGTTTGCAAAAGCCCGCTGCCTATAAAACAGTAGGCTGTTGAAACTCGCTGTCGAATGGGGCAGTACACGACTTTTATTTAGATTAGACAATGTTGTTATGGGATGTGCGCTATGATCTGTAATTATGTCATTTCTGTGATTGCTGAAGAGCAGAATAAAGCGTTAATTAAATCGCTATTGGCCAGCTTTGGTGATCGTGGCGATAACAAATGGACGTATCAAGAGACTTCTGAAAATTCAGATGTGGTGATTGTTGATTTTGAGTTGTATGCTCAGAAGTTGCCATTAAAAGAAGCTAAAGCAGGTCACGTTGTTGTCGCTTACACAACACAAATACCTGCGAACTCACCAACGCCATTTATGTTACCAAAGCCGTTGCGTGGCCGTGATTTTGTTAAGTTGCTTGAACGTTTAGAAGACGTATTAAAAGCCGACGATGAAGACGAGTTTGCCAAAACACATCGACGTATTGTGTTTTAACGTTAAAAGATTGTTGATGATAAAGCCCCATTATTGGGGCTTTATTGTTTTTAGTGGCTCACACCTGTGAAAAGCACGGCATTTAACCAAAAGTGACACGCAATACTCAGCGCGTAACCTAAGGCAATTGCCCATGTCCAGCGCAAGTGGCTGAAAAAGGTATAGTAGCCTTTGGCTTGCCCCATCATGGCTACCCCTGCGGCCGACCCGACGGACAATAAGCTACCGCCTACCCCCGCAGTCAGTGTAATTAACAGCCATTGACCTGTATCCATACTCGGATTCATTTGTAATACCGCCACCATTATGGGTATGTTATCAACAACAGCCGATAGCATGCCAATTAAAATATTGGCCGTGCTTGCGCCTAAATCGGTGTACAGCAGGTTCGAGGCTAACTCTAAATAACCCACAAAGCCTAAGCCTCCGACGCACATAATCACACCAAAGAAAAACAACAACGTGTCCCACTCTGCTTGAGCAACAAACTTGAAGCTATCAAAAGCCGTTATATCCCCGATTTGTCCATAGTGTGCTTTGTCGTTTATATTTTTATGGTGAGTTTTGGTTAGATAGTAGCCATAAAACTTGAGCAACGCTAAGCCTGTGACCATGCCTAAAAATGGCGGTAAATGTAAAAAACTATGAAAAGAAACCGCTAAAACAATTGTACAGATAAATAAACCTAACACGACCCATGCGCCGCGTTTGAGTGGTGATTTTTCTTGTGTCGTCGGGGGCGTTTCAGTGCTAATGGCCAAAGACATACAGAAAGCTGGGACAATAAAATTCACTAAACTGGGTAGAAATAAAGCAAAAAAAGTCCAAAATTCGACTAGACCCTTCTGCCAGACCATTAGCGTAGTAATGTCGCCAAAAGGGCTAAAAGCACCGCCCGCATTAGCGGCAACGACAATATTAATAGCACCTAAGCTAATAAATTTGGGGTTGTCTTTGCCTACAGCAAGGAGTACCGCGCATAACACCAACGCCGTCGTTAAATTATCTAAGACAGGTGATAAAAAGAACGCACAAAAGCCTGTAAGCCAAAACAAGGTGCGGTAATTAAAGCCTTTGCCAATAAGCCAAACGCGTAAAGCATCAAAAATGCCGCGCTCAGTAATGGCGTTGACATAGGTCATGGCGACTAACAAAAATAATAACAATTCCGCATATTCTAATAAATAATGTTTGACCGCTTCTTCAACAAGGTGTGCCTCGCCTGTCCAGCTTACGGCAATAACAATCCAGATTAATCCTGCTGCTAACATCACAGGCAGCGATTTTTTGATATGAGTGACTTCTTCTAAAATCACGCACACGTAAGCGGCAATAAATAATAATAAAACGGTGATGCCAGCAGGATGATGGCTGAGCGAAGTGGTACTTTCGACGGCAAAACTGGGAGAGCTAAGGGTGAGCAAGCCACCTAATAGCAGTGGCAGATATTTAGACATATACACTCCGTGTCAACGTGTGATGTTGAGGCAAGTTTATTCACCCAACATCAAGAAGGGCGGAAACATCCGCCCTTACAGGATTATTTTTTTTTTGACGCGCTTTTTTTTGCAGGGGCTTTTTTCTTGGTGGTTTTCGTGGTTTTGACAGGCGTTGCAACCGGGGCGGGTGTAGCAACGGGAGCCGCTTCAACTACTGGAGCGGCAGCTTGTCCCATGAGTTTGCTTTGTGCCGCACCACTAGCCCCTTTGACGAGGTCACTCGCCAATTGACCTGCAATACCGCCACCTGCTTTGGCAGCCGCTTTTTGTGAAGCGATGCCAGTGGCAATTGCGCCTATTGGGTTGCTATCAGCCGTTGGTGCATTTTTTGCCATTTCAGCGGCTTGTTGTTGCACTTGCTGTTGCGCTTCTTGAGTGGTACTGGTTTTGGTGTCGTTCAAAATTTCTTTACCGCTTTTACCTTCAATTGCGCCTGTGACCGCACCCTGTACGCCTTTGTTAATGACACTTTGATAGTCAAAAGCATGAGCAGAAAGCGACAAAGATAAAGAAATGAGCGTTGCTGGAATGAGTGTCAAACGTTTCAAAGTAATACCCCTTAAAGAATGGAAAAACGATAATGGCTACAAAATACCATTTTAATCAGTCAATTGAAGGGATTTCTGCGTTAAAAGTCGTTGAAATGTAATTTTATGGGGCGTGAATACAAGTACAAAACGAATATTAAGCCAATAGAACCGAAGGAGTTTGAGGTTCTGCCCAAACTCCGTTTGGCTAAATTATTGCGCGGGCGTAGTAGGTGCTTGTTCTTCTACAGGCTTTTTCTTAAACATACCGCCAAAACCTTTGACTAAACCACCCGCAACTCCGCCAATAGCCGCCGCGCCAGGAACGCCGCTATTTTGCAGGGCATTTGTTGCTGCGTTTGTGGCAACATCAGATGCAACATTCGTGGCTACACCTTCAACACTATTCGGATCTTGCGCATTTGCTGCGTCGGTACTTTGTAGTGTTTGATTGATGACTTCTTGCTGAACTGCGGGTGTATTTTGCGGGGCTTTACCCGTCACTGCGCTTTCTACACCTTTTTGTAATAGTTTGCCGCCAATTTCACCTAAACCCCATGCCATTGCTTGGCTGGTGGATAACATGGCTACTAAGCCAAGACATAAAGCACGTTGCATTATTTTTCTCCAGTAAATTTGACTAAACACTTTTGATGTTAATAAATAATATCCGTGTGTAGTATTCTCACTATGAAAGCATAGCTGGTGATGAGTTATTACCCCCCTAAGGAGGGGAGTTCCGAGAATATTATTAAACCAAAAAGAATGCCAGTACGTCGTTTAAATAATTAAAGCCTAAATCTGTACAGGCAATCTGTTGATTATGCCGACTAATCCAGCCTTTTTGCTCACATTCACGCAGTTGTACTTCGATATGACTTAACGGCAAACCTGTACGCTTTGAAAAATAAGCTTGTGGCACGCCATTTTTTAGCCGTAAGGCATTCATCATAAACTCAAAAGTTAAATCTTCGCTGTTGATTTTTTCTAAGCCAATACGCGCTTGTTGATGAGGCGTGGCGGCTAAATAATCTTTAGGTAGGCGAGTTTTACGATAGCGAAAAATACCTTCGGGCGTAGTGATTTTGCCGTGTGCGCCTGCGCCTATCGCTAAATAATCGCCAAATTGCCAATAGTTGAGATTGTGTTGGCTGGGTTTGTCGTGCGTGTAAGCCGAGACTTCGTATTGTAATAGTCCTGCTTGCGCGAGGCGTTGTTGCCCTGCTTCTTGAATCGCCCATAGGGTATCGTCTTCGGGCAAAATCGGTGGTTGGCGATAAAACTCGGTATTCGGCTCAATGGTTAATTGATACCACGACAAATGCGGCGGATTAAAACTTAATGCCGTTTCAATATCCAATAACGCATCTTCTAAGGATTGATTAGGCAAACCGTGCATCAGGTCGAGGTTAAAATTGGTGAATCCTGCGGCTTTGGCTAAGAGAATGGCTTTTTCGGCCTCACTTTGGCCATGAATACGGCCTAAGTTTTTCAGTTGCAAGCCATTAAAACTTTGAATGCCTAACGATAAACGATTGATACCAGCCGCTAAATAACCTTCAAAGCTGCCATGTTCAACAGTCGCAGGATTAGCCTCTAAAGTGATTTCACACTCTTTACTAAACGTCAGACGTTGTTTAAGCCCTGAAAACAGTTGTTGATAGGCTTCAGGCGAAAATAACGACGGCGTACCACCGCCAATAAAAACACTACTAATGGCACGATTTTGCCGCCAGTTTAAGTCTTTGCTTAAATCGGCATCTAAGTCGGCTAAAAGTGCGGCAATGTACTCGGCTTCGGGTAAACTTTGCGGACTGGCGTGGGAGTTAAAATCGCAATACGGACATTTGCGTACACACCAAGGCACATGAATATATAAACTTAACGGTGGTAATGGGGACATAAAAAATGGCTTATTGGTTGATGAAGTCAGAACCGAGCGTCTTTGGTATTGACCATCTGGCACAGCGGCAAGTGGCGTTGTGGGATGGTGTGCGTAATTATCAGGCACGTAATTTTTTACGGCAAATGCAAATCGGCGATCAGGCCTTTTTTTATCATTCTAATTGTAAAGTCGCAGGTATTGTCGGGTTGATGAAGATTGCCCGTACAGGTTATGCCGACCCGACGCAATTTGACCCCGAACATAAATACTACGACCCTAAATCTAAATTGGATAATCCGCGTTGGACGGGCGTAGATGTTGAGTTTGTCGAAAAATTTAACGATACCTTGTCGCTCACCACCTTAAAAACATTGCCTGAATTAGCAGAATTGGCGTTGGTGCGCCAAGGTAATCGTTTGTCATTGATGCCTGTTTCGGAGCAGCAGTGGCAGGTGATTTTAGGTTTATGTCAGCGTTAATCAAATCCCCTCTAACTCCCCTTTGGCAAAGGGGAGGACTTCTTTGCTTTGGCTGATGTTATTTGAAAGCCTCCCTTTGTACGAGAAGGCTTGGAGGGATTTCAACTTCAACAGATTTTTGCCAATGCTTGTTTTAATTGCGCCATTGCTTGCCCACGATGGCTGATTTGATTTTTTAAGCTCGGTTCTAATTCGGCACTGCTGCAACCGCGTTCAGGCAACCAAAAGAGTGGGTCATAACCAAAGCCATGATCACCTTGTTTGGCGGGTAAAATTTCACCGTGCCAAATGCCTTGGCAGATAATGGGTAATGGGTCATTAGCGTGGCGTAAAAATACTAACACACACACAAACTGCGCTTTGATCGGCTGTTCCCCACGAAAAGGTAATAAATCGTGGAGTAGCTTTTCGTTGTTGGTGCTGTCTTTTGCGCCCGTACCTGCATAACGGGCGGAGTAAATGCCAGGTTCGCCGTTCATCACATCTACGCATAAACCAGAGTCGTCAGCCAGCGCGGGTAAGCCAGAAATAGACGCGGCATGGCGTGCTTTAATCAGCGCATTTTCAACAAACGTTAAACCTGTTTCATCAGCATCATGAATACCAAGAGATTTTTGGGTGATGAGTTCAAGGGGTAAATTTTGGAGCAAGGTTTGTAATTCGTGTAGCTTCCCTTGATTGCCTGTGGCAATAACGAGTTTTTGCATAAAAAATCCGTCAGCAGATATTGAGCGTTTATAATGGCCGCGATGTTAGCAGAATAATTCATGTTAAGCGTGAGCTTAAGCCGTTTGAGAGTCAACAATGAGTGTACGTCAGCAATATATCAGTTTCTTAGTGTTGGGGCTTTTAGCGGTATTTTTGGGAACTTTGGCATGGCAAGATGCCAGCAACGCGTGGCCAACAAATGAAGAAAAAACATTATTAAAAACGTTCTTATTTTATGAAAGTTGGTTAATGTTTTTGTTTTTACCTCTGGTTATTTGGGGGTTTAAACATAAACAGGTTTCTATGGGGTTTTTTCTCATTAGTGTTATTGGCATGGTGTTTGGTATTTATGCCCGATTTATTGAGCCTAATTTGTTGTTCGTTAAACATACCTCTATTCAAACAGGCTATACATTAAAATTAGCCTTAATTAGTGATATGCACTACGGCTTGTATTCGACACCGCAACAAATGCGGCGTTTAGTCAATAAGCTCAATACATTAGAGGTTGATGCGGTGGTGGTTGCAGGTGATTGGACGTATGAACCATCACAAAAAATTAGCCTGATTGAACAGTTAAAGCCATTTCGCCAACTTAAACATCCAATATATTCCGTTCCGGGCAACCACGATGAAGAAATGCCAGGCCCACCGTTAGCAAAAGAATTAAAAGCGGCATTAATGGCCAATAACATCAAGCCCATTGAAGGCCAAAGTGTTGATTTGGGCAAAGTGAGATTGGTTGGTCTGGGTGATTTGTTAGCTTTTGAGACGCGAGCTGAGCGTTTGGCCGCATTAAGTATTCAAGATAAGCCGTTATTATTGTTAACGCATAATCCCGACAGTTTATATGAGCTACCGATACTGACACAGTCTTTTGTGATGTTGGCAGGGCATACACACGGCGGTCAGGTTAATTTACCGATACTGACGGAAAAAATTTTGGCTTTAGTGACCCGTGATGGTTATCAGCGCGGCTTGTATCCATTAACGAAGCAAAATCAATTATTTGTGACCAGTGGTATTGGCATGATTGGTTTGCCCTTACGTTTTGCCATGCCGCCTGTGATTGATGTGTTGGAGATGTATTAGCATCAAAGGGATGGGGGATGAACCTGTGAAGGTCTTGCATATAGACAGGTCATTTCGATAAAAACATAGAAAATTCCTATTCTAAACCCGTGAATCACAGCGATGTAAGGCGTAAAATTAAGCCAACTAATAATGCTGCAATCGACATTGCCTTAGTTTGGGACTTACGCGGTTATCGCTTATTTGTTCACATTTCAGCCTCTTTAGGCGGCTTCATGTTCACAAAACGCGCTAATCGCGGTGCGATGCGTAAGTCCTTAGGTCTCTTGAAAACTATTATCACACAGGTTCATTATGTTAAAAGCCTTTAGAGTGTTGAGCTTAATCGAAGGGTTGTCACTGGTTATATTGTTGTTTATCGCCATGCCTGCCAAATATCAATTTGGTATTTCGGGTGTTGTTCCTATTGCGGGAATGACTCATGGTAGTTTGTGGTTGACCTATGTCGTTATGTCGTTAATGGTCAGTCATCAACAAAAATGGTCGGTTGGTTTTTGGTTGCTTACATTATTGGTTTCAGTCATGCCTTTTGCCTGTATTTGGCTTGAAAAGCGACTTCAACAACAAATCACAAGTCCAAATTAAGACTCATTCAAAATAAATGGGAGGGGATTTTAATGCAAGAGAGACAATTAACAGCAGAAACGATTGAAGATGTGAGCGTGGACAGTCGTCAAGAAGCAGAGTTTGATAAAATTGGAATCGCTATTCAGCATATTTTGCCGATAACACCGATTCGTGATGTGCAAGAAGTGGCAGATACCTTAGTACAAAGTTTGTCTGTGGATGAGCAACAAACCTTGCTGCGCGCACTTAAAAAACGTCAAGTTGATGATTTAATAGATAAAGTTCCAGAACAGGATTTAGATCAGGTATTAAGTCCAGATTGGCGTGATGGCAGTTACCCTTATCAATTTAAAATGAAGCGTGCGAGTTACGAGCATCAAAAATATAAATTGCAAATAGAGTTACTGAAGTTTCAAGCATGGGTGAAAGAGACGGGACAGCGGGTGGTGATTCTATTTGAAGGGCGTGATGCGGCAGGTAAAGGTGGCACGATCAAACGATTTATTGAGCACTTAAACCCGCGCGGTGCGCACATTGTGGCATTAGAAAAACCGAACGAGCAAGAACGCGGTCAATGGTATTTTCAGCGTTATACGCAACACTTACCAACCAGCGGTGAAATCGTGTTGTTTGATCGCTCTTGGTATAACCGTGCAGGGGTTGAGCGCGTGATGGGTTTTTGTAGCGAGCATGAGTACGCTGAGTTTATGCGCCAATGTCCTGAGTTTGAGCGAAATTTAGTGCGTAGCGGCATTCATTTAATGAAGTTTTGGTTTTCAGTCAGTCGTACAGAGCAACGAGTGCGCTTTAAAGAAAGAGAAATTCACCCACTCAAGCAATGGAAACTGTCGCCGATTGATTTAGCTTCTTTGGATAAATGGGAAGAATACACCACTGCGAAGGAATCAATGTTTTATCATACAGACACCGCAGACTCGCCTTGGTATGTGATTAAGTCCAACTGTAAAAAACGTGCCCGCTTGAACGCAATGCGTTATGTATTAAATCGGTTTGATTATCCTAACAAGGACGAAAACAATATTGGCGCGGTTGATCGGTTGATTGTGAGTCGTGCCAATTCGGTTCTACCACCTAAGCATGTGCCAACTGTTGATCGTGAGTAAAGCGTAATTTGCAGTAAGGTAGAGCATTTCCACACACGCTTGCGACAATTAGCTTGATGGTGAGATTTTAGAAGATGATGGAATAGCTATTGCGGCAACTAACGACACTTAGTCCGTAGCAAAAGTGCGGTGTAATCAGTATTTCACCGCACGATATAAGTTAGAACTTAAAGTTTAAACCCGCTGATAAAAAATCAACATCTTGCTCAATAAGCGTGTATTCCGCTTCGAGCATGACGTTTGGAGTGAGATTAAAACCCGCACCTAAACCAAAAGACAAGCCTGAATCAGAAGTTGAGGAAGAGCCAGCCATGCCAACACTATCAACATTTTCGCTGAGGAAACCACCCTTTACTTTCAGATAAAATTGACTTCCTGTTGGTTTGATACGATAAGCGGCATAAATACCAATGGTTTGAATTTCTAATTGTCCTAACTTCAGACCGTTAGATCTAACGTCTGATTCTGTTTGTGGTATGTATTCGAGTTCGGCAGAAAAACCATTTGCGAATTGATAACCGCCAACAAGACTTAAGGTAGTAGGGTCTTCAGCTTGAATACCTGTACCCGATAAATCCAGCATCAACGTACCTGCTTTAACACCGAGGTACACGCCCTCGTTTTCAGCGGCAATGGCAGTTGTGCTGCAAACAGCGAGACACAATGTAGAAATGAGTAGGTGAGATTTCATAGTGATATCCTATTCTGGTAGTAATGAGAACGGCTATTTTATGGATAAAAACAGCAATAGCAAGTTTTTTGTACTTAAATAGTAATGATAGGAAGGGGCAAAAATGGGAGTGGCTCGTTTAGGTGTCTAGAAGTTGCTTAACTCCCTACCGACTCACTCGATAAATCGCGACTTCACCCATTAAATTGGGTAAATATTTCATCAAAAAACTGCCTTGTTGGTCGTCGTCTACCGCCAAGCGATTTAAGATTTTAATATCGAGTTTGTGGCACAAGGCTTCAAAGTCTCTAAAGGTGCATAAATGAATGTTCGGTGTGTCATACCACGAGTAGGGCAGTGCTTCGGAAACAGGCATTTGTCCCTTAAAAAACAAATAACTGCGCGTTTTCCAATGGGCAAAATTGGGGAAAGTAATAATGGCTTGTTTGCCGACACGTAACATATCGTTTAACAGTTGGTCGGGCTTTTCGACGGCTTGTAAGGCTTGAGTCATAATCACACTATCAAAGCTGTTATCACCAAAATTACTCAAGCCTTTATTGAGGTTTTGCTGAATAACGTTGACACCACGCGCTACGCAGTCGTTAATTTTGTCTTCGTCAATCTCTAAACCATAACCTTTAGTGTCAAATTTATCGCGTAAATGGGCGAGTAATTCACCGTCACCACAACCCAAATCTAACACCCGTGACTGTGGTTTAATCCAGCGTTCGGCCAGTCGTAAATCAAGACGCATGACGGCCTCCATCAATGCTATTCATAAAGTTTTTTAACAAGGTAACATAACGCGGAATCGGAAATAAAAACGAGTCATGGCCTTGAGGCGCGTCGATGTCGGCATAAGCGACTTGTTTCCCTTGTGCCATTAACGCATTAACAATTTCTTGCGAACGTTCGGGGGCAAACCGCCAATCGGTAGTAAACGAAATCACTAAAAATCGACAAGTTGCTCGCGCTAACGCGGTTTGTAGATTGTCATCAAACTCGCGTGCAGGGTCGAAATAATCTAATGCTTTAGTCATTAATAAATAAGTATTGGCATCAAAATTTTGCGAAAAGACTTCACCTTGATGGCGTAGATAGGATTCGACCTGAAATTCGACATCGTAACCATACAAAAACTTACCCGATTTTAAATCACGGCCAAATTTTTGCTTCATGGCATCGTCAGATAAATACGTAATATGACCGACCATGCGCGCCAAAATTAAACCCCGTTTGGGGATGGTGTCCATTTCGGTATAACGACCGCCATGAAAATCGGGGTCAGACAGAATGGATTGCCGTGCAACTTCATTAAAAGCAATATTTTGTGCCGAAAGTTTTGGTGCGCTGGCAATAATCACCGCGCTACGTAAACGAGCAGGAAAATCCACAGCCCATTGTAAAACCTGCATTCCACCTAATGAACCACCCACAATGGCCGCCCAACAATCTATACCTAAATAATCACTGAGGCGTGCTTGTACTTGTACCCAATCACGCACGGTGACTAAAGGAAAGTCAGGGCCATAAATACGACCCGTTTCAGGGTTGAGCGATGAAGGGCCGCTCGAACCGTGACAACCACCTAAGTTATTTAAGGCGACAACAAAAAATTGATTAGTATCAATGGCTTTATTGGGGCCAATACAATTATCCCACCAACCTGCTTTCGTGTCGTTTTCGTGATGATAACCCGCCGCATGATGATGACCCGACAAAGCATGGCAAATTAACACGGCATTGGATTTGTCGGCGTTCAGTGTGCCGTAAGTTTCATAGACCAAGGTATAAGAGTCTAAAACACGGGCACAAGCCAGCGTTAATGGCTCGTTAACGTCCATTCGTTGCGGTGTGACTAAACCGACGGAATCAGCGGGAAATATTCTGGGCATTGGCAATCAATCACGATAAGGGTGAGGCGGTTTGGGGCATTAAGTCTAAAGAGTGCATGGGGGGAGTGCAAGGGGCTAATGGACATCGGCATCATCTAAAAAACGGTGTTGCCAATGGACTTTTCTCTCTAAGTTATACGATTTGCCATTTGTCGGATTATGTGAAGTTGGCAGGGAAAGCCACTGTATTTTATAAGTACATTTGTATAATGGCGCGCCGCCAACCATCTTTGCTAGCGAGATGGTTTAAGTTTGGTAGCGTACACATTGATATAACACTCAACAATTTGGAGCAAGAGCAAATGGCGATTATTACTGGTAATAGCTTGGATAACAATTTACAAGGTACTACAGATGCAGATGAGCTGTATGGTCAGGAAGGAAATGATACGTTATTAGGTGGTGAAGGTAACGATACTATTTGGAGTGGGGTGGGCGACGATATATTGAATGGTGGTTTAGGTAATGATGTTTTATATGGTGAAGGTGCAAATACTAATTATGTATTTGATGCTAATTTTGGTATAGATCAAATAGATACTGGCAACAGTGGCATACATATAATTCAATTTACGGCTGCACAAAAAAGCGAAGCAACATTTTACCGTCAACGTCATGATTTGTTCGTGCATGTGGGCAGTGACTGGTTGCAAATCAAAGATTATTTTGAAAGTGATGCAGACGTTAAAATAGCCTTTCAGGATACTGATCCTCTGCAACCTAATACAGAAACTGATATTCGTGCCTTAATCATGCAAGGTACTCCCAATGACAGCTTCGTAGGTTTTTATGCCGAACCGAATGCTACGCTTACGGGTGGAGCAGGTGATGACTTGTTAGCATTTAATCAAAATGGTGCTAATACTCATGTTGTGATTGATGGTGGCACAGGGAATGATTGGTTTCAGAGTCAAGCAACAGAAACCGATATTATTTTTGGTAAAAATAGCGATCATGATGCGGTGAGTATTTCGCAGTACGATGCGATTGTAAATATTGTGATTAATGATCCAACCTTGAGCGTTGGTGATGTGTACATGGCGAACGAAGGGGCGCAGCTTTATTTGGCGATACGAAATAGTACCGCTCGTCTTGATATTGAAGATCCTTCCTCGTTAATTAATGGTACGAATACAACATGGCAAGTAAAAGTCAATGCTGAGTCTGTAGACCTGAGTACGTTATTTACACAGCGTGATATTAGTAATGACGGTGTTGTTTTCTTAGCTGGAGGCAGTAGTTTTACATCAAGTGTTGCCGATGAAACGATTATTGTGGCAACGAGTACTTCACCATTGTCGGTAATAACGCTGAATACAGGTTTTGGCCATGATGCCTTATTAAACTCCGCACATGTCGTTTTTGATGGAGCGCAATCAGACTACACTGTTAGCCGTGTGGGGGGGCTTCTCGAAATTAAGCATAATAATACGGGTGATATTCTCACTTCAAACTTAAACAGTAGTGAAAGTGTTTTTGAGTTTAGTGGCGGTGTCATTTTATCGACTGAACAAATATTGCAAATGCTAGTTTCAACGACAGAGACTATTTATCTTACACCTGGTCAGACTCATATTAATACTGATGCAGATATCAACCAAATGTTCTACGCGGATCAAGCGTCATCGAATGAAAGCATTGTGTTGAACGCGGGCGGAAACTATAACACGATAAGTGTAGGGCAAAATACCACCATCGCACACGATGTTTTAAATAATGGTAAAGACACTTTAGAAATGCCAGCACTTATTGCAATGGTTGGTGCGAATACAAGCAAAATTAAAATTCTCAATGTTGCTGATGTTAGTAAGTTGAGTGTTGATATTGCGACTAATGGCGATGTCACCATTCGTTATGATAATGGCATGGGTAATTATAGTGAGATTAAAGGCGGTGCGGGCTTAAATACTGCAAGCCTCATTGGCGTAGAGTTTTATTCTGATTTAGGCGACACACTCATATCCACGTTTGAAGATACTTTCTTGGGCAAATTGGCCAATCATTCAGAGCATATATTGGCTATGCCAGAAGGGACTTCAGTGCCTCCGGGTTTCACATTTGCGACGGCAACATCGGCAGGTCAAGTGATTGACGCGTCTCTTTCCACTTTTGGTGCTTTTGGGCGATTTAATGGTGTTGGTGGAAGTGATAGCTATCGTGGCGGAAGGGGTAATGACACCTTTGTCATTAGTAGTTTGAACAGTGCAGAGCAGGTGCTAATACAAGGTGTTGATCAAAATAGCGCAGCAACTATTGGCTATGATGAATTAGATTTGAGAGCAATTAGCATTAACAGTGATGTTTTAACGACCAGCAGCCGTTTAGGCAATGATCTGGTTATGAATGTCAATGGTGGCGAGATTCGGATTGATGACTTTTTTATACAGGCGTCATATTCCGAGCTGAAGTATGAAGGCCTAGATGCTTATGCGATGCCTGATTATCAACAGCATCAATTGCTATCACTATTTTTTGCTAATTTCGCTCCTAGAAATACCCCCATCAACTATACACGCGTCATTGACGGGATTCATTTTGCCAACAAAACAATGACCTATGCCGAAATAGCTGCTTTATTTCCAGCGACTCCCGCCATTAGCAGTGTCCCAACCGAAGGCGATGACATTATTTATGGCGACCAAAATCCAGCCGATTTTAACGATGTTATTGATGCCTTAGGCGGCAACGACATTGTGTATGGTTTAACCCAAGATGACACCTTATTAGGTGGTAGTGGCAACGATCAATTATATGGTGACACAGGCAACGATATTTTAGACGGCGGTACAGGCATTGACACCTTAATAGGTGGCGTCGGCGATGACAGTTACTTAGTTGATGACAGTGCCGATGTGATTACTGAGTCTGTAAATGAGGGGCTTGATGCTGTTACGTCAACAGTGTCTTATGTGTTATCAGCCAATGTTGATCATTTGGTGTTAGAGGGTACGGCGCATATTAATGGTACAGGGAATGATTTAATCAACTTGATTGTGGGCAATGCTGGCAATAACATTATAGATGGTGGAGCTGGAGGCGATAATTTATTCGGTGGATTAGGTAATGATACTTATGTTGTAGATAGTCTTTTAGATGGTGTAACCGAAAACGCCAACGAAGGTACAGACACCGTATTATCGAGTGTGAACTATACATTAGGTAATAACCTTGAACATTTAAGCTTACAAGGCACTGCCAATCTAACAGGGACAGGCAATAGCCTAAACAATGCCATCACAGGTAATGTTGGCAATAACACGTTAAATGGTGGAGTAGGAAATGACGCCTTAATCGGTGGAGCAGGTAATGATACCTATTATGTGAATGGTGGGGATACAGTCACCGAATTATCTAGCGAAGGTACAGATTTAGTGTTTTCGACAGTGACCTATACTTTAGGAAACAATGTAGAAAACTTAACATTGCAAGGAACAAGTAACATTAATGGTACAGGTAATGCCTTAAATAACGTATTAACAGGTAATGCTGGAAATAACGTCTTAAATGGCGGAGCAGGCAATGATTCGTTTGTTGGTGGTGCAGGCAATGACACCTACTATGTGAATGGCGGTGACACTGTGACTGAGTTAGGTAGTCAAGGAGTTGATACCGTACTATCTACCGTCACTTATACCTTAACCTCCAATGTAGAAAACTTAACCTTACAAGGTGGAGCAGCTATAAATGGAACAGGCAACAGCTTAGCTAACGTATTAACAGGTAATACAGGTAACAATAACCTGAGTGGTGGCTCTGGTAATGATACGTTAACAGGCGGTGCAGGTACTGACATCTTAAATGGTGGTGCAGGTAATGACACTTACTTGTTTAATCGTGGTAATAGTTTAGATACTGTTATGGATACAGATACCACTGTTGGTAATAAAGATACACTGCAATTAGGTGCAGACGTTGCCAATGACCAATTATGGTTTAGTCAAGCTGGCAATAATTTAGAGATTCAAATTATTGGTACGAATGATCGTATGGTGATTACTAACTGGTTTGGCGGTAATGCAAATCATGTAGAGGAAGTCAAAGCAGGCGATGGTAAAACCTTGACCGATACCAATGTCCAAAACTTAGTGACGGCAATGGCTGCCATGACACCACCTCCTTTTGGCCAAACAACTTTAACTGCCGCGCAACACGCAACACTTGATCCTGTTATCAGCGCAAGCTGGAGTTAATGAGTGGTTACTCACTTAGCCTAGGCTAAGTTCAGGGCGTTGCTATTTATTTTTAGCAACGCCCTAATTGTTTAAGAGGAGTGCGTTTTTGGCGCATGTGTTTGATCTCAAATCTATGATTTTTTATCTTATTGAGGCTATATTTTCAGTCACTAGCTCAGCATATAGCTGCGTAAACTAATACTGCCATATTCAAAGCCTTCATAAATCCACGTCAGTTTATCGCTAGCGTGACGTACACCTTCTACATACAACAACGGCCAATAATGGTCTTCTGTCGGTATCGCCAAACGGCCATCGTTATTCATATTGCTACGTGCTTGGGTGATAAAATCAACATCTCCCGTAGCTAAGGCGGTTTTCATCTGTTGGTCAAAACGAATCGCCCAATCATAACCGCCGTGTCGATTGTGCCAGTCTAATTGGCCTAAATGATGAACAATATTGCCGCTGCCGATCACCATAATGCCCATGCCGCGCAGAGTTTGCAGTTGTTGTGCTAAAGCAAAATGTTGCTGACGGTTTAACAAGCTATTCAAACTCAATTGCATCACAGGCACATCGGCGGCGGGAAATAAGTGTTTTAATACCGTCCACGTACCATGATCAAAACCCGCATGAACATCGGCAAGAATAGGAATGGTTCCGCCAATCGATA
This sequence comes from Agitococcus sp., assembly GCA_030646715.1. Classification (GTDB taxonomy): domain Bacteria; phylum Pseudomonadota; class Gammaproteobacteria; order Pseudomonadales; family Moraxellaceae; genus Agitococcus. The sequence goes on from JAUSLJ010000033.1 coordinate 87,095, forward strand.
AAATGTCAGTTAACACCCCCGAATCTGTACTAGGCTGATAATTGACCTTATATAAAGCATCGGGAAAACCATAAAAATCGAACACTTGGTTTGGTGTTGGCGCAGTGGTTAATAAACTCCCTCGACTTAACCAATGGGCAGATACCATCAAAATAGCGCGTGGCTTGGTTAATTGTTGTCCGAGTTGTTGCAAACTTTTGGTGAAAGCATTATTAAGAGTCACATTTTCGGGTGAGCCGTGGCCAATAAATAGGGCAGGGGTGAGAGTGGTCATAACAAAGCTCAATTAATGGGGAGGACTGAAGATTATTGACGTGAGCAGAACGTGTGTGCTGTCGATTTTTAGTGATAAAAATCATTTCAACCACTGTTTTACACCTAATTAGCAATAATTGTGAGATTAATACTTGACTGTATTTAGAGGTAGAGTAGAAATGAGAGAAAGGTTGTTTCATTAAGATGAACGCCTGTTAATGGACAGACTTGATGATCATGATATGAGTTCGGTGGTGGCATTTTTTGTGCCGCTATTATGGTTTAGTTCATATAGAAGAATATTAATAAAATATGTATCCCAATAATCAGAAAATCACCCTCGGTAGTGAATTTACCCTCTTGGCGCAAAATCGTTGGATGGGTAATTTCTTGTTGGCAATGGCCTATTTTTTAGCAGGCAAACTCGGTATTGCTCTCGCTACGCCATTGGGTTTTGCCTCACCCGTATGGCCAGCGTCTGGTATTGCCTTAGGCTGGGTATTGCTTTATGGCTACCGATTATTACCAGGTGTATTACTTGGCTCGTTGATGATTAATTTAGACACGGCTATGCACGCAACGGGTCTGAGTTTATTGGAGCTGAATTGGATTAAGCCTATTTTGAGCGGTGTCGGTGCAGCGGCAGAGGCATTTATTGGCGTGTGGTTGATTCGCCGTTATGTAGGGTTTAGTTTGGCCTTTGAAGAGCCCGAGGTGGTGGTCAAAACGCTGGTGTTGGGTGGCTTAGTGGCGACCTTGACCAATGCGACCTTAAGCGTTTTTGTACTGAATTGGGGTAGTGAAATTTCGACAGGGCGGTGGTGGCAAAATTGGCTTATTTGGTGGATTGGCGATAGTGTTGGGGTGTGGATTTTTACGCCTTTATTTTTGATTTGGAATACCCAAAGTCCCTTTTTCGACCGTAGTCGTGCCTTCATTGTTACCACTGTTTTAGCCTTATGTTTTACCGTCACTATTTTGGGGTTCACGATTGTCTCTCAATTAGAGCGGCGCGATCGAGTCGGGCAATTTAATACCAATGCCGAATTATCAACCAGTCAATTACAGCGTCGTTTAACCGATTATGAGGATTTTTCCTTTATTATTCGTAGCTTTTTTGACAGCAGCAGCGATATTTCCCGAGCTGATTTCCGCAGTCTAGTTTATCACTGGTTATTAGCGCACCCTGAAGTCAAAGCCGTGGAATGGGCACCCTTAATTAGCCATGCGCAGCGTGAATTATGGGAGCAAAAGTTATCCAGCGATATTGGTATTGTCAGCACTATTCAGGAGCAGGGTCGTGGCCGAGAATTTTCGGTTGCGGCCGAACGATTAGAGTATTTACCTCTAGATTATATTGAGCCGCCAGCCATTCATCGTGCTTTTTTTGGTGTTGATATAATGACTACACCTGAACAGCAACGTGTTTTGCAGAAGGTTGTGGAAAGTGGTCATCCAACGTTGATTGCCCAGCAACGAGGCACGAATTCCTCGCCTGTTATTCGGCTCTATACGCCGATTTACAAACAAGCAGCCATCAATCAGCAAACATGGAGCAACCTCAAAGGTTTTATTATTTTAGCGGTCGATTTGCAGCAGGTGGTTGGCTATTTATCGCCATACATGACGCGCTCAGGTCAAAAATTGGTATTAAAAGAGAATGCGGGTACGCCGTTAATCTATGGTCAATTACCCGATAAGCATTTGGTCAAAATTGCCACGAAAGTAAAGGTTAATTATCACAATACTCTTCAGATTGGCCAAAAAACATGGCAATTAGAAATATGGCCAACAGCCGAACATTTGGCGGATTATGAGTCATGGTTAACTTGGATGGTGTTGCTCATAGGTCTCATTGGTAGCAGCATTGCCGTCAGTTCTACCTTAATTAACTCAGGTCGGCGGCAATATTTAGAACGCGCGATTGCCATGCACACAGGGGTATTACAAGAGCGTAATTCCCAGCTTGAAATTGCCCATCAAGAAGCGGTGCGCGCGAATGCCGCCAAAGGTCAGTTTTTGGCAAATATGAGTCATGAAATTCGCACACCCATGAATGCCATTATTGGTTTTTCGCACTTATTATTGGATACCCAATTACAGCCGCAATCGCGCGAATATCTCGAAAAAATAGATAGTGCTTCGCGTGCGTTATTAACCATTGTTAATGAGATTCTTGATTTTTCTAAAATCGAAGCGGGTCGTATTGATATTGAGCAACATCCTTTTCATTTAGACTCGTTGTTACAACAAGTGGCGCAGCAATTAATGCTCATTGTCGCTGAAAAAAGACTGGAGTTTGTACTGGATATTCCCGTTACCTTACCCAAACAACTCTTGGGTGACTCGTTACGTTTGGGGCAAATACTGCTTAACCTTTGCAGTAATGCCGTGAAATTTACTGAGCATGGCGAAGTGATTGTCCGTGTTGAAACGCTGGAAGAAACAGACGTCAGGGTACGTTTACGCTTTAGCGTGCAAGATACGGGTATTGGCATTAGTGCTAACCACATAGCTAGTTTATTTACCGCTTTTTCGCAGGCCGATGGTTCTATTACCCGTCGTTATGGCGGCACGGGTTTAGGGTTGGCTGTCAGCCAAAGTTTGGCGCAGCTAATGGGCGGAACAATTACCGTTGAAAGTGTTGAAGGAATGGGCAGTACCTTTAGTTTTAGCTTGGATTTTCAGCGTGACCCGCAGAGCCAGTCAGTCAAGCCTTATGTCCATCCGCTTCCATTAAGAGCCTTAGTAGTAGATGATTCCGAAGCCTATCGGCAAGTGATGTTGGCGATGTTGACACATCTTTCTTGCGAAGCGGTGGCGGCGACTTCAGTAGAAGATGCACTTTCTTTATTAAAACAAGCCGACACCGAGACACCCTTTGATTTTATTTTATTAGATTGGAAAATGCCTGATTGTGATGGTATTGAAGCGGCACGGCGGATTTATGGTGCAGGATTAGCGCATATACCGACGTTATTTTTAGTCACAGGTTATGGCTACGCGCCGATTAAACAAATGAGCGAAGGGGCGTTATTTGCGGCTCATTTACATAAACCAATGACACCGTCAATGTTGCAGGACACGATTATTAGTTTCTTTAGTGACGATGCCAGCAGCAATCCTATAGCCGCAACACGATCAATGGTGCGCTTTGCCGCCGCCCGTATTTTATTAGTTGAAGATAATGTCGTGAATCAACGACTGATGAAAGAAATGTTGCGGCGTTTAGGTCTAGAAGCTGATATTGCCAATAACGGCAATAAAGCCTTAGAGCGCATTAATGCTGCCGAAGAACCTTATCAGTTAATCTTAATGGATTTACAAATGCCTGTGATGGACGGTTATGAAACGACGACGCGTATTCGTGAGCGTTATGATGGTGCCGCTTTACCGATTATTGCCATGACCGCGTATGCGATTCCTTCCGAACGGCAGCGTTGTTTTGATGTTGGCATGAATGGTCATATTGCGAAACCGATTGATTTTATGTTGTTTGAAAAAACCTTAGCGCAGTATTTGCCGATGGAAGCAATGTCTAGTATTGACATGGATCATAATTTGCCCCTAATAGAAAATGCTGTCATTAATAATGAGGATGATTTGCAGGAAGGTGTCATCAAACTGACTGCGTTGTTACGCCGTAAAAGCTTAGAAGCGCGGCTGGTTTTTAAAGCGTGTCAGCCCTTGTTGGCCGCCAAAGATGCGGATAGAAGCGAAGAAATAGCCACTGCATTGGCACGCTTAGATTTTAAACGCGCGCAGGAAACACTGGGCGAGTTCGCCAACATGATGGGGATTCATTGTGATTAACTTTGCTGAGCCCACCAACCGCCAAACGATTTTAGTGGTTGATGACAACGTATCTAACATCGAAGTGATTTATGAAATGCTCGCACCTCATTACGAGGTGTTATTTGCCACCAGCGGGGTCGAAGCTCTAGAGCTCACGGTCAGCACCCGTCCTGATTTATTGTTATTGGATGTGTTAATGCCTGGTTTGAGTGGTTATGAAGTCTGTCGGCATTTGAAGTCCAATATTATCACTCAGCATATTCCTATTATTTTTATCACCGCCATTGGCCAAACAGACAGCGAAGAAAAAGGCTTAAAACTCGGCGCGATAGATTATATCGCCAAGCCTTTTAGCCCTGCGGTGGTCAAAGCGCGGATTGCCAATCATTTGGAGCTTAAACGCTATCGTGATTTATTAGCCGATTTAGCGTGGATTGACGGCTTAACTGGGGTTCGTAATCGCCGCCAATTTGACGATTTTTTAGAGCGTGAGTTGCGCACAGCGGTACGCGCCGATCGGCCACTGTCGTTAATTATGTTGGATATTGATTATTTTAAACCCTACAACGACCATTACGGCCATTTGCAAGGCGATGACTGCCTAAAAACGGTGGCACAAGCTTTAAGCCAGACCCTGTGTCGCTCGGCAGATATGTTGTTCCGTTATGGTGGTGAAGAGTTTGCTTGTTTATTGCCTGAAACCAATGCCGCTGGCGCAATGGCCGTCGCCACAAGAATGCTAGAGTGCATCAGAACTCTAAACATCGAACATCCTGCTTCGGATAAAAAAATAGTGACTGTTAGTTTGGGGGTTTGTACCCTGATTCCACAGCAACACAGTAAAACCGAAGACTTAATAGCCCCTGCCGATAAAGCACTGTATCAAGCCAAAGCTTTAGGGCGTAATCGTATTGAGTTTGCTGATGATCTTTGATTTACCCAGCGCGTCAGTTCTAAGCTAAGTTGATATAAATATGGATACTCAGCACAAGTTACAGACCCTAGAAGCACATATTGGTCGTTTGGCTCGACATTGGCTCGTCGGTAATTTGCTGCTAGCAGCCTGTTATTTTTTAACAGGAAAACTGGGGATTTTACTGGCTGCTCCACCAGGTTATGCCACTATTGTTTGGCCTGCGTCGGGTATTGCTTTGGGCTGGGTTTTACTGTTTGGTCGGCGTTTGTTAGTGGGTATTGTGCTTGGCTCGTTTGCCGTTAATGTCACGGTGGTCGCGCATAATGCAGGCTTAGGTTTATTTGATGTCGGTTGGACGGTTCCACTATTAATTGCCTTAGGAGCGGCAGCACAAGCATGGTTGGGTACTTGGTTAATTCAGCGGTATGTCAGTCATTTTTTTGCTTTTCATGCCCCTCATATTGTCATTAGAACGCTGGTCTTGGGTGGTGGTTTAGCGACATTGTTTAATGCCACATGGAGCACGGCGGTGCTTTATGGCTTTGGTGTCTTGACTGCCGATTTATATTGGCACAACTGGTTTACATGGTGGGTGGGCGATAGCATTGGCGTATGGATATTTACCCCACTCGTGTTAGTGTGGGGACTGGCTCCTCCTTATTATGAACGTATGCGCGCGCTGATGGTGACGATGGTGGCTTCCGTCACCTTTATCTTGGCGGCGTTAGCTTTTTTATTAGCGACCGCTTTAGAAAAAACAGAACGTGCGGGAAATTTTCAACTCGCAGGTGCGCACGTTGTCAGCCAAATGCAGCAGCATTTGGCGGAGTACGATCAGTTTTCACTCTTACTGCGTGCATTTTTTCAGAGTAGTGATGTCGTGACCCGTGCTGAATTTAAACAGTTTGTTCATGAATGGTCAGAAAAGCATTCAGAGGTGCAAGCTGTGGAATGGGCTCCATTAATTAGTCAGGAGCAGCGAGGTTTTTGGCAGAAAAACGTTTCACAAGATATTAATTTACCGACTCAAATCACCGAAAAACAGCAAAAAACGGGCACATTACTCGCGCCGGCACAGTCTCGCACAGAATATTTACCCATTGAGTATATTGAACCGTTTGCTAAAAACTACGTCGTAATTGGTTTTGATATTTTAACGCACGCAGGAAGCAAAGCCTTTTTAGAGCTGGCTGCCCAACAAAAAAATCCAATTTTATCGGCACCGCGTATTCTCATTCAAACGCCGACTTTGCGTCCTGCGGCATTATTGTATACCCCTGTTTTTAAAACACCTGCCAAAGGTGCCGCCACATGGGATAACCTTAAAGGCTTTGTTATTGTCGTGCTGAAAACGGACGAAGTATTAGCCTATTTGACACAAAAGATAATGCCAGATGGACAGTCATTATTAGTAACAGAGCAAAAAACAGGTATTGTTTTGTACGGGCAATATCCTACAGCAAAGCTAATAAATACCTCACAGCAGATGGGTTTACATTACATTTCCTCCGTTAAAATCGGTCAGCAAATTTGGCGGCTTGAGCTATGGCCAAAAGCTCAGCACATTGCCGCTTATAATGCATGGTTAACGTGGATGGTGCTGATTATTGGCTTGATTGGAACGAGTATTGCCATCAGCTATACCCTTGTGAGCACAGGACATTATCAATATTTAGAACACGAAGTGATTCGGCAAACGCAAACCTTACGCCTTCAAAATGAAGCCTTAGAACAGGCGCGTATTGATGCTGAGCGTGCTAACGCCTCTAAAGGTTTGTTTTTAGCCAATATGAGCCATGAAATCCGAACCCCCATGAACGGCGTTTTGGGCATGACCGATTTATTACAAACTACTCACTTAAGCTCACAACAACAACAATTTGTCCGTGTACTTCATCATTCAGGTAAAGCTCTACTGCACATTATTAATGATATTTTGGATTTTTCCAAAGTCGAAGCAGGCAAGATGGACATTGAGCACATTGATATGGATTTAGAAACCTTGCTCCTAGAATGCGCCTCTATATTTGCCATGACCGCCGAAGAAAAAAGGCTCGATTTTTTAGCGTCTATTGCCCCTAATACACCCGTTTTTATTCAATCTGACCCAACTCGATTAAGACAAATTTTACTCAATTTATTAAGCAACGCCTTCAAGTTTACCCAGCACGGTGGCATAAGTTTACGTGTTCAGACCCAACAAATAGCAGGGCACACGTATTTGCAGTTTATGGTGACGGATACAGGTATTGGGATGACCGCTGAGCAAAAAGGCAAGTTGTTTCAAGCATTTAGCCAAGCAGATTCCTCAACTACGCGTCAATTTGGTGGTACAGGCTTAGGTTTAAGTATTAGCAAACGGTTAGTGGATTTAATGCATGGCGAAATGGTTGTTGATAGTCGTTTGGGGCGAGGAACGACGTTTGCCGTTACTTTACCGTATCAAGCTGCGAGTGAAGATTATATTCATAGTCATACGCGGCCATTAACCCTGTTAAACGGAGTGAAAGTGTTATTTGTTGACCATTCTGTGGAGTTTAGTACCACCATGACCGAACAAGCACGAGCTTGGGGAATGGTTGCCGATGCCGTGGATAATGGCGAGAGTGCTTTACTGTTGATGGTCAAAGCGTACCAAACGCACAAGCCTTATGACCTAGTGATTTTAGATGCATTATTAGCACCGATGACGGGTCTAGCCATTGCTCATAAAATGGCAGAGCTTCCCGAGTTGGCTGCAGTAAAACGTATTTTGCTGACGACCCTGCGTGCACCACTTGACCAACAAGTGAGCTTATCTGCGGCCTTAACCGAAGTTATCCCTAAGCCAACCTCTACCAACGCCTTGCGGGATAGTTTGTTACGGGTAATGGGAGAAAAGGTCAATGAGCCAGCAGTCGTCAACAAGCTTGAGCAAGATGATAATGAAGTAGTGTCTTTATTTAGTGGGAAACGGGTATTAATAGCTGAAGATAATTTAGTTAATCAAATGGTGATTATGGGGATGTTGAAAAAATTAGGCCTTGCCGCCGATATCACCAATAATGGCTTGGAAGCCTATAAAAAATATATGGCTAATCCGTTAGCCTATGATTTGATTATGATGGATTGTGAAATGCCCGTGTTAGATGGTTATTTATCAACAGCAAAAATGCGTGATTTTGAGCGCGAGCAACAGCTTCGGCCTGTGCATATTATTGCGTTAACGGCTCATGCCATGCGCGAGCAGCAACAGCGTTGTCTTGATGTCGGGATGAATAACTTTCTTGCCAAACCTTTAGCGTTTGCTCGGCTAAAACAAGTGTTGGTGCAGACGTTTGCTTGAGGATGATTGGGCGTTTGCGTAAAGCTTCCCCCTTTGGAAAAGGGGAATTGAGGGGGATTTACAGCCAATCGCTGCAAATCTCCCCTAGCCCCTCTTTGCTAAAGAGGGGGACTTCCTCGACGTAAAAATTAACCCCTACAACTTCCTAAATGCACTGGGCGTTTGCCCCGTCCAGCGTTTAAAAGCGCGGGTGAAATTCGCCATATCGGAATAGCCTAAATATTCTGAAATATCGTCTAGACTTTGCTTTTTATCCGACAATAAATCTATCGCTTTTTGTTTGCGCGATTCATCGACTAAATCGCTGTAAGTAATACTGTGTTTCGCTAATTGGCGCTTTAACGTCCGTTCGGACATGTGTAAACGACTGGCGACGTGCTCTAAAGAAGCAAAACCTGTCTGCTCATCAAACATTAAGGCTTTTACTTGCGCCACAAACGGTTGTTCTAAACCAAACTTCTCTAAGCCTTGTTCACATTGCGATAACGCCAATTGACTAGCGATAGGGTTAGCCATCACTAAGGGCAGGTCCAAATATTCTTTACTAAAAATGATACGGTTGGCTTGTTGCTCTACAAACACTTCACCTGGTAAAAAAGGCAATATCGGTGCAAGAAAGCTGGGTGCAGGAAAGTCAATTTCCACTCGCCCTGACAATGAGCGGCCAGTGGCAACATGACCCATGTGCACAAAGCCAAAAATCACAGCCATTATCGCCGTATCACGCAGTGGTTGTAAGTCGGTATTCACATCTAAATATAAAATCGCCGAATCATCGGTCTCTTCTAAACGGATGCCGACAATATCACTAATCATGCCGACAAAACGCTCGGCAATACCTAAAGCCTGACGAACATTAGCTGCGGTTAATGCGGCAAAACCAATAAAACCGTGCATCGAAATTTGCATTTCTTGGCCAAATAAAATGGCTAATTCTGCTTTTTGCGTAAGCTCCTGCGTTTTAATCAGTAATTGATTGAGCATTTCCAACGAGATACGTCGTTGTGGATCTAACAGCATCTCGCGGGTTAAGCCTAAATCACCGAGCAATTCTTCGGGTTTAACATTCCAACGAGCGGCAATATCGACCATCAATAAAGGATAAACAGCAGGCAAACTTTGCAGTGAGTACATGGGATCTTGGCCTTTAATGATAAAAAGATGGCACGTAAGCACCTACTTACCATACGCTCATACAGTTAAATTAAGAATATGACATTACACACTGTAACGCTAGAGGTTGAAAATGAATACTGCCGCTGTTTCTCATTCTGTGACTACTCAGGTCAAACCAACTGCTAAAAAACAAGCACTTGGCACAACGGTTAATATTCCGCCTCGTCGTTTAGACTTTGAGTTTTCAACAGCATCACCTCGTTACTACTACGACAACAATCCGTTCCATAGTTCGTTTTTAACGGCATTATCGTCGTTATTTCCAGAAGGTGAGTCTTTTTTTGTCGAGTCGGTGCGTCATTATCGCGATCAGATTACCGACCCGATTCTGAAAGCGCAAGTATCAGGTTTTATTGGTCAAGAAGCGATGCACAGCAAAGAGCATCAAGCCTTTAATGAGATGGCCACGCGTCAAGGTTATCCCGTTGATAAAGTCGATAAGATGTTGGCGAAAGTGCTGCATTTGGGTCAAAAATTTTTGCCTGCTTCGGTGCAGTTGTCAATTACAGTGTCTTTAGAGCATTACACGGCGATTATTGCCGAAATGTTATTAAAAGATGCCGATGTACAGCAAAAGTTTTTGGGCGAAGCACGTCACTTATGGTTATGGCACGCCTTAGAAGAAAACGAACACAAAACTGTGGCTTATGATGTCTATGAAAAAATGGTCGGTAGTTATGCATTGCGTGTTGGCACGATGATTCCTGTAACGGCTATTTTCTTTGCAGTGACTGCTGCCGTTCATTTGTCTTATTTGGCTTCTGATGGTCAGTTGTTGAAAGTTCGTCAAAATACCAGCGGATTAAAATATTTATTCAACGGTAAAAAAGGTGTGTTTTCACGCCTGTTACCGCAGTATTTAGACTTTTACAAACCGAGTTTTCATCCTAAACAGCACGATACCGACGCCTTGTTAGAGCAATGGAAAAAAATTCTTTTTGCGCCTGAAGGTTTGCTTTATGAGCAATTAAAAAACAAAGCGGCAGTTGGCGTGCATTAAAAAAATCTCACTTCCTCGCCTGATTTATCAGGTGGGGGAGTATGACAAGCCAGCAAAATACACTACGCTTGTAAGATAATTATTATTACTTGTGTCGTGTCTATGACGGCTCTTTTTACCCTGAGATGGTGGTTGTTATGCTTGTGTTGTCTGCCTTTTATGGTTCAGGCTGACAACTTACCACCTATAGATTTGAGTTCTAGTAAAATTGAATTGGCAAAACATCTTTGGTATTTAGAAGATAAAAGCCAACAACTCTCCATCCAACAAATTCAACAACAACATCAAGGTTGGCAATTACAACCACACGAAAAACCCTATTTTGGTTATTCCGCCAGTGCCTTTTGGTTGAAAGTCGATATTAATAACGACTCTGCCCAAAATATCCCCAAATTATTAGAAATTACTTATCCCTTATTAGATGATGTGCAGATTTTTCTAGTCGCTAATCAACAGATTGAGCAACAGTTTAGGCTCGGCGATAATTTTGAGTTTCAGCAGCGCATTATCCCTCATCGTTTATTACTCGTCCCGCTCTCCTTTAACGCCCAGCGTCACTATAGCTTGTATGTGCGTGTTGTCAGTACCAGTGGTTTACAAGTGCCACTGACCTTATGGGAAGTGCATGAATTTCAAGGATATGACCAAACCCGACAATTTGGGCTCGGTATTTTTTATGGCTCATTGTTCATTATGATGGCCTATAACTTTTTTATTTGGTTGTCGGTTCGCGAACGAAGTTATTTGTTTTACGTTATTTTTGTCATGAGTTTTGGTTTGTTACTCGCCTCCATTGACGGTTTTACCTTTCAGTATTTATGGCCAACGCAGGTGTGGTGGAACAATCGCGCCATTGTCATTATTTTGGCATTGACCTTGTTTTTGAGCATGGCCTTTAGCAAAAACTTTCTGCACACGGCTCACTATAATCCGCGTTTGAATAAGGTGTTAACGGTCTATATGTCGCTAATGTTGGTCGTGGTGGCCGCAGGATTTTATTTCCCCTATCGCTATATGATTGTTATTACACTGATTTTGTCAGTAGGAACGGCACTTTTAGTCATTACCACAGGCATCTGTAATTGGCGCGCGGGCAATCGAGCAGCACGATTTTTTGTTTATTCGTGGATATTGTTGGCAGCAATGGTCATTCTTTATGATTTAAGCCAACTAAGTATTATTCCTAAATCGACCTTTACCAATTTAGCCGTGCAGTTTGGTGAATGGTGTGAAGTGTTATTGTTGTCATTTGCACTGGCTGACCGTATTAACGTTAGCCGTTTACAAGAGCAAGAAGCGCAAGCCTTATTGATTGCCGAAGAACGTCGCTCTATTGCCGAACGTGAACAACATCTGCAAACCAAACTCAAAGCGCAAGAAGAAGAAATGCGCGCCAAGCAAGCGATTAGCCAAGCACAAAGTGAAAGCCGTGCCAAAAGTCTATTTTTAGCGACCATGAGTCACGAAATACGTACGCCCATGAACGGCGTTTTAGGGATGACGGAGTTATTAGAAGCCACGGAACTCAGCCAACAACAACAGCAATTTGTGCAAGTGATTCACAGTTCAGGCAGTGCTTTACTCAATATCATTAACGATATTTTGGACTATTCTAAAATTGAAGCGGGGAAAATGGATATTGAACAGATTGACATGGACTTGGACAATCTATTGTTAGAATGTGCCGCCATTTTTTCTATGACTGCCGAACAAAAACGGCTGGAGTTTTTAGCGTCGATTGAGCCACATACCCCTGTCTTTATTCAATCTGACCCGACACGGCTGAAACAAATTTTGCTGAATTTATTAAGCAATGCCTTTAAATTTACCCATCGTGGTCGAATTACCTTACGCGTGCATACCGAAACGGATGGTGAGCAATCACAATTGCATTTTGAAATTAGCGATACAGGTATCGGCATGACAGAGGAGCAAATAAGCCGATTATTTGAAGCCTTTAATCAAGCCGATATTTCCACCACCCGTCAATTCGGTGGCACAGGCTTAGGTTTAAGTATCAGTAAACGCTTAGTCGATTTGATGAATGGCACGATGACGGTGAATAGTCGGATTGGCGAAGGCACTACTTTTGCTGTGGCGATTCCCTATCAAACGGCGACTCAAGCCTATATTTATGACCATTTTGTACCGTTAACGGCATTACAAGGTCAGCGCATTTTGTTTGTTGATGACTCCATCGAATTTACCCAAATCATGACCGAACAAGCGCAAGCATGGGGCATGATTGCCGATGCCGTTCACGATGGTGAACACGCTTTAGCATTAATGATTCAAGCGTATCAACGGCAAACCCCTTACGATATCGTCGCCCTTGATATGCGCATGCCTTATATGAGCGGTTTAGATATTGCCTGTAAGATGGCGCAAGACCCGCAATTAAGTGCCATCAAACGGGTGTTATTAACCGCGATGCGCATGCCGCCGAATAAAGAGGAGTTACAACAAGTCGGTTTAAGTTTAGTGATTCAAAAACCGACCTCCGCCAATAGTCTGCGTGATGCCTTACTAACGCTCATGGGCTGTCAGGAGCAATATCGTTCGTCGAGTGATAAACGCCAAGATTTAAGTATCGTTCAGCAAGTTTTAAAGCAAAAACACCTGTTGATTGCCGAAGATAATGCCGTTAATCAAATGGTCATTATGGGGATGCTCAAACGATTAGGTATTACTGCGGATATTGCTAATCATGGCAAAGAGGCTTTAGCGTTGTATCAACAACAACCACAACAATATCATTTGGTTTTAATGGATTGTGAAATGCCCGAAATGGACGGCTATCAAACAACACAGCAGATACGGCAATGGGAACAACAGCATAATCTGCCACCTGTTAATATTGTCGCGTTAACGGCTCATGCCATGCGTGACCAACAACAACGGTGTTTGAAGGCAGGAATGGATGATTTTCTCACCAAACCTTTAGCCTTTGAGCGTTTAAAACAAATGCTAATGCAGCTTTTTTGGCGAGCGAATTAACGATGCGTATTTTACATACTATGTTGCGAGTGACGGATTTAGAACAATCGTTGCAGTTTTATACCCAAGTATTAGGCATGAAATTGCTTCGACAAAAAGACTATCCTGAAGGCCGATTCACCCTTGCATTTGTCGGTTTTGGTGATGAACAGAGCGAGGCAGTGCTGGAATTAACGCATAATTGGGATACCAAACAGTACGAATTGGGTACAGCCTATGGTCATATTGCCCTTGAAGTCGATGATGTGTATAGCGCGTGTGAGAAAATTCGTGCTGCAGGCGGAAAAATAGTCCGTGAAGCAGGGCCGATGAAACATAGCACGACTATTTTGGCTTTTGTTGAAGATCCTGATGGCTATAAAATTGAGCTGTTAACGGCGAAGAAAGTGGATTGAAGGGTGTGGCTTTTGTTGGTTTATCAGTAAAGCCTCCCTTAATAAAGGGAGGCTTTTGAAAGATTTTCTACGCCAAATTCTGCTTCAACAACGCATCAATCGCCTGCAAACGTCGATTAACCCCGAGCTTGGCATAGATATTTTTGGTGTGTGTCTTAATCGTGCTCAACGATACACAAAGATTTTCGGCAATTTCTTGACTGGTTGCACCCGTGACAATATGGCGCGCCACTAAACGTTCTTTTTTACTTAATAAGAACGTTTCAATATGCGAAAGGGCGATTTGCGAACTGCTTAAACTTTGCCCAATGGCATTCATTAATAACGACATTAACGGGTGGCGATACATCTCTTTCGCGAGTTTGTGCAACAGTGAGTTAATCGCAGGGGCTTCTTGGCTAAATAAACGGATAAACGGGTTATCGCCTGCAATAGTAATCGCGTGTTGAAGTGCAGCTAGGGCTTTAGGTGTAGAACCTTCGGCTTGCAAAGCCATGGACTTGAGAATTTGAATTTCAACCATCACTTTGGTGTGATGTCTAGGTTCGGCATGAAACCATAAGCGTGACAATAAATCTAAGGCTTCAGGCAAACGTTGGCAGGCAATAAAATATCGCGCTAACGATAAATATTCGGCTTCGCGCTCTAAAGCAAATTGCCCTTTTAACGGTAGTTGTGCGGCTTTTACCCAATCAGCAACTTTATCAATGCGTCCTTGGCTCAACCATAAATTGGCCAAACCTGCGGATAACGGCGGCACTTCAACAACAAAACGACCCGAATAACGCATAAACGCGGCTTCGGAAGTGGCACTTAAAGGACTATCCAGATCGCCAAGGGCAATATGGGTTTGCGCTAACAGTACATGACCCCAAGAATTAAAATATTGCATTTGACCTGCGGAGGTCATGCTAATGCCTTTTTCCAGTTGTCGTTTGGCATTTAGTAAGTCATTTTGCTCATAAGCTAACTCCCCTAAGCCAATAAATAACATTCCGCACGCAGGAATATCTTGCCAGCCGAGACTTTCGCACTCATGTAAGGCCTTTTCGTAGCTGGCTTTCGCCGCTGCAAAATGTCCTTGTAATAAATGCGAGCGCGCTAAACCCAACGTAGCAAAAATGGGCACAATTAGGTTTTGTTTAGCATCACTAATGCGGGTGTTTTCTTCAAATAGACGCTGGGATTTATCAAACTCACCTTGCGCGTAATAACAAAAACCTAAACATACTGAAGCGGCGCGATACAGCACTCGCCCTGTGGTTAAAGAACTTAACGCATCCATCACCGACGTCATGGCGCGTTCAACATCGCCCGCTAAACATTGTTGACAGCTAGAAATTAATGCCAATTGGCCAAATAGGGTGCGTTCTTTACTACCAATTGCGGCATCTTGATAGCCTTCAAAACAAGCGGTGGCCGCCCGCACATGGCGTTCCACTTCGGGCAAGTTATCTGTCACTAAGCCGGCCCATGCACACAACATTGACAATTTTGGATGACGCGCTAATAAATCAGGAGGCAATTGCTCCGCCCAAGTTAACGCAGTGGTAAAGCGACCCAAAGAAAATAATTTGCCACTATGGTCTTCCATTAACGCCGCAGCATATTCGTAATCGCCTGCTTTAATGCTGTGTTGAATAGCTTCGGCAAATAAACCATTGTCGCTACACCAGCGGCTTGCTCGATGATGAATGGTTTTTACCAGCTCAGGTTGGGCATCATACAAACGCGTTTTTAATAACGAGGCAAATAAATGGTGATAACGATACCAAATACGTTTATGGTCTAAACTGGTGATAAACATATTGGTACGTTCAAGCTCATCCATTAACTGACGGCTATCATGTTGCAAGCGCACGGCATCGCACAACGGCGCATTGAGTTGTTGTAACAGGCAAGTTTGTAATAAAAACTGTTGGATATTAGCAGGAAGATGACGTAGCACTTCATCCATCAAAAAATCGGTAATATGACGGTCGTCACCCGCAAAGCTCTGAATAAAGTTTTTTTTGTCGTGGGTGTTGTGCAGCGATAAGGCCGCTAATTGTAAACCTGCAATCCAGCCTTCGGTTCGGGTTTCCAATGTTGCTAATAAAGACGGCGACAAATCTAAATCCATCGCCTCATTACAAAATTGTGCGACTTCTTCCTCATTAAAACGCAAATCTTCGGTATAAAATTCGGTCAATTGTCGTTGTGCGCGTAGCCGTGATAAAGAAAAAGACGGTGTATTTCGGCTGGTTAATAATAGATGTAAATTTGCGGGTTGATGCTCAACAATAAATGCCAGCGTTTCGTGAATGCTGCTGTGATGCAAGCAATGCAAATCATCCAAAATGAGGTACACAGGTTCAGGTAAACGGCATAATTCATTGACTAAGGAGCGAATTAAGCCTGTTGCTGAAGGTAATTGTGTCGTCGCTAAACTGGTGGCGATGGCTTGAGCAAATTCAGGAAATTGCGTTTGAATGGCACTGATAAAGTGCAGCATAAATTGGCTGGGGTCGTTATCGTTATTATCAAGCGATAGCCACGCGGTACGCAGCGAGGTGTTACGCGCCCAAGTGCTTAATAAAGTCGTTTTGCCATAACCCGCAGGCGCGCAAACCAAGGTAATGCGGGTGGGTTGAGCAGGCAACATCAGGCGAGTACGCTGAATCGTATGAGTATGATTTTCAGGAATGACTAACTTTGTCGAAAGTATATAGTCCATCGCCATGATTCAAGAGTCCAGCATTTTAGGACTTACGCCGTTATCGCTTTATTTGAAATCCTCCCTCTTTTTAAAAGAAGGGTTAGGGGAGATTCACAAAATGCGCTAATCGAGGTTCGAAGCGTAAATCCAAGTTTGTTATTTTATTTTTGTAATTTTAAGCTGTTAATAAATGCTGTAAATAGCACAATCATTAACCGTTGCGGGATTATCTTGTTTTTCGTCGGCAATTTAATGTGAATTAACGACAATCCGATGAATGGTATGGAAAATAGCCAAATGAGTTTGTAAAGAGATGGAATTGTGATGGGGCTTGATGGGTGAAGCGGTAGGGGCGTGAGGATCACGCCCTTATACACGGTACGTTTAGTTTATAAGCCAGCTGCTTGTAAACGGTTAGCGTGAGTACGATAAATCGACTTAGGGTTAGTTTCTAACAAGTTAATGATACCAAAGAAGCCATTGACTGCATCCAAATGGTTATTGGCATAATCAGCACGAATCACTTTACCTAAACGTTGTGAACAGGTGCTGACTAAACCGTCGTTAGCATCGCCAGTAAACAAAAATGCCGACGATAACAGTTTGATACCTGCATCTAATGGGTCAAGAATGTTAGTGAGTTGACGTGCGCCGCCCCATGAGTAGTATTTAACGGGATAAGTGACATTGTTTTTAACGTAGTTAACGCTATACGCGCCTTCGCCACATGCACTGGGTACGCCGCCGCCGTATGTGGCGTTAAATTTCGTCAAGCCATTGCTTGTTAAGCTATCCAACGCATTTAACGAGCTTTGGTCTAAGTTAGGTGTGCCATAAGCAAAGGTTAAGAACTTAGAAAGGCCATCGGCAACAAAGCCAAACACCGCAGAAGTGACCGTATTAGCAGGCGCAACTTTACGCACGATATCCGCCACGCGAGAGCCTTTATTAACGCCATTGACGCTGGTGACAGAAGCCACTAAATCAGGGCGTACTTTCGCTGCGTAACGCGCAGTTGGGCTGCCTTGGCTGTGGCCAATTAAGTTGAATTTGGCATAACCGTTAATGGCTTTTAAGGTCAGCATTTCATTGATGAGTTGCTCGCCACGTAATTCGTTGCTACCGACGGCTGAAACCGTAGCCACATGAACTTTGGCGCCTTCACTGCTTAATGACGAAGGGATTTGATAGAAGTAATCTGCACCCATGAAGTTTTTGAAGCCCAAAATACCGTGTACTAATAACACAGGATATTTAGTGGTGGTGTAGCCCGCATTAGCAGCAGGAGCAGTCACCAATAAAGAGCTGGCAAGGGCGATAGCACTTAAACTGAGTAGTTTTTTCATAGTCGTGATGTCCGTGTTTATGGTTGTTTTGATTTTTTCTGACGCTCTCGTCACGCAATGTATGGCCGTGCAAGAGTGTTCCGTGGTTGCTATAGTCGGCTAAACCTGAGGGTCTGCACATCATCCTTTAGGGTGAAAATAAGGATGAAAAAAAGGATGAATGAGGAAAAAGAGTGGATGCGCATTAAGTTTAGGCGCGGGAAAACCATTAGTCGCTTTTCTTTTGGCAAAGCATCGGCAAGCGTTGGACATTTGCGCTGTTTTTCCGTAGAATCGCGCAAATTTTCTAAGCGAGAAGCACTGACAGCGGGATAGCAACAATCACCGTTGAGCCATTGTCTGTCTCGCTTTTTTGTACGCAAAACCCAGCGCGGAGGTTCGTTTGAGTAAGCCCGCCCTTTTAGCCCTAGCAGATGGAAGTGTTTTTCGGGGTATCGCCATTGGAGCTGACGGCAGCACCAGCGGCGAAGTCGTTTTTAATACCGCCTTAACAGGCTATCAAGAAATTCTCACCGACCCATCGTATTGCCAACAAATCGTCACTTTGACTTATCCTCATATTGGTAATACAGGTATCAATAGTGAAGATGAAGAAGCGTCCAAGTTATGGGCAGCAGGGTTAATCATTCGTGATTTACCGTTACTAGCCAGTAATTTCCGTAGCCAAGAAACTTTGTCTGATTATTTAAAACGTCATGGTATTGTCGGTATTGCTGATATCGATACTCGTCGTTTAACTCGTATCTTGCGGGAAAAGGGCGCGCAAAATGGCTGTATCGTCGCTGGAGACAACATCGACGAAGCTGCTGCACTTGCCCAAGCGCGTGCTTTTGGCGGCTTAAAAGGTGCTGATTTGGCGAAAGTGGTTTCGGTTACCGATAACTACTCATGGGCAGAAGGTTCATGGCAGTTAGGTAAAGGCCACGTCACGCCAAGTGCTGCGCCACGTTTTAAAGTCGTTGCCTATGATTTTGGTGTTAAACGCAACATTTTAAGAATGTTGGTTGATAGAGGCTGTGAAGTCACCGTTGTGCCTGCGCAAACGCCAGCCGATGTGGTTTTAGCGATGAATCCAGACGGTATTTTCCTTTCCAATGGTCCTGGCGATCCTGAGCCATGTACCTACGCCATTAAAGCAATTGAACAATATCTGACCACGGATATTCCTGTATTCGGTATTTGTTTAGGCCACCAATTATTGGCTTTAGCATCTGGTGCAAAAACCTTAAAAATGAAGTTTGGCCATCATGGTGCAAATCATCCTGTGCAAGATTTAGACTCTGGACGGGTGATGATCACTAGCCAAAATCACGGTTTTGCCGTAGATGAAACGACCTTACCAGCGAATTTACGCGCCACACATAAATCGTTATTTGATGGCTCGTTGCAAGGTATTCATCGCACCGACAAGCCCGCGTTTAGCTTTCAAGGACACCCTGAAGCTGCGCCTGGCCCACATGATGCCGATGCCTTGTTTGACCACTTTATTGATTTAATGGCTGCACGTACCTAAAACCCTCACTCTAACTCTCTCTCCCTCGGGGAGAGAGAACCATGCCCCCTCTCCCTGAGGGAGAGGGTTGGGGTGAGGGCTAGTTAACACGAGAATATTATGCCTAAGCGTACCGACCTAAAAAGCATTTTGATTATTGGCGCAGGCCCGATTGTGATTGGTCAAGCCTGTGAGTTTGACTATTCGGGCGCACAAGCGTGTAAAGCGCTGCGCGAAGAAGGCTACCGCGTTATTTTGGTCAACTCTAATCCAGCGACCATTATGACCGACCCTGCGATGGCGGACTCCACGTACATTGAGCCGATTACATGGCAAACCGTCGCTAAAATCATCGAAAAAGAACGTCCTGATGCCTTGTTGCCAACGATGGGTGGCCAAACAGCATTAAACTGCGCCTTAGATTTAGATAAGCATGGCGTGCTGGCTCAGTATAACGTTGAGTTAATTGGCGCGTCTAAAGATGCTATCAACAAGGCCGAAGACCGTAAATTGTTTGACCAAGCGATGCGTAAAATCGGCTTAGAATGCCCACGCGCTGCGGTGGCGGGCAATATGCAGCAAGCCTTTGAAATTCAAGCGACTTTAGGTTTTCCTTGTATCATTCGTCCGTCATTTACCATGGGTGGTTCAGGTGGCGGTATTGCTTATAACCGTGAAGAGTTTGTCGAAATTTGCGAACGCGGTTTTGATTTGTCTCCTACTAAAGAACTGCTCATTGATGAGTCGTTGATTGGTTGGAAAGAGTATGAAATGGAAGTCATACGCGATAAAAAAGACAATTGCATTATCATCTGCGCTATTGAAAACTTTGACGCAATGGGCGTACATACAGGCGATTCGATTACCGTTGCTCCTGCCCAAACTTTGACCGACAAAGAATATCAAATCATGCGTAACGCTTCTTTAGCGGTATTGCGTGAAATTGGTGTCGAAACAGGCGGTTCAAACGTCCAGTTTGGTATTGATCCAAAAACAGGTCGTATGGTCGTTATTGAGATGAATCCGCGCGTTAGCCGTTCATCCGCGTTAGCATCCAAAGCCACAGGCTTTCCGATAGCCAAAGTCGCGGCTAAATTAGCGATTGGTTATACCTTAGACGAGCTACAAAACGATATTACAGGCGGCAAAACCCCCGCGTCGTTTGAGCCGTCATTAGATTATGTCGTCACCAAAATTCCACGCTTTACCTTTGAAAAGTTCCCGCAAGCCGAACAGCGTTTAACCACGCAAATGAAATCGGTCGGTGAGGTGATGGCCATTGGCCGTACTTTCCAAGAATCCTTACAAAAAGCCTTACGTGGCTTAGAAGTCGGTTCTGACGGTTTTAATCCTAAAGTTCATGCCAACCAATCCGATGCTCAAGATATTTTGCGCCATGAGTTAAAAAACCCGGGCCCAGACCGTATTTGGTACATTGCCGATGCTTTCCGTTTAGGCATGACGTTGGAGCAAGTATACGAGTACTCCGCGGTTGACCCGTGGTTTTTGGTGCAGATTGAAGATATTGTTAATGCCGAAGCCAAAGTAAAACAACTGGGTTTTGCGGGCTGTACGCGTGACTGGTTACGCACCTTAAAACGTAAAGGTTTTGCTGATAGTCGCTTGGCACATTTGCTCGGTGTCAGCGAAAAACAATTGCGCAAAAAGCGTTGGGAATTAGGCGTTTATCCTACCTACAAACGGGTTGATACCTGTGCGGCTGAGTTTGCTACCAGCACCGCTTATATGTATTCCACGTATGAAGAAGAGTGCGAATCACAACCGTCCAACCGTGACAAAATCATGGTGTTGGGTGGCGGCCCGAACCGTATTGGCCAAGGTATTGAGTTTGATTATTGCTGTGTGCATGCGGCGTTAGCGATGCGTGACGATGGTTATGAAACGATTATGGTTAACTGTAACCCTGAAACCGTTTCTACCGACTACGATACGTCTGACCGTTTGTATTTTGAGCCTGTGACTTTAGAAGATGTGCTCGAAATCGTCCGTATCGAAAAGCCTAAAGGCGTGATTGTGCAATATGGTGGGCAAACCCCGTTAAAATTAGCGCGTGACCTTGAAGCGGCGGGTGTGCCTATATTGGGAACCAGTCCCGATGCCATTGACCGTGCCGAAGACCGTGAGCGTTTTCAGCAAATGGTTGAGCGTTTGAATTTACGTCAGCCACCAAACCGTACTGCCCGTAATGCCGAAGACGGTGTCCGTTTGGCCGATGAAATTGGTTATCCCTTAGTTGTGCGTCCATCTTACGTTTTAGGTGGTCGGGCGATGGAAATTGTTTATAACGAAGAAGAGTTACGTCGTTATATGCGCGATGCGGTGAAAGTTTCCAATGAATCTCCTGTATTGCTCGATCGTTTCTTAGATGATGCGATTGAAGTGGATGTCGATTGTGTTTCTGACGGCGAACAAGTTGTTATTGGCGGCATTATGCAGCATATCGAACAAGCAGGTATTCACTCAGGTGATTCCGCGTGTTCCTTGCCGCCATATGCCTTAGGTGAAGATGTACAAGCGATTATGCGTCAACAATCGGTAGACATGGCTTTAGAGCTCGGTGTTGTCGGTTTGATGAACGTACAGTTCGCGGTGAAAAACAACGAAGTCTATGTTTTAGAAGTCAATCCTCGTGCCTCGCGTACCGTGCCGTTTGTCTCCAAGTGTATTGGTGTGTCTTTAGCGAAAGTGGCTGCCCGTTGTATGGCGGGTCAAAGTTTAGCGAGCCAAAACTTTACCAAAGAAATCATTCCACCGTATTTTAGCGTTAAAGAAGCGGTGTTCCCGTTTGCTAAATTTCCTGGTGTAGACCCGATTTTAGGGCCAGAAATGAAATCGACAGGCGAAGTCATGGGTGTAGGTAAAACCTTTGGCGAAGCCTTCCACAAGGCGGTATTAGGCTCGAACGAAAAACTACCGACAGGCGGTTGTGCCTTTATTTCAGTGCGTGACTCTGACAAGGCGATATTGCCACAAATTGGCCGTGACTTGGTTGAGTTAGGTTTTAAACTGGTCGCCACAGGTGGAAGTCAGCGTATTTTGGCCGATGCAGGTGTACCCTGTAAACGTGTCAACAAGGTGACCGAAGGCCGCCCTCATGTGGTTGATATGCTCAAAAATGGTGAAATTAGTTTTATCATTAACACCACCGAAGGCAAACAAGCGCAACAAGACTCGTTCTCGATTCGCCGTAGTGCTTTGCAAGGTAAAGTGTATTACACCACCACCATTAGTGGTGCCAATGCCGTTTGCCAAGCCTTACAATCTTTGAGATTGAAAGGTGATTTGTCGGTGTGTCGTTTGCAAGATTTGCATCAGGAGTTGTCATTATGCAACGTTACCCTATGACGGTAGGCGGTGCGGAAGCCCTGCGTATTGAACTAGACCGTTTAAAAAATGTTGATCGCCCACGTATTACCGCTGCGATTGCCGAGGCACGCGCACACGGCGATTTGAAAGAAAATGCCGAATATCATGCCGCGCGTGAACAGCAAAGTTTTGCCGAAGGCCGTGTTAAAGATATTGAAGCGAAGCTATCCAACGTCCAAATTATTGACATTAGTAAGATGACCAATAATGGCAAAGTAATTTTTGGCGCGACGGTTGACATTGAAAACGTCAATACAGGCGAGCTAAAAACCTACCAAATCGTTGGCGAAGACGAAGCGAATATCAAACTCGGTAAAATATCGTCAGGTTCGCCGATTGCACGTGGTTTGATTGGTAAAGAAGAAGGCGATAGTGTAGTGATTACTACGCCTTCTGGTCAGATTGAGTATGAAATCAGCGAAGTGCGTTACGTTTAAGTCGCAATAAATCGCTAGGCTTCACTATGAAAGGCGCATGATGCGCCTTTTTTATTGCTGGCTTTTAGGGGCATAAATTTGCTATTGTTGGCCGCTTATTAATCAAGCAAAATAACTAAAATAATAACGGCGTCACTAAGACGTTATTTGTGAGTGAACGGCCATAACGATGAATAGAAATTCAGCCTTGCCTCAGGATGAGCAGTTTATTACTGAAGAACCCTCTAAGCCGCAAAGAACGCTTCTAAAGACCTTAGCCGATGCTGTGTTGGGTAAAAACCGTCAACAACGCTTGCGTATTGCCCGCTCATTAATGGCGGCGATGGTGTTTTCAATTTGTGTTGGTGTGATTTTTTATCTGTCAGTGATCGGACAAATTATTCCGCAACAAGGCGCGATTTTATCAGGATGTATCTTCGTATCTTGCGGCGGATTTTATATCGCCCTGCGCACAGGTTTTAACTTGCGCTTTGCCGAACCATCGCTGACTTTACCGCAAACCCTTGCGGCATTGACATGGATTTGCGGCGCGTATGCCATCGGCAATGTCGCCCACGGTGGTACGTTGATGTTGTTTGCGCTGGTGCTGGTCTTTGCTATTTTCACTATGAGTATTCGCAGCTCAATTATCTCTGCCAGTTATGGTGTGATAGCAATGGCTGCAACAATGGTCTACAAAGTCATTACCGAGCCAACCATCTATCCCCTGCAAGTAGAGTTGGCGTATTTTATCTTTGTCGCCACCATCATGCCCACCATTGCCTTACTGAGTATGCAAATCACACGAATGCGTGATCGTATGAAGGCACAAAAAAAGGCACTGGAAGAAGCATTAATTCATATCGAAAAACTCGCCGCCCATGATGAACTGACAGGCTTAATCAATCGTCGTTACATGATGAAAGTATTAGACGACCATGCTTCACGCCAAAAACGTAAAGCGATTGGCTTTTCGATAGCAATGCTCGATTTGGATCATTTTAAAAATATTAATGATACATGGGGGCATGCTGTGGGCGATGATGTGCTCCATGGTTTTGCCGAAGCGGCGACTAAAACACTGCGGGAATGTGACGTTCTTAGTCGATGGGGTGGCGAAGAATTTTTATTGTTGATGCCTGAAACCAACAACGGCAACCCCAATACCGGGCTTGAGCGTTTACGCACGGTATTGGCGGCCTTGGTTTTAAGCCCAAATGCGCCCGATTTGCGTGTTACTTTTTCGGTAGGTTTAACCAGTTACCAGCAAGGTGAATCAATTAGTGACACTATACATCGTGCTGATAAATCGCTGTATGAAGCGAAGGCGGGGGGAAGGAATCGGACGGTGGTGGGTTAGTCAGCTTTAAATTAATGTCCTGAAACCAAGCATCAGGTGAAAGGAAAAGTAATGCCTATATTAAAAACAATATTCAGTCTAATTCTTTTGAGCCTGATAGGCTGTAGTACAGTACAACCCAGTCATAAAAATAAAGATTGGCTTAGATATACCGAATCGGGCATCGCCTCGTACTATGCCGATAAGCATCAGTATCAAAAAACAGCGAGTGGCGAGCATTATCGCCATGATTTAAAAACTGCTGCCCACAAAACCTTGCCTTTTGGTGTGAGTGTTAAAGTCACCAATTTAGCAACAAACAATAGCGTAGTGGTTAAAGTTAATGACAGAGGGCCGTTTGCCAAAGGGCGTATTATTGATTTGTCAAAATCGGCTTTTATGGCAATTAGTCAGCCTAATCAAGGTCTGCTAAAAGTGCGAATAGAGGTCGTTCCTGAGCTTAAAGTCCGTTTAAACAAGCACAAATGAAGAGAGCATTGAGGGAGATTCCTTCTCCCTCAATCTAAAGCAGCAACCCTACGCGTGTTGTGGCAAATGATTCTCCAGTGCCACTAAAGCATCTTCCAAATAATCAAGCATACGCTGTACGCGCGGCACAGTATCTCTACAGGCAATAATGCCAAAATCTAGGCTATCCACATAACTGTGCACGGTTATATTGGCGGCATAACCATGCCAAATCAGCGAGACTGGATAATTAGCCAGCATCTTGGCACCGTGCATATAAAGCGGCTCTTTAGGGCCAGGGACATTAGAAATTACCACATTAAACATAGTCGTACGCCGACCCGCCAAACCTGTTGCTTGACCCAACATCAACGGTAAATTGCTTAACACCGTAAAGGCATTTAAATCGGCTTTTTCCATGCTCGACAAACGATGCTTGGCCGCTTTCATCGACTCTTGGATGGCACGAAGTCTATCAACCGCATTACCAATATCCGTGCCTAGCGTGACTTGCACGGCACTAATGGCATTACCATTATCATCGTCGGCATCCGCTGCTCTAACGGATACGGGTACTTGAGCAACTAAAGGTAAAGCAGGTAAGGCATCATAGCTTTTTAAGTAGTCGCGCAAACTGCCACCACACATTGCCAAAACTATATCGTTGACGGTGGCATGATAGCCTTTGGCAACGGCACGAATACGATCCATCGACCACGATTGCGCAGCAAACCGTCGAGCACCCGTTACGCGATGATTAAGAATGGTTTTTGGCGCTTGAAATAACGCCTTAGCATTGCCATCACGCGGCGTTTTTAACAAATCAATGAGTTGTGCCGCACCATTGCTAAAGCTACGGAGTGCTTCTTTAGGTGAGGGCGGCAGCGGCAAAATGCGCTTTTCTTTTTTGGGTAAACGTTTCGTCCATTCTGCTGACCAAATGGGCGGCAAATCTTCTTCGGGTGAACGAGCCATTCTTGATTGCATCAAACGGGTGGCTGCCACACCATCCACTAGCGAATGATGAATTTTGGTATAAATGGCAAAACGATTACCTTCAATACCTTCGATTAAATAGCATTCCCACATCGGGCGATGATGATCCATACGCTGAGCGTGCAATCGCGATACTAAGGCTAATAGTTCTCGAATACGTCCAGGTTTAGGCAAAGCCGATGGGCGTACATGATACTCAATATCAAAATTGCCATCTTTAACCCAGCTTGCATCCATATTAAATGGCAATAGTCGTTGTAGCTTTTGGCTAAACGGTGCGGACACATCGTCCACTTGCAATAAATATTGAAAAAATGACTGTAAATAATCATCAGGCGCATTTTCTGGCACTTGAAACAACATTAAACCGCCAACATGCATTGGCGTTTCAGGGGTTTCCATCATTAACCAGCCAGAATCGAGGAGTTTTAATCTTTTAGCCATAAGTCCGTCTCAACCTTGAACATCGTTTAGCAAACAGCTCATGCTTACGCTTGAGCCATAACACCTTCTTATTTATCATCACTTCGGCATTGTATCTTATATGTGCGTTTTATGAATCCATCTTAGGGCTGTTGAAGTTATCAAACATCAATAACTTCAAAATTAGTCTAAGTTTATTTGTTATCTATACCTATGTTTTGTCTAAGTGATTTTGTTCAAAAAAATGTCCGTCTTTCTGCTAAAATCCGCGCCATTATTAGCCAGCCAGCTTAAAACATCATGCACTTGTCCCACGCGCATACACCCAGCCGTTTACAGCTTAATCCTCAAGGACGGCTTCGTCATTTTTTAACCACCGAAGGTTTAAACCGCGAACAATTAACTGAAATTCTCGATTTTGCCGAATCGTTTTTAGCCCCTGACGGCACTATCACTAATCAGCCTTTGTTAGCAGGGCGGACGGTGATGAATCTGTTTTTTGAAGCGTCCACACGTACCTTAACCACCTTTGCTGTTGCCGCTAAACGGTTGAGTGCTGATGTGGTGAATATCGATATTGCTAAATCCTCCAATAGCAAAGGCGAAACCCTGCGCGATATGTTGTGGAATTTAGAAGCGATGACCGCGGATGTATTTGTTGTTCGTCATTCACAATCAGGCGCGGCGCATTTTATTGCCAGCCAAGTCACGCCCAAAGTAGCAGTGATTAACGCGGGCGATGGTCGTCATAATCATCCAACTCAAGGTATGTTGGATATGCTCACCATTCGTCGTCATGCAGGGGATTTCACCAAGCTGACGGTTGCGATTATTGGTGATGTGCGTCATTCGCGTGTGGCGCGCTCAGAGATTTATGCTTTGCAAACGCTGGGTGCAAAAGAGATTCGTATTATTGCGCCTCGCACTTTGCAGCCTAAAGACTTTCAGCAATTAGGCGTAAAAGTATTTGAGCGTTTAGAAGAAGGTTTAGACGGTGCGGATGTTGTGATTGCTTTGCGGATTCAAAATGAACGCATGGAATCGCCATTATTAGCCAGTCCTGATGAGTTTTATGCTTTATATGGTTTAACACCCGAAAAAATGCGCTATGCCAATCCCAACGCTATTGTTATGCACCCTGGCCCGATTAATCGTGGGGTGGAAATTGCTTCTGAGGTCGCCGATGGTGTGCAGTCGATGATTCTACATCAAGTCAATTACGGCATTGCCGTGCGTATGGCGGTGTTAGCGATGACGATGCAAGGCCAATTAACGACGCGTGGAGAAGGCTAATCATGTTAAAACATCCAAATCAGCGTGTGTTATTGGTCGGTGGTCGTGTCATTGATGTCGCCAGTGGCATTGATCGAATCACGGATATTTTAGTCGAAAACGGTCGGATGTTGGCGATAGGCGCAGAAGCGCGAGCAGCTACTTACGATGCTAAAGAGATTGTCACAGGTTGTTTAGTATTGCCTGCCTTTGTCGATTTATGTGCCAGTTTGCGTGAAGGTGAAAAGCAACACGGTAGCATTGCCTCGGAAACAAAAGCCGCGGTTTATGGTGGTTTTGCCCATGTTGTGCTGTTACCGAATCCACGTTTAGTGATTGATAATCCTGCCATTGTTGCGCAAATTCAAGAAAAAACAGCAACTGCAGGCTTGGCAAAAGTCTATCCAGTCGGTGCATTGACTAAAGGTTTAGAGGGAAAACAACCTGCCAATATGCACGCTTTGCATAAGTCGGGTTGTATAGCAGTCAGTAATGTTCGTGAGGGCATGAATAACGATGAAACCTTACTCCGTTGTTTAGAATATGCAGCGTCCTTAGAGTTAACGGTATTTTTCTATCCTGAAGAACCAAGTTTGGCCAATGGTTGTGCGCATGATGGCTTTACTGCTTCACGCTTAGGCTTGCCGAGTATTCCTGCGGTGGCCGAAACAGTGGCTTTAGCGAAACAATTATTATTGGTTGAAGAAACAGGCGTGCGTGCGCATTTTGGTCAATTGTCGTGTAAAAGCTCGGTAGAATTGATTCGTATTGCTAAAGCCAAAGGGTTAGCGGTAACAGCCGATGTTGCTATGCACCAACTACATTTAACTGATGCCGCGATTGATGGTTTTAATAGTTTGGCACATGTTCGCCCACCCTTACGCAGTGAAACTGACCGTTTAGCGTTATGTGCTGCAGTGCAATCGGGTGTGATAGATGCCATTTGTTCGCATCATCAACCGTTAAATGCCGCTGCTAAACTTGCGCCATTTGCCGCGACAGAGGCGGGTATTTCTGCTTTAGAAACGGTATTGCCACTTGGTTTAAAGTTGGTTCGCGAAGGTTTATTGACCGAAGATGTGTTATGGCGAGCTTTAACCGTCAATCCTGCACGTATTGCAGGTGTGAAAGCGGGGGCTTTGGCGACTGGCGGTGGTGTGGTGGTGATTGATACCGAGGCATCATGGAGTGTTGCGCCAGAGCATTTAGTTTCAGCAGGACATAACACGCCATTTTTAGGCATGATGGTGCAAGGAAAGGTCTTAGGGATGTGGTTATAAATTCGCCAAAAGCAAAATTGTAACCAGTTATCTCAGAAAGGCAGAAATCATTGCAAAATTTCCGAGTTAAACTATCGTACAGAGTGGGTATGTAGCGTATACTCAGAAAATCACTACCCCTTAGTTTGGTTTGTGGTATCAGTTAAATGTTCTTTCGAGGAGTCCCTTCATGGGCAACAAGTTATACGTCGGCAATTTAAGCTATGGCGTAAGTAATGTAGATTTAGAGCAGATGTTTGCTGCTCATGGTGCTGTTCGTTCTGCTATGGTCGTTATGGACCGCGAAACAGGCCGTTCAAAAGGTTTCGGTTTTGTTGAAATGGGTAGTGATCAAGAAGCGCAAACTGCTATCAATGCGTTGAATGGCAAAGAAATTTCTGGCCGTACATTAACCGTTAACGAAGCTCGTCCTAAAGAAGAAGGCGGTCCTCGTGGTGGTCGTGGCGGCTTCGGCGGCGCACCAGGTGGCGGTCGTGATGGCGGCGGTGGTCGTCGTGATGGCGGCGGCTTCGGCGGCGGCGGTCGTGGTGACGGCGGTGGTCGTCGTGACGGCGGCGGCGGTGGCTTCGGCGGCGGTCGTTACTAATCAATTAGCCTTTGGCTAAATGATAAAAAGGCTCTAGGCAATTCCTAGAGCCTTTTTTATTGGGCGGTTATTCATAATAAATACAGTACGGTCTGATTTAATTCTATTCTAAAAAATAGTAACGCTCTAAAAGCATGCTTTTCCGACCAAAAATAGTGCTCTCTGCCCATTTTTGGCGCGACATCTATGCTTAATCGGTGTATAAATCGCCGTCTATATTAGTCCCTATTTTTTTCTGAGGTGATATCACCATGAAAATGGTTAGTGCAGTTATTAAGCCCTTTAAATTAGATGATGTGCGTGAGGCGCTGTCTGATATTGGCGTAACAGGTCTTACGGTAACGGAAGTCAAAGGTTTTGGTCGGCAAAAAGGCCATACCGAGTTATATCGCGGTGCGGAATACGTTGTTGATTTTGTTCCTAAAGTTCGTTTAGATTTAGCCGTTAAAGACGCAGATGTCGATCAAGTCATCGAAGTGATTTGCAAAGTGGCAGGCACAGGCAAAATAGGTGACGGTAAAATTTTTGTCACCGACTTATTGCAAGTTGTTCGTATCCGTACGGGCGAAACTAACGAATCCGCTATTTAAGCCAAAGTGAGAATGACAATGTTCCCTAAAATTGCAGGGCTTGGCCTTTTATTGCTGGCAAATAGTGTATTTGCTGCGGATATGCCCATTAATAATGGTAATACGGCGTGGATTTTAACGGCTACCGCCTTAGTGTTATTTATGACGCTACCAGGTTTGGCGTTGTTTTACGGTGGTTTGGTGCGGAGTAAAAACGTACTGTCCATTTTAATGCAATGTTTTGCTATTGGCGCAGTGGTTAGCTTGTTGTGGCTAGTCGGTTTGTATTCTTTAGCGTTTACCGATGGCGGTAGTGCGAATAATTGGCTAGGTGGTTTGTCACGCGTCTTTATGGCGGGCTTGGGTAAAGACAATATGACAGGTGATATTCCTGAGATTGTCTTCGCTGCTTTTCAAATGACTTTCGCTATTATTACTCCTGCATTAATTATTGGTGCTTTTGCCGAACGCATGAAGTTTTCGGCAGTTGTTATTTTTAGTGCGCTGTGGACGCTGGCAGTTTATGTGCCTGTTGCGCATTGGGTTTGGGGCGGGGGTTACTTCTTTCAACGAGGTTTGATTGATTTTGCGGGCGGAACAGTGGTTCACATTACCGCAGGTATTGCCGCTTTAGTGTCGGCATTGGTTATTGGCCCGCGTAAGGGTTTTGGTAAAATTGCTATGCCACCGCATAATTTGACCATGACGGTGACGGGTGCAGGTATGTTATGGGTCGGTTGGTATGGCTTTAATGCAGGTTCGGCATTGGCAGCCAATGGTTCGGCAGGCATGGCCTTATTTGTCACTCATATTGCCGCTTCTGCGGGCGCGTTAACATGGATGATTTGTGAGTGGCTAAAGTTTGGTAAGCCGTCAGGTTTGGGTATTGTCACAGGCATGGTGGCAGGTTTAGGCACGATTACAGGAGCAGCGGGTGTGGTTGGCCCTGCGGGGGCATTAGTGATTGGTGTGTTGGCAGGTGTTATCTGTTTCTTTATGACGCAACTAATAAAGAAAACACTGAAAATTGATGACTCTTTAGATGTTTTTCCTGTGCATGGGGTCGGTGGTATTTTAGGGACGTTTTTAGCGGGTATTTTTTGTAGCCCCGATTTAGGCATTTTTTCGGGCTTTGGTTTTACCGCAGGTCACGACAGTATTGGCAGTCAGTTAGGTACGCAAATGATGGGTATTGTCGTCATTGCTTCCTATACGGCGGTTCTTACGTGGGTGTTGCTGAAAGTGACAGCATTATTAACCAAAGGTTTACGTGTCAGCGATGATGAAGAGCGTGAAGGCTTAGATTTAGTGTCACATGATGAACGGGGTTATGATTTAAATTAACAGAAACTCGAATCCCTCCCAACCTCCCTTTACAAAGGGAGGCTTTCAAATAGGGTTCTCCCCTTTAGCAAAGGGGAGTTAGAGGGGATTAGTTCAACTCGGCAACCATGTTGCCAACATCGCAGTTAACGAGGCTAAATGAATAGGCTTGGCTAAATGCGCATCCATTCCCGCCGCCACACAACGTTCTTCATCACCCTGCATAGCGTTGGCGGTTAACGCGATAATGGGAATACGTTTTTGTCCTAATAATAACTCCTGCTCACGCCAACGGCTCGTGGCCTCAAAGCCATCCATCACGGGCATTTGACAATCCATCAGCACCAAATCCCATAAATTGGATGTACTCAACATCGCCAAGGCAACACGGCCATTTTCGGCAATATCATAATTTAAACCGAGTTTTTTCAGCATATGGATGACGACTTGCTGATTAACGGGATTATCTTCAACCACTAAAATGGTCGAATTTGCATGAATATCATGTTTAGAAATCACAGTATTATTGGCAATTTCTGCTTTATGACTAAGCAAAGTAAAGGGTAGACGAAACCAAAAGCGTGAGCCTTGATTAAGCTCACTTTCGCAATGAATTTCGCCACCCATTAATTCGATTAAATGTCGGCAAATCGTTAAACCTAAACCTGTTCCACCATAACGGCGCGTCGTTGAGCTATCGGCTTGGGTAAAGGGGTTGAATATTTTTAGCAGTTGTTCTGGACTTAAACCAATGCCTGTATCACTGACAGTAAAGGTTAGCGTTGTTGTTTGCTCTTGTAATTGCGAAACGCTGACTGACAATGTAACTTTGCCCGACTCAGTAAACTTTAAGGCATTATTGAGTAGATTTAATAGTACCTGTTTAAGTCTGTCAGCATCACCTATTAAAGTATGTGGTAGGTTTTCAGGCAGCTCAAGATTGAGTTGAATTTGTTTTTGCCGAGCAAGGGAGGATAGTAAATTGAGCACTTCTTTGAGCGTGGCTTCGGCTCTAAAAGGGTAACGTTCAATAGGGAGTTTACCTGCCTCAATCCGCGACAAATCTAAAATATCATTAATGATTTTTAATAGAATATTGGCCGAGCTTTGAATGGTTTCGGCAAATTCGTGCTGTTCATTGGATAGGGTGGTATCCAGTAAGAGGCTTGACATACCAATGACACCATTCATCGGCGTGCGAATCTCATGGCTCATCATCGCCAAAAATTCACCTTTAGTGCGATTAGCATCTTCGGCTTGGTCTTTGGCATGACGTAGTTCTTCTTCATTGCGGCGACGGTCAGTGACATCATCCAAAATGCCTGCAATGGCGGTGGCTTCTTGGTCATCATTCAGTGCAACCACTAAACGTAACATCACCCATTTACGCGGCGAAGAACTGAGCCTAAATTCGCCCGTCATACTTTTACGTTCATGGCAAACGCGATGCCAAAGTAAGCGAAATTTAGGTTTGTCTTCTAAATGAATAGCGTCAATCAAGAGAGAGGGGAGTGTGATTTGTCGTGTCATCTGTAAAAAAATGGGGTTTGCCCACGTCACTTGGCCATTAAAGTTAGCCGCAAAAACCCCTGTCGGAATGGCATCACTTAAAGCATTGCGCCATGTTAGTGAGGAGTTCAGTGCGGTACGAATACGGCGAGTGCTATACATCCACACCGCATCCAACACCGTTCCTATCAACCAAATGAGTATTAACCAGATATATAACTGTTGATTTAAGTGATTGATTTCGCGCTCAATCCACGTTTTACGGCTCATGACGTGTACTTTCCAACCCATGATCGTGGGTTGTTCAAACGTTAACCATTGCGATGGTGTTTGCGCTTGTGCCATGGCAATAGGAAGGTCTAATACACTGTTGGCGGCTAACTTTTTTTGTTTTGCTAAAGCGAGTAATCCGACGGCATTGGGATGCGCAATCAGTTTTTGCTGTTGATTACTAATGAAGATAATTTCTTGGTTGGGTGTACTAGCTTTAGCGACTAAGTCTTCAATTTGGGGAAGCACGATATCGACGCTGACAATACCGACAGGGTCTTTTGCCCCAATCGGAAACGCGCGGCCACAACTGACAAACACCAAACCAGTATCCCAATAAGGCTCGGTACAACGCTGTTCGCCTTTACCCGCGAGAATAAATTTAAACCATGGTTGATTGGAGAAATTATAACTTTCACTCATCCATTCATCGGTGAAAATAACCTGTTTCTGTTGGTCAAAGTGAACATACGGTCCATACAGCGGCTGAGTAGCGGACGGTGAGTGATGGGTGCTAAACCAAACACCCATGCCAAAAATTTCATGGGGTGATGAGGCTTGTAATAAACTTTTTAGCGTATTTTCGATGGCTTGAGGGTTGTTTTGTTGCTGTGTCGTTAAGAGGTTGAGATTTAAAATTTGCTGATGAATAGTATCGAAAGTGTCGTTGAGTTGTTCGATGACTTGATGACTTTGTTGTTGTTGATGCAGGCTAATCTGTTGACGTTGATGCTCGATTTGCGGGCGATAAGCTAAAATTAACGTGATACTAGCGACAATACACACGGCAATGACGACGAGACCTGTAGTAGAGCGAAGCAAACGATTGCGTATCATAATAGGCATCATGAGGGGAGATATTCGATTAAAACCATCTCCGTGTGGCGTTGCCTAAAATTAGCACAAAAGATTTAGAGAAACCTATCAGAAGCGAAGAAAAGAAGGATTTTATTTGCCGCTAGGGGCATTTAAGGGCGTGAGAGGTCAATACTCACGCCTTTTGAAAAAGATATCGGTGCAGGCTTAGTCAATCAACCCCAATTCTGCTAACAGTTTCATGATGGCAATAATGGCCGCTTTTCGTGGGAATGGATGATCTAAATTGGGGGAGGTCATACGCATTGCGCGAGGAAACGGCGGATAAGAAATATCCCAGTGATGGCCATGTAGCATCGCGGCATGAGTAGCCATCGGAATTTTTAGTTTGGCTTGCTCTTGCGTGACTTGCATGTCGTTATTGCCATCGTAGCGCGTCAAATTTAAACAGTCAGCCATTTGGAAAGTCGGCACTTCAAGAGCCGTAGTCGCAGCGGTGATATTAATAATGGGAATATTCAAATCATCTAATAAGCCATGATATTGCTTGTAAAAATCAGCTCGTGCTTTGGTGGTGAGGCTATGGACACCTGCTTTGATGTCGTATTCATTTAAGCGGCGTAATGAGCCTTTACGAGTCACACCGGGGGCGAGTAATTTGAGAAAGTCATGGAGGCGACCTGTTAACAAATCAGTATCAAGATTTTTGATGAGCTCATAAAAATTGTCGGCCATGTACGAGCCACCAATTGCGCCCGCCCATGTCACCACACATTTCACTTTGTTGTCGAGTTGGTCGTGGTGATGCACCAATGTGGACAAAATATCAGGTGCGCCTTTGCTGTAACCCATTAAAAAAACATCTTTCGGAGCAACGGGCGTACGGAATTGATCGCTTGCACCACCGGGATTCGCTTGAAAGCCTTTGCCTTCTAAAATGGCCGCTAATAAGTCGGCTTCATTAGCTTCGCAACTACGCATCGGGTGAGCATCTGCTTGAAAAATATTCCAGCCAAACTCTTGTTCTAATTGTGGAAATTCCTCGGCAAAAGCGTGCGCAGGTAAAATGCCGTTAATAAAGCCAGGGCAAAAAATCAGGCTAGTATCAATTTGCGTCGTGCATTGCGCCGTCGGCATAGCAATCGCCCATTCGGTCAGTTGCTCACCTTTTAAAAAACGCTCGGCAATTTTTTGTTCGGCAGGGCGTTTGTCTTTACCAAAACCTAGCGTTTTAGTGGCTACTTTCACTGCATGTTTGTCTTGTACCGCTTCTTGAATAAACAGATTACGCCACCGTTTACCGACCCACTCTTTAACGTAAGGATCAGCGAAAGTGCGTTTATTTTGCTGCATGTGTGCTTTGAGTACATTGATGAGTTCAACATAATGGCCTTGTTGTTCTAGGTCTTTTAATTCTTTGGCTAAATGACTGAGGGCATAAGGCATTGTCGTCTCTCGCAATGTAGTGAAATTTGAGTATAGGACTAGCTTAGACGAAGTTGGAAATTTATTATTTTGAAATAGCGACAGTCAATTGTTTTATATGGACAGGTTAAGTTATGCAAGGAGCCGAAATTTTCTCGATGGACATTAAAGTCATTAACATAATGCGATGAGTCAGCAAAAAAGTATTCTTAATTATCTTGTGGATTAACACTAAATTCGGTTGATCCCACTGCTTGCAAACTGTCAGTGAGCGTATAAATAACGACTTTGTAATTGGCATTACTCCAACCTTCAATAGGCTCAAAGCTCACCCAATTGGCTTGGCGGTTAGAAATAGGTTTTGCGGTATATAGAAGTACTTTGTTCGTTTGCATATTGAAAATTTTCACAAATACATTGCCCCCTAACAGCGATGGAGTAGATTGTAAATGTATAAACAGCGAAGACTTTTTGGGAATGCTAAAATAATTTTGAGGGGCTAACACGTCTAAATCGTTACTATACGATACCAATACCGTAACTTCTGCCGTTGGTTCCACAGTAGATGAAGGGCTAAGATACTCATCAATCAAGCGAGCAGAAAAAGCTTTCTTATCTTTAATGAGCGTTAACTGTTTGTCGGATATAACATTTCTAAGCTGGTTTTCGATGTCGGATGCCGTACTCCGAGTCAAAACGGTGTGTGCATAACGGCTAATTAACTCCGCTGGATTGGCAGCATGAACATCAACAGTACTTGCGGTATTCGTCTCATTTATTTCAGCAAGACGCAGGCATAATTGGGATAAATCATTGGCCTCAACTAATGTGGGGTTATCTGAAGAGGTTAGTATTTGCTCAGCTTTAGACGGGTTGATGTGTAAGTCATCGTTACTAAATCTACCAAAAAGAAATCCCAGCAGAAATACTACTGGGACAAGCAAAAAAACGTGCAGCTTATTCACTATGATTGCTTATGAACAGTTAATCGTGATGCCGCCGACTGTAATGCCACTACCGCCAAAAGTGCTACCGCCCGCAATAACGGCCGCCGCAGTGTGTCCAGTACCCGAAAGCATGACTAGTTTCGTTCCATCGCAAACAAACGTTTTTACGCCCGAAGCCTCGCCTGTACAACCAGCAGTAGTTGCCGTGAGTGTTGTGCCTGCAACAGCGCAAGTAGCGGTGATGGGGGTACCCGATGTGCAGCCTGTTGTACAAGTACAGCTTGAGCAATTGGTGCTAGATGTGCAGCTGTTTTGGGCTGACTCAGAAGAGCATGAGAAAGATGTTGAACCAAATGTTTTAGTGCCGTTAAATGACGAGTTGCTTGACTCACCACCGCCACCACATGCTACTAACGCGAGAACTGTGAAAATTGCTAAAATAATGTGCCGCATGCTAAATACTCCTTTTATATAGTGGGGAGCGGAGTATATCAAGAAGTTAGGTTTTGTCTATGCCTAAATGTCTATATAGAATGCAGGAGCAATCGCATATAGATTGCTTTCCATATTTTTAAGATGCTCTCAAAACATCTAGAGCCATTAAACTAACAATCCCAAAAACTTCATCCCAAACCTTCACCTGTAACCATTTTGGTATCGGCAGCACTGACTTGGCCATTAGGTGTGGCAAAAATTACCCGATGGCCTGCATGGGTTAAAATCTGCCATGTCACGGCGATTTCTGTGGGATCAAAATCGTGGCTTGACAGAGGCATAGCAATGGTTTTGGCTATTTGTGACTTCATAATGCTCACCTCTTGCCGTGCGTATTTTTTAGTAATGATGTGTCGAAGGTGATTCGATAGGCTCTAAATGCGTTAGCACGTGACTACCGTACAAGGTTTTTTCAATATCGGCTTCTAATAAATCGAGTAAATCATGGCCACGCTGCACGGTCCAATTGGCAGGTACGAGAATATGTACCGAAATAAATTTGTGTGAGCCTGCCTGCCGTGTTTTGAGGGAGCTATAGGCAATGCCTTGTTGTGTGACATAACGGCCAATAATTTCATGGATAATGGCAAGCTCATCCGTCGGCAAGGACATATCCATCAGACCATCAACCGAACGGCGCAATAATTGAAAACCTGTCCAAACAATATTAACAGCGACGGCAATGGCAATCAGCGGGTCTAATATCAGCCAGTCTGTAGCATACACCGCACCAATACCAATCAATACGCCAGCAGATGTCCAGACATCAGTCATTAAATGATGAGCGTCAGCTTCCAAAGTAATGGAGTGGTGTTTTTTGCCTGCACGTAATAAAACAACAGCAGCACCGAAATTTACTGCCGAAGCCACCAAGGAAATCATTAAACCCAAACCGACTTGTTCAATCGCTTGAGGGTGCATCAAACGGGGTAAAGCAGCCCAAATAATACTCACGGCAGCAATTAAAATTAACGCGCCTTCAACACCGCTGGAAAAATATTCGGCTTTACTATGACCAAAAGCATGATCGTCATCGGCTGGGCGGGCAGCAATGGTTAACATCGTCAAGGCCATGAGAGCTGCCGCTAAATTGACGGTGGACTCCATCGCATCTGAGAGCATACCGACCGAGTCAGTCACCCAATAGGCGATTGTTTTTAAAACAAGGGTGACAACCGCAGCCGCAATGGATAACCACGCATAGCGGGTTAAATTAGACGATACCATAAGGACAAATCACAGAAGATAGAGTGAGGTTAAATCATACTAACATAGGCTTAAGATAAAATTATCAGCAAATCTCCCCTAACCCCTCTTTCACAAAGAGGGGGATATTACCCTTTGACAAAAGGGCTGTAAGATTTTCGAATAAGCGACTGCCGCGTAAATCCTAATATATAGTGTCAAAGTTTAAAAACTTAGCTCTATAATGAGAGAGACTCGTAAAAAAATAAAGTTCATTGTTCGTGCGAGACAGATAAGAGAGCTGCCCATTGACTACTAAAATAACGATGGATTATCACCATGTTTAATAGCATGAGACTTTCTCAGAAAATCATGCGCTTTTTTTTGGGAATAGCGTTGCTATTGATGATTGTCCCCGTGCAGGCAAGTCAATCTATTGAAATTCGTGACGGCGATAGTCAATTAACACTCGGTAAACAATTAAGTTATTTTGAAGATCCGAGCCTTGAATATGTTTTGACCGATGTTTTGGCAGAGGAAAAACGTGGGCAAGGACAATGGCAAAAAGCGAATACTATTTTCCCTAATTACGGATTCACCGAATCAGCCTACTGGGTAAAGCTGCCCTTGGTTAATTATTCTGTTCAACAGCAATGGTTATTACAAATCAGTTATCCGTTGATGGATGAAATAGAGTTGTATGTACCTGATGATAAAGGCCAATATCAACAATATTTGGCGGGTGATAGTTACCCTGCCTCTCAACGCGTCATTGCTGACCGTAGTTTCGTTTTTGCCCTTAGTTTGCCAACGAATCAGCCACGTGATGTTTATTTACGGCTCAAAAGTCGTGACTCAATGGTTATTGCCATTAGCTTACTGAATCCTGAGCTTTTTCGTGATAACCAACGGAAAGAAAGCTTTTTGTTTGGTATGTATTATGGAGCGATCTTAATTATTCTGCTCTATAACTCATATTTGTACTTTATTTTGCGCGACCGAAATCATTTTCATTACATCATGGTTTTGTCCTGCTATGCGGTCATTGAGTTGAGCCTCAATGGTGTCGGTTCGCTGTATTTATGGGGCGAATATCCCGAAATAGCGAAACGAATCAGGCCGTTATCCATTAGTCTGCTGGCGTTAACCAGTTTTATTTTAACCAAGTCTTTTTTAGAAATCCCGCAGATTAGACTCGGTCGCTTTCACGTTGACCCGTTCTTTTTATCCTTTATTGCTCTGACGTTAATTGGCGCGTTGATTTTTCCTTTTACCTTAGCGATTCAACTGTCCATGCTCGCCGCTTTTTTATCCGCGCCAATTATGTATGGTGCAGGGATTTATATTTGGCGTAAAGGTAACCGCTTAGGTAAGTATTTTACACTAGGTTGGTCGGGTTTAATTATCGGCGGCTGCGTTAATGTGTTGAGGGCTTTTGACATCTTACCCGTTAATTTTTGGACAACTTATGGCTCACAACTCGGTTCAGTATCGACATTATTAATTTTGAATACCGCCTTGACCGATAGATTAAGAATGTTACAACAAGAAAATGAAGAAACTCAACGCTCCACGATTTTAAAACAAGAGCAAACCAATCGCCTGTTAGATCAAATGGTGCGTGAGCGAACCGACGAATTATTGTTAAAAAGCCAAGAAGCAGAAAAAGCCAAATTACAGGCCGAAACTGCCGTACGAGTCAAAAGTGAGTTTTTAGCCAATATGAGTCATGAGGTGCGAACGCCGATGAATGGCATGATTGGCATGACCCAACTATTGGCCGATACGCCGTTAAATATTGAGCAAAAACATTATATTAATACCATTCAATCTTCTTGCGAGGCACTACTACGCATTATTAATGATATTTTGGATTACTCAAAAATCGAAGCAGGAAAGTTAGCCATTGAACACGCAAACTTTGATTTACATCGTTTAATTGATGAGTGTGCCTTGTTATTTGCCCTTCACGCTAAAGAACGTGGCTTGCCGATTAAAACGGAAATATTGCCCGATGTCCCGCAGTGGATGGTCGGTGATTCAACACGGATTCGCCAAATTATTATTAATTTACTTGGGAATGCGTACAAGTTTACCGAGCGCGGTGCGGTCACCCTACGTGCGTATTTGCGCGAAGATAAAGGCCAAGACGGTGTTTTGGTGCAATTTGAAGTGCAAGATACAGGCATTGGTATTACTAACGAACAACGCGAACGGCTGTTTCAGTCCTTTTCGCAAGCTGATTCATCGGTTACTCGTAAATACGGCGGCACAGGGTTAGGTTTAGCCATTTGTCGCTCACTAGTACGACTGATGGACGGTGAAATTGGCGTAAAAAGTGTGCCCAGTCGCGGATCCATTTTTTGGTTTTATGTGCAGATGTATCATGGTTCTCAGCCTATCATGAAAACAAAACCTGCTAAAGATGCTGTGGTTGTGACTCATTACCCCGATTTATCGGGTTTACGTGTGTTGATTGCAGAGGATAATCCGACTAATCAAATGGTGATTGTCGGGATGTTGAAAAAATACAATATCAAGCCAACCGTTGCCAACGATGGATTAGATGCTTTACAGGTGATGATGACGATTGAGTCAGGTTTTGATGTCGTCTTTATGGATTGTGAAATGCCGAATATGGACGGTTATACTGCCACGCAACGGATTCGTTTATGGGAGAAAGGTAAGCATTTATCTCCTGTGTTGATTTATGGTGTCAGTGCTCATGCGTTGACGGAGTATCAACAACAAGGAATGGCAGCAGGTATGAATGATTTTTTAGTGAAGCCGTTGAAGCAGCAAGATTTATCTAAAGCATTAACGCAAGTCATGACGCAATTAATGATTAACAAATTAGCGCGTTAATTAATAAGGTGCTTCATCCTCATAATTGCCTGCTGGGTCATAATGGCAGGCTAAATATTCTTTACCGCCACTTTTAGCCATGCCACAGCCAACTTGGTAGGTGACTTTCCAAATCAGTTGCGTGTAATGACCCACCATGCCACCCTTAGTAACATGAGGAAAAATACCATAAACAAATTGGTTTTTCTCCGAACCCCACGCATCTATCATCTGTTGAGTTTGATACGCTCCTGCCGTTCCTCGCCATAAGTTTTCGCCAAAGTCTGTGCTCGAGTGTCGAAATTCTTGTGTCGCAGCTAAATGATCAGCCCACGCCTGCGCACTTTTCGCCAGTTCATCTGACCAAACCAGTGGCACAAGCTGCAATTCTGCTCGGTAGGGATTATGAGCGGCCAAAACAGTAGCGGTATCGAGTTTATTAATGTGTTCAACAACGGCTAATGATGGAGGAGAAGTGTTTGCTGCTGGTGAGTTGAGTTCTGTTGGGTTTGGTGGCGTGTAGGCAAGCGCGTTGGTTGTCCATGACGGAGCTTCTGCCCAACTGGCAGATGTGATAAGCCCTAAAGACAACAACACACTCAGACGCATAAAAACTCCTTGTAGGGAGAGGACGGATCACTAGACTGTTTTGGTCTGCCAAGCATAACGGGGTAGTTGCTTGTAGATATGCTTACTTAAGAGACTCACTCGTGATAATAAATCAACGAGTGATTCAGTGTAAGCCCTTATTGATGACAAGATTAAATCATATTTAGCGCAACAAAGGCAGTCTCAGCCACGGCTTAAGTTGCGTCAAAAACTTGGCTGACGATATCTAAACTGTAAAACTCCGTGAGTTGTGCAGTAATACGCTCGGCTAAAAAGCCAGATTGCAGCATTTCAACTACCACAGGCTCGGCAAACAATTGCGCTTCTTTTACGATAATCTCACGATTAATATTAAAGTCAGCTAACAGTGTCAAACCGTCTTTATCGGCAAATTGACTAAACCAAACAGCAATCAACTCTTTCAGTAAAGCTTGCGCGTAAGGTGTTTGACGGACATGGTTCCATATATCAATACCAATTTTTGAGCCAAATTCAATATCTGCTTCGCCCATGTATTGTTGGGCGGTAGAAAGTGGTGCGGATTTAATTTTGTGCCACATTTGGTCAGCAACATGGTGAATTTGTTTGGCATCTAAAGTACGCAGTAATACTTTTTCGCTCAAATCGACAATGCTTTGCATATTTTTATGCAGATAGCTTCTAATGGCGGCTTCAATCGCGCCATTACCGCCTGTGCTTTCCATGAGTCCTTTGCCCATCTTCATTAATGAAGACATACCTGGTACTTTTTTCGCTAAAGGATTTTCGTGTAGTAAATAATCACTCAGGGCGTGAAAGACGACGTCGGACAATAGTTTTGCATAAACAGGATTAGCAATGGCCGCATGGATAATGTCTTTTTTTAAGCTTTCATGGCTGGCAATTTTTTCGACAATCGCTAAATAGTTTTTATGCTCAATCAATTGATGGACATAGGTTTTATTATTTAACGGACTGTTAAACGCAGCCTTAGCAATGGTGACGATTTGTAGGCGTAAACCTTCAGTCGGTGCTTGATTTAAAACATAATCAACCACAACTTCTTGAATCCGTTCAGCGTTAATCACTCGATTTAATGGTGTAACACTGGCCCAATCTAAAAACGCATTCACTTCACGCTGTAAGGTGGCAGGCAAGTTTTCGGTTGATACCTGAGCGAGTAAATGTTGGCGATGTGCCTCAAGTAAGGCGGCGGCTTTAACGTGCATGAAAGCATCCTTTATCAAAATTATGGTTTAGCTGTCGCCGTAGGCGCAGGGGCAAATTTATTCGGCATCGCTTGCGCTTTGTCCAAGAACTTCATATACGCCTCGCTGACAGGGTAATCTGCTTCCAAGATGGGGGTATGACCGACATCCTTCAAGATTAACACTTCTTCATATTTTAGATGTTCTTTCAGCTCTTCCACTACGCCGACATCAATCACCGCATCTTTATCTCCCCAAATCACCAATGTCGGTGCTTCCATACTGCGTAAGCCCATTTGGAAGGTATCGGGTTGCGTCCATTTCATTTGTTCAATCAGTGCATTCATCAGTTTTTCATGCTCTGCTAAATGCATGACATGCAGTTTTTCGTAGCCAACCATGAGTTCTTTGGGTACAAAAGGGGTGTCATAAGTCGCTACTTTTGTGATTAAGCGTTCAAAATCACCTGGTTTGCGTACTAACATATTCAGTAAATCTTGCGGTTTAGAAATCAGCGAATTTCCTGGTTTGCTATAGACACCTGCGGTATCGACCAATAACACGCTTTTTACTTCCAAGAAGTAAAGCGCGGAATAAAGAACGGCAATGCCACCACCTAAAGAATGCCCTGCAACATGCAAATCTTTTTGAATGCCTAACGCTAAAACAAATTGACGCACCGCATCCGATAAGTCTGCTAATTGATAGCCAAAAGTGGCAGGTGCTTGAGTATCACCATGTCCTGGTAAATCAACGGCAACAACATGATATTTTTTGGTTAAGCGACGTGCCACACGATTCCAATTGTCTCGTGAGCCCGAAAAGCCATGTACTAACAATACCGTTGGCGCACCTTTCACACCGCCTTCACTATAAACAAAATTAATATCGCCCACTTTGATGCTTTTGGTTTCCAAACCCGCCCAAGTACGCTCCTGCGCTAAAACGGATTGCATCAAGGCAACAGGATCACTCACTAACGGTGCAGCAGCAAGTGAGAGGGAGCTACTAAAAGCTAAAGGTAATAAGACGGCAAGGGTGAGTTTTTTTAGCATGATGAATTCCTAATTATTATGGTGACCAGTGATGACCGAGTGTAGGCGAGGGCGATAGTGCCGACAATGACTATATTGCACGGTCACGCTGTCTTAAAAGCAATAAATTTGCAAATGGCGATGGCATAGACAATAGTTGTGTGAAAGATCAACTAAGATATAACACTCATTGTTTATACAGTCGTGATAAACACGCTATAGTCGGTTTGAGAAATCTAATAATCTGCGTGAACTTTAAAAGATGAAAAAAAATACTGTTTCCTTTCGTATAGATACTCGTTGGTGCTTAGACGAGTTGTTAAAAGACCAGCGCATTAGCCAACGAGATGCAAATTTAGTCGCGACCACTGCCCGTACCCGTGACAAAATTCATTGGCATCCCTTACAAATTATCGCTGAGTTCGACTTTGTTGACCCATCCAAGAGCAATACGAAACTCAGTATCGACGCATTAACGACATGGCTCGCCGAAAAAGCTGGGCAGGCCGTTTTTCATATTGACCCGTTAAAAATTAATGCGGGTGTTGTCACTGCGGTCATGTCTTACGCCTTTGCCGAGCGTCACGGTATTTTGGCGGTGCAAGTCTTTAAAGATGAAGTGGTGATTGCCAGTGCCCAACCGTTTCATCATGAGTGGGAAGAAAATCTCAAACACACCTTAAAAGGGAAAGTGATTACTCGTGTTGTCG
Organism: Agitococcus sp.; assembly: GCA_030646715.1. GTDB lineage: Bacteria > Pseudomonadota > Gammaproteobacteria > Pseudomonadales > Moraxellaceae > Agitococcus. The sequence continues at coordinate 131,580 of JAUSLJ010000033.1, forward strand.
TTAATCCTGCACAGCTTCACCGTTATAGCATTGAGTTTTATAAACTGGCACGCGCTATTGAAGGGGCAAATAACAGTGACTCCGTGAATAGTAACGTCAATCGTATTGGTAATTTTGAGCAATTATTGGATCTAGGTAATAATCAAAACCCCGATGCCAATGACCAGCATATCGTCAATATTGTGGATTGGTTATTACAGTATGCCTACGACCAACGCGCCAGTGATATTCATTTAGAGCCGCGTCGGGATTCTGGTCGTGTACGTTTTCGCATTGATGGTATTTTGCATAATATCTACGAGTTTCCGGGTCAAATTATGACGGCGGTGGTGTCGCGGATTAAAATTTTAGGACGGATGAATGTTGCCGAAAAGCGTAAACCACAAGATGGCCGTTTAAAAACACGTAATACCAAAGCCCAAGAAATCGAACTGCGGTTATCGACTTTACCCACCGTGTTTGGTGAAAAGTTGGTGATGCGGATTTTTGACCCTGAAGTGCTGGTTCGTGGTTTTAAAGATTTAGGCTTAGTGGGTGCTGATTTTGATAAATGGCAAAAAATGGTTAAAGAACCGAATGGCATTATTTTAGTCACAGGGCCAACGGGTTCGGGTAAAACGACGACGCTTTATTCCACCTTAAAACAATTAGCGACTGAAGAAGTGAATGTCTGTACTGTCGAAGATCCTATCGAAATGGTGGAGCCAAGCTTTAACCAAATGCAGGTGCATCACGGCATTGATTTAGGCTTTGCCGAAGGTATTCGGGCATTAATGCGCCAAGACCCCGATATTATTATGGTCGGTGAAGTGCGCGACCACGATACCGCCGATATGGCCACTCAAGCGGCATTAACGGGACATTTGGTACTGTCTACTTTGCATACTAATGATGCGCCATCTTCGGTCACGCGATTGTTAGATTTAGGCGTAGCCCCATTCTTAATTACCTCCACCGTGGTTGGAGTGATGGCGCAGCGTTTAGTGCGCACTTTATGCCCCCATTGTAAAGTGGAAGGGCTTTGCGAAGAAGCCGCGTGGTTGGAGTTGACGCAGCCGTGGACAGCGACCATCCCCCCGAAAATTTTTGCTCCCAAAGGCTGTTTAGAATGTCGAGATACAGGTTATTTAGGCCGTGTTGGTTTATACGAAATTATGTTAATGAGTAATGACATCAAGCGATTGTTGAATGACGGTGCGCCACTTACGGAGTTAAAAAAACAAGCGTACCGAGAAGGTTTATTACCATTACGTTTAGCTGGCGCGCAAAAAGTGGCGCAAGGTTTTACGACGATTGAGGAAGTATTACGGGTTGTGCCGTTGAATTAGTTTGAGATTTGGTAGGCTGGGCTTAAGTCCAGCCTACTTGTTCAAATTTTATATGGCAAAAACCTGCCAAGCCTGTAACCGCGAATCCCAATACGTTAACGAGTCAAGATTAATGTCGCTCAGACGAACATGGACATCCACGCCGCGTTCGCCCTCTTTAGTAGAAATCACTAAGCCGTCTTCGGTGATTTCCATAATCCAGCCTTGCAACACTTGGCCATCGGCCAGCGTAAATTTTTGCTGATTGCCTTTATCGGCGAAGTTCGCGAGTTGTTCGGCCAAAATCATAGACGTTTCCTCAAATAAATTCCCTTCGACTCCGCTCAGGGAGCGTTTTGCGCTGGCTGAGCGGAGTCGTGGTGGCTGAGCGGAGTCGAAGCCCGTACGGATTTATTTCTTCTCAGGAGTCCAACCTTTAGGCCGTTCATAATCGGCATTGCTGAGAAACTTCTCGCGTTGCTCATCCAAAAACACATGCGTTTCAGGCTGCATGACATTGAGATGGTTTTCATTAATTAACATCGTTTGATGTTTTAGCCATTCTTGCCATGCTTGTTTCGACACCGAATCAAACAATGCCTGACCTTTAACACCGGGAAACGGCGCAAAAGCCAAACCTTCGAGTTCTTGTTGATACTTACGGCACATTACCAGACGAGTCATATTCAATTCCTTTAAGCAATACGTTGACGAGCACGTTGTACTGCTGCTAATACCTGATTCGGTGCAGTGCCGCCAATATGATTACGGGCATTCACTGAGCCTTCCAGAGTTAAAACTGCAAACACATCGTCAGCAATGGTATCCGAAAACTGTTGTAGCTCAGCTAGCGTCATCACACTCAAATCTTGATTGGTTTGTACGCCGTAAGCGACCGCTTTACCGACAATTTCATGAGCATCTCTAAAAGCTGTGCCTTTTTTCACCAAATAGTCAGCTAAGTCGGTGGCGGTCGCAAAACCACGTAACGCTGCCGAGCGCATTTCTTCACGGCGCGGTTGTAAGGCAGGAACCATATCCGCAAAGGCGCGTAAACAAGCTTGTAGTGTATCTAAGGCATCAAATAGCGGTTCTTTATCTTCTTGGTTATCTTTGTTGTAGGCTAAGGGCTGGCCTTTCATCAACGTTAACAAGCACATTAAATGGCCATTCACCCGTCCTGTTTTACCGCGCACTAATTCGGGTACATCAGGGTTTTTCTTTTGCGGCATAATGCTAGAGCCAGTACAAAAGCGATCAGGAATATCGACAAACTTAAATTGTTGTGAGTTCCATAAAATCAACTCTTCGCTCATGCGTGATAAGTGCATCATCGCAATCGCGGCGGCTGAACAAAACTCTATGGCAAAATCGCGGTCAGAAACCGCATCCAGTGAGTTTTCACACACAGCTTCAAAACCTAATAATTCAGCCGTATAAGCCCGATCAATCGGGTAGGTTGTTCCTGCTAAGGCCGCAGAACCTAAAGGCATACGATTGACACGTTTACGGCAATCGGCCAAACGCTCATCATCCCGTACCAGCATTTCAAACCATGCGAGTAAATGATGACCAAAAGTGACAGGCTGTGCCGTTTGCAAATGGGTAAAGCCAGGCATAATGGTGGCGGCTTCACGTTCAGCAAGATCTAACAAACCCTGTTGTAAACGTTGTAAGATAAGACGCGTTTTGTCGATTTCGTCGCGTAAATACAAACGAATATCGGTTGCTACTTGGTCATTTCGGCTGCGTCCTGTATGCAGTTTCTTACCAGTAATGCCAATGCGGTCAGTGAGACGGGCTTCGATGTTCATATGTACATCTTCTAAGTCCACGCGCCAATCAAAACGACCTGCTTCAATATCGGCTTGAATAGCGGCTAAACCGTCGATAATGGCATCCCGTTCGGCGGCTGTTAAGACCCCCACTTTAGCCAGCATCGTCGCATGAGCACATGAGCCTTGAATATCATGCTGGTATAATCGTTTATCAAAGGTGACAGAAGCGGTAAACTCAGCGACAAAGGCATCGGTGGCTTCACTAAAGCGACCGCCCCACATAGTAGAAGATGGTGTCATCATACGAATTCATTTGAAATTAAAAATAAAAAATAAGAGCAAAGCCTTGTAATTAAGAGCGATGTCTCACGACGAGTATAACAGGAATTATGGAAAAAACGTCCGCTGTAAAAAACACGCAGTCTGTTGTTGATGACTTCTTTTTGCCCGATTTTTGCAATTTACAATCGGTACTAAAATTATTAATTGTCACGGAATTATTGGCGGTTTTTTTAACCTTGGCTGATTTAGAAGCATTAACGCCTTTACCGTGGGCTGATTTTGGCTTGAAGTCGTTTTTATTGGCATGGGTGGCCATGAGCATTGCTGTGCTGGTTTGCTGGCTTCGTCCTCACTTACAAACCATTAAACGCTCGTATGCTGCATTTATTATTCTATTTCTATTTGTGATGTTAGTGGCTTTTTTTACCTTTGTTGCCGAAGGTATTTTACTGTTTTTGCAAATACGGCAACAAGGCGATGTTAATCTAGCTGTCGTCTTGGTACGAAATGTGTTGATGAGTGGCATTATTGGCGGATTAGTACTACGCTATTTCTATCTACAAGAGCAGTTACTTCATCGGCAGCGAACAGAGTTAACGGCTAGAGTACAAGCTTTACAAGCCCGTATTCGACCACACTTTTTGTTTAACTCGATGAATATTATCGCCAGTTTGATTATGGTTGACCCCGAAAAAGCCGAGCATGTGGTTGAGGATTTATCTGCTTTGTTTCGGGCAAGTCTCAAAGCCGAAGGTGAAGTATCTTTAAGTGACGAAATCAGCTTGTGTAACAGTTACTTAAATATTGAAAAATTGCGTTTAGGTAAACGCTTGGATTTTGAGTGGCGTTTTGATAATTTACAGTCCGACTTACGTATTCCAGCCTTAACTTTACAACCTTTACTAGAGAATGCTATTTATCATGGTGTAGAGTTGAGCGATGAGGGTGGGAAAGTCACAATTTTAGTGTCATGGACGGGGCAGGAATTAAATATAATTATTACCAACCCCTACCACGAGAATAAAAAAAGCACTCACAAGGGTAATAATATGGCGGTTGATAATATTCGTGAGCGTTTACAAGCGCATTATGGAACAAAGGCTAAACTAAAAGCACAGGCCGCTGGTTCATTATTTACCACGCACATCAGCTATCCCTTAGCGTATGGCGAAGAATATATCCGCCTCTCTTAACAAGAATTAATAATGATGGAGACCCTATGCGAGTTTTAGTTTGCGATGATGAAGCCCTTGCACGCGACCGCTTAGTGCGTTTATTACGTGATGCTGACGAATGTGAAGTGGTGGGTGAGGCCGAAAATGGCCGCGATGCTTTACAAAAAGTAGAAATGCTGACGCCTGATGTCGTGTTGTTAGATATTCGTATGCCCGTAATGGATGGTATTGCTTGTGCCGAAGAATTAGCCCGTTTGCCAAATCCGCCCGCCGTGATTTTTATTACCGCCTTTGATGAACACGCTTTAGCGGCGTTTCAAGTGGAAGCGATTGGTTATTTACTCAAACCAGTACGCCGTGACCAATTAAATGAAGCCTTAGCTCGCGCCTCACGTGTTAATAGGGCTCAATTACAACATATCCGTGAACAAGCCAATGATGATGGCAAGCCTGAAGCCCGTCAGCATATTTCGGCTCGTACCCATCGAGGTTTAGAATTAATCCCGATTAGTGACATTTATTATTTTTTAGCTGACCAGAAATATGTCACCGTGCGCCATGCGCGAGGCGAAGTATTAGTCGATGAAACGCTCAAAGATTTAGAAGATGAATTTGGCGACCGTTTTTTGCGCGTTCATCGCAACGCCCTATTAGCGGTCAATTATTTAGAAGGTTTAGATGCGGTGCAAAACGGCCAGTGTTTTGTCCGTTTTCGGGGAATTCCAGAAAAATTATTAGTCAGTCGTCGACATTTACCACAATTACGCGAAAAAATGCAAAATTTGTGATAAAAAGGGCGACAAGATTATAATAAGCGCGATACATCATTTTTTGTGCAGCCTTCGGCAATTGCCCTTATAATAACTCACACAAAAAACAGAGCCTAGCGCATTGGCTCTACAATAAAAACAACCGTTTTCTAGCGGTCGGGGAAGTTTTATGAGTAACTGGAGTGTGTTTTTGATCCGGTTTCTATTGCTTGTCAGTGTGATCGGCACCTTTACGGGTTGTGCAAACTTGCATAACGTCAAGTCTGCTGAACCTGAAAAATACATCTTAGGTGAAAATGCTACTGACGCACGCTATTTTTATACGCGTAGCGGTCTGCGCTTGTTTGGCCAATGGTGGGTACCCAAAGATCGTCCGCGTGCAGTGATTTTATTGGTACATGGGACGGTATTGCACTCGGGCTTTTATGCGCCTTGGGCGAATGAGTTAACCAAAAATGGTTATGCTGTCTTCGGTATTGACTTGCGCGGTTGGGGACAATCACAAGGTTATGGTCGTCGTGGCAATGTTGGTAATTACGATGAATATGTTGAAGATGTTACCTTGGCGCGTCGTGAAATTAGAAAACGTTATCCCAATATTCCCGTGTATTTACAAGGTGAGTCTTTAGGTGGTGCTGTCGCTTTGCTGTCCCACATTATGGATAGGGTGACACTTGACGGACTCATTTTGAATGCGCCTGCGGTTAAAATTAGCCCATTTGCGCAGTGGAATTTATGGGGTGCTGCACAAGGTGCTAAAATGTTCCCCGAAATGCCTTCATTACCTTTATTTAAGTCACTAACGGGTTTAGTACTCACGGATAAAGATGCCCAAGACCGTTTTTGGACAGACCCTTTTACGACACGCAAAGCATTAGGCGCAGGTTTTGTTGTTGCTCTCCAAGATGCGACCGAGCGTTTGCAGTTAAATGTCAATAATGTCAGAGCACCGATGCTAGTGATTCAAGGGACAAAAGATTATGTCATTCCTCAAAGCTCCAGTGAGTTTTTGATCAAAGAAGCACGTAGTACTGACAAAACCTTAACCATTATCAACGGCTTACACCACTCCACTTTGCATGACCGACAAAAACAAGAAGTATGGGATGATATTATTAGCTGGCTAGATAAACGTGCTGACCAAGCTTTAGCGGCGCGTAAGTTGTTACCTGACGAAACGGAAATATCGGCAGCCGACGACCAAGCGCCTACATTGGAAAAAGCAGCATATCGTCCGAAATACCCAAAACTCACGATGACAACAACGAGGAATTAATAAATGAAATATTTTTTGTGGCCTTTACTCTTAGCCACAGCATTGTCTGGTTGTGCCACTTCCGTCAGCCCAGTGACAGGTGCTCTGTATAGCAATGTTAAAGCACCCATGCTTGCCACAGATAGTAATGAAAAACCAACTAAAATTGGTCGTGCGACTGCGCGTTCAATATTGGGCGTTTACGCGGTGGGCGATGCCAGCATCGAGTCGGCGGCTAAAAATGCGGGTATTACTCGTATTCACCATGTTGACTATCAAACACAAACGATCTTGGGTGTAATGGCCGATTTTACTGTGATTGTTTACGGTAATTAGAGTCTGTTGATGTTTTGATTGTGTAGTAGGGGCGCATGATTGCGCCCTATTGTCAGAAAAAGGGTGCAATCATGCACCCCTACGCATAACTTTTGAACTATTTCATCAAACGGTAACAGACCTTAGCAAGGCTTTCAAAAAACATTCTTTCTTATTCCTTCCCGCATTGCCATAATCCGCCCACTGCTTTTAGCTGCTGTTTAGGTTATAACCCATGAGAACACTCCGTATTGCTACCCGTAAAAGCCCGCTGGCGCTGTGGCAGGCCGAATATGTCAAAGCCAATTTATTAAAACATCATCCCCAATTAACGATAGAGTTGGTCACTTTTACCACTCAAGGCGATAAAATTTTAGATACGCCACTGGCTAAAATTGGTGGCAAAGGTTTGTTTGTCAAAGAATTAGAAGTGGCGATGTTGGAAGGGCGAGCTGATTTGGCAGTACACTCCATGAAAGATGTGCCGATGGATTGCCCTGAAGGATTAGCGATTACAGTCATTTGTGAGCGCGAAGATCCAACCGATGCGTTGGTGTCGAATCGTTTTTCAAGCTTAGCAGAATTACCACAAGGCGCGATTGTGGGTACTTCAAGTTTACGTCGTCAATGTCAACTGCGGGCATTACGGCCTGATTTAGTGATACATGATTTACGCGGTAATGTCGGTACACGGCTAGGACGTTTAGATAATGGTGAATATGATGCCATTATTTTAGCCAGTGCAGGTTTAAAACGCTTAGGTTTAGAAGCACGTATTCGTCAACGCCTAACCGAGTTGTTGCCAGCAGTAGGGCAGGGCGCAGTGGGTATTGAGTCGCGCATAGACGACCAAGAATTATTAGCTTTACTTGCGCCATTACACCATCAAGCGACTGCGCTTTGTGTTCATGCTGAGCGAGCGATGAATCGACGTTTACAAGGCGGTTGCCAAGTGCCCATCGCAGGATTTGCCACGTTAGAGCAAGAAACGATGACCTTAAAAGCATTGGTTGGCAGTGTCGATGGGCAACAAATTATTCACTCGCAAGCACAAAGTGACGATTTACAGGCTGTCGAAGCTCTAGGTTTACAAGTGGCAGATGGTTTATTAACACAGGGTGCAGCGCAAATTTTGGCTGCCGTTTATGGCTGATTTATTAGGTCTGAACGTGTTAAACACGCGGCCATTGGCGCGCGCTGTCAGCCTGCAAAACGCGTTATTAGCGACAGGCGCAAGGGTTCAGCAATTGCCGTTGCTAGAAATAGACGCATTGCCATTGACAGCCGAAGCGCAACAATGGTTGAGGGATTTAGACCGTTACCGTTGGGCTTTTGTCGTGAGTCCAACAGCCGCCGAATTAGGGCTGCAACATCTAGCAGATTATTGGCCACAATGGCCGCTGGATGTGCAATGGTTGGCGGTGGGTGATAGTACAGCACAAGTGCTGCGTCAGCATTTACTCAGTCCGATGATTCCAGATGAAGAAACCAGTGAAGGTTTGTTGCGCTTGCCCATTTTTCAGCAGTTACATAGGGGTGATCGCTTATTAGTATTACGCGGTGAAGGTGGGCGTAACCTTGTTCGTGAACATTTAATCACTCAAGGCGTGCGTGTCGATTATATTGAATTATATCGCCGTCAGTTGCCCACGCAGACCGCCAGCTTATGGCAACAAATAGCCATGATGGACGTGTTGCCTGATGTGGTAATTTTGACGAGTGGTGAAAGTTTACATCATTGGCTGACTATTGCAGGTGCAGCAGCAAAAACCATCATCCCGTTGGTGATTAGTCCGCGTTTGGCGATATTGGCGGAGAATGCGGGCTTAAAGACCTGTATTATTGCTAAAAGTAGTCGCGCTAACGATATCATTGATGCCTTGATAACGTGGCGAAATTTGCAAAAGCATGATATTGATGACAACGAGCCAACGCATAGAAGATAAAAATATGAGCCAAACACGTCAGCCTATTCAAGTTCCCCCCAAAATAACCCTGAAACTGGGGGTGTGGGGACGTGTGGGTTTGATATTGGCCGTGATTACCGCTATTGCGAGTTATGTCCTGTATCACAATGGTGTTCGTTACAAAGACCGTGAAAAAGCCCATTTTCAAGAATTATCGCAACAAATTCAGCAATTACGGCAAGGCCAGCAACAACATTTAAGTGAAAATGCCGTGCTCCATCAGCAAGTTGAGGCTTTAAATGCTCAAGTCACTCAGCTAAAAGTGGGTTTAGAACCAGAGCAACGGCAACTATGGCTGGTAAAACAAGTTAGCCGTTACATTGAGCTAGCAGAGCAGCAATTATTATTACAAGCCGATATTCCTTCCGCAGAAATATTATTAGCCGTTGCCGACAAGTTACTAGCAGATCATGCCGATACCAATTTGCTTGCCTTACGTGAAGCAATTGCCGCTGATAAAATGTCGCTAGTGACCGCACAACAAATAGATAAAGCAGGTATTTCTTTGCGTTTGGATGCGTTAAAAAGTCAAGCGAGTCTGTTTGTTGCACCCACGCGCCGCGAAGTCACGCAGGCGGGCGTTGCCGAACCTGTACAGGCGCAAGATTCATCATGGTGGGCACAAGGCTGGCTGGCTTTTCGGCAATTAATCGTCATTCGTCAGTATGATAAGCCCGTTCAGCCGTTATTGGCCGATGATCAACGCTGGTTGTTGCAACAGAATGTTTATTTAGCACTCAGTCAGGCGCAATTAGCGTTATGGGCGCACCAGAGTCATCGTTATCAGCAAAGCCTGAGCGAAGTCGAAAAATTACTCGCCAATTATCAACAACTTAATCCTCAATATGCGGCTATTTTGGCCGAAGTCAAAGAGCTAGAAGACATCAGTTTAGAGGTGGCGACACCGACGTTAAGTCATAGCCAACAGCTATTAGCAACTTTGTTGACGCCAGTAAATACCGAGCCAATGCCGCAGCAGGTGCTTACGCCATGATGAAACTGTTGGCAGCTCTATTATTTCTCGTCTTGGGTGGTGTACTAGGTTGGCTATTTTTAGCAGATAATGGTTATGTGCTGATTGCTTGGCAACAAACGTCTGTCGAGATGAGTTTGGTATTGGCGGTTATTTTGTTGATTGTGGAGGCGGTGATAGCGGTCATTGCCTTGGAGTTAGTCTTAGGGCTTTTCGGTTTTCGGGCATTAGTGAGCAAATGGTTGGGGCAAAATCGTTATCACCGCGCTCAGTCAGCATTAAGTAAAGGCTTAACGTTAATGGCACGCAACGATTTTAAGCGTGCCGAAAAAATGTTTGTCCGTTCTGCACAATTAGCGACAGATACTTTTCCTGCTTATCTTTGTGCCTGCCAAGCGGCACAAGCGCAGTTAGCCATGCAACGCGCTGAAGACTATTTGGTGTTAGCGGAAACGTCCACTAATCGCTTAGCCATACAACTGACGCGCGCTCGATTATGGATTGATTCAGGACAGTGGGAGGCAGCTGTCAGTAGTTTAAAAACGCTATATAGCCATGATCGAAAAGAGCCAATAATCGCCGAATTATTATTGCAAAGTTTAATAAAATTAAAATCTTGGCAGGAGATTATGGAGTTATTGCCATTATTGTCAAAAACCATTGCCAGTGTTCAAACCAGTGCTTCATTAATTGAAGCCTATCAGTGTAGTTTGTCGTGGTTGGCCGAAACAGGGAATCGTGTTGATAAAGTCGCCACATTAAAACGCTTACGAGACTTTTGGGCTACGTTACCAACCTTTGTCAAACATAATATGGATGTCGTGTATAGCTATGCTGAAGCAGTTATTACGATTGGTTTTGATGAAGAAGCGGAAGAGTTGTTACGCGTGAGTTTAGGGCAACAATGGCATAACGGTTTGGTGGAGTTATACGGACGAATCCGTCATTCACAACCTGAGCGCAGCTTACAATACGCATTGGATTGGCTGAAAAAGCATCCGCAAAGCCCCATCTTATTGTTGACGCTAGGGCGATTAAGTATGCAGAGTCGTCAATGGCCAGAGGCAAAAGCCTATTTTGAGCAAAGTTTAACGCTCCATAAAAACACCGAAACGTATGCGGAGTTTGTGCGTTTGCTTCAGCATTTGAATGACCCCGAAGCGGCACATTATTTGATTGCAGGTTTGAATCAATTAGTCACCAAACCCTTACCTAATTTACCACTACCGTAGGCATGATGATGAGTCAAATTAACTTGAGCGAGTTTTCTATCGTCCAACCACAAACAGTGGCGTGGGGGGAAATGGATGCTTTTGGTCACGTTAACAATGCCAGTTATTATCGTTATTATGAAAGTGTTCGCATTAGTTATTTGCAAGCAATTGGCGCATTGGATAATTTAGCGATGATGAACCCCGTCGTTGCCGCCAATAGTTGCCGTTATTTGGTGTCAGTAAGCTACCCTGATGAGTTAGAAATTGGCGCGCGTGTCGTCGAGTTGCGTGGCTCTGGTTTTAGAATGGAGTATGCCATCGTCAGTCAGCAGCAAAAATGTTTGGTAGCGACAGGTGAGGCAATCGTCGTCATGGTCGATAGCCAAGGTAAAAAAGTCGCATTACCCGAAGAAATGCGTCAAATTATTATCAACTTAGAAAAAACAGTAGGTAATGATTTGACGCTTGATGCCCAAAATCCACATAAGCAGCCTGAGACTTTATTAGGTAAAGCTTTATCACGTTTGAATCCCTTGCGCGACAAATAGGCGGTTGTTTCGGCGTTTTTGACTGCCTAACAGTGATAGATAATATGGCCGTAAATCATTAACTTTACTTGGTGCTATTTAATTTCGCTGGATATTGCGTGGAGTGATAGTGACTAAGTACTAGGAAAAATCAACAAAAGATTGCTAATAAAGATTCCCATCTATAGAATATGCCACGCTTGGACTGGCAGATAAAAATCTGCCGTTATGTTGTCTATGCGGAGTCAAAGTGAGCCAACCCCAACCGCTCGTAAATGCAAAACCAGCTGTGCAATTGCTCAAAGGGCAATTGATAGTTGCCGTTATTGTGTCTTTACTGGCGTTGATTTGGGGGCAGAAGGCCGCCTATTCCGCAGGCTTAGGGGCATTAATTGCTCTTGTCGCTAGTGCTTATTTTGCTTGGGAAGCGTTCCGATTTGGTGGCGCAATCTCCTCTGGACGGATTCTTGGTGGATTTTATCGTGGCATTATCGGCAAGTTTGTGTTGGTGATCATCGGTTTCGCCCTTGTTCAGCATTTGAGCGTTCCTGTGTCGATGGCGGCGTTGTTTGTCGGATTTGTTCTCGTTCAGGCTGTAGTGTGGGTCGCGCCACTGTGGTCAACGTAAAGATTTTGATAGATGGTTTCTTGGTGTTTCGCGCGCTAAAGATACTGTTTAATGAGTTGTGTTTTGGGTTGTTGAGTGGCTGTCAGTTGCAATGGTAGTGGCTCGATTTCATCTTCAAGTATTACGTTTTTGGGTTTGACTTATGTCTGAACAACATGCAGCACTAACCTCATCAGAGTACATCAAGCATCACTTAACCAATTTGACCTATGGTAATTTGCCGGGTGAAGGTTGGAAACTCGCTGAAAATGCTCAAGAAGCAAAAGCAATGGGTTTTCAAGCGGTTAACCTTGACTCAATGGCGTTCTCTATTGTTTTAGGCTTGGTTTTTTGCTTTATTTTTAGAATGATTGCCGTGCGTGCTAGTGTTGGTGTGCCTAGTAAATTACAGGCTGCCATTGAGTTGGTTGTTGAGTTTGTCGCCGATAGCGTCCGTGATTCTTTTCATCATGCGCCAAAATTAGTCGCGCCATTGGCATTAACGATTTTTGTTTGGATTTTCTTAATGAATTTCATGGATTTAATACCCGTGGATTTCTTGCCTGTAGCCGCGCAATGGGTTGGCGTACATTTCTTTGGTGCTAATCCACACGAAGTCTTTTTCAAGGTTGTGCCAACAACTGACCCGAATGTCACGATGGGTATGTCCCTGTCTGTTTTTGCCCTCATTATTATATTTAGTATCAAAGAAAAAGGTGTTGGTGGTTTTGCGGCTGAGTTGTCGTTGCAGCCATTTAGCTCTGCTAACCCGATTGTTAAACTTCTATTAATGCCGATTAACTTAGTATTAGAGTTGGTGGTATTCATTGCACGTCCGATTTCATTGGCTTTGCGACTGTTTGGTAATATGTATGCAGGCGAGTTGATTTTTATTTTGATCGCGTTGTTGCCATTCGGTTTACAGTGGGTGTTGTCAGTACCTTGGGCTATTTTCCATATTCTGATTATTACCCTACAGGCTTTTATCTTTATGATGTTGACGATTGTTTACTTGTCGATGGCAAGTGAAAAGCATTGATTTTGTTAAAGATAATTGATGTCCGTGTTCGTTGAGTTTGATTTTTTTGATTTGTAATTGGTTTTGTTTTAACCCAACCTTGAGGTAGTTTCAAATGGAAAATATGATCGGTTTGACCGCGATTGCTGGTGCTATGCTCCTGTCCTTTGGCGCATTAGGTGCTGCTATTGGTATTGGTATTTTAGGTGGTCGTTTCTTGGAAGGTATTGCACGCCAACCAGAATTAGCACCACAGTTACAAACTAAGTTTTTCGTTATTATGGGTTTGGTTGACGCTGTACCGATGATTGCTGTGGGTTTGGGCATGTTCATCATTTTCAGCAATCCGTTCATCGATCAAGCTAAAGAAAATGCTGGGCCAGTTGCCGTTGTTCAACCAGTGGTTGCTCCATAAGTTCTTTTTATTGCTGAAAATTTAGTCGTTAACGTTTTTGCGATTAAATTAAGCAGTGGAACTATTTTTGCAACAGCTGAATGAGGTATTAGCATGAATATTAATGCGACCTTGCTGGGTCAGGCTATTTCTTTCGCGATTTTTGTTTGGTTCTGCATGCAGTATGTGTGGCCGCCATTAATTAAAGCGCTTGAAGAACGCCAAAAGAAAATCGCAGAAGGTTTAAGTGCAGGCGATGAGGCTCAACGTGCCTTAGTTGCGGCGCAAGAACAAGCTGCGGATATGATGAAAACCGCTAAGGATCAAGCAGCTCAATTGCTTGAACAAGCGAGTCGTCGTGGCAACCAATTGGTTGAAGAAGCAAAGGCTCAAGCCCAAGCTGAAAATGAGCGTATTAAAGCTCAGGCTCAAGACGACATTGACCAAGAGATTAATCGTGCTCGCGATGCCTTACGCTCGCAAGTAGCAGCGTTGGCAATTGTGGGTGCCGAGAAGATTTTACGTGCGCAAGTGGATGCAAACGCCCATGCTGCCATGTTAAATCAGTTAGCAACAGAGCTATAACTCTCTAGAGACAGTGATCATGGCTGAATTAACCACAGTGGCACGTCCGTACGCAAAAGCTGCGTTTGAATATGCTTATGCTGAAGGAAAATTGGAGTTGGCTGTTTGGTCAACGCAATTGTCTTTAGCCGCAGCGTTGGTTCAAGATGCTGATTTTGCTCGTTACTTGTCACGCCCAAGCATGACAGTAGCGGAACAAGAGACAGCATTTCTTGCGGCGTGCGGTGGAGAGTTATCTACTGGTGTGCGTAACTTTCTAAGTCTTGTTGCCGTTAACAAACGTTTGTTGGCATTGCCTGCAATTGCTGAGTTGTACGAAGCTTTAAAAGCACAAGCTGAAAACACTTCTGATGTCTTGGTCATGAGCGCATTTGCTATGACTGATGAGCAACAAGAAGCCTTAGCTAATCAATTAGCGAAGAAGCTTGGCTCACGTATCAATATTCGTACAGAAATTGATGCTTCCTTAATTGGTGGTGTTATTGTGCGAACAGGCGACTTAGTAATTGATGCTTCCGTACGCGGAAAATTGTCTAAATTAAGTGCCACCCTGAATTCATAATTTTTGAGGAACAGCGCATCATGCAGCAACTGAATCCCTCCGAGATCAGCTCGCTCATTAAACAGCGTATTAGCGATCTCAACACCACTGCTGAAGCCCGCAATGAAGGCACAGTGGTCAAAGTATCTGATGGTATCGTCCGCATCCACGGCTTAGCCGATGTTATGTATGGCGAAATGATTGAGTTCGACGGCGGCATCTTCGGTATGGCTCTTAACTTAGAGCAAGATTCGGTTGGTGCTGTTGTTTTGGGTGACTACTTAAACCTGCAAGAAGGTCAAAAAGTACGTTGCACAGGTCGTATCTTAGAAGTTCCCGTCGGTCCAGAGTTATTGGGTCGTGTGGTTGATGCTCTAGGTACACCGATTGATGGCAAAGGCCCAATCAACGCTAAAATGACTGATGCTGTGGAAAAAGTAGCACCAGGCGTTATTTGGCGTAAATCGGTTGATCAACCTGTACAAACAGGTTACAAAGCAGTTGATGCGATGATTCCGATTGGCCGTGGTCAACGTGAATTGATCATTGGTGACCGTCAAACGGGTAAAACCGCGATGGCTATCGACGCGATCATTGCTCAAAAAGACTCAGGCATTAAGTGCGTGTACGTTGCTATTGGTCAAAAACAATCGACCATCGCTAACGTAGTACGTAAACTTGAACAATACGGCGCAATGGCTTATACCACTGTTGTCGCAGCGTCTGCTTCTGAACCTGCCGCGATGTTATTCTTAGCTCCGTACTCTGGCTGTACAATGGGCGAATACTTCCGTGACCGTGGTGAAGATGCACTAATCATTTATGATGATTTGTCGAAACAAGCGGTTGCTTATCGTCAAATTTCCTTGTTATTACGTCGTCCACCGGGCCGTGAAGCGTACCCAGGTGACGTGTTCTATCTCCATTCCCGTTTACTTGAGCGTGCATCACGCGTCAGTGAAGAGTATGTTGAGAAGTTCACTAACGGTGAAGTGAAAGGTAAAACGGGTTCGTTAACTGCGTTGCCAATCATTGAAACGCAAGCAGGTGACGTATCTGCATTCGTACCAACTAACGTAATTTCGATTACTGACGGTCAGATTTTCTTAGAAACCAGTTTGTTTAACTCAGGTATTCGTCCTGCGGTTAACGCGGGTATCTCGGTATCTCGTGTTGGTGGTGCTGCACAAACGAAAATCATCAAGAAATTGGCGGGTGGTATTCGTACCTCGTTGGCTCAATACCGTGAATTGGCGGCCTTTGCTCAGTTTGCTTCTGACTTGGACGAAGCAACACGTAAGCAATTGGAGCACGGTCAACGTGTGACCGAATTGATGAAACAAAAGCAATATGCACCGTTAGGTATTGCTGATATGTCACTCTCGATTTTTGCTGCGAACGAAGGTTTCTTGACTGACGTGCCTGTTGCTAAAATTGGTGCTTTTGAAGCGGCATTACATAGCTATATGAATAGTCAGCATAAAGCGTTGATGGATAACATCAATGCCACGGCTAACTACGATAAAGACATTGAAGCTGAGCTACGTAAAGGCATAACAACCTTCAAAGCTACTCAGTCTTGGTAAGCATCCAAGATAATGCCGATAACTGTTCGTGACAGTATCGGCGTAATCCGTTAATGGTGAGACTATGGCTAGCTTAAAAGAAATTCGTAGCAAAGTAGTAAGCATTAAAAGTACGCAGAAAATTACCAAAGCCATGCAAATGGTGGCTGCGTCTAAAATGCGTAGAGCGCAAGAGCGTATGTCGGCTGGTCGCCCGTATGCAGATAAAATGCGCCGCGTGATTGCCCATTTAGTACAAGCGAATCCTGAGTACAAGCACACCTATATGGTGGAGCGTCCAGTGAAGCGTGTGGGTTATATCATCGTGTCTTCTGATCGTGGCTTGTGTGGTGGTTTGAACATCAATTTGTTCAAGCGCACTGTACAGTCCGTGAAGTCATGGCGCGAGCAAGGCGTAGAGGCTGAATTTTGCCTGATTGGTCAAAAAGCGACAACGTTCTTTAAAACAGTGGGCGGTAAAGTCACTGGGGTCAAAACCCAATTGGGTGATGCACCGACAGTGGAACAGTTGATTGGTGCGATACATGTGATGTTGGAAGCCTTTGAAAAAGGCGAGATTGACCGTATTTATTTGGTCAATAACCAATTTGTCAACACCATGACACAAAAGCCTTTGGTGAATCAATTAGTTCCGTTAAACGTCTCAAGTGATGACCATCTCTTGAAGCGTCAACATACATGGGATTATTTGTATGAGCCCGATGCTGCGCCCTTGCTAGATGCTTTGATGGTGCGATTTGTTGAATCGCAAGTTTATCAAGGTGTTGTCGAGAATATAGCCTGTGAACAGGCTGCCCGTATGGTGGCGATGAAAGCCGCAACGGATAACGCAGGTGAGCTGATTCGTAGCTTGCAGTTGGTGTATAACAAACTGCGTCAGGCCGCGATTACGCGTGAAATTTCTGAAATCGTTGGCGGAGCCGCCGCGGTTTAAATTAGGACTTAGGTAAAACTCGGTTGTTTGATACTTGTTATATCCATAATGATTTCAAGCGACAGGCGTAAGTCCTAAGAACAGTATTTGCCAGTTTAAGAGCTAGTTTAAGAGGAAGCCCCGATGAGCAGCGGTCAAATCGTTCAAATTATCGGCGCGGTTATTGATGTTGAATTTCCGCGCGACAGCGTTCCAAAAGTGTATGACGCACTAAAAGTTGATGGTACTGCCACGACTTTAGAAGTACAGCAACAATTAGGTGATGGTATCGTTCGTACTATCGCGATGGGTTCAACAGAAGGTTTAAAACGTGGTTTGCCCGTCAGCAACACCAATGCACCGATTTCTGTACCCGTAGGTAAGGCTACTCTAGGCCGTATTATGGATGTCTTGGGTCGCCCCATTGACGAAGCAGGCCCGATTGGTGAAAAAGAGACTTGGTCTATTCACCGTAAAGCCCCTAGCTATGCCGAGCAATCTGGTTCTACTGAATTGTTAGAAACAGGTATTAAGGTTATTGACTTACTTTGCCCATTCGCTAAGGGTGGTAAAGTCGGTTTGTTCGGTGGTGCGGGTGTGGGTAAAACCGTTAACATGATGGAGTTGATCAACAACATCGCTAAAGCTCACGCAGGTTTGTCTGTGTTTGCGGGTGTTGGTGAGCGTACTCGTGAAGGTAACGACTTCTACCACGAAATGAAAGACTCTGGCGTTGTTGATAAAGTCGCCATGGTTTACGGTCAAATGAACGAGCCACCTGGAAACCGTTTACGTGTTGCCTTGACTGGTTTGACGATGGCTGAATTCTTCCGTGATGACAAAGACGAAAACGGCAAAGGTAAAGACGTATTGTTGTTCGTTGACAACATTTACCGTTATACCCTCGCTGGTACAGAAGTATCCGCGTTGTTAGGTCGTATGCCTTCCGCTGTAGGTTATCAACCGACACTAGCTGAAGAAATGGGCGTATTGCAAGAGCGTATTACTTCGACGAAGTCGGGTTCTATTACTTCTGTGCAAGCGGTTTACGTTCCAGCCGATGACTTGACCGACCCATCACCAGCAACAACGTTCGCTCACTTAGACGCAACCGTTGTGTTAAGCCGTGATATCGCTTCTTTGGGTATTTATCCTGCGGTTGATCCATTGGATTCAACAAGCCGCCAGTTAGATCCTTTAGTGGTTGGTGAAGACCATTATAATGTGGCTCGTGGTGTACAAACAGTACTCCAACGCTACAAAGAGCTGAAAGACATTATCGCCATCTTGGGTATGGATGAATTGTCTGAAGAAGATAAACTGTTAGTTTATCGCTCACGTAAAATTCAACGTTTCTTGTCGCAGCCGTTCCACGTTGCTGAAGTGTTCACTGGTTCACCCGGTAAATACGTGTCCTTAAAAGAAACCATTCGTGGCTTCAAAGGCATTTTGGCGGGTGAATACGATCACATGCCAGAACAAGCGTTCTACATGGTTGGCGGTATTGAAGAAGCCGTTGAAAAAGCCAAGAAGCTTTAACTGTTTTAGGACATATACTTTTCAGTGAAACGTGTAAGTCCTGACTTTTGGCTAGATAGAGTGGAGGCGACATAAATGGCAAATTGCGTACACTGCGACATCGTTAGCGTCAAAGAAGCTATTTACTCAGGTAGTGTGCAGATGATTATTGCGCATGGCCGTGCAGGTGACTTGGGTGTTCTTGCTGGACACGCACCGTTGCTAACACAGTTAAAGCCTGGCCCCGTCCGCGTCATTAAAGAAAATGGCGAAGAAGTCGTGTTTTATGTCTCGGGTGGTATTTTAGAGGTTCAGCCTCGCGTATTTACCATTTTGGCTGATACCGCCATACGGGCAGAAAACATTGATGAAGCGGCGGCGATTGAAGCGCGTACTGCGGCCTTAGCGGCTTTGCAAAACCAAAAATCCGAAATGGATACTGCGGCTGCATTAGCGACTTTGGCAGAAATCGCAGGTCAAATACGCACGATTCAACAAATGAAAAATCGTGCATAGTTCGTGGTGTTTGTTGTATTGTTGACATCAGCAATGCACAGAACCATAAAAAGGGTAGCTTTATGCTGCCCTTTTTGTTTTTGAAAAAAATCTAACAGGTGAATACAGATGGAACTGAGCGTTCTCATTCTTGCGGCGGGTAAAGGTACTCGCATGAAATCAATTCTTCCCAAAGTCATGCAACCTTTAGCAGGAAAGCCTTTGTTGGCGCACGTTTTAGCAACGGCTAAACAACTGCAATCCCAGCGGACTATTGTGGTTTATGGTCATGGCGGTGAGTTAGTACAACAACACTTTAGCGATGAATCTATTGGTTGGGCATTACAGGCGGAACAAAAGGGCACAGGTCACGCCGTACAAGTAGCGTTATCGCAATTGCCCGAAACAGGTAAAACCTTAATTCTCTATGGTGATGTACCGCTAACAACCACCACAACACTAGAAAAATTATTAGCCTTAGTGACCGATGACAATAGTTTAGGATTGTTGAGTGTCACTTTAGATAATCCAACAGGTTATGGTCGTATTGTCCGCGAAGCAGGCTTAGTGCAACGTATTGTGGAGCAAAAAGATGCGTCAGAGCAAGAAAAGCTCATTGCCGAAGTCAACACAGGTATTTTGTGCGTACCGAATAAGCACTTACATACATGGTTGCCAACCCTTAAAAACACTAATGCTCAAGGCGAATATTATCTAACGGATATTATTGCTTTGGCGGTGGCTGATGGGATCACCGTGCAAACCCATCAGCCGACTGCGGCATGGGAGGTAGAAGGTATTAACGATAAATTACAGTTGGCGACTTTAGAACGTGTTTATCAACGCCTGCAAGCGGATAATTTAATGCGTGCAGGTGCTACGATTATTGACCCCAATCGTTTTGATGTTCGTGGCACGGTAATTATTGGTATGGATGTTTCTTTTGATATTAATGTCATCTTAGAAGGTCATAATCAGTTGGGTAATGGTGTACACATCGGCGCAAACTGTAGCCTGAAAAACTGCACTTTGGGTGATGGTGTCGTGATTAAAGCGAATTCTGTGTTAGAAGGAGCGGTGATTGGTAACCATGCTGATGTCGGGCCTTTTGCTCGTCTTCGTGCAGGCACACAATTGGCGGCAAATGTTCATATTGGTAATTTTGTCGAAGTCAAAAATACCGTGATGCACGAAGGTGCAAAAGCTGGTCATTTGAGTTATATCGGTGATGCCGAAGTGGGCGCACGCGCTAATATTGGTGCGGGGACAATTACTTGTAATTATGATGGCGCGACCAAATCAAAAACCATGATTGGTGCTGATGCCTTTATTGGCTCTAATGCGTCATTGGTTGCACCCGTTACGATTGGCGAGGGCGCAACAACAGGTGCAGGTTCTGCAATTAGCAAAGATGTACCTGCGCATAGTTTGGCAATAGGGCGCGGCATTCAACGTAATATTGAAGGCTGGCAGCGTCCGCGTAAAATAGTTAGTGATTAGCATTAGTAATCCAAAGTTTGATGTTCATATATTTTTGATGACAGTTAGCAGATGACGGCTAATGGTCTGTAAGGAGTAGAGTTTATGTGTGGAATCGTAGGCGCAGTCGCGGAACGTAATGTTACTGCTATTTTGATTGAAGGCCTGAAACGTCTTGAATATCGGGGTTACGACTCCGCAGGTTTGGCGGTTATTGATAAGGCTAGTATTGTTCGTGAACGTCGTTCTGGCAAAGTAAAAGAATTAGAAGCTGCGGTTGAGCAAGCACAAGTTAATGGCCATATTGGTATTGCCCATACCCGTTGGGCAACACATGGCGCGCCCACACAAGATAATGCCCATCCCCATGTGTCGGGTGATGTTGCGGTAGTGCATAACGGTATTATTGAAAATTATGAAGAATTGCGCACTGAGTTAAGAGTGCAAGGCTATGTCTTTGTTTCACAAACCGATACCGAAGTTGTTGCTCATTTAGTACATCGTGAACTAGAGAAAACACAAGAGTTATTAGCGGCTGTAAAAGAGGCCATTAAACACCTAGATGGCGCGTATGCACTCGGTATTATTCATGCGTCTGAGCCAGAGCGTTTAATTGCTGTACGTCAAGGCTCGCCATTAGTGGTGGGTCTGGGTATTGGTGAGAATTTCATTGGTTCAGATCAGTTAGCGTTATTGCCTGTTACCAATCGTTTTATTTATTTAGAAGATGGTGATGTCATTGAGTTGCGTCGTGAGTCCGTCATTATTTATGATCGTTACGATAGTGTGGTTCAGCGTGAAGCAACAGAATTAGATGCTCAGTTGCATCACAGCGACAAAGCAGGTTATCGCCATTATATGCTCAAAGAAATTTACGAGCAGCCACAGGCGATTCAACGCACCTTAGAAGGTCGTATCCAAGAAAGTGGTTTGATTAATGAGCAGGCGTTTGGTGGCAATGCCGCTGAAGTTTTTGCCAAAGTGAAGCATATTCAAATTATTGCTTGTGGCACGAGCTATCATGCAGGTTATGTCGCGCGTTATTGGTTTGAAGGTATTGCTGGCATTTCGTGTAATGTTGAAGTGGCGAGTGAATATCGTTATCGGACTTCAGTATTGCCTGCTGATACCTTGTTTGTCACCATTTCTCAATCGGGCGAAACAGCAGATACGTTAGCTGCCCTCCGTGAAGCCAAAAAGCAAGGTATTTTGGCTTCGCTGTGTATTTGTAATGTCCCTACATCGACGTTAGTGCGTGAGTCAAACCTGTCGTTTATTACCCATGCAGGGCCAGAAATTGGTGTTGCATCAACAAAAGCATTTACGACGCAGTTAGTTGCCTTGATGTTATTGGTTTTGTCGGCAGGTAAAGCTCGAGGTTTAGCCGCTGAAACAGAAATTCGTATCGTTCGTCAATTGCAAAATTTACCTGTTGTCCTTGACAGTGTTTTGGCAATGGATAAAGCGATTGAACGTATTGCCGAAGAGTTTGGCGAAAAGCACCATACTTTATTTTTGGGACGTGGCGCGCAATATCCTGTTGCGATGGAGGGGGCATTAAAGCTGAAAGAAATTTCTTATATTCATGCCGAAGCTTATCCCGCAGGTGAGTTAAAACACGGGCCATTGGCGTTAGTTGACCATGATATGCCTGTGGTGGCGATTGCGCCCAATAATGATTTGATTGATAAGTTGAAGTCGAATTTACAAGAAGTGCGTGCGCGGGCAGGCGTGTTGTATGTGTTTGCTGATCATAAAGTGCTGATTACACCTGAGCCTGGCCTAAAAGTGTTTCCTATGCCGAGTGTTGCCGATGAAGTTGCGCCGATTGTTTATACTATCCCGCTGCAATTATTGTCCTATCATGTGGCAGTGATTAAAGGAACAGATGTTGATCAGCCGCGTAATTTGGCGAAGTCGGTGACTGTGGAATAAGTTAAGGCCTGAATAAATGACGGTTTTAGTAACAGGTGGTGCAGGATTTATAGGCGGCAACTTTGTCTTAGATTGGCTGGCGCAGTCCGATGAGCTAGTCATCAATCTAGACAAATTAACCTATGCGGGAAATTTAGATACCTTGAAGTCTCTAAGTGAGGATGCCCGCCATGTTTTTGTCAAAGGGGATATTGGTGACAAGAGGGTGGTATCCGACTTATTGGCGCAATATCAACCGCGTGCGGTGATTAATTTTGCCGCCGAAAGTCATGTTGACCGTTCTATTGCGTCACCCGCCGAATTTATTCAAACCAATGTCTTGGGCACGTTTAATTTATTAGAGTCGGTGCGTGGTTATTGGCAGGAGTTACCCGAAGCCGAGAAATCAGCTTTCCGTTTTTTGCACGTTTCCACTGATGAAGTCTATGGCACATTATCACTGACAGATGCGCCATTTGCGGAAACGAATGCTTACGAACCTAATAGCCCTTATTCGGCGAGTAAAGCAGCCTCTGATCACCTCGTGCGCGCATGGCATCATACCTATGGCTTACCTGTAATTACCACCAATTGTAGTAATAATTACGGCCCTTATCACTTTCCCGAAAAGCTTATTCCTCTGGTTATTCTCAATGCCTTAGCAGGCAAACCCTTGCCTATTTATGGTGATGGTCAACAAATTCGAGATTGGTTATATGTCAAAGATCACTGTGCCGCTATTCGTTGCGTCTTAGCTGCGGGACGATTAGGACAAACTTACAATGTCGGTGGCTGGAATGAAAAAGCCAATTTAGAGGTTGTTCAAACCATTTGTCAGATTTTGGATGAGCTCAAACCGAAAGCGTCAGGGCGGTACGCCGAACAAATTACCTTTGTCCAAGACCGTGCAGGGCATGACCGTCGTTATGCTATTGATGCGCGCAAGCTAGAACAAGAGTTGGGTTGGAAGCCAGCCGAAACCTTTGAAACGGGGATTCGTAAAACCGTGCAATGGTATTTAGAGCATAGGGATTGGGTTGAGAACGTCACCACAGGTGCTTATCGTCAATGGTTGACGCAACAATACGGGGTTTAAGGGATGAAAATCTTATTAACAGGGGTGACGGGTCAAGTAGGTTTTGAGCTACAAAGTGCGCTTGCATCTTTAGGTGAGGTCATTGCACTCACGCGGCAAGAGCTTGATTTGGCAGATGCCGCTAGTATTGTGTTGGTATTAAATCATTATCAGCCTGATATTATTGTTAATCCTGCGGCCTATACGGCGGTTGATAAAGCGGAAACAGAGATTGCACAAGCCATGGCGATTAATGCCGATGCCCCCAAAGTTATGGCGGCTTGGGCAGAAAAAAATAACGCTTTTCTTGTGCATTATTCAACGGACTATGTTTTCGATGGCACTAAAGAAAGTCCTTATATTGAAAGTGACAACACCAATCCTCAATCAGTTTATGGCCATAGTAAATGCTTGGGCGAAGAAGCCATTCGAGCAACGACAGCACGACATCTGATTTTGCGTACCAGTTGGGTTTTTGGTGTTCATAGCCATAACTTTATGAAAACGATTTTACGCTTGGCAAAAGAAAAAGAGTCGTTAAATATAGTGGCTGACCAATGGGGTGCTCCCACCTCCGCCACATTAATCGCCGAATTAAGCGGGTTAATGATTCAACGTTATTTAGCATCGCCAACGAGTTTTAACTATGGCACTTATCATCTGTCAGCATATGGTGCAACGACGTGGTATGACTATGCGCGTTATATTGTGCAATTAGCCTCAACCAAGCAAGTGCCGTTA
The DNA here is from genome assembly GCA_030646715.1 of Agitococcus sp. Lineage (GTDB taxonomy): Bacteria > Pseudomonadota > Gammaproteobacteria > Pseudomonadales > Moraxellaceae > Agitococcus. The sequence goes on from JAUSLJ010000033.1 coordinate 156,009, forward strand.
ATTGTCACCGAAAATGCTATTTATCCTATTCCAAGCTCCGCTTATCCTGTGCCTGCTGTGCGTCCTGCTAATTCACGCTTAGACTGTAATAAGTTGGCCAGTTATTTAGCGGTATCCATTCCTGACTGGCAACAAGGTGTTGCTAAAGTGATTGCTGCGCTGTAAATATTAAGTTGATTACAATAATAAAGGCAGGTTGATATGCAACGTAAAGGCATTATTTTGGCAGGCGGTTCTGGCACACGCTTATATCCTGCAACACTCGCCATTAGTAAACAGTTATTACCAATTTATGATAAACCAATGATTTATTATCCGTTGACGACGTTAATGTTGGCGGGTATTCAAGAAATTCTGATTATTTCTACCCCTCAAGATACCCCACGCTTTGAACAGTTATTAGGTGATGGCAGTCAATGGGGCATTCAGTTGCAGTACATGGTTCAACCGAGTCCCGATGGATTAGCGCAAGCATTTATTTTAGGGGAGTCGTTTTTGAATGGTGCGCCTAGCGTGTTAGTTTTAGGTGATAATATTTATTACGGCCATGAATTTAGTAAACTATTGCAAGACGCTGCCAATAAAACCGAAGGGGCAACGGTTTTTGCATATCATGTGCGTGACCCTGAACGATATGGCGTGGTTGAGTTTGATGCCAATGGTCATGCGATGAGTTTAGAAGAAAAACCAATCAAGCCTAAGTCTAATTATGCGGTCACAGGTTTGTATTTTTACGATGAAAAAGTCGTAGAAATTGCTAAAACGATTAAGCCTTCTGCACGTGGTGAGTTAGAAATAACCGATGTTAATTCGGCGTATTTACAAGCAGGAACGTTGGACGTGCAAACGATGGGGCGGGGTTATGCGTGGTTAGATACAGGTACACATGAGTCCTTGTTGGAGGCAAGTCAGTTTATTGCCACGATTGAAGCACGGCAAGGCTTAAAAGTTGCTTGTCCTGAAGAAATCGCCTTTAGACTAGGCTGGATAACGGCAGAAGAACTATCAAAACTAGCACAGCCATTGAAAAAGAATAGTTATGGCCAATATCTGTTGGCTCTTTTGAATCCTTGAGAGTGCTACATTGTGAACGTGATAGATACGATTATCCCAGACGTTAAAATTATTGAGCCAGCGGTCTTTGGCGATGAGCGTGGTTTCTTTTTTGAGAGTTTTAACCAAAGCAAATTTGAGGCGGCTATTGGTCGCTCCGTTAACTTTGTGCAAGATAATCATTCACGCTCGGTGAAAGGCGTATTAAGAGGCTTGCATTATCAATTGTCGCCCCATGCTCAAGCAAAACTGGTGCGTTGTACGGTGGGTGAGGTGTTTGATGTTGCGGTTGATATTCGCCAATGCTCAGCAACGTTTGGCCAATGGGTTGGTGTGCATTTATCCGCAGAAAATAAACGTCAATTGTGGATTCCCGAAGGTTTTGCTCACGGATTTGTGACGCTGTCCGATGTGGCGGAATTTTTATATAAAACAACGGATTATTACGCACCAGCCTATGAGCGTTGTTTGCTTTGGAGTGATGCGGATATTGGCATTTCTTGGCCAATAGATTATGCGCCACAACTGTCAGGAAAAGATCAGCAGGGACTACCGTTTAAGCAAATTGAATGTGTGTAGATGGGTAAAGGAACGCAATCCATCACCCTCAACACCTTAACTCAAGCCAACACCAAAACACCATCCATTTCTACCTGTGCGCCACGCGGTAACGAAGCAACACCAACCGCCGCACGCGCAGGATAGGGTTGAGTAAAATAGCGCGCCATAATCTCATTCACCAACGCAAAATTGGCTAGGTCGATAAGAAAAATATTGATTTTAGCGATGTCTTGTAAGCTGCCGCCCGATGCTTCACACACGGCTTTTAGATTGTCAAAGACTTGAATAATTTGCGCTTCAATACCGTCTTTCAGTTGCATGGTTTGTGGGTCAAGGGCAATTTGGCCAGATAAATACACGGTATTGCCAACTTTAACCGCTTGCGAATAAGTACCAATAGCGGCAGGGGCGAGGTCGGTACTGATAATAGAACGTGACATAATGAAATTCCTAGACTATTGCAGCATAAAGGTGCGGTATTCTAACTCATCAAAGACTTTATCTAAGTATCTAAAACCCAACATAATACAAATCAGTAATGCTGCTGCCAAACCGTAACCATAGAATTTTGGCCCTAAATACAGGGTAAGTCCCGTAAATACACCGTTTAAAATGACAAATAATCCCGTTAACACTAAAACAATACGGCGTTTATCTAAATAAAAGAACACATTGAGTACGCCCAAAAACACCACTTGCAAGCCAACACTGATTAAATTGACAAACAATAATGGCAAATATAACAAGGAGATATGTAGGGTGTTCAAAATAATTTCGCCCGCGACAAACACCGTTAACGCGGCAATACTTTGAATTTTAATGATTTGATAAATGCCCTGACGGACAGTAAAGACCATTTCATTACGCATTTCTTCGATATATTCCAGCGAGCCACCATCACGCACGGCATTGTAGAAGTTGTCATAAAATTCAACAAAATCGGTTTCCATTTTCACTAAAAAAACGGCCATACCGGGAATAATGGATAAGTAGGCTAAAAACACAGGAATGTCATAAATCAGGGACGCGCGTAAGGGGCCAATAATGGCTTGGCTAGTTGGCTCATAAAACCAAAACATAAACTTATCGAGCCATAAACCAAAGTTATAAAAAAAACCGACCCACACTAAACTCCAAAATAAATAACGCTTATCCATAAAATCAAAGGCGATAAAATAATCGGAAGGATAGTTGCGTAGAATCAAAATCACCATGCCAATCAATAAGATAAATTGGCCAAGTACAAAGCCGCCTAATAAACCTTCGAGGCCATAAGGCCGTAATAACAAGGCAAATAAAACCGTTGAGCCATAACCAATGGCAAATAAACTGACTATCGCTTTGTATTGTTTCATGCCTGATAAAAAGATGGTGGCAATCCAAATATCACTCATCACCACAAAGCCCGCTAACATCAATAAGCGATACATAATGCTTTGATTGGGAAAGAGAAAAATAATCACCAATGTGCCAAACAGACCTGTCAGTAACGTCACCCACATTAGTAAACCATTAAAATTGGGTAAGATGACATTCGCGCGTTTTTCAAATAAACGGTCGGCAGTAAAACGTGTAAAAGCGAGTTGAGCAAAACCTGTGAGTGTTAAACTAAAGGCAATTAAATAAGTAACACTGACCTGAAATTGAGTAATCAAAAACTCAGGCACGACCATCGACACACTCATCAAACCAATGACCAGAATGCCAATAATCGACAATACCCAAGGACCTGAGCTAATAATGCCTGCATAAGCATAGGCTTGCATCATACCTAATAAGCTATCGCGCTTTAACAGTTTGCGCAGTTCAAAGCCGATACCCGCCATTAGTGATTTCCTCGTGGACAGCTTTTGGGTGTTGCCGCTAATGCGTCTGATTTATTGAGGCATTCCTCATAGACCGAGCGATAACGACCAAACATTTGTTCTTGGGTGTAATACCGTTCAACGCGAGTAATACCTGCGGCTTGTGCGGCGCGCCAGCGTTCGGGGTTGCTTAATAAGCCAACAATGGCCGTCGCTAATTCGGTGGGGTTGGCAATGCCGACAATTTCACCCGATGCACCGATAGAGCGGTCGATAGGCCCTAAACCTTCGACTAATTGCCGACATGAACCGACATCTGTGGAAACACAGGGTACACCAGCGGCATAACCTTCTAAAATCACGAGGGGTAGGGCTTCGGAAATAGAGCTAAGCACTAACAATCCCACTTTCGGTAATAATTCGTCGATGCGCTGGAAACCTAAAAATTTGACGTTGTCGGTCAGTCCTAGTCCTTTGACTAAGCTACGGCAGTCGGCGGCATAATCGGGGTCTTCATCTTCTGGCCCTGCAATCCATGCTTCGGCATCAGGTAATTGATTGACGACGGTACGCATGGCGCGAATAAAGGTTTTAATGTCTTTAATGGGGACGACACGACCAATCAAACAAATGGTTAACGGAATGGTGTCGCTGCGTTTCTCACGTACTTTGGCGAGGTGTGGCAAATTAATGCCATTGGGAATGTTTTCGGTACGTTCGGCTGGCGCGCCATCTTTAATCTGTCGTAGGCGATTAGTTTCGTAGAGGGCAATAATTCGGTCAGCATGGTGATAACAATCACGCCCCAGTGCCTCAAAAAAGCGAATCCATAAATGGCGAAAATAAGCGACTTCGGAGCTATCTTTGGTCAATGTGCCGCGATTGTCACGAATCCATTCTGCTTGGAATAAATCAATTTTTCGTTCTTTGGTATAAATACCGTGCTCTGACAGAATTAACGGTTTACCTGTCCGTTGTTTCATTAACGCGCCTAAAAAGCCTGCATAGCCTGTAGAAATCGTATGATAGACTTTGACAGGAATAAATGTTTCTGTCAGTGCCATTAATTTCCATAACGGCGAGTGCATGATCCGCACTGTCCAAAAATAATCGACAAATGACGGGTCAGTGCAACGCTCCCGATATTGCTCGGTTATATAATCCCATGATTCCCGACTGTATAAAAAGTCTGCTTCGGCATAACGGCCTTCATTGCGATGTTGCATAATACTCTTGAGTAAAGATGCTGTTTCGCCTTTGGGTGTATCCGCATGACGATATTGCTCGTGCAAACAACGAATTTCTTTAAAGACTTGTTTATTACCCTTACGCTTGATGACGGGGACTTTGCCGTGCGGTTCATGTAAATAATGCACTTCTAAATGCACGACGTTATCAGGTAGTTGATAACGCATCTCGCCATAATCGCTGGCTTGGCTACCAATAAAACACAAGGCAAAGGTGTGTTCAGGAAAGCCTTTAATCATTTGATTCACCCAACTTGACACACCGCCACTGACGAAGGGATATGTGCCTTCTAACAGCAAGCCAATATCGGCCGATTGCCCTTGTTTTAGTACGGTCATTAGCGTCCCCAGTAGTCAGCGGCCATACTTAATGGCCGTGAACGACCATCTTCACGTAAGCCAGTCATTAAGCGGCGAGTGGTGGCGTAGTCGCCGCGTAAATAGGCTAATTCCGCTAAATAAGGTTCAGCGCGTACCAGTGGAAAACCTTGTTTGATGGCGGTAGTAAAACCACCCATTGCTCGAATATAGTCACCGCGCAACGTCCACATACGGCCAGAAATTGCCCATAGGCCTGCATCTTTGACTTTGTGTTTTAGGGCTTCATTAGCGTAGCGTTGCACTTGTTCGAGGGAAAATTGGCGCATATCACCTTGCACTAAGTTTTGATAGACCAGCTCCCAATACAGCTCGGCTAATTCCCGTGCAGGAACATAACGTTCTTCGGCGGTGGGTAAGCTTTCATAACGCTGTAATGCATCTTGAATACGATGCGTCAGTTGTTTTTCGCGGCTGTCTAACATGCCATAGGCTAATAAACGTAAGTCGTCTGAACTGTCGCTTAGCGTGTCTCGCAGAATACTTGCCGAGTGACGCGCAGGCATATTTTGTAAGGCTAATAAAGCTTTCATACGCATATCAATAGGCGTTTCTTTATTGCTTAACTGTTGCCGTACCCGACCAGAGCGCCATCCTGCTTCAATATTATTTTTTGGCATTTCGTATTGTGGGGTAACGATAGCGGTAAAACGGTTGGTTTTATCAAAGTAGGGTAGCCATGCGGCCACTAAAGAACCAATGGCAAAACCAAATAAGCCAATAAAAGGGATGAAAAAGCTCAGACTAAATAATAACAACATCACCCATAATCGCGGTTGTTTATAGGATGTAGGTAAGACTGCCCATGCTACGGGGGTAATGGCGGCACTGGCCATTGCGTGTAAAGTAAAATACTGAAACAGCACGGCGGTGCTGTGGCTCGACAATAACAATAACGCCATTGCCGCGAGTTCTAAGCTAACGGCGAGCATTCCCAGTTTGGCATTGGGATTAAGCATGATGCATCTCCATTAGGCTTGTCGCACTAAGCAGCGTTCTAAGAGATTTGTCAGTAATTCCTCGGCAGGACGTTCATTGACCAATGCAGTATAGGGCGTGACTTTGGCATCTATAAACTTACTGGCATTGAACATTTCTTTCAGCCAGCGTTGGGTGCGCAGCAAATAACCCGTGACGGCGGCATCACCATGAAGCGGCATAATGGTGATTAAAATGTCGCGGTCGGATAAGCGAATATCCCAACTAATATCGAGTTGGCGGCGTTGGCGAATGGCTTCGGCAAAAATATCGCGCCGTGCAGGGCTATCGGAAATCACTAAAGCGGTAATACTGGAAGGCAAGCCACTTTCACGGTGAATACGTTCTAAACGTAATAGTTCCGAGGCAAACTCTAGCGGACAGCCAACGTTATCACGCAAAATTTTCATCGCTAACGGAATGAGTTTGACGTTGTCGGCGTAATAACCTAGTAAAACACTCAAGAACTGCAATGTTTCCAAATTCAACGATAAAAACGGCATACGCTCGACGACTAATAAGCCAAAACATTGTTGATTAGTCGCGATGAGTGGCGCTACGACTAAATAACGGCTTTCGACATCTTGAACCGCTTCGCTTTGCAAATGGCACAGTTCATTACGTTCGAGGGCATAAGTGATTAACGGGTCTTTGACAACTAAAGGCTGGCTTGAGCCTAAGGTCGCACTCGCTTGCGTGGCGACAACACCGTTATGAACGGCATATAAACTAGCGACTTCTAGCTGACAGTTTTGGCCTAATAGACTTATCAGGGCATTGGCATTCGGAAGTGCATCCGGGTCTGTATTGCCTGTGACCATGATTTCGCGGATTTTCATAATCGAGTCGCGCAAAGTCATCGGTTTGGTAAGCATATCTTGCTCTAAACGCTCATGCGAGAGCTTGAGTAGATAGTGGCGACGCGTTAGTGACTCTAAGCGTTCGTTTAAATAGGAGTTCGCTTCACGCACACGTTTTAGGCGAATAATCCAGACATCGGCAAACTCACCCGCAATCAAACTGAGAATTAAACCACCCATAAAAAAATGCGCGGGAAACGCTTCTTGATTAAAGCCAAGTAAGTCCCAAGCCGACCATGCGAACGAAATTAAACCAATAGAAGCAAAAGCGGACAGCGTCCCATAGCGTAAACCTAACACCGTCGGTGCTAACCATAACCACGGAAACGGCAGTTTCACCATAAACGGATCGGAAGGATTAGACCATGCGCCCAGTCCGATGACCGCACAAGAAAACAGCACGACTTCAAACATCGCTAGTCGAGTTGCTTGTTTAGGTGCAAGCACAGCCGCAATTTGGCGGCGGGTGATGGGCAACAGCATAGTCAACGCTTCCTAAATATGAATAAGACTTTAGTGAGGCAAGGCTGATTTTAATAAACTATCGACGGTTTTTTGCGCGACGGCACTGACGGCTTCTCGGCTCCAACCTGTACGGGCGGCACTGCCACTCCACACCACTTGTCCTGATGTTAAGTCGATGACATTTAAGCTAATACCTGTGGCAGGCTCACCATCTAAACCGACTTTATAACGCCATTCATCGACACTACCTGCGACGGCATATTTTGCGCCTGTGGTTTTTGCCCATGTTAACGCGGCTTCTTGGTTGCGACGGTCGGCTAATTCAAATAAGCCTTCGTTGGTGGCGGTGGCGTTATAAACACTGAGGTTGCTGACACCATTAACGCGCAATAAATTGGCGGTGATACTGTCTAAACGTGCGCCAGCTTGTGGCGTTTCAGTGTTGTTAATGGCAGGTAATAATACCCATTGCGCGCTTTTATCAATACCGACACTTTTGGTGGCATTGAGTGTTGAGCAACCATTTAAGGCCGTTAATCCCATCATGATAGTGATGATTGGAAGATGCTTTTTGATGTTCATGCTGTGTTCCTCTAATAAAACAAACGATAACTAAGATGTAGTTGTTGGCTGACATCGCCGTTTTGTTGCGCGCCTTGACTACGAACAAGGTAGACACTTAAACGGTCGCCACCGATCACCGAGCCATGTATGCCCAATTGACCATTGATACCTGTGCCATTGCTATCCGACTGACTGACACCCACTTCGCCAAAAACGCGCCATGCCCGTTGGTATTGACGTTCGTCCACTTGACCAAATGCCCAAGCCAAAGCAATTTGTTGATAGTCTTTAGGGATGAAAAAAGCTGTTGTTGCTGTTTGGCCGATTGGCACAAGACTCATCAGCGCAGGGTCGAGGCTATTATTGGCAGTAAACTGACCGATGCTGATATTCATTTTCAGCACATGGTCGGGTTGCTCGGTAAATAAGCGATGACCCGCGTCAATAGTCAAAATTGTGCCGTCCCCTAAAGCCTGTCCATTTTGACTAAGGTAATTATCCATCGCTAATTCGGCATTGACATATTCACGGCCTGTCGGTGTCCAGTTGATACTGGCGGCGAGACGATTTTTCATCCCAGCGACCAATAAGCCTGTACTGTCGGTGCTTTCTTGATGTTGCGACCACAACCAATTGGCCGCTAATTGGCTATCAAACTTATAATGTTGTGCGACACGCCAGCCTGTATAGGCCGCTAGGCTGTCGGCTTTATGGATGGCGATAGTCCAGTCACTTTGTTCAAGGTGATGAGTAAAACTAATATTCAGGGCATCGCTTTGTTTTGGTGGAATGCCCAATACCGTGACATCTTTCGTTTTTTGCGTGTTCTGTTGCAGGTCTAAGGCCATGCGCAAATGTTCAGTTAACGGTGTCGTCCATGTTAATTGCCGTTGTTGCCGCGATAATGCCCCCAACTTACCTGAGCTGAACGAGACATCAAACCAATGACCGCGTTCGCTCAATAAATTACTGTAGCGACGATGTAGTTCATCATCGAAAGGGTAATCTTCTTGTGTGTCAAAAGCTAAGTTTTCGGCCAAACTGAAACGATTGACGCGAGTAGCCGCTTCAATACGGTCATAAATCGGCAATTCCGCCACTTGCGTATTGAGCAGTTGATTTATGGTTTGTTGGTCTTGTGCTTGTAAGGCCAAATTTAAGGTTGCCCACGTCGGTGCAGCCAGTTGCCGTTGATGCTGATGCAACCACTGACGGCTAGTATCGTAAAACTCATGGTTGAGTAACCAGCCCAGTGTTAATGCTTGGCTAAAACTATCGGGTCGTTGCGCTGCTTGGCTGTTGAGGTGTTGCTGCAAGCGTTGTTGACTGGCATCACTGCCCATGTTGTCGAGCGATAACGATAAAAACAAATGTTCTAGCTCGGTTAAACGGTCGCCTGATTCGCTACTTTTAATAGCTGTTTGTTGCTGATATAGGTTGGCGCGGATGTTATTGGCTGGGTCAACTGCGCCTAAATTTTGCAGCGAATCGGCAAAGCTAAAAGCGGCTAAGGCATCATTGGGGTGATACCGCAAATAGGCATTTTGAAAGGGTAGGGCGCGTAAGGGTTGTTGCAAATAAAGCCAAGCTGAACCCCACGTTGGCCATAAAGCAGGCGTGCGTTTTGCCGTTGAGTCGGCCGAGAATAATAGTGTTTTTAATTCTGTATTTTTATGCGCTTCGCTCAATACTCCCACTAAACCTTGTAATAAACGACTTAGTTTTGGCGCAAGTAATAAGGCTTTCTCATAATCGGCTTGCGCGGCGACAAGGTTCTTTTGTGCCCAAAATAATTGCGCGCGTTGTTCTAAAAATAAGGCGTTTTTTTCCAGTTTTGCCAGTTCTTTGTCGGTTAAGCTGGCTAAAAACTGGGTTGCGCCATCAAGATGGTGGGCTTTTTGATAGAGAAATAGTACGCCAATCGCGGCGTTATCTTGACTGTATAAACGGAATGACAGCTCATTCAAAAACGCCGCATTTAATGGGTCGGAGTCGATTTGTAGTGTGCTGTAATTCATCAAGTCCGCATCACTAAACAAAAACTCATCGGTGAGATGTTGATAAGCACGTTCGGCGGTATCTTTTTTATCAATCAAGCGCGACAGTTCGGCGTAGGTACGCCAATAGTCACCCCGATTGGTCGGCATTTTCTTTTCGACTTCGGTCAGACTTTGCCATGCTTGAACAATATCACCACGTTGATAAAACAATGCCGCCCGCCTTAATAACCAACTTTCTTCGACGGGGGGATAGTGTTGAATTAAACGATTAAGGGCGGTAATCGCTCGTTCGTCTTTGCCTGCGCGTTCGGCTAAACCTGCTTCGGCAACGAGCATTGTCTTTTTGGCATTGCTTTTGTTGAGTTGTGCCAAAAAAGCCAAACCCTCATCAGGGCGGCCTAAACGCTCGTAAATTTGCACCAGTTTTAAAATTGCCGCTTCGTTGTTGGGGTTAAGTGCCAACAATCGACGTTGATATTGCAATAAAGCTTCATCATCTAAGAGGCTTTCGGCTAAACGGCCAACGGCATCCCATGCTTTATTGTCATTAGTATTTTTGGCAAGTTTGAGCCATGCGCCAAGTGCTTCGCTCGGCTTACCAACCCATTCCGATATTTGAGCATATCGCTCCAGCCAAAATAAGCTAGTCGGTTCTGCGGTGATGGCTTTATCAGCCACTTGCCATGCCGCCGCTAAGTTTTTGTTGGCTAAATAAACGTCATAACCAAGCCGATAACGAATATCGTCAAAACTGGCTTGAGGTGTGCCTGCGGCCGCTTGAATATCCATTTCTTCGCCATAAGCAATAGAAATAGATAACGATAATAAGGCTAGATAATGCCGCCACTTCATGGACTCACTCCTGTCGCGGGGGTGCTAATGCGCTGTTGTAATAACAACGACACATAATGTTGAGCGAGGTCAGGACGATTCGCCGATAACGCCAAACGCGCCAAAAACTCTAAAATGCTTGGGTCTTGCAACAAAACACCTGCGTAAGTCTGCGCGGCAGTCATGGCATCAGGCCATAAATTACCTGACTGTAGAGCTTTAACGCCTGATAGAAAGTAACTGCGCCGTTGTTGGAGGCTGCTACTGTACGGCATCGCTTGAAAATAGGTACGTGCCGCCGAGCGATAATGGCCTTCCGCTAAATACAATTGAGCAATACGATCAAACCAGACTAAATTGACATCTTTGGCGTTATAAATCAGTTGGTAATACAGTTCGCGGGCTAACACGGTATCACCAAAGGCATAAGCGTTTTTGGCAAATACTTCCAGCCGAGTTGTAGGCCATTCAAAATGACTGACTTTGCGTAATTGCTTTAAGTAGTGACGTTGGGCATTGATAAACTCCGCTGATTTTGGCGTAAATTGCCACAATTGCCGTTCAAGAATATCCAGCAATAACACTTCTGCTTTCGCTTGCAGCTTCATTTCTAAGGTTTTGATTTTGAAGATCGGCGCAAGGGTTTGCCGTGCTTCACGAATTTGGCCTTTATCAAAAAAACGCTGTGCCAGTAAGATGCGTAAATAGTGGTCATCGGGCTTGGCGCGTAACCATGCTAATAAATAGGCAATACTGACGTTGTCAGTTTGAGCCGAACGTTCTAAATGCCGCTGTAAACTTTGCTCAGGATAAATCACCATAAAAATCAGTGAGGTCAGAAGGCCGAAACCTAAAATTTGTCCTGTCGTCGCAAAGCGTAATCGTTCAGGGGCGGCAGGAAAGCCTGAGCGCGGTAAGCTCATGGGCATTGACCTCCAACAGTAAACGAGAGCCTTGGCGAGTAGTCGCTAGGGTTTTAGAGCCTTGTATTAATTGACATTTGCTGGCATTGGCAAAGGTAATGCTAATCGGTTGATAGCCCGTTAACGACAGATCTAGCGTGTTTTTGCTACGCGTAAAACGGTTAATACGAGCATTGGTCGATTCAACATAAGGTAGAGTGTTGTTGGCCGATTGCGTCACTAAGTTGGCATTGCTGTTTAATAAATGGACATAATTTTGCCCGTTATAACGATTAAATCCTGCCACTTGCGGGCTATCAGCAAAATTAATATGGTTCTTTTCATCCGTCCAACGCACTGTTTTTAAGTCGCCATTACCCCGAAAACGATAACCTTCAGGCGTACGGGCTATGACAAAATCATTAAAATCTAACACTTTTTTAATATATTCAGAGCTATAAATGGGGAAAACGGGTTGTTTTAATGCCCATTGATAAACTTTATGCAGTGAATTTAACGAAGCCGTTTTGGAAACAATATAAGAATGATAATAAATATCTATTGGTTTAAAACGGTAAGGTTTGTCGGTGAGTTCATACGTCTCAATAACACGTTCAAAACCATAAAAAGGGCCTATCCAATTGTTCGTATAAACGTTTTCATTTTGATTGGGGGCAAAAACCTGAAAATTGCCACCTTTAGGAATACCCAAGCCTGCAATTCGTGTCCAAGAATTTTGACTGCGGGTGATGGTGGTATCGCCGCCGTTCATATTGAGTACACCTGCATTTACCGTTTCGGCGATGGCGTTAGGCGTAGCGACACAATTACCTGTCCATAATAAAGCTTTTACTTTTTTATCTTTAGGCGCGAGTCGCTTATTAATGTAATCAATTGAACCTTGAATTTCCCGCTCTGCTGAATATTGATAGCCTTTTAGTGGCAAATGGTAGCCTTCACTGTTGTCGGCATTTTCGGCTTTCACCCACGAAAAAGGATGCGAATACGAGTGACTGGCAATTTCTACCCACGGTAAAGCAAAGCTTTGCTGGTACAGTTTTTCTAAGGCGGCTGATTTATCAGGATACAAACCGTCAGGACTGACTTCGCCTTCAATAGCCGATAAAGTCGTCGGGATTTGATAGCGTTTTAATACTTCGTTAAGCATCACTTCGCCATTAAAGGGATATTTGGCGCGTTCAGCCAAACTCATAAAACCATCACCATCAATATGCACCATCAACAAACGACGACCATTTTCGGTGGTGACATCGGCAATCGGGCGGTGTAGGTCTAATTTTAATGCGCGTTGTAAAAAGGCGAGGGGATTAATATGCCAACGTGCACCCGCATTATCATGGGGTAATTCTTCAATGGTATAAGGTGCTAACACATAGCCGCCCCATGAAGTAATAGCGGCAGGATGAAACTCTTGCCCTTGTTGATTGGCGAGGGTTAATAACGGCTGACTGTTGGCATCGGCACGAATAGGGTAAAGATGGCTTTGCCGCGCACGGACAGGAATTTCAAAGCCCATCATCGGGTCTTGGTTTTTTACCGTCAACACATCAGCGGCGGTTAATTCTTGGTAATTCAGCCCTAATATGGGCAATAAACCACTATCAGCATTCACGCCAAAACGGCTAAAAATGGCAATCGGCATTCCTGCGTTTATTTGCTGTTCTAGCCAACGCGGATAGTCACTGTTACTGGCGATCGAGTCATCGTTGATCCAACTGATAATACCTGCATAACGCCCTGTTAACGGTTGTGTCGGTAATTTGCTGTTGAACGGCAAATATTCAATACTCAAACCTAAATAAGCCAATGGCGCGCTTAAAAATCGTTGACCATCAGCATAATGTAAGTCTGCGCTTTCGGCAGGGTTATAAATAATCAACACTTTACGCGGTAACACCTCAATGTCGCCGACACCTAACATATCTAAATTGGGTGTGCTGATCCACGGGATATAACCATCAGCACGAATTTTTGCTGCCGTTTCACGCGCCAGCGGTCGATCTTTTGCGGCGACATAATCAATCATTAACACAGGTAGGTGATATTGTTGCTTGACGATTTCGGCTTGTTTTTTAATCCACGTTTGATCATTGGCGGATACGGGCTTAAATTTTTGCTGTTGAGCATCCCAACCTTGATATAACGACTCAATTGCCACCATCCATGCTAAGTCATGTAGTTCAGGCAATACTTCAAAACCCCGATTAAAAATCAGTTTTGCTTCAGGCCAGCGTTTTTTCAGTTCACGAATGGTGTTTTTTAAGCCCGCTTCTTGACGCTGACGTTGTTCAGGAGTTTTGGCAAATAGTTGATAAGAATCTAAGGTGTCTAAAAAGAAGCCGCGATAGCCTTTTGCCCATAACGGGGCAATGACATGATCAGCAAAAAAACTTGGCCATTCGGGGGCGGATTGGTCAATGACACGGCTTGCCCATGCTTGATTGTTGCCTTTTAGCCATGCTTTAGGAATAGCGGCAAAATAGGGTTTACTCGGATGAACTTCGCCAACGCTGGCGTAAGCAAATAACTCGTGGTCTTTAGTATTGTAATTTTCAGGAGTGATGCTAGCAGCATCGGGATCAACTACAGCGACATCATATGCGCGTAACTCGGCCAAAGGCGGATTGACACCATAAAATAAGGCGACATTCATTTGTTGCTCAGCAAAAGCACTGAAGCAATAAAGGCAGAGCAGGGGGAGCAACAAAAAACGAATGATCAAAGTGCCAATTTCCTATATCGCTAAAATCACGCTTGATAACAGCAGGGTTAACCACCATTTTGAGAGCGTCATATCTAGTCAAAGTGTGATCAAGTTAACACTTTCTGGTGACTGTGCCATTGGCCGATGTTTTCAATGTTCCGAAAATAAAGTCAATTGTGTTGCAAAGTGTAATGGATTCGTCATAGATTTGTGAGGGGGTTCACGGAATTATTGTTTCTATTACGATAGGAGGTGTTTTTTCGGCGATGAGAAAGTGGATGAGATGTTTTATAAGCTTTTAACTGTCCGTCCTAAGCCTGTACGGGTGACTTTTTCGACACCCGACAAAATGCGAATACGCTTAATAATTTGCGCTAAATGAATACGGTTTTTCACGGTTAAATTCATACTAATGACAGCGTGTTGCGCGCCTTTTTCTTGCATATTAATACTTTCTATATTGGCATCGCTGGCGGCAACCGATTGTGCAACTTCCGCAAGCATCCCGCGTTGATTGGCTAACTCAATGCGTAATTCGCTTTGAAACTCTCGGTTAATGTCTTTTGCCCATTGTAAGGGCATACATTTATCGGGCGTGTCCCGCAACTCCATCACCACATTTCTGCACGCATCACGATGAATTACCACGCCCCGTCCCGCACTCAAATGACCAATGATGCTGTCACCCGGTAAAGGACGGCAACAACGGGCATAGGACACTACTAAACCTTCAGTCCCTGTAATTGCCAAATGGCGGGCGTTGGGGCGAGAGTGTTCTTTAATATCTTCAGGCAATAAACGACGAGCCACTAACTGCGGCGCACGATTGCCTAAACCGATATCTGCCAATAATTCATCTAAAGAATCAAAATTTAATTCGGCTAACGCGTATTGCAGTACCATTGCGTCAATGTCATGTAAACGGGTGCCGTAAGCCGATAACGACTTATCTAATAAACGGCGGCCTAATTCCACCGACTCCGATAATTGTTGTTCTTTCAAGAAGTTGCGAATATTGGTACGCGCTTTACTGGTAATGACAAAGTTCAGC
Source organism: Agitococcus sp. (assembly GCA_030646715.1). Classification (GTDB taxonomy): domain Bacteria; phylum Pseudomonadota; class Gammaproteobacteria; order Pseudomonadales; family Moraxellaceae; genus Agitococcus. Next base: position 171,429 of record JAUSLJ010000033.1, read on the forward strand.
CAATGCGGGTTCGGTGACGCACCTGGAGCAGTGACAATTTCCACGGTTTGCCCCGTATTTAACGGCAAACTTAAGGCTGCTAAACGTGAGTCCACTTTTGCTGCAATACAACTATTACCGACATCGGAATGAATGGCATAGGCAAAATCAACGGGAGTCGCGCCTTTAGGCAAGGTAAAAATACGGCCTTTAGGAGTAAAAACATAAACTTCATCAGGGAATAAATCAATTTTAACGTTTTCGATAAAATCTAAAGAGTTACCCGCATTTTTTTGCAGTTCTAGTAGCGACGACATCCATTCCCGCGCCCGTGCTTGGGAGGTGTGATTAAAGCCATCTTTATACAACCAATGGGCGGCAATGCCGTTATTGGCCATCGCTTCCATCGCTTCGGTGCGGATTTGTACCTCAATCGGCACACCACGTTGACCTTTTAATAAGCTATGTAAAGACTGATAACCATTGGCTTTGGGGATAGCGATGTAATCTTTAAACTTTCCCGGAATGGGCTTATATAAATTGTGTACCACACCTAAAGTGCGATAACAGGTATCCACCGAATCGACAATAACGCGAAAACCATACACATCCATGATTTCATCAAAAGACTTTTGTTTGTCTTTCATCTTTTGATAAATACTGAGCAGATGTTTTTCGCGGCCAATGACCTTGGCTTTAATACCACTGTCTTGCAGGCGTTTTTCTAAAGCTTGACGAATATTGGTTACGCCTTCTTTACGATTACCATGCGCGACTTTCACGGCTTTTTGAATTAACGGGGCGCGCATCGGGAATAACGCAAAAAAACACAAATCTTCTAATTCTACCCGTACTTCATTCATCCCCAAGCGATTGGCGAGTGGTGCATAAATATCAAGGGTTTCTTGGGCGATGCGTTTGCGTTTTTCGGGTTTGAGGACATCCAACGTACGCATATTGTGCAAGCGATCAGCGAGTTTGACGATAATGACACGAATGTCTTTGGTCATCGCTAACATCATTTTGCGTAGATTTTCGGCTTGTGCTTCGGCTTTAGAAATATGGCCGACTTTTTCTAATTTGGTGACACCATCGACTAATTCGGCGACTTCGGCACTAAACAGTTGGGCGAGTTCGGCTTTACTGACCCCTGTATCTTCAATGACATCATGAAGCATGGCGGCCATCAAACTTTGATGGTCCATGTGCATGGCACTGAGGATTTCGGCGACTGCTAACGGGTGGGTAATATAAGGTGTGCCATCGCGGCGCATTTGTTGGCCATGAGCGCGTTCGGCAAAGGTATATGCGTCACGAACTAAGGCTATTTGTGCAGGTGCCAAATAACTACTGAGATGTTGACAGAGGACTTCAAGTCCAGCACTCATACGGCACTCTAATAAATAAAAAATAGGGGATGACACAGATAAACAGCGACCGCCTGAGCAGCGAGCTACTGTTTATATATATCATCCCTTGTCATTAGAAGCTAGGTTGTTCTAACGCCAACATCATGTCTTCTTCGTCATGATCTTCTTCAACTTTTTGCGTCAACAAATGACGGTCAATATGGCCTGCGGCGATTTCACGCAAAGCCATCACCGTTGGTTTATCATTTTCCCACGGTAAGAACGGTTCTTTATTGCCAGTGGACAGTTGGCGAGCGCGTTTTGCGGCAACCAATACTAATTCGAAGCGGTTTTCGACCGCGCCTAAACAATCTTCAACGGTAACACGAGCCATACTGACCTCTAAATACTGAAAACTAACAAGCAACCTTTGATTGTAGGGAAAGATTAGCTCGACAACAAGCTTTGAATGCGTTCGCCATGACGAATAATTTGTACGGATTGGCGTAAACGTGAGGCTTCAACAATAGAATGGAGTTCATCTAAGGCAATAATAAAGTCATCGTTAATCACCACAAAGTCAAACTCAATAAAATGACTCATATCCGCAATAGCGCCATTAAGACGTTGGGTGATGATTTCTTCACTGTCTTGACCACGATTTTGTAGGCGCTCACGTAAAGCATCACGCGATGGCGGCATAATAAAAATCGATACCGCATTAGGATATAAATGCCGTACTTGCTGCGCGCCTTGCCAGTCGATTTCTAAAATAATGTCTTGGTCTTGGCGTAAGGTGTTTTCGACGGTTGAAAGGGCAGTGCCATAATAATTACCAAAGACTTCAGCGTGTTCTAGAAATTCACCCTTGCCGATCATGTCAACAAATTGTTCTTTAGCGGTGAAGTGATAATGTACACCGTCTATTTCCCCTGCGCGGATGGTGCGCGTGGTGTGCGAGGTGGAGACGAAGAGGTTAGCGCATTTTTCTAATAGTGCTTTGACCAACGATGTTTTGCCCGTACCTGACGCGGCGGAAACAATAAATAGAGTGCCTGACATAATAGCGATTCTTGGTTTACGGATTTTGCTAATTGAAACATAAGATGCTGACTTAGGCAAAATACCGTTTATGTTGTTTTGAGGAAATCTCCCCTGACCCCTCTTTATCAAAGAGGGGGACTTTCTTTGGTTTGGCGTATGTTTTAGTCGAAAAAGAGAATGCGCCTCCCTTTGTTAAAGGGAGGCTGGGAGGGATTTTGGGTTTTAGGCAAAAAACGAATCTCCCGTAGCTCATCTTTGCCAAAGAGGGGAGTTTTCTTTGTTTTGGCTTATGAGGGGTGTGAACCTGCGCTTGCTCTCAAACTTTCATATAAGCCCGCGTTATTCAGTAAAATATCCAATAAACCTGCCCGTACTTTTTCCGAGTCTAGAGCTTGTTTGCTCATCGTCGTATTAGCGGCGAAGGCATCAATAATTGCGTTCATCATTTCGCTACTGAGGTCGGGGGAATTAGAAAATTGCTCTTTACTATTATTACTGGCTTGCTGCCTGAGTATTTCGGACTCTAATAATTTACCTTTGAGTACTTGGTTCACGAATACTAATTTATCATTTTCAGTCAGTTCACCTTCAAACAATTGATTAACCTTGGCGATGATTTCCACCAAATAGGCTTTTTCTTTTTCGTGAATTTCGCCTGTGCCTATATCGGTAATGGCGGATAATTTAAGGGGATAACCTTCAGTTAAGGGTAGGTTTTGTGCGCCTTGTTTTTTCAATTTGTGGTGAGTGAGCGTCAGTTTAGATAGATCAATGCCATCACGCTCGCGGCCAAAGGCTAACAACGGCATGAGGCGTTTAAAGAAAATGGCACGTTTCTCGATGTCAGTATTGCCATAGTCAAAAATCTGCGACAAAAACGCATACAGGCGCATATAGCCACCCATGTCGCGCTTAAATAAAATTAGTCCATTGAGTTCGTTTTGAGCTTCTTGTGTGCTATCGGCATCCTGTTTACTTTTGGCGAGTGCCAGTTGTTGTTGCGCGGCTTTGTAGCGTTTCAGCAATCTATCGACGACAGGTTCTAATGCTGAAATTAGCTCGGCTTGGCTGGCATTGGGTTTTAGCTCTACCGCCACGACTCTATCAACTTCAAAATCGTCGTAATAGCCCAAGCTGTCGAGTTTGGAGCGTAAGTCATAGACCAAGTGCGGATTAGTCACATCTTCTAATTCGGCGGTGGTGTGATAGGTTTTGAAGGCGGCCAAAATGTCTTCGGGTTTGTTGATGAAGTCTAAAATATAGGTGGTGTCTTTGGTCGGGTAGGCACGATTCAACCGCGACAAGGTTTGTACCGCCTGAATACCGCCTAGTTTTTTATCGACATACATACCGCACAATAATGGCTGATCAAAGCCTGTTTGAAACTTATTGGCGACCAATAATACTTGGTATTCGTCGGTGCTAAAGGCTTCGCGCATATCGCGGCCACGAAGATTCGGGTTTAGCAGTTTGCTGTTTTCGGTTAATGGCTCGGGGTGAGACTCCATATCAATCACTTCACCCGAAAAAGCGACTAATGTTCCCAGTTTATAACCTTGGTCTTTGATGTATTTATCAATCGCTAACTGCCAACGTACCGCTTCTAAACGACTGCTCACCACCACCATTGCTTTAGCTTTACCACTGAGTAAAGGCGCAACATTCTCGCGAAAATGCTCAACCACGACTTGTACTTTTTGGGCGATATTGTAGGGATGCAATTTTACCCAACGCATAATGCCTTTCATGGCTTCGCCACGTTCTACCGATTTTTCGTCAAACTCTTCGCCTTCATTGGCTAACTTAAAGGCGAGTGAATAAGACGTGTAGTTTTGGAGCACATCAAGGATAAAACCTTCTTCAATGGCTTGCTGCATCGAGTAAACATGAAATGGTGCAGGTAAATTGTCGGCACTGGCAGGTAAATCAGGATTAGGGCGACGGCCAAATAGTTCTAAGGTTTTGGCTTTTGGTGTGGCGGTAAAGGCGACATAAGTAATGCCTGCATCATTTGCGCGTGCTGCCATTTGCGCGGCTAGTAAGTCTTCGGTACTGACTTCGCCGCCATCGGCTAAGTCGTTAAGTTCTTCAACAGAGAGTAATTGCTTGAGCTTAGAAGCAGCTTCGCCCGTTTGTGAACTGTGTGCTTCATCGGCAATGACGGCAAAGCGTTTGCCTTCGGTTGCGGCGAGGTCTTGCACGGCTTTTAGGGCAAAGGGGAAGGTCTGAATGGTACAGACAACAATCTTTTTACCGCCTGAGAGTGCATTAGCTAACTCACCGCTTTTACTATTGCTTTCGCCTTTGATCGTAGCGACAACACCTGCGGTACGTTCAAAGTCAAAAATGGCTTCTTGCAGTTGGCTGTCTAAGACGGTGCGGTCAGAAACCACTAACACTGAATCGAATAATTTATTGTGTTGGGCATCGTGCAGGTCGGCTAAGAAGTGTGCTGACCATGCAATAGAATTGGTTTTGCCTGAACCTGCGGAGTGTTGAATTAGGTATTTGCCGCCGATGCCTTCGTTAAGTACCGAGGCTAATAGTTTACGAGTGGCATCCAACTGGTGATAACGGGGGAAAATTAGGCTGGCGAGTTGTTTTTTGCTGTCGCGTTTGCCGACCAAGTAGCGGCCTAAAATTTCGAGCCAACTGTCACGCGCCCAGACGTTTTCCCACAGGTAAGCGGTGCGATGGCCTTTCTCATTGGGTGGATTACCCGCCGCGCCATTGTCGCCTTGGTTAAACGGTAAAAAGACGGTGGCTGCGCCTTGCAGTTTGGTGGTCATATACACTTCGCTATTACTCACAGCAAAATGAACTAATGCACCACGCGGAAAGTCGAGCAAAGGTTCGGCGGCGTTTTGGTTTTTGGGGCGAGGGTGACGGTCATAGCGATATTGGTCGATGGCATCATTCACGCTTTGGGTGAAGTTGGTTTTTAGCTCTACGGTGGCAACAGGTAGGCCATTCACAAACAATACTAAGTCGATGTTGTTTTCGTTATGTAGTGAATAACGCACTTGGCGCACCACGCGCAAGCGATTAGCGGCATAACGGCTTTGTAAGTCGGGATTCATCGCCAGTGCAGGTTTAAACTGCGCTAACTGTAAGGGTTGACGTAAGCCCAATAGCTCTATGCCGTGACGTAAGACCGTTAATGTGCCTTGGTCGTCTAGTTGTTTACGCAGTCGGTCAAGGACGACTTTTTGAGCAGTTGCACCATGATTTTTTGTAAGGGTTTGCCATGCTTGCGGCTGAGTGCTTTGTATCCACGCGATAACATCGGCAGGGTACAGGGCATAGGCGCGGTCATAATTTACGGCATCGCCTTCGCTGTATAACCAACCATGAGCCGCCAAATGATTGCAGATGTCGTTTTCAAAGGCGATTTCCTTGTGGATGCTCATTTAAATCTCCCCTAACCCCTCTTTAGGAAAGAGGGGGATTTTCTTTGTTTTGGCAGGCGTTGTAGTGTTGCATAAGTTGTTGTTTAAGCAAAAGCAAATCTCCCCTAGCCCCTCTTTGCCAAAGAGGGGGACTTTCTTTGATTTGGCGTATATTTTCGTCAAAAAAGAGAATGCTCCTCCCTTTAGGAAAGGGAGGCTGGGAGGGGTTTTTTGTAGTCGAAAAGCGAATCTCCCCTAGCCCCTCTTTGCCAAAGAGGGGGATTTTCTTTGCTTTGGCGTTGATTTTAGTCAAAAAAGAGAATGCCCCTCCCTTTATCAAAGGGAGGTTGGGAGGGATTAAATTTTGCTTTTAACTATTTGATAAATAACACCAATAACCTCGTTTAAATGACACAATACTTGTCGATTGTCAAACCGAATAACCTGCAAACCGAGTGCGTTTAATACGTCCGTACGTTCGTTGTCATAGGCTATCGCATCAGCTTCGTTATGATGTCCGCCATCTAATTCGATGATGAGCTTGGCAGCGGCGCAATAAAAATCAACAATATAATTAGCGAGTGGTTTTTGGCGGTAAAAATGGACTCCGCAAATTTGTTGGCGGCGTAGTTTTTGCCATAGCATTTGTTCGGCTTTGGTCATGTTGTTGCGAAGTTGGCGGGCGAGTGGTGGTAGGTGTGCTTGATATGGTTGCATTTTTAATATCCTTATTTAAATCTCCCCTAACCCCTCTTTACTAAAGAGGGGGACTTTCTTTGCTTTGGCGTTGATTTTAGCCAAAAAAGCAAATCTCCCCCAGCCCCTCTTTGCCAAAGAGGGGAGTTTTCTTTGTCGTGGCGTATGTTTTAGTCAAAAAAGAGAACGCCCCTCCCTTTAGGAAAGGGAGGCTGGGAGGGATTTATTCCTCACATCAATTTTACCCGTTACGGCTGCCGATATTAACGCGGTGCGGCGTTCTTGGAGTAGGGTGGTGGCTTTTTGGGCTTGTTGAATGAGGTTGTCGATTTTGGCGGTTTCTTGGTCGAGAAAGGCGACAATGGTGGATTGTTCTTCGATAGGTGGTAATGGAATTAATGTTTCTGCCAAGTAGTTATGTTCAATACTTTCTACTGTCGCTCCTTGTTTTGCCCAAGCAAGTAATAATACCTCGTTTAATCCTTGTACCCATCGGAAGAAAAAAGAGTTTATGCAAAAGCTTTTATTAAAGCACAATGCTTTCATATCCTGATTTAAGGTGACAGGAATATCATTAATTGCCACAGGAATGGTGTGTTTTAAGATTCCCGACCTAACTACAATAAGTATTTGACCAGAAGTTATTAGTGATGAGGAGCTGTTTTTCAATCCATGCTCTGTAATATATTCTTCGGTATTATTGATTCGTTCAACTTTCATATCTTTAGGTGAGACCCAAGGAATATCACCATTCCAATAAGCTAAATTGTCTCGGCTTGGAGTCCCGCCGCCACTGAAATTAGTGAAATACTTTAATGGTACAACACTCCAATGCTCAGGCACTTCCCCCAACCATTCCACACCACTATCTTTCATGGGAGCATGAGGGTTAAGCCCTTTAGTGACGGCTGTTGAAATAACCGCTTGCCGTTTTTCTTTAAGTAACTCAATCAGCTTTTTTTGTTCGTTAATTAAGTTGTCGATTTTGGCGGTTTCGCAGTCGAGAAAGGCTGCGATGGTGGTTTGTTCTTCCGTTGTTGGCAGAGGCATAGGAATAGCTGCAACTTTCTCTGCCGTAAAATGAGCTATCGTCGATTTATTACATAGAATATCTATGTATCCTTTATCTTTAACTGCATAAATCCAGTAATAAAGATATTTTGTGACGTTGTTGTTTTTCGCACGAACACGATTGATAGAGTTTTGAAAATAACAATATTCCAATTCATTATGCCAAATGGCGGAGCGTCCAACGTCACCACCTTCACTAATAAGTAAATCATTTTTCCGCAAACTTAAATGCTGTTTTTCTTTTTCTGAAAACCACATTGATTTCACATCGGAAATATCAACACCTGCCCATTGAATATTAGCGGCTCTAAGATATGGCAAAAATGTGTCATTTGGTGATGATAATTCAGGCTGTAGCATTTTGCCCAAGGAGACAGAGTAGCTACGTTTTAACGGTGCAACTGCCCACCCCTGGGGCACTTCCCCCAACCACTCAACACCACTGTCTTTATAGGCAGCATAACGAGGAAAGCTCATACCTGTTCTCCTTGTGGCATATTTTGCACGTAAAACTCATGTAACTTAGCTTGCAGCAACTTTTTATCGGGCAATTGCGTTACATACTCCGCAATCAATGCAGGCGACAACGAACGATTGAGCGCGTATTCCACCACCTCATCATCCTTACTCGCACACAACAACACGCCAATCGCAGGGTTTTCATGGGGCTTACGATGGTCGCGGTCTAAGGCTTCAAGATAAAAATTGAGCTGCCCAAGGTCACGCGGTTCAAACTCAGTGACTTTCAACTCAATCGCTACCAAACAATTTAAGCCCCGATGAAAAAACAACAAATCCAACGCAAAGTCTTGCTTGCCTACTTGTAAGGCATACTCACTACCAATAAAGCAAAAATCACGACCAAGCTCTAGTAAAAAATCCCTAAGTTTAAGTAACAAACCTTTATGCAAATCAGCTTCGTTATGTTCAGAGGGTAAGTTAAGAAACTCAACCACATAGCTATCTTTAAATACATTAAGTGCTTCTGGGTAGTTTCGTGTCACGATGGGCGATGTTTTTACAGGGCTTAATACCACACGCTCAAAAAATGCAGTATTAAATTGACGTTCTAACTCACGCTTGCTCCATTTTTCTTGAATGGCCATTTTTAAATAAAATTCGCGTTCTTCGGGGTGTTTGCTGCGGCTAAGAATCGTGAGATTATGTGTCCAAGTCAATTCTCTCACCAGTGGTGAGAGTTTTATATCATACTGATAAACCTCAAAAAACTGACGCATACGCCAAATGTTTTGCGCCGAAAAGCCACGCAAACTGGGCTGATGCAACTGGATGTAATTCGCTAACAATTGAACGGTATTTTTACCCCATCCTTCAGTATTAATTTTGTGGCTAACATATTGTCCAATCGCCCAATATAAATCAATCAACTCGGTATTAGCTGCACGATAAGCACGTTGCTTGGCGGAATCAATCAGGTTTAATACATCATTAAAAGCGGTATGCGTGGTGATGGGCGTAGAGTTTTGATTCATTCCCGAAGAATTCATGGGTTTCGTCCTTGTGTAATTACGGGTGAGAGATGGCAAATTTCAGGCAAAAAAAACCCGCCAATTTGTGCATCGTAGAGAGGCATGGCGGGTATGTTGTTGATAATCTTATGCGTGTGGGGCGTAAAAGTAAAGCCAACACACAATCTGAGTTGTTTCCGTCCTTGAGTCAATTGTGTCACCAGTGGTGACACTATTCGATAGTCGTCAAATAGTCTCACCAGTGGTGAGACTTTTAGAGTCTGTTGACCTTTCACAAGCATAATCAAAAAAGCGGAAATCCCTCCCAGCCTCCCTTTGATAAAGGGAGGGGAACTCTCTTCTTTGGCTAAAATATACGTCAAATCAAAGAAAGTCCCCCTCTTTGTCAAAGAGGGGTTAGGGGAGATTTGCTTTTCGACTAAACCAGAAATCCCTCCCAGCCTCCCTTTTCTAAAGGGAGGGGCGTTCTCTTTGTTGGCTAAAATTAACGCCAAGTCAAAGAAAGTCCCCCTCTTTAGCAAAGAGGGGTTAGGGGAGATTTGCTTCACGCCGATAACCCCGCAATCATCGTTAAAATACGGTCGGTCACTTGCTTTAACTCGGCATCAATATCGGCCAACGGACGCGGCGGCTCAAACACATAAAAATGACGGTTAAACGGTATTTCATAACCGACTTTGGTTTTATCAAAGTCAATCCACGCATCGGGCGCATGAGGCAACACTTCACGCTTAAAATACGTCTCTATATCGTCACTTAATGGTACATTTTCGGTATCGCGCAAACTGGCATCCGCCATTGGCTTACCTTTGTTTTTGCCTTTAGTATTCAGCACAATATTGCCTTGCTCATCACGCAACGGACGCTCAACAGTGATGGTGCTATAACCAAATTCGCTATTCTTAAAGGCACGAGCAATAGGCGCAAGTTTGACTTTGCTACCTTGTGGCGCAACAGGGGCAGGGCTGTGATCGTTAATCAATTGGCGGCTGATTTCTTTACCTTCAGCATCCAACACCGTCGCTAAATCTGCTTCTAAAAATTGACCAAACAAACGGGTAATATCGGCAATATGCTCGTCGGATAACTCTTTGCGCTTACTACCTAAAGACTTACGCATCTTTTGCCAAAAACTAGAGGCATCAATTAACTGGACTAAACCTTTACGGTGGCTCGGTTTACGGTTAGATAAAATCCACACGTAAGTGCTAATGCCTGTGTTGTAAAACATATCAGTCGGCAAACCGATAATCGCTTCGACTAAATCATTTTCTAACACATAACGCCGAATTTCACTTTCGCCCGAACCTGCACCACCCGTAAACAACGGTGAACCATTCAAGACAATACCCAAACGACTACCACCATCCACCGCAGGGCGCATTTTAGAAATTAAGTGCATCAAAAATAACAACGAACCATCGCTAACACGCGGCAAACCTGCACCAAAACGACCATTAAACCCTTGCTGCTCGTGTTCTTTGCGAATGTCTTTTTCGACCTTTTTCCACTCCACACCAAAGGGCGGATTAGATAACATATAGTCAAATTTCTTGTGCGGATGGCCATCGTCCGACAGCGTATTACCCGCGACAATATTGGCGACATCTTGACCTTTAATCAGCATGTCCGCCTTACAAATGGCAAAGGACTCGTCGTTAAGCTCTTGGCCAAACATCGTTAACCGTGACTGTGGATTTAACTCCGCTAAGTATTCACCTGCCACCGACAACATACCGCCTGTGCCTGCCGTCGGGTCATAAATGGTACGCACGACACCTGCTTTGCTTAATACCTCGTCATCTTCAATAAATAGCAAATTGACCATCAAACGAATGACTTCACGCGGGGTAAAGTGTTCCCCTGCGGTTTCGTTAGAAATTTCGGCAAATTTACGGATTAACTCTTCAAACACTTGCCCCATGTCGTTATTGCTAACGGCTTCGGGGTGAAGGTCGATGGTGGCAAATTTTTCGGCAACTTGATAAAGCAAATTACATTTATGCAGACGTTCAATCTGAGTGAAGAAGTCAAAGCGTTCAAAAATATCACGCACCGCAGGTGAAAACGCCTGCATATAGCTGTAAAGATTTTCTTTGATGTGGTCTTGGTCGCCCATGAGTTTTTTCATGTCGATGGGTGAACTGTTATAGAAACTTGCACCCGACTTACGCAATAAAAACGGCTCTAGGTTAATGCCTAATGATTGTTTAGCGTCAATTTCGGCTAAAACGTCAGGTTTAGTGGCTTCTAAAACACAATCTAAACGGCGTAACACGGTAAACGGCAAAATGACTTTGCCATATTCGGACTGTTTGTAATCACCACGCAATAAGTCGGCGACAGACCAAATAAACGAGGATAGTGCTTGGTGATTCATGCTAAGTCCTTAATGGGGCGGCGTTACTGCAAAGTGACAGGGATTCTAAGGGCTTGAGGGACAAAGACAAAGGCTAAGTCAGAAATAAAAAGGGTTTGTTAAACTAGGATAGTTAATGTTTTATTTTGAAGTCCTCCCCTTTGGCAAAGGGGAGTTAGAGGGGATTTCTACTCAATATTCTGGATTTGCTCCCTCATTTGCTCAATCAACACTTTTAACTCCACCGACGACAACGAACTATCCGCACTCACCGATTTAGAGCCTAAAGTATTGGCTTCTCGATTCAATTCTTGCATCAAAAAGTCTAATTTTCGCCCGACAGCGTTTTCTTGATTCAAAACACGTCGAATCTCAACAATATGGGCATTTAAACGATCTAGCTCTTCGGCAACATCAATTTTATGGGCAAATAACACCACTTCTTGCTCTACGCGCTCAGCATTTAACTCTGCTTTGACTTCCTGTAAACGGCTCAGCAAACGTTGACGATAATGCTCCATAATCAACGGCATACGGCACTGCACTTTCTCACATTCAATCGCAATGGCATCTAAGCGTTGATTAATCATTGTTGTAATCGCCGCTCCTTCACGTTGGCGCATGGCAATAAAGTCACTGAGTGTTTCAGCAAATAAACTTAAAGCGGCTTGGCTGATGGCTTGCTGATTAGGTTGAGCAGGGCTAACGACACCAGGAATACGCAAAATATCGGCGGCATTGAGCGGCGCAGCATGGCGCGTCATTTTATCAATTTCACTGGCCGCCGCCACTAAACGCGCCGCTAAGTCATGGTTAATACAAATATCGGTCATGCCCGTGTCATGGCTTTCGTGTTTGATCCAAATGTCAATTTTGCCACGACTTAATTGTTGACGTAGCTTCTCGCGGAAGGGCATTTCCAATTCACGTACTAAATCGGATAGTTTAAAATTAGGCTCTAAATAACGATGATTCACCGAGCGAATTTCGCAAATGACCAAGCCAAAATCACCTCGACACTCACGACGAGCAAATGCAGTCATACTAGAAATCATAAGAACCTCAGAAAATTGCCATACTTTAGCCCGATTGTAGCCGCTAACCGTTATACTTGCGCCCATTTAATCGGGACTTACGCATCGAATGTAAATCTCCCCTAACCCCTCTTTAGAAAAGAGGGGGAAATTACCCCCTTTATAAAAGGGGGCTAGGGGGATTTGCATTTAAAAGCGATAACCACGTAAGTCCTATAACGTTATGGAAATGGAGAAAGAGATGCGTCCTTCTGGTCGTCAAGCCGATGCCTTGCGTACGGTACGTTTTACCCGTAATTATACGAAACATGCCGAAGGTTCAGTGTTGGTTGAATTTGGTGATACCAAAGTGTTGTGTACGGCTAGTGTTGACTCAGGTGTGCCGCGCTTTTTAAAAGGCAAAGGTGAGGGCTGGATTACTGCCGAATACAGTATGTTGCCGCGTGCTACCCATACCCGTAATGACCGTGAAGCCTCTAAAGGCAAACAAGGCGGCCGTACTTTAGAAATTCAACGCTTGATTGGTCGTAGTTTGCGGGCGATGGTTGACCTAAAAAAATTAGGTGAAAATACCATTGTTATCGACTGTGATGTCATTCAAGCCGATGGTGGTACGCGTACTGCGGCCATTACAGGCAGTGCGATTGCTTTAGTGGATGCGTTGACGTATATGCTCAACAAAAAAATGATGAAACAAGACCCACTCAAGCATTTAATTGCCGCGGTTTCCGTTGGTATTGTTAATGGTGAAGCGGTATTAGATTTGGATTATGTCGAAGACTCCAATTGTGATACCGACATGAACGTAGTGATGAGTCAATTGGGTGGTTTTGTTGAAGTACAAGGCACCGCCGAAGGTAAAGCCTTTACCCGTGAGCAAGCTGATGCGATGTTATTGCTTGCTGAGCAGGGCATTCAAAGCCTGATTCAACAACAGCAAGAAGCCCTAGGCTGGTAGTTGAATCTCCCCTAACCCCTCTTTTAAAAAGAGGGGAACTCACTCCCCCTTTTGCAAAGGGGGCTGGGGGGATTTTATCGTCATGGCACAGCCAAATCTGTCAATCGCCCCTAGCTCCTCTTTTACAAAGAGGAGGACTTGCACCCACTTCCGACGAACCGTACTAAATGACAGATTAGTGACAATTGTCACGGAATTGTTAAAAGTTGTATAATCGTATTGTAATTAAGTATGTAATCCTGTAATTGAAGTAAGGACAAGGAAAGTTTCTAAATAATTAGGCGGGATAGTTGCGCCTCTACTTAAATAAAAGAAATACAATGACAACCTTAAATGATAAAAAAACGTCTGTTTTAGATGAAAGTACGCTAACGAGCTTGGGTGGAACGTCGGGGTTAGCGTCGCCATTGGTTAAACGAGTGATTACACTCTATCGCCAAGAAGCTACAAAATTGGTTCACGGGATTGAAAACGCCTGTAAGTCTGACGATCAAGAGGCTCTGTCGCGTTCTGCGCATACCTTAAAATCATCGTCGGCCTCTATTGGTGCGTATGCGTTGGCGCAAGTAGCCAAGCAAATTGAACATTTCGCCAGACAAGCAAGCTTCACCGAAGTTAAAGCTTTGTTGGCGCAATTGTTAAGTGAATTCACCCGGTTGATGGATGAACTGAATTTCTTTGAACAAAAATTAACGCCAATAAATGACTTAGCGTAAGTCCATTAGCGCGTTATGAAAAGTAGCTTAGGCATCACATGACCTCTAAAATTCTCATTATTGATGACGATCCCGTTATTCGTCTGCTGGCTGTCGAAAAGCTGGCGGAGGAGGGCTTTACCGTTATCGAAGCCGAAGACTCAGCCACAGGTATTCAACTGGTTTTGGATGAAAAGCCAGACCTTGTCTTGTTGGATGTGATTTTGCCAGACGTTGACGGCTATCAAATCTGTAAACATTTACGCAGCTTGCCCACAGCTCAACATTTGCCGATTATTATGCTCACGGGCTTGGATGATACTTCGTCTATTGTCCAAGCGTATGACCATGGTGCGACGGACTTTTTCTCGAAGCCGATTAATTGGAAGCTGTTAGGTTATCGTATTCGTTATATTTTGCGTGCTAGTCGGACAGTGGAGCAATTGGCTCATAGCGAAGCGGCGTTGGCCAATGCTCAACGTTTAGCGCACTTAGGCAGTTGGGAATGGCGGCCGCACACCAATACTACCGAGCGTTCAGATGAATATTACCGCATCTATGGTATGCACAAAGGCAGTTTAGCCAGCTCTATGTTTGCCGTATTGCCTCAAGTTCACGCCGAAGATCAAGAGCGGGTCAAAACGGTTTTAGAAGCAGCGGCGACCAAAGGCCAAGCCTATCAACATGAGTTCAGAATTTTATCGCCACAATTAGGTTTGCGTGTTGTTCACGAGCAAGCGCGAATTTTTAGAACCGATGATGGCCACGTTAATTATATTGAAGGCATTACCCAAGATATTACCGAGTTAGTTGATGCCCAGCAGCGTATTCGTAACTTGGCGTATTATGACAATTTGACAGGATTGGCTAATCGCCAGTTGTTCCGTGAGTTGTTATTGCACGAATTACAACGCGCTCAACGCCAAGATAAACAATGTGCGTTATTGTTTATTGATTTAGACCGCTTTAAACGGATTAACGACACCTTAGGCCATGATGTTGGCGATATGGTGCTACAAATTGTCGGCAACCGTATTAATACCTGTATTCGTAGCAGTGATATTGCCGCCCTACATCAATCGACTTCTGGCAAAAATGAACAAGTTGCCCGTTTAGGCGGTGATGAATTTACCGTGGTGTTAACCGATATTGGTCAGCCTGAAGATGCAGCGCAATGCGCACGTCGTATTTTGGATGCAATTGCTTTGCCAATTCAAATTGGCACACAAGAAGTGATTGTCTCCGCCAGTATTGGTATCGCTTTGGGGCCGCAAGATGGCTACGATGTGGAAAGCTTATTAAAAAATGCTGATTTAGCGATGTATTCAGTCAAAGATACGGGGCGTAATAACTTCCATTTCTTTGACCATACCATGAACGAAACGGTGCTTAATAAATTTGCCCTCGAAAACGATTTGCGTAAAGCGATTGAGCAAAACCAATTAGAGTTGTACTTCCAGCCCAAAATTAACCCTATGACGGGTGTTATTGTGGGCGCAGAAGTGCTGTTGCGTTGGAAGCATCCACATCGTGGCATGATTTCACCTGTGGTCTTTATTCCTGTTGCCGAAGAGTCGGGTTTTATTATTGAACTCGGTGTTTGGGTCTTAAACCGTGCTTGTGAAATTAATCGTGATTGGCAAAATCGGGGTATGCCAAGTGTGCCCTTGGCGATTAACTTATCTGCGGCTAATTTCCGTCATCCTGACTTATTACCAGGTATCCGCAAAACCTTAGCGGACTTGCAACTACATCCTGACTTTTTGGTGATTGAGCTGACCGAAGGCGTGTTGATGAATGATGTTGAAGAAAGCATCGCGACACTGCAAGCCTTGAAAGATATGGGCATTTATCTCTCCGTTGATGACTTTGGTACGGGTTATTCTTCGCTCAATTATCTCAAGCGTTTCCCGTTAGATGAGCTAAAAATTGACCGTTCTTTTGTCAAAGATATTATTACCGACACCAATGATGCTGCTATCACTGCCGCTATTATTGGTTTAGCACAAAACTTAAAGTTAAGTGTAGTGGCGGAAGGGGTGGAAACGACCGAACAAGCAGATTTCTTGTTGCGTCGCGGCTGTAACACCATGCAAGGCTTCCTGTTTGCCAAGCCGATGCCACAAAAAGAGTTTGAAGATTTATTGCTCGCAGGGATGGATATGGGCGATATGCAAGCGATTTTTATGGTTGAGTGTTAATAAATCCCTTCAACCGCAAATCTCCCCTAACCCCTCTTTTCCAAAGAGGGGGATTTCGATAAGCGTTAACTCTCCAATAAGCGAATTAGCAACCATCACAATCGGGCAAAACAAAGAAGTCCTCCCCTTTAGTAAAGGGGAGTTAGAGGGGATTTACATTTTCTCCGCCATAGCAATCGTATAAACCTTCCCTTGTTTTAATTTGCTGTAATTGCCAAACACTTCTTTAAAGGTTCGTGAAATAAAATCACGCAAGCCATTAATGGTCACTACGTAAAAACGACCACCGACTTCTAAATGTTCAAAGGCATCATACAAATACAAGTAGTGTTGTTCTTTGCTAACTTTGGCAGGCAGATTCGACAAAATAATATCAAATTTGCGTTTACCTACAGCACTAAAACCATTGCTCAAGATAATTTCAGTATTGTTGAGTTTGTTGATAGCGCAATTTTTACGGGCATAATCCACGGCAACAAAGTCTTTATCTAACAACACACTGGTGCCTTGTGGGGCTTTTTTGGCGCAAACCATGCCTAAAATGCCATAACCACAACCAACATCTAAGCAGTTATCCGTAGCCTTAAAATCCACGTGTTCGAGGAGTAAACGCGAGCCTTCATCAATGCTTTCGGGGGAAAAAATGCCCCATGTTGAATGAAATGTGTAGTCATCGCCGAGGACATTGTCCTTAAAAACAATGTCCTGTCTCCAGCGAGCAAGAGTGGCGGCATCAAGTGAGGTTTTTTGCGTCATGGTTAGATGTCGTCAATGAGAGTGAATTAAGCATTATAATCAATAATTAACGGCGCATGGTCAGAAAAACGCGCCGCTTTATAGACTTCGGCATGAGTGATTTTGTCATGCCAATCTGGACTAACGACTTGGTAGTCAATACGCCAACCGACATTATTGGCCCATGCCTGACCCCGATTCGACCACCATGTGTAAGCATTTGCTTCTTCTTGGGGGTGCAAATGGCGATAAGCATCAACAAAACCCATCTCGCCATACAAGGTGTCTAACCAAGCGCGTTCATGGGGTAAAAAGCCTGAGTTTTTTAAATTGCCGCGCCAGTTTTTTAAATCTATATTTTTATGGGCGATATTCCAGTCACCACAAATAATCAATGACTTATTTTCATTCCGCCATTGTTGAAGGAAAGGCGTGAATTGACGAAGAAAATCATCTTTTTTTGCTTGTGCGGCCTCCGAGCTAGAACCAGAAGGTAAATATAACGAAGCAACCGTTAATTCGCCAAAGCGTGCCGCCAGCCAACGACCTTCACTATCGCATAATTCAAAGCCTAAGCCTTGCTCTATGGCATCAGGTTTTTGTTTGGAATAGATGGCCGTGCCCGCATAGCCCGCTTTTTCGGCAGGAAAGAAAGTACTGTGCCAACCGTCAGGTTGATGGTCAAAACTCAATTGATGCGGCTGAATACGAATTTCCTGTAGGCAGACGACATCTGCGCCACTTTGCGCGAGCCATTCAAAAAAACCTTTATTGGTGGCCGAACGTAGGCCATTAACATTCACTGAAATCACACGCATGACTATATTGCCCTCTCTAAGACGGTTATCATAACCGCATCTTGAATTCCGATAGAAGTTTTTATTATGCAAGAATATCAACGCGCCTTTATCAAACTTGCGATGCACAAAGATGTCCTACGCTTTGGTAAATTTACCTTAAAGTCTCATCGTATTAGCCCTTATTTTTTTAATGCAGGCTTATTTCAAGATGGTCTGGCTTTATCCGCGTTGGGTAAGTGTTATGCCGAAACCATTGAAAAATCAGGCATTGAATTTGATGTCATCTTTGGCCCCGCCTATAAAGGCATTCCCATTGCGACGGCGACTTGCATGGAGTTATATGAGCGTTTTCATATTAATAAGCCGTGGTGTTTTAATCGTAAAGAAGCTAAAGATCATGGCGAAGGCGGTAGTTTGGTCGGCGCGCATTTGCGTGGTAAACGGGTGTTGATTATTGATGATGTGATTACCGCAGGTACAGCCATTCGTGAAGTAATGACCATTCTTGAAGCCGAAGGGGCGATTGCGGCGGGTATTGTTGTGGCATTAGATCGTCAAGAGCGGGGTGCAACGGGTGAGTTATCGGCTATTCAAGAGGTGGTACAACAATATCGTATTCCTGTACTGTCAATTATTAAATTAGATCACCTTGTTGAATTTTTGCACGAAAAAGGTGGTCATGAAGAGTTGAGTGCCGCTATTTCTGCCTATCGCGCTAAATATGGCTCAAAAGATGTCGATGATTGGATGGCAGATGGAGTTTGATGATGACGATTAAACTCTTGATGGTGATGGACGATATTCGTCGCATCAATATTAAAAAAGACTCCAGCATTGCGATGTTATGGGCGGCGGCAAAACGTGGCTATGAGTTATATTACGCAGAGCAAGATGATTTGTTTATTCGTGATGGTCGTGCGTTTGGCAAACTCAAACCGTTACAAGTCTATGAAAACTATCAACAATGGCAACAACTAGGCGAGCCTGTTGATATGGCTTTAGCGGAGATGAATGTCATCTTAATGCGTAAAGACCCGCCTTTTGATATGCGTTTTATCTACAGCACCTATATTTTAGAACGGGCTGAAAGTGAAGGGGTGTTAGTCGTTAATAAACCACAGTCTTTACGCGATTGTAATGAAAAGCTATTTGCGACACTTTTCCCGCATTGCATGACTCCGACCTTAGTTAGCAGTGATATGGCGCGTATTCGTGCATTTATTAGTGAACAACAAGATGCGATTGTTAAGCCGTTAGATGGCATGGGCGGCACAGGTATTTTTCGTTTACAGCAGGGCAGTTTTAATATTGGTGCGACTCTCGAAACACTAACGCAAAACGGCACTTTACCTGTCATGGCGCAGCGTTATATTCCTGATATTGTCAAAGGCGATAAACGTATTTTATTGATTGATGGCGAGCCTATTCCTTTTTGTTTAGCGCGAGTGCCTCCAGTGGGCGAAACGAGAGGTAATTTAGCGGCAGGCGGTAGCGGTGAACCACGGTTATTAACACCCAGAGATTATTGGTTGGCGGCTCAAGTTGCGCCTGAGTTAAAAAAGCGAGGTTTGATATTTGTCGGTTTAGATGTCATAGGTGACTATATTACGGAAATTAATGTGACTAGCCCGACCTGTGTGCGTGAAATAGATGCGCAATATGGTTTTGGTATTGCCGATAAGTTAATGTCGGTGATTGAAAAGAAATTACGCCACTAAACCGACAACGCTGCGACTAATTGCCGCAGTGACCTTGGCTAACGGACTGTTTATACTAAGATTGGGATTTTGTGTCATTCTTGCCTTATGTCCAAGATGACTAGAGAGATCATAATGATTAACGACCGAAGTGTTTTGTTTGTATTTAAATAGCAGAGAGACGACCATGAAAAAAATGACCTTGTTATTAGCCGTAGTTAGCCTAATGAGCGCAAGCACAGGCTTTGCGGCGGATCGTTCGGGTGAAGTGGTATTTAAAGCGGCATGCACAGTTTGCCATACCGCGGGTTTAATGAATGCGCCGAAATTAGGTGATAAAGCCGCGTGGAAAGCGCGTATCGCTCAAGGTATGCCCATGTTATACGATCATGCCTTAAAGGGTATTCGTACGATGCCTGCCAAAGGAACTTGTACCGCCTGTACCGATAAAGAAATCAAGAATGGTGTTGATTATATGGTCAGCAAGGCCAAGTAAGATACAGCAGAAACTTCACCGTTCACACTGAGCTTGTCGTGCTTCGGCAGGCTCATCACGAACGGTGAACCTTTCCTGTGGTACCAGCCAGTAAGAAAGTTCTCCCCTTTGGTAAAGGGGAGTTAGAGGGGATTTGAATTTAAATCACTTCTCAAAAGCGGCTACACCCGCAATGCTGGCATCTCCACCCGCAAGAGGTGCTTTTACTTCATAGTTCAAACCAATTAAACCACCATCACTACCCGCAAAAAAACCATTTGCCGAGCAAGTGCTACAGGACGTTATGGCATTTTCACCCGCCTTAACACTCAAGTTATTAAAGCTAAAAGTAGTATCTAAAGCTGTTGAGCCTGTCATGCGGATGTCACCATTGACATTAGTCGTCAACCCTAGATTTAGGTCAATATTTTGACGACCAAAATCGACAGAGACGATGCTGTCATTTAACACACTAACCCCTGTAATGGCGGTAATCGTGTTAGCAGGTGAACCAGATTGTGTTGGTGTCGTCAGTGTGCCTGTCGGCGTGGTGCTGCCGATGAAATGGTAACTGACAATGGCTGTTGTGTCGGGAAGGGTGATCGTCGGATCACCAATCATATAATGAACATTATCATTCGCGCCTAAGGTGATTGACTTATTGGCATCGCCATAAAGCACGTCCGTATTGAGCCAACGTCCCCAAGATAAAGTTTGTTTATAGTGCGTCACTTCGGCAACGGAGGATGCAGTTGGCGTATTGACTAAACCGTAAGCGGGAACTAGCCCCTCACTGTCAACTTCACCTAACTGCCATGCAAGCGTATTTGGGTCAAATGTTGCGCTGATATAGTCTTCGGCTGTTTGGGTTACCGAAATTTCAGGGTTGTTATTGATTTGCTTAGTCAGTAATGCCCGATAGGTGTCATTTGGCACATCGGCAAGCGTAGAAACAGGAGCAGTAGCGTTAGGGTCATACTTAAAGCCCGCCACACCTTCAGTGGTAATAAACAAACCATTGTTAATTGTCGAACTCACCGCATTGATACGATAATTAAGAGCCGCCCAGTCAGCCGTATTCCCTGCTAAAAAGCCCGAGGCTGACGCGCTACAGCCTAAGGTATTACAAGGATTGCCTGCGCCTAATTTGACGCTGAGATTGTCAAAATTAAATGCTCCCGCATTAGTCAACCGATTTAACGTCGTTTGCCCCGTTGCATTCAAAACATAAGACTGACTACTTTCTACTAAGTTGAGATCTAAATTAAGTACGGCTTTATTCGTACCAAAGTCAACATCAAGATAACTGCTATTGGCGATATTCGCCGTGATACCTGTGGCGTTAACAGTCGGTGTTGTGCCACCTTGAAAGGCATATAACGCATGAACTGCTGCGGTATTCGGAATCGCGGCTGCGCTGGTTGGGATACCTAAGATATAGTGAATTTGCTGCTGACCCGTCAATAAATAGTCTTGTACGGGGTCGTTAACATCCACATGGCCATTACTCCAAACACCCCATGTTAACGTTTTATCAACGTGAGTGATTTGGCTGGCACTAGCCGTTGATTGAGTCGTCAGACCATAAATATCAAGAGCTGAGGCTACACCATTATTGGCGGTTGTATGAAATCCTAATCGCCATCCGCCAGTATTGTTATCAAAAACGGCCGCTAATTGGCTGACAGGATTCGGGCTAATATTAATCCCTGCATTATTACTAAACAGGGCGGTATAGCTGTTGGTGAGTGTTGATGGTAGGCGGTTACTTGGTAGCTCAATCGTCGAAGGTACTCCTGCCGTTAATACAGCAACACCGCCAATTGAGGCTAAGTTATTAGCACGATTAATTTCATAGACTGCACCCAAATCTACACCCGAGAAAAATCCCGCTAAATTCACAGGGCAGCCATTATTGGCACAAATGCTGCCGTTATTGTCACTGCTACTTGCGAAGAAGTTATCGCTCGTACCATTTAAAGCGAAGCTCGTGAGTTTTTTGTCTAAGCTCAGGATGATGGCTTTATTTTGCACGCTGGCGGTGTAGTTGGTATTGTCGATGCTAACGGCCAAATCTGCACTGATGAGCGGTACTAAATTTAGGTCGATACTGATGTTAAGTTTAGTTAATTGACCGACACTGCTCCCAGCACGCGCAGGTGTGGCATCGCTGGTATTAGCTAAAGAGTAACTAATACGCTGATTATTGCCTAAGTCTTTGCTTGCCATCGTGCCGACAATATAGGGCATAAATTGGCTGGCGGATAAACTCAGCCCCGTAATATTGAGCGAGTTATCGACAAAGTAAGCTTGGCCATTTGTCCACTCGCCAAATGACAAAGAACGGATTTGTTTGACACCCGAAAACTGCAAGGGATTAGTGAGGCGGCGGGCATCTAACAGCAATGCGCTATCGCTGACATCGTTAGTGCCTGTGGTAGCAATTAAACCAACTAAATTACCGACACTTTGCCCATCAGTGGAGACGGTATTAAAGGCGGCTAAGACATTGTTGGTCACTAACGAACCAGATGAGCCTTTTAACAAACTGGCAAAGCTACTTAGGCGTGGTACACCATCCACACTTTGAATGACAAAGGGAAAAAGCGAGGCATTCGGTTGACCTTCATCATTCGTTTGGTCACCTGCGGCAAAATTAGGCGCATTGCCATCATCGGCGAAACCTAAGTTTAACTCTTCGGGGAGTCGTGATTCTTCATCTTCTTCATTGTCCGTAGGATCAGGAGCGCGTGGGCTAGGTTTGTTTGCCAGCACTTCGGCGGCAACCCCTTGAGGTGCAGGTTCAGGGGCTTTATTTGGCTCTATTTGGAAGGTTTGACCAGCTTGGATATTGCTATTACCAAAGTCATTACTGACATTAACCATGCCTTTATTGACGGTGAGTAATAAGCGGCCATTTGGCTCTTGCGTAGCGACATAACCCGTACCACGAATACCAATCGTGCCTACAGGCGTTTTTACCGTGTAATTAGCGCGATTGACTTTACCAATCGCCCCACTCACTGTGCGCATACCGCCGCGTATAAAGCTAAACAGTAATGAGCCTTCTTTGGGTTTAGCGCGAGCAAAGGTGTAATTGTCTAAGCCAAACACGGTATTAGGCTGTAAAGAAATAAAACTGCCATCGGTAAAGCGTATTTGTAAACGACCTTTGCCTGTTTCTAAGCGTTCGCCACTATTAACGAGGTCACTTTTGGTTAAGGTACGGCGATTACCGTCGCTACTAATAGCAACCACATCGCCTGTAATAAAGGTGACACGGCCAGCCGTTTCCGCAAGGGCTTGCCCTGAAAAAAGAGTCGCCACCATCACCGTCAACAAGCCTTTAGCATTCAGTAAAGGGATAGATGCCGATTGAGAAAAAGATGTCTGAAACATGATAGTGCTCCTCCCTGTTACATATCAAAGCGTAAATCAACACTAACGATATGACGCGTGTAGTCATTAATCGGCAGGTTGGAGTTATTATTGCTATAAGTGTAGTTCGGCTGTAACGATAGTTGAGGTTTAATTAACCACGTTAAGCCTAAATTAAGATTGGTTTCGGTGTCTTTACGTTTGCTGGTAAACGGTAAGAAGCCATTAATAGCATCGTAATTACGTGTTTCGGTACTCAAGTGACCATTGACGCGAATTGTATTGTTGTAAACCAGATTGCCACCAATTCTCAGCCCTAAAAATGACTGGCTAAAGTAGTCAAATTGGCTGTTTTTAGCGGATTCTTGACCTGTGTAAAGACTGCTATAAAACGAAGGGCTGTATTTCATTTCAAGGGCTTGCGAGTAAGCCAAGCCTAGATTTAAACGATTGGCATCACGCGCTGTTTGCGTGTTGTAGCGCAGTTGGCTTAATTGGCTAAAAACAGCGAGTTGGCTATTGTCACGAATCGCATATTGGCCTTGAGCAAGTACGCCTGTGACATCACGGTAGGCTTCACCATCCAGCCACATTTTTTGTAGTTGCAGTTTGCCTTGAACTTGGACGTTGTTATTCAAACTCATCAAACCACCCGCACTGGTATCCAGTGTGGCGTAATCGTAAGCATGATTATCCAGCACACTATGTTGCTGGACGCTGATATCTGCTAAGCCAGTGAGCTTTGGGCTAAATTTATATTGAATGCCTGAACCTGCTTGGAGTTTTAAAAAAGCACTGTCTTCGCTATTGGGTACAGTTAAAAAAACTTGGCTGCCACTAGCAGAGGGCAGGGCGATTCTGGAGTTTTCCGTAGCACTGTTGATATTGCTGTCATAACCCAAACCCAGTTGTGCAAAAGCACTGATATGGCGTTGTTGCTGTTTTTCAACTTGAGTTATCACGCCTAAGTATTGAGAAACCAGATTTTCGACTTCGGGAGGAGGGTTAAAGTCTTTAATGGTTTGTAGTTCATTACGGGCGTTGGGCGTTTCACCCAGTACGATATGAGTGCGCGCCATTTGCACCCGACAAGGGCCATTATTGGGTTCAACGTCTAAACAGCGTTCAAATGCAAAAGCGGCACGCGTAGGTTCGCCGACACCTAAAAAAGCCATGCCTAATAAGTAATCATAATTAGGATCGCCCGCGCGTTCATCTTCTAAAGGCGAAAGCAAATCATAGGCTTGAATATGTTGTTGACCTTTGATGAGGGCTTCTGCTGTTTGCAGCACTTCATCTGCGTTAACGGGAGTTGCCATCGCCAGTGCTAGGCTTAAGTAAATGCTTTGAAAACGCATAGGGTTCTTTCCCTGAAAATAAATTTTGAACGATTTTAAATCGCTTTTTTGGCTACGCTATGGCCAATTGTAGTCGAAAAAGGCGAAATACGGTTAATCCATGACATATAAAAAAGCGCGGCCTAAGCCACGCTTTTTGTCAGACCCAACGGCCATTAACCGCCTGCTGCAGGAGTGACAATGGCGTTGCCAAATGCGGCTGCGCCATTAATGCCTACAGATGTAGGGGTTTGCCCTGCTTGTACAGTACCTGAAACATTATAGGTTAAACCAACCGCTTGAGGTGCAGAAACGCCAGTTGTGCCAATGGCGTTAACAGCACCAAAAAAGCTGCCTGTTGCCGTGCCAGTACAACTATTACATCCTAATGCCGTTCCGTTACTGGTGATTGCACTCACGCTAAGACTATTAAAGTTTAAGTCAGAGCCAGTAAGAGCCGTTGAACCTGTTAGATTAATGCCACTTAAGACCCCTGCTTTGGTCAAGCCATCAATGCCTAAATTGAGACTAGCATTGGCTCTGGCAAAATCAACCACAAGATTGCTATTGGCGTTGATACTACCTGTATCAGCCGCAGAAATAACAGTATCACCCGTACCCAGTGTGCCAAATATCGCTTTAGGGTTTGTACCGCCAACCAAGCTATAAGTCACGGATCCTGTTTGAGGTATAGCACTGGCGGCGGTTGGTAAGCCAATCAAATAGTGAATATTGCTGTTGCCTATTAACGATTGAGTGTTACTGGCTTGATTTGGTGTTAAACCTAAGACGACCGCGCCATTAGACCATGCACCCCAAGATAATACCTTAGCAAAATGCCCGACATCACTGCTGGTAGCGGCATTACTACTGACGGTTTTAATAGGCGCATATTCGTCAGCAACAGCGAGTTCACCATTGTTATTGCTGACATGGAAAGCGGATAGCAGTTTAGCTGTTGAGCTGTCAAAGACCGCCGCTAATTGCGTTTGTTTAGATGTTGCAAGTTGTGTGTTGGTTGAGAAAAACGCGCTATACACACCTGTCAAACTGGAGTCTAAGCGAGTTGCACTAGGAATAGTGCTAGTAATGGTGGTTTCAGTGCCTGATAGTGCAGCAACACCGCCAATAGTCGTATTATTTAAACGCTCAATTTCGTACACGACACCCAAATCGCTACTGGAAAAGAAAGCAGACAAATTGACTGGACATTGATTGTTGGCACAACTGCTGTCAGTGCTTTGAGCAAAAAACTGATCACCCGTGCCGTTAAGTACGAAGCCACTGAGTTTTTTATCAAGACTGACATCAATTTGTTTGTCAGTGAGTTGCGCGGTATAACCAACGTTGGCTAAGGTTAAACCCATATCAATAGAGACGAGTGGAATAAGATTCAAATCAATGTCAATATTTAGTTTAGTCAACATGTCTGTTGCTAAGTTGACGCCTGATCCTGCGCGAACAGGTGTATTGCCTACTAAAACATAACTCACTTTGGCGTTGTTACCCAGATTTTTCTCCGCAGTCACACCAACAATATAAGGGATAAATTGGGTTTTACTGAGGGTTAGGCTGCCTTCGTGTAAATACGCATCAACAGAAGCGGCGGTGCCATCCGTCCATTCACCCAAAGACAAGCTGCCGAATTGTTTGACATTGGCAAAATTAAGGCTTTTAAGGCCATTGCGGGTGTTTAAAATCAGTTTGCCACTTGCGACATCACCTGTTTCGTTAGTGCTAATTAAACGCGTTAAATTACCAACTTCAAGACCATTTTCAGAAACGCTGTCGTAAGCAGCGAGGACATTGGGATAAATGCTGACTCCCGATGTTCCTTTTAATAAACTGCCAAAACTACTTAAACGAGGGATGCCGTCAGTGGTTTGAATAAAGCTTTCAAATAAGGGGTTGCCATCTTCTGACACTTGGTCACCAATAGCAATATCTGGTTTTTTGTCGTCACTGTTGCTTGCGGTTTCTTTCGCTTGTTCTTTTTGTTGTTCTTTGCTTTCAGGGTCGCTTGCCCGTGCACTCACCGAAACACCATCAGGTGCAGATTCTGGGGCTTTGTCTTTGGTGGTTTGAAAGGTTTGGCCTGTGGAAACATTACCACTGCCGAAATCATTACTAATGTTAACCATGCCTTTGCTGACCGTCAGTAATAAGCGTCCATTAGGCTGCTGTTCTGCAGCATAACTAGTACCGCGAATACCAATCGTTGCCACAGGCGTTTGCACACGGTAGTTATTACGATTCACTTTACCAATCGCACCACTGACAGTACGCATCCCACCCCGAATAAAATTAAATAACAGCGTGCCCTCGTTGGGTTTGGCTTTATTAAAGGCGTAATTATCTAAGCCAAAGACGGTATTGGGTTGTAGCGAGATAAAGCTACCATCAGTAAAGCGAATTTGCAGTCGGCCTTTGCCTGTTTCTAAGCGTTCACCGCTGTTAACTAAATCGCCTCGGCCTAAGACACGGCGACTACCGTCGTTACTAATAGCAGAGACTTCGCCAACGACAAAATTAACGCGTCCAGCGGTTTCGGCCAGCACTTGCCCTGTCAGCAATAAGCCAACAAAAGTCGCTAATAAACCTCTGCCACTTAAAAGGGCTGGTTTTACATAAGTAGAGTTCTTGACCATGATGAGTTGCCTCCCTGTTACATATCAAAGCGTAAATCAACACTCACGACGTGACGATTGTAGTCACTGAAGGGAATATTGGAATTGTTGTTAGCGTAAGTATAGCTAGGTATGAACGAGATTTGTTTGTTTATTCGCCAATTTGCATTTATGCCGATGCTGCTTTCTTTGTCGTCACGATAAACAGTAGGGAAAGAAGCTCCTGGCAAAGTTATCCCTGCGTAATAAGAGTCTTTGTTGTAATCACGAGTTTCATAGCTTAATTGAGTGTTCAGGCTTAAATTGGTGGTTAATGACAAACCTCCGCCTAAACGCAAGCCTTTGAAGGATTGACTGAACCGTTCAAATGTTTTGTCTGTAACTGCTTCTGACCCGCCATAAATACTGACATAAAATGACGGGCTGTAATGAGTATCAACGGCTTGTGAATAAGCAATACCTGTGTTTTGACGATTAGCATCACGGGCTGATTGAGTGTCGTAGCGCATTTGGCTAAGCTGGGTAAAAAGAGCCATTTGGCCATCACCAACTGTCCCTTGAATTTGCAACAAGCCACCCGTTAAATCGCGGTAGCTTTTGCCGTCAAGCCACATTTTTTGGCCTTGCAATTTGGTTACTAACTGAAATGTTTCGAGGTTAAAAGAGCCACCAAGATTACTATCAACGGCTTGATAGTCTAAGTTGTGGTCGGCATCGACTGTGCGCGCTTGCATATTAATGTCGGCCATTGTCACGACATTGGTCGAAACTTTATAAACCAGACTGGCTCCTGCGGCAAGATTGGCATAGGCTGAGTCATTAGATGTTGGTATAGAGGATCCTTTATTGCCAAATGCAGAAGGCAGTGCCGATGCCACTTTATTTGCATCATCAGGCGCGCTATTAATATTGCTATCGTAGCCAAGGCCTGCTAGGGCATAGGCACTAATGCGCCGTTGCTGTTGCTGCTCAAGGGTGTTAATTGCGCCTAAATATCGGGCGACCAATTGTTGCACTTCGGGGGGGGGATTGTATTCGCTAATGGTGGCAAGTTCGGCACGGGCATTGGGTGTTTCGCCTAAGGCTAAATGACTACGCGCCATTTGTACGCGGCAAGGGCCATTTTTGGGCTCTACAGAAAGACAGCGTTCAAAAGCAAAAATAGCGGTATGCGCTTCACCCATTTCGAGTAATGATAAACCTAATAAATAATCGTATTGAGGTTGACCCGCTCTATCATCTTCTAAAGGAGCAAGTAGGTCATACGCTTGGGAGGCACGTTGCAAATTAATTAAAGCTTCAGCTTGTTGTAACACGCCATCAGCAAACGCAGGTGTTGCGGCCACGACTGCTATAGCTAAATAAAGAGAATGAAAACGCATAGAGCCTTTCCCTGATAGTTTAAAATACGGTTGCGCTAATTTTAGTTGATCTTCTTTATACACTATTCTGTATTCTAGAGAAAATACTAGAATAAGCTAATTTATAGCCAGAGTTTTCATGACTGTAATGGTTATATGAAGTAGTAATAACCCCACCTAAGCGGGGTAGTGCAATTAAACGGCTTTAGCGACAGGGCTTTGACTGCTACGCCAGTGCATGGCACCGACAAAAATGAGTCGTAATTGATTAACTGCGCGTAGACTTAATTCGTATTGCAGACGAACTTGTTCGGCGGGTAAGGACAAAATTTCACCACACCAATTAATAGCGGTGTTCACGACCAAGTTGGCAATCATGCTCAGGTCTTCAGTGGGTAAGTTTTGCATTTCGGGAAATAGACGAAAGTCTGTCACTAAATCATTGGCTAAATGATTCATTTCTCGTTGAATCGCTTCGCGGATTTTTGTGGAACCACTCAAACGTTCACGCGCTAAAAAGTCAAAATAACGCGACTCTTGACGCACATATAATAAGAACATCATCACCGAGCTATGAATCGCAATATGTCCTGCACCTTGGGCTTTCAGTCGTTCTTCACGCAATAAACGACGCAAGCTTAACGTCACTTCATCGACTACGGCTAAACCTAACTCGTCCATATCTTTAAAATGACGATAAAAGGCGGTCGGTACGACACCTGCTTCACGCGTCACTTCACGCAAGCTAATACTGACAAAACTACGACCATCACCCATAAGTTTAAGGGCGGCATCCAGTAAGGTTTGTCGCGTGTGCTGTTTGCGGTCGTCACGAATAGTCATAGGGTGTTCTTCGTTTGCTACATGTGTTCACTAATCCTACCAAAAAACTCGGACTTTCGCCAAAGAAAATGCATTTATTAGATGAGTGAAATCAACTGTTTTGTTGTTTGTGCACTGTTTTTTAGCCTATTTTAATTTAATAAGTTTCTATTAATCAATTGGTTGTGTTGTTTTTGTGGTTTGGTTGGTGCTGCTAAGTGAAAGAATAATAAAAAAATTAGTGTACAAGTGTTGACTAAGTTTTTAAATCAGTTATATTTAGTGCACAGATGTTCACTATGTTTAGTTTGGAGTTTCGATCATGTCAGCACTTAACCCTATTATCAATCGTGTTGTCGGCAAGTTCGTAAAAGAGGATTGGCTTGATTTTGCTTTGTCGCATGTTGACTCGATGTTAACCGTCAGTCGGGTGATGGCAAAAGTAGTCTCTATTAGCGATGAAACTTCAGACATTAAACGTTTTGTTCTGCAACCAAATCAACATTGGAAGTCCTTTCAAGCGGGTCAGTTTGTTACTGTGAAAGTGATGATTGATGGCAGCTTCCGTGAGCGTTGCTATAGCTTGGTTAGCGCGCCAACTGACAGTGTTATCGAAATTGGCGTCAAGCGTCAACCACAGGGCAAAGTGTCTAACTGGATGCACGATAACTTAAGCGTAGGTGATGTTATTGAGTTGGGTGATGTGGGTGGTGATTTTGTGTTACCTGCGACTTTGCCTAGCAAAATGTTGTTGATTGCAGGTGGTAGCGGTGTGACACCAATTTATAGCATCTTGGTTGAAGCCTTAAAGCGCCAAGCCAATTTAGATGTGACAGTGATGTATTACGCCAATACCGATAAAGACTTGGCCTTTGGTAATGAAATGGTGGAGTTAGCGGTTAAACATCCGTCATTGAAATTACATTATGCCTTAGCGTCCGCAGGTGATGCAGGTCGTTTTAGTCCACAACAATTATCAACGGTGTGTGCTGATTATACTGACCGTACAACATATATCTGTGGCCCTCAAGGCTTGATGGGCGCAGTCAGCAAAGTGTGGGCAGAAAAAGGCATTAGCCAACAGTTGACGCAAGAAGTGTTTGGTTTTGCCACCATCAACACCGATGTACCCGCCAATCAAATGGAAATTACTTTACGTCGTAGCCAACAAGTGTTGCTCAATAGTAAAGCCAGTTTGTTAGAAAGTGCGGAAGATGCAGGTGCACGCCCTGTTTATGGTTGCCGTATTGGGATGTGTAAAACCTGTAGCTGCACCAAAGTCTCAGGTGTAGTGCGTGATTTAGTGACAGGTGCGATTGATGACCAACCAAATACGCAAATTCGTATTTGTGTGACTGAGCCATTAAGCGCAGTGGTGTTAGATATTTAAGCCAGACCCTGACGTCAAAACCAAATTTTTTATTGAGCGAGAATTATCATGACTACTATCAACAACATCAATAGCAAAAGCCGTGCTTTAAGTGCTGAAGAAATCAATGCCTTTGGTGCAGAATTAGACGCGTTGCGTAAAGAGACAATGGCCTCATTGGGTAAAAAAGAAGCCGATTATATTTATGGCGTGCGTAACTTTGTTCGTTATACCGACATTGCAGGCCGCAGTTCATTGATGCTCGGTTGGTTGCCCCCATTCTGGTTAGCAGGTACAGCGTTATTAGGCGTATCTAAAATCGTTGAGAATATGGAACTTGGTCATAACGTCATGCACGGTCAATACGACTGGATGAATGATTCGACTTTACGTGGTAACACCTATGAGTGGGATACCGTCTGTACGGCTGACAACTGGAGACACACTCATAACTATATGCACCATACCTATACCAATGTCCGTGAGATGGATCATGATATTGGTTATGGTTTACTGCGTTTGTTTCCTGAGCAAAAGTGGGAGCCGCGCTTTTTAATCAATCCGATTGCGGCTGCTGTTTTGGCAACGACTTTTGAATGGACATTGGCTTTACAGTCTTTAGAGTTGGAAAAGCTATTGAGCAAAGAAAAAACCTTTGCCCAAGTTAAAGAAGAGTTTGTGCCGATTTTTGCCAAAATGCGTAAACAGTTTGCTAAAGATTATGTGTTTTTCCCGTTGATTGCTGGCCCGATGTTTTTGCCCGTGATTACAGGTAATTTCACGGCTAATTTGATCCGTAACTTCTGGACTTTCTCGATTATTTTCTGTGGCCATTTCACTGAAAATGCCGAGACTTTCCCGAAAGAAATTTTGGTCAATGAAACGCGTGGCCAATGGTATTTACGTCAATTGCGTGGTTCGAGCAATTTGTCGGGTGGTAAACTGTTGCATTACATGTCAGGTAATTTGAGCCACCAAATTGAACATCATATGTTCCCTGATGTCCCAGGTATGCGTTACGCCGAAATGTCGATTAAAGTACAAGAAATTTGTGCACGTTATGGCCAACACTACAACACAGGTTCATTCCCTAAACAGTTCTCTACTGTTGTGAAGCGTATTTTTAAATACTCTTTACCATTTGGTACGAAAGTTGAGGCAATGGCTGATTCAGTAGTTGCTAAAGCAGCGGAAATTGTGCCAATGTCGAAATCGCGCCTACCGTCGTTTATTAGTCGGCTTGCTGCGTAGTTATCAAGACTTAGGTAGCGCATAGCGCGTAAGTCTCCCTTGTCGCCCTATCATGGTTCATGTGATGGGGCGTTCGTCGTGTGAGGAAAATACCATTATGAGCAAAATTTTAACGCGTTTAGAAGCCTTAAAAGATTTGGTACAGCAAGCCATTGATCAGGGCGCGACTTCGGTTGAGCAGATTCATAAAACCATTGCCGATTTACCTTTTGCGGTATTAGAGAAAAATGGCTTATTAAATGTCGAGCCTGAGCAGCGTGATGAATTGTGGAATAAAAGCTTTGGCCAAGTCTATGAAGCGATTCGCCGTGTTAACCAAGAAGTGGGCGAATTAGCCACCAGTGCGTTTGAAGGTTTAGAAGATCAGTTAATTATTCAGAAAAATATTAAAGCAGAGGCTCAAGAGTCTCTGGAAGAAAGTAAAGCCACGGTAATTGAATCACCTTTGGCGGTAGAGCCAAAAACGCGGATTGTTTAAGGTTAAATTAGCTTCTGTAGGTAAAAAGCCTTTCTTAATCAGCAAGGCTTTTTGTTTTTTGGTGGTCTTTTTCTACTAAATACCAATAAAAAAGCGCGATTGATTCGCGCTTTTTTATGACTGCAAATTTTTAAGACGACTTACGTTTCATCGCTTCAAAAAATTCATCATTGGTTTTACTGTCTTTCATCTTATCTAACAAGAATTCAATAGCAGCAATTTCGTCCATAGGATGAAGAATCTTGCGCAGAATCCATACTTTTTTCAATTCATCTTCGGGCATCAAACGCTCTTCACGACGTGTACCTGATTTTTTGATATTAATCGAAGGGAAAACACGTTTTTCAGCAATGCGACGGTCTAAATGCACTTCATGGTTACCCGTACCTTTGAATTCTTCAAAGATCACTTCGTCCATTTTTGAGCCTGTCTCAACCAAAGCGGTGGCGATAATGGTTAATGAGCCGCCTTCTTCAATCGAACGTGCCGCACCAAAGAAACGCTTAGGACGTTCTAAGGCATGAGCATCAACACCACCCGTTAACACCTTACCAGAAGAAGGAATCACGGTATTGTAAGCTCGGGCTAAACGGGTAATGGAGTCAAGCAAGATGACGACATCTTTTTTGTGCTCAACTAAACGCTTGGCTTTTTCGATAACCATTTCGGCCACTTGAACGTGACGTGCGGGTGGCTCATCAAAGGTGGAGGCAACCACTTCACCACGCACCGTACGGATCATTTCCGTCACTTCTTCTGGCCGTTCATCAATCAGCAACACAATCAAATGCACTTCAGGATTGTTACGGGCAATCGAATGAGCAATATTCTGCAAGAGAATGGTTTTACCCGCTTTTGGCGGTGCAACAATCAATGAGCGTTGACCTTTACCAATCGGCGCAACCAAGTCAATAACACGCGCGGTTAAGTCTTCGGTTGAGCCGTTGCCTAATTCAAGTATTAAGCGTGATGTTGGAAAGAGCGGAGTGAGATTTTCAAAGAGAATTTTATTGCGGGCATTTTCGGGAGAATCATAG
This sequence comes from Agitococcus sp., assembly GCA_030646715.1. GTDB lineage: Bacteria > Pseudomonadota > Gammaproteobacteria > Pseudomonadales > Moraxellaceae > Agitococcus. Next base: position 205,061 of record JAUSLJ010000033.1, read on the forward strand.
TTAATATGATTGACCTTTAACAAGGCAAAATAGCGTTCGCCTTCTTTGGGTGGCCGAATCGTGCCTGCAATGGTATCGCCAGTACGCAAATTAAAACGGCGTATTTGCGAAGGGCTGACGTAAATATCGTCAGGGCCTGCCAAATACGAACCTTCGGAAGAACGCAAGAAACCAAAGCCATCGCTTAAAATCTCTAAAACACCATCGCCATAGATTTCTTCGCCGTTCATGGCGTGGCGTTTCAAGATGGCAAAAATAATATCTTGCTTGCGATTGCGAGCCATGCTGTCTAAGTTCATGTGCTCGGAGAGTTGTACCAATTCAGCGATAGGTTTCTTTTTAAGTTCGGTCAGGTTCATAGAAAGGATGCTGCAAAAGAGAGAATGCGAAAAATGCTCGCACACCGCCATCATCAACCAATATTTATATAACGTAGAGGATATTAGTTGCGCTGTTGACAAAGTTTTTTGAGGGATATTGCTAACAGAGCGGCTTGCGTTGGACGAAAAGGCGACCTAAAGAATAAGAGTCGCCTTGAGGGTGTATTATATATTGGAATCTAAAAAGGCTGTCAATTGGGATTTTGCCAAAGCACCCACTTTTGTTGCTGCAATTTGGCCTCCTTTGAACAAACTGAGCGTTGGAATGCCTCGAACGCCGAATTTTTGAGCAGTTGCTGGATTTTCGTCCACATTGACTTTGACGATTTTTACGCGGCCTTCATACTCGCTGGCCAAGTCATCTAAAATCGGAGCGATCATTTTGCATGGACCACACCACGGTGCCCAGTAGTCAACTAATACCGCAACATCGGCGTTTAATACGTCTGCTTCAAACTCAGCATCGGTGGTATTCACAATCAATGGGCTAGCCATGAAACTCTCCAAATAGATAAAGACAAAATAATAACAGCTTCATAGGCTTTTTTTGCACGACTAAAGCTGCTATATCAGTTTCACAAAGTGACGTTAGTATAGAAGCTTTTGCCAATTAACATATAGAACAAATGTAGACTTATGAAAAAATACGGTCGTTGCCGTGTTAGTCGCATTGTAAATAGTAGGATGATAATGAACCGTACGCTCCCCGAAGACAGCTTATTGGCTGCAATTGATTTAGGCTCGAATAGTTTCCATTTGGCGATTGCCCGTTTGGATCATGGCGAAGTGCGCCGTGTCGATAGCCTTTCCGAAAAAGTGCAGCTCGGAGCAGGTTTAGATAAAGACAATAACCTGACTGCCGATGCCCAAGCGCGAGCATTAGCGTGTTTAGCGCGTTTCGCCCAACGTTTACAAGCCATTCCTCATCGATATTTGCGTATTGTCGCCACCAATGCCTTACGCCAAGCCAATAATGCCACGGCATTTATTGAACAAGCCGAACGTATTCTCAAAAAGCGTATTGAAATCGTCGCAGGGCGCGAAGAAGCCCGTTTAATCTATTTGGGTGTGTCGCACACGCTCGCCGATGAGGGGCGGCGTTTAGTGGTTGATATTGGTGGTGGATCGACCGAGTTTATTATTGGCGAAGACTTTGAGCCTTTAGCGACAGAGTCTTTGCAAATGGGTTGTGTCGCTTATACCCAACGTTTTTTTGCGGATGGTCAAATTACTGTCAAAGCCATTGATAAGGCGACGATGGCCGCTCGTCAAGAGGTCATGGTAATTGCCAGTGCCTATCGGGCTTTAGGTTGGCAGTCGGTCGTTGGCTCAAGCGGCACGATTAAAGCCGCGCGGCAAATTATGGCGCAGAATGGTTGGGCGAACGCTGAAGGCTGTATTACTGCGGAAGGCCTGAAACAGGTTCGTGAAAAAATTCTGAGTTTCAAACACGTCAACGAGTTGAGTATTTCAGGTTTAAAAGAAGACCGTCGCTCGATACTGCCCGCAGGTTATGCCATTTTACAAGCGGTGTTTGATGAGCTTGAGCTGGACGTTATGACCTATTCTGATGGCGCGTTACGTGAAGGTGTGCTGTACGATATGCTTGGTCGTTTTAGTCATGAAGATATTCGTGACCGTAGTGCCCACGCTTTGCTGGCTCGTCATCATGTCGATAATAAGCAAGCACACCGTGTGCTTGAAACAGCGGATACTTTTTATCACCAAGTTGAGCATTTATTACGTTTAGACGAAGAAGACCAAGATTTATTGCGTCGTTCAGCCTTACTCCATGAAATTGGCTTGGCGATTTCGCATAGCAGTTATCACAAACATGGCGCGTATTTAGTGCAGTATTCCGATGTCGCGGGTTTTTCTCATGCCGACCAAGAAAAACTGTCGTTATTAGTGGGCTGCCATCGCCGTAAAGTCCGTGAGGAACAAAAGTTGCAACTGATTAAAAGCGGTGGGTTACCGTTGTTTTACGTCTGTGTGTTGTTGCGGTTATCGGTGTTGTTGCATCATAGTCGGAGTGCAATGCCGTTGCCTGAAGTGAAATTAAGTACCGATGGCCTGCTGTTTTTGCTGCAATTCCCCGATAACTGGCTGACGGCTCATCCATTAACTCAAGCTGATTTAGATGAAGAAATTGGTTATTTGGATGCGTGGGGCATTAGTTTGGTGGTTAAGTAGTTGCGTAAGTTTTCCCTTCGACTCCGCTCAGGGAGCATTTATGTTGGCTGAGCGGAGTCGAAGTCCAGTCATTTATTTTTATTCACCAAAAAATCAAATTTCAATCATCCATCATTAATGACGAGGAAAGCCATGAGTAAACTACCTGCGAATGTTGTGGCTTGGCAAACGCGTGGCAAAACTTGCACTATTGGTGGCGTCGAGATTTTTTATCGTGATATAGGTGGCACAAGTTCAGACGCGGTGTTGTTTTTACATGGCTTTCCTTCCAGTTCTTACGATTGGCATTCTTTGTGGCCGTTATTGGGTGACGATAAACGTATGGTTTGCCTTGATTTTATCGGCTTTGGTTTGTCGGAAAAGCCTAAAAATCACAGTTACTCGTTGTTTGAGCAAGCAGATATTGTTGAGCAGTTAGTGAAACAGTTGGGCATTAAACGCGTGAAAATTATTGCTCACGATATGGGTACGACGGTGACTTGTGAGTTATTGGCGCGCCGTGAAAAAAAGCTCTTAGGTTTTGCTATTCAATCGGTGTTATTGATGAATGGTAGTGTCCATATTGAATTGGCGCATCTGACACCATCACAGCAATTATTGCGTTCGCCGTTTGGTGCTATTTTTGCCAAATTATCGTCTAAGTTGATTTTTAAAGCGCAATTGAAAAAGATTTTGGGCAAACCTGTGTTAAATAATGAGCTAGAAGCGATGTGGGCGTTAATGAGTTATCGCCAAGGCAAAGCGCGCTTGGCACAAACGATTAGTTATATCGAAGAGCGTTATCGTTTTAGCCATCGCTGGATTCCACCACTGACACGTTTAGATATTCCTGTGTTAATTTTATGGGGTCAAAAAGACCCTGTTGCCGTTGCCGCGATTGCCGAAAAATTGGCTCAAGAAATTCCTACCGCCAAATTACAATGGCTGCCGCAGTTAGGCCATTATCCGCAGTTGGAGGATTCTGTTGCAGTGGCGGATGCGATTAATTTGTTTTTGGCGTGAAAGAAAGTAGATGCCGCTCATGTTGGTAATACGGTTTTGAGCAACACCAGAACGATAACTTATTGTTCTGGTGTGTATTTTCCCTTGCGTGTGCTCAGTGGTTTTATGCTTTAGTGCTTATAATAGCGGCTACACAAATGACTCAAATAATGGAAGTAATACCGATGTTTGCTAAAATAAAAAAATTCTTTAGTAATAATACGCGATCTAAGAATCACGACTTAGCTTTGGACTTGAAGAAAAAAGGTGATTTGTGTGTACGCGAAGAGCGTTTAGAGCAAGCTATAGAATATTATCGTCAAGCGCTCAGTTTATCACCACAATTTTATGAAGGATTGATTGCCATCGGATTTGCTTTACATGAGAAAGGCTCTATAGATGACGCAGCCCAATACTTGCACCAAGCCCTGTCTATTTCACCCGAGAATGCTGACGTACAGTTTATGCTGGGCAATATTGCTAAAAAGCAAGGTGACTCTCAACGAGCTATTGAGCATTATCGTCATGCGATAAAGAGTGACCCTGAGTTTGGTTTTGCCTATCGAGCCTTGTTTGGCATATTTCAAGAGCAGGGAGACGCTCAGCACGCCAAAGAAATTTTAGATAAGGCAATGTTGGCATTGCCTACTGACGAGTATTTTATTTTTGAGCGAGCCGATTTTTATTTTGCCGCAAAAGACTATCAAAATACTATTCGCTTGTTCCAAAAAATGTTGCAGTTATCACCTAATGACGCAGCAATTCATGTGAATATCGCTGTTTCATTGATGAGTTTAGACCAAAATGAGGCGGCGATACATCATTTTCAGCAAGCCGCTAAACTAGAGCCTGATAATGCGGACATACACCAAAACTTAGGAAATGTGTATGTTAAATTGAACAGAAAGCACGAAGCAATAGCACCTTATAAAGAAGTTCTTCGTATTGATCCAAATCATCCAGTACAACATATTATTGCCGCTTTTTCAGGCGATACGACAAGTACAGCCCCCGCAGGGTATATTGCAAATCTATTTGATGGTTATGCTGAAAAATTTGACTCTCATTTGGTGAAAGATCTGCAATACAACACGCCTGCTCGATTGCTATCTATCATTCAATCTCATGCCAATTTAAGTGAACACAAGTTGGACGTGCTGGACTTAGGTTGTGGTACAGGGCTATTTGGGAAAGTGATATCCCCTTTTGTCGGGCAAATGGTTGGCGTGGATCTTTCTGCGAAAATGCTGGAAAAAGCAGCTTCACTCAATATTTACCATCGTTTAGAGTGCAAAGATTTGTTGGCAATGATGCGCAATGAGCCTGATGCCAGTTATGATTTGATTTCGGCAACTGACGTATTTATTTATATTGGTGTACTGGATGATTTGGTGATCGAGGCTAAAAGACTGCTTCGCCATAACGGAATCTTTGCTTTTTCTACGGAGTCTTTGGACGCTTTGTCTCAACCTGAATTGCTAGCAGCCACCCCCAATTTTGTATTAAATGACACTGCTCGTTATGCGCATGCTCTTTCATATTTGAATTCATTGGCGCGAGACTCAGGATTTAGTGTGTTGGAGAATAAAGAAGAAGTTATTCGAGTAGATGAAGGCAAACCAGTTATAGGTTATCTATCGTTATGGCATTGTTGATACAAAGTAATTAGCAGTGATGAAAGGATTTACGGCGGAGAACGGACTTCTGCTAAAATACGCGCCTTCTTTAGTTGTGCAGCGAGTGGTTGTGATGCGTAAGCCTTATGTGTTGATTATTTTGGATGGATTTGGTCATAGTGATACCTCCGATTCTAATGCCATTACTGCCGCCAAAATGCCGAATTGGCAACACATACTCGACGAGAATGCCCACGGTTTAATTTCAGGTTCAGGGGAAGATGTCGGTTTACCTGATGGTCAAATGGGTAACTCCGAAGTCGGGCACATGAATTTGGGCGCAGGTCGTATCGTTTATCAAGACTTTACCCGTATTACCAAAGCCATTCGTGAGGGTGACTTTTTTACCAATCCTGTCATTACCGATGCCGTTGATAAAGCGATTGCGACGAATAACGCTGTCCATATTTGGGGCTTATTATCGGAAGGCGGTGTTCATTCGCACGAAGACCATTTACACGCAATGGTAAAACTTGCGGCAGACCGTGGCGCGCAAAGAATTTATGTTCATGCCTTTTTAGATGGCCGAGATACACCGCCGAAAAGTGCGCAACCGTCGATTGAAAAACTCGATGCCGCGTTACGTGCGACAGGTAAAGGTCGTATTGCCTCAATCATTGGCCGTTATTTTGCGATGGACAGAGATAATCGTTGGGATCGTGTTGAGCAAGCTTATCGCTTAATGACGGAAGGTGTGGCTGAACGTACCGCAACGACCGCGTTGGCAGGTTTAGAAGCAGCCTATACCGCAGGCGAGAGTGATGAATTTGTCAAAGCGACTGCTATTATTGGTGAAGGTGAGCAAGCCGCGTTAATTGCCGATGGCGATGCGGTTATTTTTATGAATTTCCGTGCTGACCGTGCCCGTGAAATTACCAAAGCCTTTGTTGATGTTGAATTTACGGGCTTTGAGCGTCGTGTTCGTCCAGCCCTCAGCACCTTTGTCATGTTGACGCAATACGCCAGTAGCATCAAAGCGCCTGTTGCCTATAAGCCCACCGACTTAACGAATACGCTGGGTGAATACTTGGGCAATATGGGCAAAACCCAGTTGCGTATTGCCGAAACGGAAAAATATGCACACGTCACCTTCTTTTTTAGCGGTGGCCGTGAAACAGAGTTTACCGGTGAAAAACGCATTTTAATTCCATCACCGCAAGTCGCTACTTATGATTTAAAACCCGAAATGAGTGCTTTTGAAGTCACCGATAATTTGGTGGCGGCTATTCAATCGGGCGAGTATGACGTGCTGATTTGTAATTATGCCAATGGCGATATGGTCGGTCATACGGGGGATTTTAACGCGGCAGTGAAAGCGGTTGAAGCCTTAGACGTGTGTTTGGGTCGCTTATACACCGCGATCAAAGCCACAGGCGGTGAGATGTTAATTACCGCCGACCACGGCAACGTCGAGCAAATGCGTGATAACGAAACGGGTCAAGCCCATACCGCGCATACCTGCGAATTAGTGCCGTTTGCTTATGTAGGCCGTAAAGCGACGATTCGAGAGGGTGGTGTGTTATCCGATGTCGCACCAACTTTATTAACGCTCATGGGCTTACCGATTCCGAGCGAAATGACAGGCAAAGTATTGGTTGAGTTTCAGTAAGGGTTGTTGAGTTGTACCTTCGACTCCGCTCAGGGAGCAGTCTGAGCGGAGTCGCGATAGCGTAGTAGTAGAAGCTAAGCCGCTTTCAATAATTTTAGTTTATCCATCTCTGCATCTAAACGTGCACGCCAGTATTGTACTAATTCACTATTGGCATGGTCCCACGGATGAAAGTCTTCCTTAAAGAAGTCTAAATAATCAGGAATTAAACCACTAATCAAACCTTGACGGCCAAATAGCTTATTCAAACCAAATGCCCAGCTTTTGATATTCAGTAACTGTCCATCTTTTGCCATAAACCGAACTTGATAAAGTGCAGTTGTTGCTGCCAAAAATGCTGTTGCCATGATCATCGTCGAAACTAACTCTTTGTGATTGTTACCTTTGATGTCTTTATATAAATCAAAAGCAACAGCTTTGTGTTCGGTTTCTTCAATCGCGTGCCACATCCATAATGGTTTAATGGAGTCATCAATATGATTCATAAAATCGGGATGGCTGAGTAGTCGATTGGCCAAAATAGCAGTGAAATGCTCTAACGCGACGGTAGCGGCTAATTGTGTCCGAGGCGGGAATTTACGTCGTCCCCAGTTTAACAAAGTCAATGCTGCCTTTGCGCCAGAAAGTGCTGGCAAACCACGCTTTTCCATAAACAGATTGAGCGACTCATGTTCTTTGGAGTGATGTGCTTCTTGACCAATAAAGCCCGCAATTTCTTGTTGGCGAACTTTGTTATCTTTAACTTTGTCTCGAAAGTGACGAACAGAGTCAATAAAAAACCGTTCGCCATCAGGGAAGAAAGTCGACAGTGCGCCGACAAAATGCGTCATAAATGGGTCGTTATATGCCCAATATCTTGGAATGGCATCGCTAAACTCAAAGTCCATGCGATAGGGTTTAATGCTAATGTTGCTAGGTGTTTTTGAGATTGTTGTCATGGCCTGCTCTGCATGATTGATTAACAGTTATTAATCAAACTAACATACCAAGCGTCCAATAACAGGTGATTTGAGGACAGACATTAGTCATCACAGGCCAAATTTACTCAATTTGTAACTGTCTAAACGTTAACTTCAAAGCTGCGCTGAGTTGAATGGCTGACAGTTTAACGGCTTGTTGCCAATCGTCAGCCGCTTCACCATTCGCACCATCAGTGATAAATTTCAAGCATAAAAATGGCACATTTAAACGTTGGCAAACATTGGCTAAGGCGTAAGCCTCCATATCAATTACTTCTAAATGAAAATGTGGGTGAGCTTCGGTGACAAAACTATCACCCGTAAAGCAGGTTGCTAAAGGTAGATCATTAATAGCAATGCCATATTCTATTGAGGAATGAGCTTCAAAAGGTGTTTGCCCTAGTGCAAATCCCATGGCTCGTGCATCCATGTCGCGCTGAATAAACTCGGTTATGCAGACAACAATCCCTGCATCAAAACTGTGTGAGCCTGCCGAACCGACGTTGATAACCAATGGTTTTACAGGCATTTGTAGCAGTTTTTGTGTTAAAGCAAAGGTGGCGTTTACCTTGCCAACACCTGTGTACAAGATTTCATCGGCAAATTTATCCAGCTTTTGGTCGTAGTTTTCTTGTTCAAGTGCTAAGACTAATAAAGTAGGGCGTGTCATTATTCACTTCCATAACGAAATAACGCGCGAGGTGTCAGCCCTTGCCATGTAAAGGTGTTTAAATCGGCAAGATTAATCAGTATTAACATTTGTTCAATAGAGTGGCCTGATTGTTGGCATAATTGACAAGTTGCCGCTAATGTTCCGCCTGTGGCCAAGACATCATCAACCACTAATACCCGTTGCCCGACAAATTGACTCGACATTTCCAATGTGTCTTGGCCGTATTCAAGGCTATAACTGACACTGTTCACAGGTGGCGGTAGTTTTTTGGGTTTACGGACAACCAGAAAACTTTTGTTTTTGGCATAGGCTAAAGCAGAGGCAAAAATAAAACCGCGTGACTCGACACCGACAATGGCATCAATGGCTTGCCATTCGTCATCGCTGAGTAAACTTGCTAAAGCATCAATCGTCGCGTGTAATTGATTGCGTAATAACGGGGTAATATCTCTAAATAAAATACCTGATTGCGGAAAGTCTGGAATACAGCGAATGTGTTGTTCAAGATAAGTGTAGGTCATGAGTAAACTCTGCGATAAATAATGGCAATGAGATTTCTATGAGCCAGCTATATTGCTGACTGGCTACGTTTTGTTGTAGCCAGCCAGTACAGTACTATCAGCCGCAGTTCTTGGGTCCAAGTCCAGTTCCAACCGAAAGAGTCCAACACTCAGGTCGAGTAGTCACATCAATAAGAAAAGGAGTCCAACCACTTTTTGATACTGAAGGTCTGATGATATAGCGATGTCCAGCGGCTACATCCACAGTAAGTTCTGATTGCTTAGTTGATGAGGCGGTGCCATCGGCATAGTCGAGCAAGAAAGTGTGTTTTCCAGGTAGGAGTCCCAGTTCATACTCTTTTGTCAGGAGGCTGCTAGGGTTAATGTAGTAGTTGCGGTCGTCAATCTTGCGAATAATAATGAAAGCGACGGGTTTGATCGTCGCCACTTCTTGAGGTGTACCCTCAAACGTATTGATGATGACAGGTTGGGAGCTACAACCTGCAAGGCTTAGCAAGAGAGTTGATAGAGCAAGTAGGCGCATCTGAGTTGGTCTCCTAATAAATGCCGATGATTGTACTATCATTGTCGAGCGCGCGTACCGTGGTTTTTCTTTCCTGATGGTCCAAAATTTTACTAGGTGCATCGGCATTATGTGGAGTGTGGAAAGCAATACCGACAAAACCAGTTAACACGACTTAAAAAATAACAATATCGCTACTCGTCGTTGTGTTTGAACGCATGACGAAGTCATTTAACACTGTTAATCTTGCATACTTAATAGAGCTATGCGTTGTCTGTTGACGGCATTCGCGAATACCATGTTCAACTTAAATTCTTTGCTAAAAATAAATCTTTTGGAAAACTTATGAAAAGTGTCTGGCGTGTGGCGGTTTGTGCTTTGGCTCTACAACAAGCAGTATGGGCAGAAGAGATTCAGCCAGCATCGGTCGTCGATAATATAACGGTGACTGCGCCCATAGCATCTACACCCGCTTTGCCACTGACGGATTTACGCACCTTTGTCGATGTCTTTGAGCGTATTCGCAATAGTTATGTTGATCCTGTGGAAGATAAAATTTTATTTCAAAATGCGATTAAAGGGATGTTGTCTGCCCTAGATCCGCATTCTGCCTATTTAGATAAAAATGACTATCAAGATTTAAAAGCGCAAACCACAGGTGAGTTTGGTGGCATCGGTGTAGAAATAGGTATGGATGAAGGTTATTTGCGTGTAATTAGTCCTATTGACGATACTCCAGCGTCCAAAGCTGGCATTTTGGCGGGTGATTATATTACCAAGCTGGAAGGCAAAGTCGTGAAAGGCATGACCATGAGTGAAGCCGTCGATATTATGCGTGGCAGTATTGGTAGTCCATTGAAGTTAACCATTCAACGCAAAGGCGAAGAGGCCAAAGACTTAACCTTGATTCGCTCTAAAATCGAAGTCAGTAGTGTTAAAAGCCGCCAGCTCAGCCCTGAATATGCCGTCATTCGGATTAGTCAGTTTCAAACACATACCAGCCGTGATTTGACCACTGCTCTGAATAAACTCAAAGAAAGTCAACCGACCCTCAAAGGGATTATTTTAGATTTACGCAATAATCCGGGCGGTGTTTTGGGCGGTGCTATTGGTGTTGTCGATGCCTTTATTGATAAAGGTTTAGTGGTTTATACCAAAGCGCGTACCGATGAAAGCATTGAAAAGTTTGAAGCAACAGAAGGACAAGTATTGCCGAATATTGCCTTATTGGTATTAGTGAATGGTGGCTCGGCATCGGCTTCTGAAATTGTCGCGGGGGCATTGCAAGATCATCATCGCGCCATTATTGCGGGGACGACGACTTTTGGTAAGGGCTCGGTACAAACAGTTTTGCCCATCAGTGAAGATAAAGGCATTAAACTGACAACGGCACGTTATTACACGCCAAATGGCCGTTCTATTCAAGCGGAAGGCATTAAGCCCGATGTCTTGATTGAGCCAGCAAAATTAGAAATCGCCAAAGCATCAGATGGTTTTAAAGAAGCTGATTTAAAAGGTCATTTAATTAATCCTAATGACAAAGCGGCTGATGCGACCAATACGTTGGTGCCTGCGGTGGACGACACGCAAACGAAGCCTGTAGCCACGCCAAGTGCCGAACCTGTGATTAAGGATTCGTCAAAAAAATCGATTAAAAAGAGCAAAACCAAGCAGACGGTGCAAAGTAGTGATAAAGCACTACCTGACGATAAAGATGCTGCTGCAAAGTCAGAAGTTAAAGCTGACGCACCCACAGAAAAGTCCTTAGCAGAAGATGATTATGTGTTATACGCAGCGTTAAATGTATTAAAAGGGGCAACTTTTTGGCAAGGCAAATGAGTGAGAATGACCTCGCACCCAAATCAGTGTTTGTAGAGCAGGCAAATAAGAAAGACCGTGAAATTATTGTCGATAGTTTAACGCGCTCTTTTTGGGACGACCCCATGTATGCTTGGTTGGCGAAGCATGATGCGTATTATGGCGCGCGGTTTCGTCGTATATTTGAAGCCTATTGGGATCATTTTGCGTTGCCGTATGAGCAAATTTGGACAACCGACGATCGTTTAGGTGCGGCTTTTTGGTCACCACCACATTGCTGGAAGTTGGGTCTTGCTGAAGAGTTATCTTTTTTACCCGACTGGGTGGCGGTGACAGGATTAAGAAATTTATATTCTCGTTGGCGAGCGATAGAAAAAATTCAATCGCAACATCCCCACGAGCCACATTGGTATTTAATGGCAGTGGGTGTTGCCCCCGAAGCTCAAGGGCAAGGGCGTTGTAGCAAATTGTTACGCCCTGTCTTAGATATTTGTGACCGTACACAAATGCCTGCTTATTTAGAAAACTCTAAAGCCAGCAACACGGCTATTTATGAGCGTTTTGGCTTTAGAGTGACGCAGGAGTTAGAGGTGGCAGAAGGGGTAAAGCTGTGGTTAATGTGGCGAGAGCCGCGTTAAAATGTATGACGGCTCTACGCGGATGACTTAAATCTTCGGCAAAACTCAACAAGTTTATGTTTGCGATATCACATAATGTTGTTGGCTAATGATACTTCGCCAAATAATCAACTCAGCAATCATGCTATTAATTACCCATGCGGATATCATCAATATATCACGTAAAAAACCAGTCACCTCTCCCATTGCGATCATAAAGGGAATAAAGACTAAAACTTGCGTACCAGCCCCTTGTCCCAAAGCATAAGCTCTGATAACCCAAGCACGATGTGATGTTATGTCTCGTTTCATTATTGAGATTAAAGCAAGGACAATAGAGGCTGACATAGCGCAACCGACGAAGATGCGAACATAATAAAGTGAATTGCCTTGAAGAGGGCTTGGAATTGGATAAAACAATGTCATCCATAATCCCGATAAAGCAGATGCTAACCCACAAATAATTAATGCTCGACCTGATAAGCGATGCCAGTTTGGCCAACGATGACGATAGTATTGTGGGAACTGGAATGCACCTAAAATACAAAAAAAGCTAGCAGTTATAATATGAAAAATAATAGGAATTGGCGACATGAAAAATCGGGCGTTTTCAGTTGTCAATTCACCAGCTACCACGCCATGAACTCGAACCATCCCCGCTAAAATTGGAATGATACTCAACGCAATGAGTATTGCGGGCACTCGAAAATAATGACTACTTGATGATTTCATTTCTCATTCCCCAATTGGCGCAAGTGTGATGGTTAAATGTATGCTTTTCAGGTATATGCGGCTAAGAATTAAGCAATTATGAGTTTGCGCTAAGGACGCGGCGAGCAATTGCATTACTTGTCATGGTAATGATTATTGCGCTAACCATGAGTAATACAGCGACAGAGAAAGTCATGCGCATGCCAGCGGCTACTGCCGAAGGATGAGCCATCGTTATATTGGCGGTCGCCGAACCAAAGGTGAAAATTACTCCCATGACCGATGCCCCCGTAATCAGTCCGAGATTGCGGGAAAGATTGAGCATGCCTGAGATAACACCACGTTGTTCTGAGCCGATGTTCGCCATCACTGAGGTATTGTTGGATACTTGGAATATTGCGTAGCTGAAAGTGATGAGAATCAACGGCAAAACGTAACCAACGACGCCAAACCGAGTAGGCACTATCGTCAAAATAAAAGTACCAACAGCCATACCCAAAAGACCAATAATCGTCATCCGTTGTGAACCAAAGCGATCAATAAAACGACCTACAGGAACACCCGTCATTGCCGCAACAACGGGGCCAGCCGCCATAACAAGACCAACACTTGCGGCATCCAATGCCAATGCACCTGATAGGTAGAAAGGGCCAACTACTAAGGTTGCCATCATCACAGTTGCAACCAGCGTGCTTGTGACGAAGCCTGTGCTGAGCACAGGATTTTTAAATATTTCTAAGCGAATCAATGGTGATTTCACTTTTGCTTCAGTTAATGTAAAAAGTGCTACACCTACTGTGGCGACAACAAGTAATACAAAATTAATCGTGCCGAAATTACCATGTCCGATAGTCATCGCCAGTGCATACGCACCTAGCGTCAACGCCAACAATAACGTACCCAAATGGTCAAAACGCGGACGATTGACCTGTGGCAATTGACGATCAACGGGTAAATAACGATAAGCGAGAAGCAAAGCAAACAGACCTAAAGGCACATTGATAAAGAATATTGATCTCCAGCCCAGTCCAGCAATGAGTAAACCACCCAACGAAGGGCCGAGTGCTGTGCCAATGGCCGACATTGTGCCGAGTAAGCCCATGGCACTACCTGTTTTTTCCTTTGGCACGGCATCACCGACAAATGCCATAGTGAGCGACATCATGATAGCGGCACCAAGCCCTTGCAAAGCACGAGAACCAATCAACGTCGAGAGCGTAGGTGCAATTGCACATACAGTAGATGCAAAAGTAAAAAGAAATAGACCTGCAAGCATTAACCGTCGGCGACCCATTAAGTCACCCAGCCGACCGACACTAACGATTAACGTTGTAATGGCAAGTAGGTAGGCGAGGACGACCCACTGGACTTCTTGAAACGAAGCGTTGAACGCTTTGATCAACGTTGGTAAACCGACATTAGCAATACTTGTACCCAATGATGACAGCAGCATGGTGAGTGAAAGGCTGGTGAGTATCCAGCGAATCGAAATAGGGCTCACGCTTTCGGAAGCCTCTTGATTGGATTTGGCAATGGTTGACTTCACAAGAAATCCTCTTTAGTTGGAAACTCTCAATAAGGAGTTAAATTAAAGATAGGCTTTAGGCTGTTGTGGCGGAAGACGCATCATTTGCAGTTAATTCATGCACCAGACGCTATATCAAAATAATTGTGCTACAGTGAGCAAATGACTACGCTAGACTTCAACTTATTAATCACGCTTGATGCTGTTCTTGCAGAGGGAAGTGTCGCGCGTGCAGCTCAACGACTGCGGTTAAGTCCATCCGCAATGAGTCGTGCGCTTGCACGCCTACGAGAAACCACTGGCGATCCCTTGCTGGTTCGCGCAGGACGAGGTTTGGTGCCAACGCCAAGAGCACTGGAACTTCGTGATAAGGTCAGTCAACTGGTACAGGACACACAAGCTGTGCTTCGTCCCGTGGAAGCATCCAACCTGAAGTCTCTGGTTCAGACCTTTACGTTACGAACCAGTGAAGGATTTGTGGAGAATTTTGGCGCGGAAATTATTGCCCGTGTACAGGCGGAAGCTCCTGGAATAAGACTATGTTTCCTACTAAAACCCAATAAAGAAAGCACCTCGCTACGGGATGGAACGGTTGATTTAGAAACTGGTGTTATTGAAACCACTACGAGCCCTGAATTGCGCACGCGAGCACTTTTCCGTGACCATTTTGTTGGCATCGTGAGATCGGGGCACCCACTGGCGATGAGTGAGGTCACGCTAGACCGTTATGCGGTAGGTCGCCATATCTGCATATCAAGACAGGGAGTTGCGAAGGATAAAGTTGATGAGGCATTGCGCCCGATAGCTGTAACGAGGGATATAGTCACAATTGTGGGTGGATTTTCAACCGCGATAGCCCTAGCTCGATCATCAGACCTCATTGCGACTGTTCCCGAGCGACATACAGGAAATCTCAGAGTGGGAGTACACACATTCCAACTGCCATTCACCACACCAGTAATCACTGTTTCCATGCTATGGCATCCACGGATGGACGCTGATCCAGTTCATCGTTGGTTACGCGGTATCGTTCTAGAGGTTTGTTCGGATAGGTTGAACACTTAAATCTTAGGCAATACCAAACGTTTCATCCGCACCACTTGCCGCGCAAGCGTTAAAACCATTTTGGGCAAACGCACCGATTTGCTTTCAATGAGCCGAGAGTCGGCAATGGCAGCGGTTCGGTGCAGCATCGTTTCTTTGTAAGCAGACGAACTAATCATGTTGATAAAAGCTTGGCGGTTGGGATAGTGAACCAATAAGACTTCATCCCATTGCTCCTCTTTGGGTGCAATAAATGTGCTACGAACATCACCACGCCACAACACTTGTCCACCCACCTCCCATAATAAAGGCATCACGCTTTTACTGTAGCGAGCATAGGCTTCGCGTCCAGATAAGTTTTTGACTACGCCATCACCGTAATCGGCAAATTCTTTAAAACGTAAGACATTCACCATAACAATCGCTTTGTTATCGACCGTTTCTTGAGTAAATCGCTTGATTGCCTCTGGAGTAGGATTGATGGTTTTCATAGGCGTGATGTTCTTGGTTTTAAGAAAGTGCTTTGAATTTAGCACTTAGTTTAGCTAAAAACAACGCATAGACTTTTACATGAATTTGCGACGAATTAACTGGTCAAACGATAACTTACCCGCGCCATGAACAATAAAAAACGCTAAAAATAAACCCCAATAATAGTGGTCTTTCATTCCTGCTTCTGATAAATCGGGATAGGAAATTGCCGCGACAATATTCAAAATAAATAATGCCGTTGCTGCGGCGCGTGAGCCTAGTCCTATGGCTAATAATGTCGCGCCTGCCAGTTCAACACTGGTGGCTAAGACGGCAGCTAATTCAGGCGACAGTAATGGCACCTGATATTCTTCTTCAAATAGCGATAGGGTTGTGTCCCAACTACTGATTTTAGTCATACCTGACAACCAAAACATACGGGCAATCCAAACTCTAGCTATCAGGTCAACACTAGGGCTAATAAAGTCTAAGCTTTTGACGGCCAGCCCTGCCCAATGAATCAGTTTTTGGATGATAGGCTTCATGTGGATAATCCTTGTGCAAAATCGACTAACACCGATTGCGCAATAAATTGTTGTAATAACGAGCCGACATCCATCTTGAGGAGGGTTTCACAGATCGAGCCAAAGCTCATGCCTTGTTGAATGGCGTTTAAAAAAGCCCATTGATCGGCATTTAGCGTGGTGACAGTGACTTGATAGTCAACGCGATAAATTAGGCAGTAAAATTCACCTGTATGTAGTTCAACAACGCCATCGCCAATGCTTTGATTGGCTTGCCATATATCAGCAATTGGGTAAATGGATGATTGTAAATACGCGGAGGGATTCAGAAAAAACTGCAAGTTGGGATAGTGTTCAGGGGCAACGGCAATCAGTTTTTCGATGGGAAAGGGAGTATGGTCACGGGAGTTTTCCGCTAACTGCACACACCATTCTAATAGCGCGACATCGGCTAAATAAGGCAGTTCTGCGGTTTCAGGCAATGATTGTAATAATTGAAAAAATGCATCGCCATAACGGTTTAAATCGCCACTGGCTGACGGATATTGCTGAATGTATTGCTGAGTCAAAAAATGAAAAAATTCAGTACCGACTAGACGGCCAATGACGGGGTAACTTGTGCTTAAAGCATGATGCAAGGAATGAAAAATCGTTTGCCGATAAATGTTTAAACGAGAGTCATCAATCCCTGCCATCGTTTGGCTGTTATCAAAAATTGCCCGATAAAATTGTTCTTGGCTGTCACGCAAGGAGGGCATGGTGGCTCTCCATGAGATGTTGAGCGCGGGCTGCTTCGGCCAGCAAAACATTCAGTGGTGGAATATCGGCATCCCATTCAATTAACGTCGGAACTTGGCCAAAACGCTGTAATGCTTGTTGATACAGTTTCCACACTGCATCACAGACGGGTTGGCTATGGGTATCAATCAAACACCTGCCGTTATTTTCAAATCCTGCTAAATGTATTTCTTGAACGATGTTGACAGGAATCGCAGCTAAATAGGCAGAAGGATCAAAATCGTGATTGATAGCACTGACATAAATATTATTAATATCTAATAAAATCCCGCAGCCTGTACGTTTGGCCACAGCGACTAAAAATTCTTGTTCGGGAATGGTTGAATGAGCAAATTGAAGATAGCTTGACGGGTTTTCGATGAGAATTTGCCGACCTAAATAATCTTGTACTTGTGTTGTTTTGGCACAAAAATGCTGTAAAGCTTCTTCGGTGTAAGGTAACGGTAATAAGTCATTCAGCACTTTGCCGTTAACCGCGCCCCAACATAAGTGCTCCGATATCAGCATTGGCTCGGTGCGCTCAATTAAGGCTTTTAATGATTGTAAATGGCGCGGGTCAAGCGGGTCGGTAGAGCCAATATATAAGCCCACACCATGCAAACTGATAGGGTAGTGCTCACGCAATGCCGCTAAATAAACATGGGCTTTGCCCCCTTCAGCAAAATAGTTTTCGCTGTGAATTTCGAGCCAGCCGATGCTTTTGGGTAGGGTGGTGAGTAGGTCTTGGTAATGTTGGGCGCGTAACCCAATGCCGACAAGAGGGTGAGGGTTAGGAAAAGGAGCATTCATGACATGGTTTCCATACGGAATGGTAGCCCGCATAAAACACGGGAGACAGACAGGGTTCGCCACAAACGCTTTGTTTTGACTCTTGTTTGTCCCGCAATCCTTGCGGGCTACGGCTGCAACGCTTATTTTGCGGCTTTAATTTTTCCGCCAACAATTTTTTCGCAGGTGCCAACAGGCACTTTAATCCATTCTTCGGCATCGCCATCTTTAGTGGCTTGGCCAGCACATGAATGCTTGCTCGTACCACAGTCGTTTTTACCTGCTTTAACAATACCTGTGCATTTTTCCATTGCGACTTTTTCCGCTGCGGTAGCTGCGCCACTGCCAACAACACCCATCGCTAATACACCAGCAATTGCGGCATTCATTAAGTTGACTTTATTCATGTTGTTACTCCATTGACAGATGATTGAGGTTTTAGAGAGAAAAATTTCTCAGCTATAGCTTAGACGCGTAAATAATTGTTTTGTTACGCAACACAGTGAAATTTTGTTATTTAAGTGCCTACACAGCGGTTTCACCGTTTGTAGTGATTCTGAGCCTGTCGAAGAATCGAACCACTCTTCGACCATTCGACAAGCTCATGGTCAGGGCGAACGGAAAATACAAACAAGCTTTTGTTTGGGTGCTTAACTGAAAAGCGGTTGTTGTTGTCGTTGATGGTTCAGTGTAGCAGGAGCAACCCCAAAATCAGTAGGTACAACGATGCCTTGTAAACGAAGTAACAGCGCAATTAAGGCAAAATGATGAACGGCATGACTGGTCACAAACAACAACTCTCGTTTGAGGCTAGAGTTCATTTCATCTACTTGTTGCGCATGAGGCGAGATTTCGGAACGTACACGGACGGGTTGGTCTATTAACGTCGGCAACATCGCCAAAATACGTTGAATTTCTGTCAAAGCCAGTATTTTGCTGCTTTCAACAGGGTTGTCACGGCGGCGATGATCGTAATCAATTAAGCCCTGTTGATGGCCGTATAAGGCATGATAATGGTCAAGCACATGACGTAAATGTTGACCAATAGAACCAGACGCAAAGGCTTGCATCGGCTGCACATAATCCATTTCATCAAGCTCACTCATGAGTGTCGCCGCTTGCTCAAGCAGCGCGTGGTTTGCTTGTATCAACATCAACATGATGTGTTCCTGTCCTGTATAAAAATTCGTGAGCTTCTTGAGTGCCCATATAACGTGAAAGTGTGTTCGGCTCAACACGGTCAAGATCAACCAGCACTAAGCCATCCAAGGTGTTATTAAAATTAGGGTCAAGTGAAAACGATAATAAGCGGCCATTTAAGTTTAAGTATTGGCGCAATAATACGGGCATCCGTACATCGGGCATATTGGCCTGTAATACGCTTTCCAACGCTGTCGCATTAGCCAAACCCGCGAGCATATCAGGGCTAAAGTGACTGTCAGGCAAGGGGTTACGTGCGCTAATCTGTGCCGCTAACTCAGGTTCGCCGTGCAGTTTCAGTAGCGTTTCGGCCAATAACTGCCGAAATAACGGAGGAATATCGGCACTGATACTGACAGGGCCAAATAAACGACGATAGGTTGGATTTAAATAAGCAGTGGTTGAAATGCCACGCCATAACAACAGCAAAGGTACAAAGCTACGTTGATCTTCGACACGAACAAAAGAACGACCTAATTCTATACAAGGTTGTAATTGTTCAATAAACGCGGGCGTGTAATCAAACAGTTGATAGGTATAAAAACCCGTCAGACCATGCTCTGGCATAATGTCGTCACTAAAACCCAGACGATAAGCACCAATCACCGCATGACGTTGTTTATGCCAAATAAATAAGTGCTGGTAATAAGTATCAAAGCCATCTAAATCAATCGCTTGTCCCGTGCCTTCACCCGCGGCGCGAAAGGATATTTCGCGCAAGCGGCCAATTTCTTGCAAAATAGACGGGATGTTCGCCGCAGGAGCGAGCCATACTTCATAGTCTTTATGCGTCAGAATACGAGCCGACGCAGGCAATTGCGCCAAGTCAGCGTCTAGTGCAGAGATAGGAATCGCGTCGATAATGGGCAGCATGGTTGCTATATTCTCTTAGTCCGTTGCGGGATAATGACTGACGAGTTGACGTTCTTGCCACCACGCTTTGAGTAAATCAATGACCGATGGTGGTTGATGACCTTGTTGTCGTAATTGGTCGCCAATAACAAACAAGGTGCGATATTGCAGAAACAAAGCATCGTAAACTTCGTGCAAGCGTGTACTGGGATCCCAAATATGGGTTGCTTCACTGGCTGCGCCATTAATTTCGATAATGTCAAAGTTTTCACCACGCATTAATGCGTCAATATCACTAAAACGTACATCTAAACGGCCATAATAAAAACCATCAACATCGGCTAAGACCATATCTAAAGCACGAGTGAGCGCGGGGGTGATGTGAGCGTTACCATTGCGAAATAAACTGCCTCGACAATGATTCCCCGCAAAGGCCAGTTGTAGTTGTTCACCGATTGGTAACACTTCATGTAAACGTTCGTGTAAACGTGGAAAATAAACGTCAGTTAGTTGTGCCGCCCGTTGATCTTGCAAAATCAATTCTCGTACGGTGTGCTGACCATTACCAACAATAAACGGTTGATACTTCAAGGTAATCGAAATGATTTTGCCTTGTTGCTCGTTGGGTAAGCGAATATAAAAAATGCCTACTTCGGGTTGATACGCTGACAAATGCTGCAAAATAAACGAATGACCATTGGGGAAAGCGCGAATATAGTCGGCTAAACGCTGTGCGTCATTGACTTTCCATACTCCTGCACCACGACAACCTTGGTCGGGTTTAGCAACAATCGGAAAGTGAATGTTTGCCTGTTGCAAAGTATTTAATGCGGCATTGACTTGTGCTTCAATCGTGTCAGTCTTTTTTTTGCAGACTACCCACGGAGCGATAAAGGTGCGCGCATAATCACCCGCCAAACCTAAAATTCCCGACTTCGATTCACCCACCATACCTGCTAAGGGAATCGTCGGATTGGCAATTAACGGTAAACTGAAACTGCGATATTTCAGTGATAGCCCAAGCCATTGCGCAACCACAGGCAAGTAAATAATCTGGCTAGGCCAAAACTCAAAAAAACTGGTGATTTGTGGACGATGCTCTAACGGAGGCATACCCTGATAATTAGTCATGACTCACTAATTCCTTGCGTAAAAAAGACGGTTTCCAACGTAAGCGCATCCACACGATTAAGCCAACGACGACAGGAATCACCAGCCAGTTGGTATGGGTTAAGGCTTTAGCCGTCTGTTCGCCACTCCAATAAACAAGACTAAAGATCACCAACGTCCACACTAAACCCGACCAAAAAATAATTTGGCTAAAGCGAAAAAACGGCATTTGGCTGAGACCGCATAAACTATAAGCAGGGGTGCGTAAACCAGGGGTGAAACGACATAAAATCAATTCTTTAGTCGTGGGCATCGGAAAGTCGGTTTTCCAACCTGCAACAGGTTTTCGAAGTAAACGAGCAATAAAATACACGCCTAAATCACCTGTGAAAATGCCAACAAAAGCTGCTGTCCAACCCACGATAGGTGATAAAACACCACCAATCGCTAATACCGCAGCCAGTATTAAGGCGACGTCTTCTAAGAGATAGCTTAATAGCACGACACCACAGAACGCACCGATTGCGCCGTGACTACTGATATCGCTGATAAGACTTGAGGCGGTATACATGAGTTAAGCAACCAAATTTAATAATTTAAGCATGACGTATTTCATCTAAGTACCTAAGCGAAAGTTTGTTTGTGTTTTCCATTCGCACTGAGCTTGTCGAAGGCTGGTTCGATTCTTCGGCTAGCTCAGAATCACCACGAACGGTGAAACTTTTGCGTATGTACTTACATGAGTGCATTTTGCGAATATAAAACCGCCAAGAGTCGCTGAAATGTGCGCAAATATGCGATTACACCGTAAGTGGGATAGTATGGGTAATTTTAGTTAGAGTCGGTGCGGTAGCGATTGTTACAGAGTGCCAAAAAAAATAGGACCGTTATCAGTCCTATTTTTATCATATGGGCTTTAGTGGTTTTTATGTTGCTTTGTTATATGTCGTTTTTATAAATCAAACTCAGCTTCATTAATGCCCAGCTCTCGGCAGATAGTGACAATTGCTTTTTTCTCGTTATTGTCAAAATTGCCATCAGCAGCACCAATCACGCAGCAAACGCGAATCATTAAACGTGCTGCATCGGTATTGCTTTTGAGTTTGGCAATGATTTTCAAGGCTTCGGCTTTGCCAATGTCATAGTCAAAGTCAAACTTGGAAGAAATTTTATTAAACGATTCAATAACATCACCCGAATCAAATACTTTTAATTCATCGGAGTTGCTGATAAAAGCGAGCATTTTGCGTTTTTCGTCAGGACTAATAGAGCCGTCACTGGTGGCGACTAAGGCACATCCTGCAATAACAGCGTTCAAAAAATCTTTATTCTTAAATTTAGTCACTTCATTGGATAGTTTGTTACTAACATCTTTACTCATTTGTTTGATGGAATCGAAAAAACCCATGATAACTCTCCTGATATGATGTAATGAAAACCGTGCTAATCGTTAGCAAGTTTTAACGTCTTTGGCGCGGTCTGCGACAAAACAGAGGCCATTGATAGCAGATGCACTTGTCGTTATCAAGACCGCTATCGTTAATGGTTTTTAAGCTATTGGGGCGAACAGAGTTAGACTACATCTCGCGCATGACAATCCCTTGCGCTGACAAAAATGCTTTGGCTTGTGGAATAGTGTATTCGCCAAAATGGAAAATACTGGCCGCTAAAACGGCATCGGCACGACCTTGCAAAATACCATCGGCGAGGTGTTGTAAATTACCCACGCCACCCGAAGCAATCACAGGCACATTCACCGCATCACTGACGGCACGAACAACACCTAAGTCATAACCATTTTTTGTGCCATCGGCATCCATACTGGTGAGCAAGATTTCGCCTGCACCGTATTCCGCCATTTTGATCGCCCATGCCACCGCATCAATGCCCGTATCTTTGCGGCCACCGTGAGTGAAAATATCCCAACGACCAACACCCACACGCTTCGCATCAATCGCAACAACAATACATTGAGAGCCAAAACGCTGCGAGGCTTCTTGGACAAACTCAGGATTAGTGACTGCCGCTGAGTTAATACTGACTTTGTCTGCACCTGCATTTAACAAGTTACGAATGTCTTCTAGTTTACGAATACCACCACCAACCGTTAACGGTACAAACACTTGCGAAGCCATGCGTTCAACCGTTTTTAAGGTGGTATCACGGCCTTCGTGACTGGCGGTAATGTCTAAAAAGGTGATTTCATCTGCGCCTTGTTCGTCGTAACGTTTGGCAACTTCAACAGGGTCGCCTGCATCACGAATATCTAAAAACTGCACACCTTTAACCACACGGCCTTTATCAACATCTAAACAGGGAATAATACGTTTTGCGAGAGTCATGGTCACACCAGTCAATTCCCCCTTTTTAAAAGGGGGTTAGGGGGATTTAAGCATCAGCCAAGTGTTGCGCTTCAGCAAGATTTAGCGTGCCTTCATAAATCGCCCGTCCTGTAATCGCGCCAATTACGCCATCATTCAACACGGTTTTCAGACGGGTAATATCGTCTAAGTTAGTGACACCGCCCGAAGCAATTACTGGTAAACCACAGGCACGAGCCAGAGCTGCCGTTGCAGGTACGTTGACACCCTGCATCATGCCGTCACGGGCAATGTCGGTATAGACAATTGCGCTGACACCCGCTTGAGCAAATTGTTTGGCTAAATCTTCTGCTTTGACTTGTGATACTTCAGCCCAACCGTCAGTAGCAACCCAACCGTCTTTGGCATCAATACCGACGATGATTTTATTGGGAAATTGTTTGCAGGCATCAATGACAAATTGTGGGTCTTTAACGGCTTTTGTACCAATAATGACCCAAGATACGCCCGCATCAACATAGGCTTGAATGGTGGCCAATGAACGAATGCCGCCGCCAATTTGAATCGGTAAATCAGGATATTTTGCGGCAATGGCGCGAACAATGTCGCCATGAATCGGTTCGCCTGCAAATGCACCGTTTAAATCGACTAAATGCAAACGACGTGCGCCTTGCTCGACCCAATGGCTGGCCATACCGACAGGGTCATCGGAAAATACGGTATCGTCTTCCATGCGGCCTTGTTGTAGGCGTACACATTTGCCGTCTTTGAGGTCAATAGCGGGGATGATTAGCATAAGTATCTCTAAAATAGAAAATAACGTATTGGGTTAAAATATGTTGGAGTGGCTTATCGAAACCCTCACTCTAACTCTCTCCCAGTGGGAGAGAGGACTAAATGCCTACTCCCTCTCCCTGAGGGAGAGGGCTGGGGTGAGGGTTAAGGCTTTAAATCGTCCACTCAACAAAATTTTTTAACAGTTGCAAACCCATCTTTTGGCTTTTTTCAGGGTGAAACTGTACGGCAAATAAATTGTCGTGGGCGATGGCGGTGGTAAAGTCCAAGCCGTAATGGGTTCGGCCTGCAATCAATAGGCTATCTGCAACATCGACATAATAACTATGAACAAAATAAAAGCGGCTATTTTGCGGAATGTCGCGCCATAAAGCATGGTCAACCATGTGCTGTACTTCGTTCCAGCCCATGTGCGGCACTTTTAAACGTTCGCCATGCTCAACGAGTTCATTGCCAAAAAATTTCACGTTACCTGCAAACATCCCCAAGCAATCCACGCCGCCATTTTCTTCGGAATGGTTCATTAACGCTTGCATCCCAACGCAAATTGCCAGTATAGGTTTTTGTTTAGCGGCTTCACGCACTTCTTCATCCACACCAACGGCTTTCATACCTGCGATACAATCACGCATTGCGCCAACGCCCGGAAAAACCACGCGGTCAGCCGAGCGCACGAGGGCAGGGTCATGCGTGACGATAACCTTCGTTGCGCCTACATGCTCTAAGGCTTTGGCGACGGAGTGTAAATTCCCCATGCCATAATCTAACACAGCAACAGTGGTCATATTATAGGCTGCCTTTGGTGGAGGGCATTTGTCCAGCCATGCGTGGGTCTAACTCAGTTGCCATGCGTAAGGCGCGGGCAAAAGCCTTAAAAATACTTTCGATTTGATGATGGGTGTTACGGCCGCGCAAGTTATCAATATGAACCGTGATATTGGCGTGATTAACAAAACCTTGAAAGAATTCATAAAACAAATCAACGTCAAAACCGCCCACACTGCTGCGAGTAAACTCGACATTAAAATCTAAATGAGGGCGACCTGAAATATCAATGACCACACGCGACAAAGCTTCATCTAAAGGCACATAAGAATTGCCCACCCGACGAATGCCTTTTTTGTCACCAATAGCTTGGGCAAAAGCTTGACCGAGCGTAATACCACAATCTTCGGCACTATGATGGTCATCTATCTCGACATCACCTGTACAAGTGATGTTAATATCAATCAAACCATGACGCACAATTTGGTCGAGCATGTGGTCAATAAAGGGCATTCCTGTATTGAGTTGCCCTTGACCTGTCCCGTCTAGGTTAATACTGGCGGTAATTTGCGTCTCTTTGGTATTGCGAACCACGTCGGCACGGCGCGTCGTCATGCTTTTTGCCTTTGCTAAACAATAAAAGCCGATTATAACGCGCTTCGATGAATGATGTTAAATCAGAGTTTTAATAATACGAGGTTTTTATGCCTGTTATAGTCACCAGTGAGCAACAATTAAGTTCAGAATTACAACAAAGTTTAGTGAAGCTATACGATAGCAGTCCAGAATTTAGTCACGGCACTGAGGCTTTAGAAAAAGGCCAAGATGTTTTGGCTTCTCATGGTGCGTGGTATGTCGGTTGGTTTAATGGTAAGGCAGTTGCGGCAATTATGGCCAGCCCCAGTACTGATAGCCGTTTATTGCATAATATTGTCGTGCATCCTGCCAATCGCGGGCGTGGTATTGCCGATAGATTGATGGCGGAAGCCTGTCGTTTAGAGCGAGAGCAGGGTAACAGCCATTTTATTGCGGGGTGTACGGCCATTGCGCGCTTGTTGAAGATGGATGCGGCGCGACAAAGTAAGTTGCAAAATGGCTTGACCAGTTAGTTTTTTTACGCTTTAATATGCGCCTCTTACGTGGCCCGGTAGCTCAGTCGGTAGAGCAGCGGATTGAAAATCCGCGTGTCACCAGTTCGATTCTGGTCCAGGCCACCATATAATGCTTTAATATCAAGGGTTTGCAGAAATGCAGACCCTTTTTATTTGCGCCTTCTTCATAAAAATGACGACAAAGTGACGACGGGATTTAGCCGTGTAGCTTCTTGAAGGTGTTCAGGTGCTAGATGGCTATAGCGTAAAGTCATGGTTAAACTGGCGTGACCGAGTATTTTTTGCAGTGTTAGGATGTTTCCGCCATTCATCATAAAGTGACTGGCAAAGGAGTGGCGTAGGACATGAGTGAGTTGTCCATCGGGTAAAACAATACCTGATTTATTCACCGCACCACGGAAAACGCCAACACAAGGCGAAAATAATCGGCCCATCTTTTTAGATTTTAATTCCTCTTGTAAATCAGGTGTTATCGGTATCACCCGAACCTTACCGCTTTTTGTTCCTGAAAAAGTCACGCGACAATCTTGTATCTGTTCCGCTCTTAATTTTTCCGCTTCAGACCATCTAGCCCCAGTAGATAAACATAACAACGACACTTTGTAGGCATCGCCTGTTAAATGGGATAGCAAAAGACTGATTTGCTCGTGTGTTAAAAAAGATAACTCTCGCTCATCTAATTTTATTCGACGTACTGTTTTTAGTGGGTTAGGGCGGGTCCATTCACCTAGACGAATTAGCTCATTAAAAACAGCGCAAAGATAAGCTTGATAATGATTAAGCGTGTTTGCACTTGTGCCTTCTTTTAAGCGTGTTGCTCGGTAGTCTGTAAAAGAGGACGGCTTAAACATTGAGGCTATGGGATTGCCTAAAGCGTCTGCTAAAGTCAGTAAACAGGTTAAACGCCGCTGACCATCTTTTAGGGTTGCGCCGTGATGGCTGAACCATAAATTGATTAAATCCACTAATCGTCGTTTATCAGCTTGATGAACAGATTCTAGAGCCTGCTCATTGTTGGTTAATAGCTTAGCCTCAAAACGCCTAGCCTTTTCTTTGGTAGGAAACTGTCGGCGAACCCGTTTACCGCCTCGACCGCCCAGCGTGAGATCCAACAGCCATGAGCCGTTATCTTGTTGAGTAATAGCCATAATTACGCCGCTTTACCTATCAAGTATCTATCCACCATCGACGACTCTAATTTATCGCGTAAGAAATCTAAGGATTTACCTGTGTCCCTTAAATGCGTTTTTATCAGCGGAAAGATATGTAAGCCTTGAACGTATTCCCATAGTTCGTCGATAGAGAACCGTTGTCGGGCATAGAGTGAAACCATATTGCCCAGTAAGTTAGCGATATTTCTCACGACTGACGGCGACACGCTTTTTTTTTCCCGTACACAGGGAATAAAGGCATATTTTGCCCGTAGGTTATCGGGTGCATCATCTCTGAGGAGTTGCCAAATCGGGGCTAGGGTATGTGTCGTGGACTCTAAGCGGTTGTTGTTCAGGCCGTAACTCCATATCTCACGCAAATACGGATACCAGCGATAAGCAGTCGTGGCATTTTTAATCCCCATGCCTTGTGCCAACTCGTTTAACACCGTGTGATGAAAGCGTAATTCAATGCGCCATACGGGTAAGGCGGGATTATGTTTTTCGCCCCATACCCCATGCCAGAAGTCGGTTTTGTCGTGTTTGTCGATTTCTAAATCTTTGCGGTATAAACACACCTGTAAAGCATCCGCCTTGCCGAAAGTGAACGATTGACCATCGCCGTAAGTGGTTGCCACTTCAGACAGGTTAAACCTGGCTTCGGATACCCCTAAATAGGCTTTGATGTTTTTGGTGCGCGTGACGAATTTGTCTAAAAAGTCTTTGGCAGGTTGCCAGCCTTGAAAATCACAGCATAAGTGAATGGCGACGGCTGAAGCTTGCCAACCCCGCTCTAAACACTGTTTGGCAAAGCGATGTAAAAAGTTTGTGGTTTCAGAACGCCGTTTCATAATGAAGTGCGGTGAGACTTCGATTTTTAAGTGGGTGCCTTCGGTTTCTAAACTGGCGTAGTACGAAGCGACTAAAATAATGATGCCCAGCGCGTTATTTTGCAGTTTGTAGCGATAGCCCGACATTTTGCCCATCTTGGAAACACTGAACGAGTGGTCTAGTAGGCTAAACAGGCCATCGGTGTCTAAAGCATAGTCCAGTTGTTTTAATAATCCTTTACGGGGAATGCCTTTGTAGAGCTGTCTGATGGTATCTGTGCCAAAGTGGAGTATCTCGACTCTGGATAAATCGACCATGCCCTTATGCGTCATAAACAATCGACCTTTCGGGTCTTGTTGGGCTTCTTTAGTCACCATATCAATGATTTTGAGGGATTGAACGCTATAACGGTTGGACTCTCTGACGCGCTTGTTCATCTCTGATAATCCTATTGTGGTGTAATGTGGTTCATTGGGTGTCTTTGGTGTTAACTAATCAGACGTGTTACAGGAACGTCTCTTTTAATTGGTCGCCAAACTTTGCGGCAATGAGGACACCCCCCGAGAGCGGGTTCCCCCCTCATTGCCGCTTAAAGTTGGCTTGGAGCTATTAAAGTTTTTGCTTGGGTTTGCGTCGGTTTGGGGTAAATCACAAGTGATGTAATCGTAAAAGTTTTGAAACTTGACTTTGAATAAGCAAGAACCGAGAGACTCGACGGTATAACCTGCAAAAGTGAGTTCTTTGTCGGTTACGGTTGAGACGAGTTGACCGTTTTGGCTCAGTAAGACGTTATAAAGAAAGCGTGTTTTATCGAACGATTCAATATAGCCGCCAATGTGCATTTGCAATTTGTAATACGGGTGAGATGCGGCGATTTTGTCCTCATCTTTAGTTTTAGACTGCATTTGCTGAGGCTGGTTAGATGCTTGGTTAACTGGCAATTGAACAATTGGCGAAGCTATTGGAGGCTTAACGATTGATTTTGCTTGCGGTGAGAACGGCATTGGGTTTGTAGCAAGGCGATACAGACCAAACACTAATAACGGTATGCCGAGCATGAATGTCCAATGTTTCCAAATTGGCTTTATATCGTCGGCACTGGCTTCTTTAGCCGAAGAACTGGACTTAGTATGAGAGTTATAAAATGGAAAGAATTTTGATTCGTAGGTGCGGATCGTTTGATTAACTATTTCACCCCGTACGCCATCTTGTACCTTTCGGACATAAGAATTAGGCGAACCTAGTGCAATATTTTTACGGACTCTATAAACGATATGGACATCATCGCGCAAAGACTTCCAAATCTTGCCGTAACTTTGAGTAATCAAGATTACGTCGGCTAGTTCGTGCCGGTTTTCGCCAAACCATTCTTGTACTTGTTTGTTAATTTCACCCTGTGGAAAGCATCTTTGGCATTCGTCTATGACATAGAGAGATCCTATAGGATTATCACCTGCCATTCGCCAAGAGTCGCCAAAATCGTTAATGGCTTTAAAAGGAATAGGGTTTTGTTGTGTGGGTTTCACCATCTTGATTAAATCGGCCTTTTCATCGCCAAAAACAGCGCGAAAATGCTCAAGATTCAAAGGTAAGTTAGTAATGACTTGGCGGCCTTTTTCTATCGCAGGGATAATATGAAAAACAACAGCTTCATAACTTTTGCCGCTTCCTTGCGTGCCTATGAGTAAATTAATCATGCTATGAGCCTAAGCGCGTAAAAGGTATCAACTGTAAAGTAATGCGAATAATTAGAGCGGTTACGATAAAAGCCATGCACTGGCCTAGGCCAACTAAGCCAATAATATTTAAGACTTCGGATGGCATTCCATCTAAAGCATTGGTGAAATTTAGTGCAGAAAATAGAGAGCCTAAGCCTGATAGTAGCGCGACCATCAAAGACATAAGCGCATCAAAAATAAAGTAAAAAAGGTCTTTGAGCATATCTAATGCAGTTAACAACATGGCTTTTAGAAAGTCTGTTATAGACTTAAAAACATCAAAAAAAATGTCACGTATATAGTTAATGACACTTTGAATTTTTTCATGAAGCCATGTTTTAAAGGCATCAATAATGCCGACACTAAATACAGGGTTACTGTAAGAGATTAAGTAAATAGTGAGTGATAAAAAGTAAGATAGTATAAAATCCATTCTAACCACCAAATACGATGCGACGACAAAGCATCATTGTCGAAAATAAAAAGACTGCACGAAGAAAAGGCCAAATAATACAAGGCGGTGAGATAGATCCGCTATATTGCAGGAAAGTAAAAGAGAACGCAGGGCAAGAACCTGAATTAGGGACTCCCTGCTTGAATTGGTTTAGAGACTGAACAAATGGTGTATTGTCAATTGCAGACTGATGACTATCCCATACGCCCTTAATGCCGTTTGGGTATTTTGTTTCCCACCATGACTTAGTGACAGTATTTTCTATTTTGGTCGGCTTAGTTAAAGAACCTGTTGACGCATTGCCATCTCCTGAACCTTCGCAGATAGATTTTGAAGGATCACAGGTAGTTGGGTTTTCACCTGTTGTTTTTGTAGACGTTGTAGTGGTTTTAACACCATTTTTGTCAGTTGTTTCTGTTGTTGTTGTCGTGGTTTTAGAGCCGTCGGCATTAGTTTTAGTTGTTGATGTTGTCTTAACACTTGACCCGTCGGGATTAGTTTTTGTAGATGAATTGTTTGGGGATGAAACAGCTTTAGAGGGTGCAGTAGATGTAGAGGGAAGATTACCTATATTGCCAGAACTGTTGGGTGGAGTTTCTGCACCTGTGATTGTAAGTGTGACATCGCAGGTAACTGGCATAGATGATGCTGGGTCAGCATCTGTTGTTAAGTTTGCAGCACCGTTACTACCTAAGCTTGGTCTAACATTTGAAATAGTAGCTTCGCATCCATCGATTGATGTATTTGTCCCGTCGAGTGGTGCATAATTAGTATCATGTGAGTCACATACAATCAACATATGAGTTTCATCTGTCCAATGACAGCCAGTTCCATGCGCAATACCGCACTGCATTTTTGATTCTTGTGTTTGTCCTGATTTTTCGGCGCATTTGTTATTATTTTGTGCGTTATCAGGGACACAAGAAGTTTCGCAACCGTTTAATTCAAGTTTTTCGTTTTCACCGCATACTTGTGTTTTGACTTCGGCAAAGGCGGAAAATGGGCCTGTACTTGGTGATAGTGTACCCTCAGAATTATATGAATAAGATGTGAAAGATGCTTCAACGATATTTGATGACGTTCTGCATGCAGCTAAAGAAGTATTAGCATTAGAGATTTTTGATGAAAAATCAGAACAAGCGGATGATTCTGTCGTGTAACAAGTATTATTAACAAATGGATGAACGCCTTTGTAATAAGTAAAAGTCTTTGCGTGAGCTGGAGGAGTTATTAAAAAAAATAATGAAAGTATTAAAACAACTAACAAAAGTAAACGCGGAAGTGTACGAGACATCATTAACGCCCCATCGCTTGGATAAAGACGAACGCACTGATAGCACCAATCAAAGCAATTAAGACCCAAAAAAGTGCTAAAAGTGCGCCTGTCATTTCGCTTACGCCTTAGAAATAGCGCGTTTAGCCAGGGTGATACCTTTGAAGGCCATTGCAATACCGACAATGACTGCGCCAATGGTTGTTGCAAATGTGCTAACCGTGGTTAGGTTTACAGCAGCTAAAATTGTATCCATTTGGACACCTCATGTTTTCAAAGTTTAGAAATTGCCATTTTTGCTGCGCCTATGGCGTAGCCTAATGACCAAAATAGCAATACAACGCCAAAACCCCAGCTAAAAACAGAAAGTACTTGCTCAGGTGTAACTGTGTAAGCTTGAACCATAAGCGAGTAATCAGACTGATGAAGTAAAACGTAGGTCGGACAAGTGCCGTCAGTGTTCGTATTTACAGCCTGTAAAGTTCCGTTTGTTCTAAGCGTTATACATTGCATTGCTTTACCCCTCTTGCGAGAGTCGGTTAAGCGGCTTTACCCGCTAAATTCGTGGATGGCTTAGAGGCTTTGACGCCAATGACATACAACTTTGTAGAGTTGGCCGCGCCTGTGCGGAGTTCGGCAGTAATGTCACATTGCAATAAGGGCGTGGAGACACTGTCAAAGAGTTTACGAAAGTCACTTTCGAGGCTGGGGTCAGCACTGAGTTTCATGACTTCACCGCCGATCACCGCTTTGTTGGTACCGTCGGCTTGTTGGTAAGCCCAGAGGGTTAAATAGTTGGTGCCTTCGACTGAAACGGGTTTGACCGAAATCAGGTTGACGGTCAGTTCTTGCTTGAGATTAAACATGGGTAGCTCCATCCCCTATAAAACAAGGCTGCCTGAATCGGGGAGCTTCAGACCTTGGATAATTTCGCCCGCTGGGCGAGAAACAAAGAAAACGACAAACGGCACTCAGAAACGCGATGACCTGCTGTTAGTTAGCCGTTTGTCCTTTTCTCTGTTTGACGGGTAAAGCACACTGCGCTAACCCGTCACTTGTTCGTCAATGCTGAGAATTTCGGAATACTTGAACTTCTTGAGCGTCCGTAATTGTTCAGCGGCTAATTTCTGTGCTTCTGCCAAGGTCTTGGCAAAGACGTAAAACGAAAATTCAAATTTGTTGACTTTGGTTTCAACGCGGAACTTCTTCTCTTCTGTTGGGTGAGGCGCAGGCGTATGTGTTGACATGGCGATGACTACTTAAGCTTTAAGGTGTGATTTCGGCTTGGGCTTGTTGGCATTCCTGCATCAAGGCGACCAAGTTAATAAGGGAGTACTTACCGAGTTTGATGGTGGGCAAATAGCCACGGTCGCACATACCGCGAATCACGCCTTCGTCTAAACCTGAGAACTGAGCGAAGCGTTCACGGGTGCAAACAGGAACAAACGCACATTGCACTGAAGCAACACTTGGCAAATTCACGGATTCGGTCATAATCACTCCTTTGTGTCTCACTATGTGCCACTATGCTGGCTCTTTATGTACAATATGCATGTAATATGTACATATTAGTACGAGATACATAGTACACGCAATAGGTACATTAATATTTTTATGAAAACGTCAATTACAGAAAGAGCTTTATTGCTGATTAGCAAAACCAATCTTGATGATTTATCAAGAGCTGGGGATACTGGTTATGTAAGATGGCAAAACATCAAACGAGAAAGAGCTAGGGTTGGCGCAGAAGAAATTGAGATTCTAGGCAATATCTACCCACAGTATGCCTATTGGTTAACTACAGGGAATATAATGCCAGAGTCAGGACAGACCAGCCCTGAGTTTGACGAGCTGGCACGGCTGGAAAAGCCTCAAAAGTCAGGGACGCACGATTAGCTAGCAGGATGCTAGAAAAATGGGGAAAGGCAGATTTAATTGTTAACAAGGATGGTTAAGTTGTTATGTCTAAGAATTTAGATGATTTAAGCCCAGAAGCAATTGAAAGAATGCACAATGATATTGTCATCATGCGTGCATCAAAAGAAGCACAAAAAAAGACATGGCAATACTGGCCGCTAGTAGCAATTATGCTTGGAGTTATTGGTGCTGGATATTTTGGTCTTTTAAGTGTTCAGCAAGACGTTGAGCGTGATCTTGCTTTAGCAGCTCGCAAAACACAACGAGAGGCAATGAGCCAAGAACAAAAACAACATGAAGCCTATTATCAAGGTATGAATGAGCAAACTTTTAACAATCAAGAACAAGAAGCAGAAAATGCGCGTATCGCTTGGGAAAACTACAACGAGGAACAAAGAAGGCTAAAAGTTAACGAAATATTGGCTATGGCGCAACAAGTTTCAAAAGGTGCTTATATCGATACACGTGCCGCTAACCAATATAATCAAACAGCTAAAATTAAAAGTTATTGGAAGTGTACGGACGATACAGGCGTAGCTACTTACAGCACTGAGCCTTGTAATTCTGATTCAAAGCAACCTCAGCAAAACACTTCTCGTGCGATGCTTGCCACAAAGCCGAATGAAAAAGAAATCCGAATCGTCGAGAGTCAAAGCGTTAATGTCATTCACAACCCAAGACCTGCACCAAGAGTCATTAATAATACTGTCGTTGTGTATAGAAATGCCGATAACCAGCCAAACCTAAATAGAATGAACTCTCTTGACTGCCAAAATGCTAAACGGGCTTATAAGTTTGAAAAAGGCAGTTATTTTGGGAAGTCGTTTAATAGAGAACGCATACTAAACGACGTAGTGACTAAGTGTGGTGGTTGGCCTAGTGATTTGGAAGGGTAGGCCTAGCCTATGGGAAGGGTAGGCGGGGCTTCAATAGCCTCAAAAGTCGGGGACGCACGATTAGCTAGTAAATGGGGAAAAGCGGATTAAATTAATGACTATGGGCGAAAAAATAGAGCATAAAATCAGTAATCTAGACAATATTGAAAATGAAGTTGTGGTTATGCGTTAGTTGATGTGTCAATTAATGCAACATTAAAAAATGGCTTAAATATCTAGGCACAAATTAAATCAGATTTTCCTGTTTTTTAATAGAATCTGCCATTTTAAGTATAAAATCGTTACTAAATCTAAATTTTATATGGTCGTCGTCATCTTCGAAGATAGTCGTCATGTCATCATCATTTACATAGTGCTGAATAAAAGTATGGATTCTAATTATAGAATCCTTTTTACGAACTAGTATACAGTGACTCATAAGATTAGATTGAAGAGAAATACCCGCAATTTCACTAGGCTCTATATTTATAGTACTAGTGTGAATTGGACGAATAGTATGAAGCTGCTCATCTTTAATTATATAAGCTGATGCTTGCACTGAATTTTCAATACGTACGCTTCTAATGATTAGATGGTCTTTTATGTATTTTTGCTTTACGATAAATTGCGGTATTGAAAAACTTACGGTGTCATTATTGAGTTCAGCCTCCCAAAAAACATAAGTGAGATCTCCCAACTTTTTAAAGCGGCCTTGATATGATGCAATCTCATATCCTCCGCCAAACATGTTCATAAGTGTCGCCGCATTGTCACCACCACGGAACTCCTCTTGTAATAACAAAGACCCTAACATTATAGCACGTGAAATAGCACTCGCAACAATATCGACTTTACCTTTTGCCTTAAAATTGGTCGTTTTTAGTAAGTCTGAAAACGCTTGAATGGCAAATGATCCACTTCCCGCAAGATAGACTGTACCTAACGACGGGCTATGAAATTGGCTGGCTCCAAATTGAAACTGCTTAAAACCATTACCTTCAATGACAAAACCAACAAAACTTGCCTGATGTTGTCGAAGATCCTCATCGTTACTTAAATGACGAAGAATTATTTCGCAAGTCAGTTGAACTTTCTGGGAGAGCAAATGGAGATCTGTAATTGCATTTTTCGCCCCAAGCCAACTACCAGCCCATGCAATAACACAATTATCTGAAAGTAATGTGACTTTTTGATAAAGCCCCATTACAGCCCATCCAGAAGTACCAAAAAAGTCCTGAACCTCTCCTACTGCTGGGACTGCAACTATTCGTTCGCTAGACTCCATCTCTCCTGTTATAAGCAGGTCGCCGAATAAAACAGGGCATCCGTCAATGATAAAAGCAGCAATAACGGTCATTTCTTTTCCTCCAAAAGTAAATACAACTCCTAACTACTTAGCAGTAGGATGCATTATATACACCAAGTTGAGAGTTCGTAGAGCGTATTGAATGTGCATAGTTCAGTCCTCACTTGTTAATATAAAACACGAGCCTGACGTAATTCTTACAAATGCATCTATTGCATCATGGTTTTAGCAAGTTCTTGTGCGCGTTGTTGCGACTCGACGGGCATATGTGCGCGAAGTTCAGCGAGTTTATTAGACATTACGGCCGCCTAATGGGATGGTGTGATATAGCGATAATATAACCTAGATTAAAAAGACTCTCTAAAAATATCCGCTAAAGCTTTAAGTCTTTTCATGTGCTCAAAATCAAGCATTTTTGTATGGCCATCGGGTCTAAGAATATCAAGGATGAGATAGGCGTTAGGGTCTTTAATACCATTTGCATAAATCATAATATGATTTGAAACGGGAATACGGCCTTTAGAAATATGATGAATCCATTCTTTGGCAATTTGCTTGGGGGAATTGGGTTTAATGTGAACTTTGTGTAAAACGTCACGCACTTCAGGCGGCATGGTTAAGCCTTCGTCTTTTCCAAAAAACGGATGACCAAGAGAAACACCAATGACAGTCGAAGAACCATCATTTTTGTATTGCTCGAAATTTTCTTTAATAGATGTCTGTTCAGATTTAGAAAGGCGAGCTTTTACCAAGGATTCCATGTAAACAGTAACGGTCAAGTGACATTATCCCTTTAAACAAAGAACCTTGGTAACAATACAAATTAATCAAGTTTTTCAAAAACAGGTTTACGGCCTTGATCCATTTGCTTTAAAGACTCAAGAACACCCGAATGCAGATTTTTACAAGTAGACTCCGTGATAGAAGATACTTTTTTAGTCGCAGATTTACGGGATGTAGTAGCACCCTCTAATTTTTTAATGGCTACGGCTTGCATAGCGACACCTCTCACATAACGTAATATGGTTAACGTAGATACAATTCCATGTACCTTGGTTAATTATGAGTTAACAGTTGTTAAATATCAACGCGGATAAAGTAAACGTAGAAAAATGCCGACAAAGTGACGACGCTATAGTGTTATATAGTGAAAAACTAAGCTATAAAATAGTACAAAAGCTAATGTTTTCAAGGCGTAGTGTCATTTAGTGAAACATAGCAGATGACTGAAAATCCGCGTGTCACCAGTTCGATTCTGGTCTAGGCCACCATAAAATCAATAACTTAGCCGACCTTGTGTCGGCTTTGTTATTTCTGGGGTTACACGGGGGTTACGGTTTTGGTTAAAGATAGTTAATATTTAATCTTATCTGACTGACTTTAGACAATAAAAAAACACCCAAAACAAACCTAAAACATGATTTTTCAGTATAAAACTTGAAATAATTTGATGGTTTGGTAAGTGCTGATTAACCTCAAATCTGTATTTTGGGTTCGTAAAAAAATGGCTAGGGCGCGGTCTCATCCAGTGATTGCCTAGAGTTATCATGCCTCCTGCCTTCGGCTATGGTCGAATTTGACTTTCGTTTTAGCCATTTTTTGCGGAAAAAATGATTTATCAACTTTTTAAGTGCTGATTAAAATCTATTATTAGATTGGTTGTTTTGAGAGTGATATTTTCGCCTATTTGATAGAACAGATGTCGCTTTTAGCAGCTATGTGGTAACTACCCCTACTCGTATCACAGAATTACGCCGTCAATTTCTGGCAGCAGGCTTGCCTATTTGACGCGCTATTATCACTATTTTCATTTGCAGTTAATGCTGACCTGACGCGATGAAATGCAGTTCTGAAAATGAAATGCAGGCTCTGTGGCAATTAATCCTGTCCTGAGACCCTCGATAGATGCACTTAATTCTGGCCTCAAATCGCGGTGAATGCTGTCCTGAGCGGTTTAAAATGCAAGCCGCTACATTTAATTTTCAAAAAATGGCACGGGCTGCATTCAATCATCAATGTGCGTTTTAGAGGCAGAATGTGCGATACGCACGAGTTCCACTGCGATCTCCTCTGGAGAGAGAATAAAGTATATGCAGCCAGTAGCAATGGCACTCTCCGGCATGTCGGGCTGTTTGGCCGTATCAGGTCTTTGCGCGATAGTAATGCCGCCAACATCTCTGAAGGCGCACAGCGCTGCCGCGCCGTCACCGTCATAGCCTGAGACAATGATAGCGACGAGCTGGCCGTCCCAGTTTTCGGTTAGCGATCGAAGGAAGACGGTAATGACGTCTGGCCATCCGCATGGCTTTGATACCGGTCTAAGGCGGAATTGCCCGTCCGTGACGTGCAGGTCACGCTGTTCTGGGATAATGTATACGCGGTTAGGCTGAATGAGTAAGCACTCTGTGATTAGTTCAACTGGCATCTCTGTATAGTTTGGAAGAATCTCATGTAGCAAAGTTGCAAAGTTCCTCACATGGTTGACGATGACAATGGCGACTCCCATATCGGCAGGAAGATGCTTTAGTAGCCGAGTATAGGCGTCGAGTCCGCCAGCAGACCCACCAACACAAACCACAGGGAAGGCCTTGCCACATCCTAGATCGCATGTCATTTTCTATCCTTCATTAATTGAAATGGCCTCATCTAGAAGCAGTCGCGCGATAGATCTATGCAGACTAATTTAGTCTCGCGCAGTATCATATGCAGCATGGTTATGGTTTTTTTTTCGCAAGCGTGCGTTGCAATGCACTACATGAATACACTTTACTAGCCTTGTAACGTTTAGCGAATAATTAATTAGTTATTCGCTGTCGGGGCTGTCAGGTTGGTACTGATAAGGCTATGAATAAGTTTCGCGTGAGCAGGGTCAAACTTATAAGTTTCGGGTGTTGCTTTAACTGCTTCGGCATAGTCTTTGGCAAAACTATAAGCATTCTTGATGTTAACAATGCGTCTTTCTGCTTCACGTTGTATTTGCTCTGGTGAAAGCTGTAATACTGCCGATGTTTCCTCCTCGCTCAAATCACCGCCTTCAATGGTGTTGGTTCCGAATACGCTGGCCGCAATAACTTCCTTTTCGAGTTGTGCGGAAATTTGCGATAAAGATAGCTTGCTGAAATGCTCTTGAGCATCTGCAACCCTATCAAATAGGGGCGTAAGGCTAGGCATATCAAGACCAATCTGAAAGGTAAAAAAGCCTGAACGGTAGGTTTCTACACGCAGGGTGGTTTCATTCGTCCAGATAAATCAGTCCATAAGCTCACCTTTTTGTCTGTGAAAATGTCCAGTCTTATCTTTAAAATACAATTGGTTGTATGAGGTTTAAATGATTTTATGTCCACGATATGACTCTATCATCTGTCCATCAATACCCACAAGCTTGATTGAGAATGTGCCGCTGTTGACAAACTTCGGAGCTATCAATGCGTTAGCTTTGCATCAAGTCTTCTAAATGTCGTAAAAATGACGGTGCGATAGTGTCTCATAGCAAATAATTAAAATCCGTGTGTCACTCGTTCGATTCAGTCTATGCCATCATGATTCTCAAAAGCCATATCCAGCTAACGAATTTTCTCTTTTAGCAATTAGCTTCACCACTCAGCTTCTGTCTAGTTTCCTTCCGCCAAGCTCATGCTACACTCAAAGCATCTAAAAAAATCTAATATAATGGCCATGGGCTGGTCGCAATCTTTTACTTACGTTTGTCGGTGAAAGTCGTTGTTGCAGTGATAAGGAATAACACAAATGCCGTATGTATTTTCTAACTTTAGTATCACCAAAGAGCGATTATCACGTCGTTTGTTGTTTTGGATTATTTTAATTAGTTCGGCATTTACTTTAGTGGCAACAGCTACGCAATTGTTTATGGATTATAAAAAAGATATTAACCATTTGAATGATACTTTAATAGAAGTCGAAACAACCATTTTACCTTCAGTGGGGATTGCCACTTGGAACTACGATAAAACATTATTAAACACCATTCTGACAGGTATTGATGCCCAAGATAATATTGATGCGGTCATGGTATTGAATAATGACGGCTCAGAGTTAATGAAGGTAGGCAATGATCATATTGAGAGTCGTGTCGAAAAATCCTATCCCATTATGATTACTTCGCAAAGTGATTATGCCGACGACAGCCCGCAAGAAATAGGTACTTTAGTTGTTGTTGCTTCCTTGGAGCATATTTATTCGCAATTGATTGACAAAGCATTCACATTACTAATCACACAAGGCATAAAAACTTTTTTTATGTCTATTTGTATTTTAATTTTAGTGGAAAGACTAATTATTACCCACCTCAATGAGCTAGGTCGTTGGGCAAGTAATATCAGTTTATATAATTTAGATAAGCCATTAATATTACACCGTAAGTCATTAGAAAAAGATATTCTCAATCATTTAACCGATACCATTAACAATATGCGCGTGGGTATTCTCGAAGCCTTAAAGAAACGTGAAGAAGCCGAAGCAGCAGAAAAAACCAGTCAAGCCTTACTACATTCTGTGGCTGATAACACTCCTGCAATTATTTATATTAAAGATATACAAGGACGCTATTTATTAGTGAATCAGCAGTT
Source organism: Agitococcus sp. (assembly GCA_030646715.1). Lineage (GTDB taxonomy): Bacteria > Pseudomonadota > Gammaproteobacteria > Pseudomonadales > Moraxellaceae > Agitococcus. The sequence continues at coordinate 245,097 of JAUSLJ010000033.1, forward strand.
TCTTAAAGTATTTAATACCAGCCTTGAAAAGGTCATTGGTAAAACAGATGCTGATTTTTTTGATCATCGTGTAGGTGGTGGACTTAATAATAATGAGCAGCTGGTATTACGGAATAAACACTCAATCATTTTTGAGCAGTGTATTAGTTATGACGGGGAAGATCATCATTATAATGTCGTGATTTCTCCTATTTTTGATGAGCATGGTGAAGTGATTCAAACAAGTGCCGTCGCTTCTGATATTACCAGCATGATTCAAAAAAGTAATATTATTTCCGAGTTATATGAAAGTTTAGAACGTAAAGTGCAAGAGCGTACACACCAATTATTAGAAGCAAAAAAAGAGGCGGAAGTAGCGACATTAGCAAAGAGCCAATTTTTAGCGAAAATGAGCCATGAAATTAGAACGCCGATGAGTGGTGTGCTGGGTATGTCCGAGTTATTGGCGGATATGGCATTAACGCCAGAGCAAAAAAAATGTAATGATATTATTTATTCTTCAGGCCAAACGCTGCTCACGGTGATTAACGATATTTTGGATTATTCTAAAATTGAAGCGGGCAAAATGGAGTTGGAGTGTATTTCTTTTAGTATTGAGCAAACGATTTTAGACGTGTTGCACGTTTTTAGGATGCGTTGTTATCAAAAGCATTTAACGCTTATCGCCGATATTTCCCCGAAAGTGCCTGATTTTGTAATGGGCGACCCCACACGTTTTAAACAAATATTATTTAATTTAATTGGCAATGCCATTAAGTTTACCGAGCATGGCTCTATTGTCGTCATTGTGGAGTTAGGCACAGATAAATTAGATGAAATTAATGTGATTGTAAAAGATACGGGCGTGGGCATGACTGCGGAAGTCAAAAACAAATTGTTTACCGCGTTTTCGCAAGCAGATTCGTCGATTACGCGCACCTATGGCGGGACAGGTTTAGGCTTAACGATTTGCAAACAGTTAGCGTTGTTGATGGGCGGGGATATTGGTATTGATAGTGAGGAGGGCAAAGGTTCGGCGTTTTGGGTGACGCTGCATTTACCACAAGATCATAAGGCCATCGTCAATCATGAAGCGCAACAGTTATTGTACAACAAACGTATTTTATTCATTGATGCTAGCGATATGTATCGGACGGTCATCAAAAAAATAGCAAGTGACGCACAAGTTTATTTGGATGCTTTTGAGAGTGTTACGGCGGCAATAGAGGCCTGTCATCAACAGCAGGCAATAGGCGATGTCTATGATTTGGTCTTGTGTGATGGCGAGATTCCTGTCAACGAGCATGTGCTATTGAGCAGTCATTTTGTCAACACAACTACCAAGTTGGTGCTAATGACAGCAGGTTCGTTGCCAAAAAAAGATACTGCATACAGCAGCAAATATGCACAGATGGTGAGTAAGCCTTTAGCGGCCAGTGAATTTAGCGCAGTGTTATTAACCGTGTTCGGCCTCGTTAAAGAACCACAGCCGAAGTTGGAGTCAATGCAACAACTTGCAGATTCAAGCGTGATAACCGAACAAAAGCTGCGTATTTTAGTCGTTGATGATAATGCCGTGAATCGAATGGTAATGGCGGGAATGTTAAAAAAATGTCAACAGACGGCCAGTTATGCCGAGAACGGATTGGAAGCCGTGAATATGACTTCAGTCAGTCAAGCGAGGTTTGATGTCGTTTTTATGGATTGCGAAATGCCGATTATGGATGGTTACACGGCGACGAAAAAAATTCGTGAATGGGAGTTGGCTTCTAATAACAGCCGTATGTTAATAGTGGCATTGACTGCACACGCATTGCCAGAGCAAGCCCAAATATGTAAAGACAATGGCATGGATGAATATATGGTCAAACCGATTAATCTTCGTGCTTTGGAAGATACACTCGCCGTTGCACTGGCGCGCCTTGAAAAATAGGCTACATTTAATCCAGTGCTGTTGAGGCAATTAATGCTACTGAAATAAGTTTTTAAAACAAGATGTTACGACATAAATCAACAAAAATAACGATTGAGGTTAGATATGAAAAAGTTAACACCCCATCACCTTGCCGTGGCGATGATTTCGACCATTGGCTTGACTCAAATGACTCATGCTGCCGTTGTTTTAGGTACTGTTCAAGGTTACGAAGCCAGCGTCAGCGGTTCTATACCTGTGTTTTTAGTATTGTCTGACCATGATGCTTTTGCCGCCAACAGTGACGAACAGGCGGCGCGTATTCAATCAGGTTTTAATCCTGCTAATGTGACGTTTCACGTTAAAGCCTCCACGACTGATGGTCTGACGGTATCGGCGCACGTTCAATACGACACGCATTTACAAGGTTCGGGCACACAAAACAGTGGTTTATTAGAAAGCAGAGTCGCGGAAATACGGCTTGATGGGGCGTTTGGTTCCGTGAGTTTGGGCAAAGGTTTTGGTATTTTTAACAGTTCAGCTATTGGTGATGTTGGTAGTGGTTTAGGTGTGGGTTGGTTAGGTGGCGGTGCGGATACCGCGAATGCGACGGGCGGACATATTGGCACAGGTTATGTGTATGCCAATTTTAATCCTCATATTATCTATGCCTCGCCTGATTTTAATGGTTTTAACTGGAAGGTGGGTGCTATTAATCCCGAAGACCCTGCGGGTTATACGAAAAAAGTCGAAACTAATATGCCGCGTCTTGAAGGGCAAATGAATTATTTAGTGGATTATAGTCATGGTGAATTGGCTTTATGGTCGGGCTTTATGTACCAAGGCATTCATTTAAAGAGTGATAATTACGATTACACGCTATCGGGCATTGATGTCGGTATGCATTTAAAAGTGGATGCTTTAGGTGTGCGACTAGCCTACACCGATACCAAAGGAATAGGTGCAGATGGCCTTTATGGTTTTGGCGGTATTAATGATGCCGAAGTAAAAGCTAGTCAATGGTATGGTGAGCTGACCTATGTGCAAGGTAAAACCACGATTGGTGCGAGCTATGGTGAAGGTCAACAAGACGCAACAACGACTCCTGTGGGTGCAGCACTTGCGGTGACCAATAAATTAGGCATGGTGTTTGTGCATCATAAATTAACGCCAGCTTTTACGGTGGTTGGCGAGTTGCAAGATTATAGTTCGGATGCGCAAGCGGCATATAACGCCTATATTGTTGGCGCGCAGTTTGATTTTTAGCAAATCCCTCCAAACCTCCCTTTGCAAAGGGAGGCTTCCCCGTGGCATTTGCCAAAGCAAAGACATCCTCCCCTTTATTAAAAGGAAGTTAGAGGGGATTTTGAAGCCAACGCTATTATTTATTGCACCGCCGCCGTCAATTTTTGTAATACACCTTCTTTAATCAGTCGGTCTAGGGTTTCTTGCAACGTCGCTAAATCACCTTTGTCCATATCCACTTGGCAGGCTAAAGAGCTGAGGGTGGCTCTAAAGGTTAACACTTCTTTAGCGGCGGCTTTGCCACGTTTCTGAATAAAAAAATTGGCCGATAACACGTCAGTAGCCCACAGGTCAAAACGGTTGGCGAGTAACTTATCAATATTTTGCGCTTGGGTATTGGCTTCTTCAACGGTAAAACCAAAGCTTTTTAAATAGTCGGCATCGCCACTACCGCGTAAAACGCCTACTTTCATTTTTTTTGCATCCGCCAAAGTCAGTAGTTTTTCCTGAAAATCGGGGTGAGCAAATAGCCCTGAACGGGTCATTAATATCGGGCTAATCCATTGGTAGTCAGCCTCAATGCTTTGTGCGCGTTGCACAGGAAAGGCACAATAGTTGGCAGTGGTTTTGGCATTCAGCATTGCTCTAATTAAAGGCACTTCCACTAATTGGTAGGGAATGTGCGCTTGCTCAAACAAGACTCTAATAATGTTAATAGCAATACCTTGAGGACGACCATTGTCAGTTATCGAGAACGGTGGATTGGCAGCAAATGCCAGTGTATAAGGCTTCGGCGCGGCATGGCTGGCCATGCTTAACCATAAACATCCCCAAAGGCTAATACTTAAGACTGTTTTCATAGCTTTGGGTCTCGCCTTTGGGTTTTTCGTTGGTTAATTTGGGAAAAGGTGCAGTGCCTTTGTTATACCAAAAACTTAGAGGCATTTTCGCGTTGAGCTTGGGTGTGCATTTGCTCATGCCTTTTTGCTGAAGTTGCGCTAACAGGCTGTCAGCTTGTTGCGCCATATTATCTAATGCTGTTTGTACAGGCACTTCACCACGAATCGCGGCGCCCATATTCTTCCACCAAATAGGTGCCATGCTTGGATAGTCGGGAATATTTGTTCCTGTTGGTGTCCAGCGTTTGCGTGCGGGGCTACGATAAAACTCCACTAAACCGCCCAGTTTAGGCGCGGCCTTAGTCATGGCGGCCGAATTAATATCGGACTCACGTATGGGCGTTAAGCCAACTAAGGTTTTTTTCAACGATACGGATTTAGAGACGGCAAATTGTGCATACAACCATGCGGCTTTCATATTGTCTGGTGGTGTGCCTTTCACTAATGTCCACGCCCCGACATCTTGATAACCGAGCTTAACCCCTGTTTTCCAATAAGCCCCTTTTGGTGAGGGTGCCATGCGCCATTTGGGTGTGCCATCGGCATTAGTCACGGGTAAGTTGGGCTTAGTCATGGCGGCGGTAAAGGCGGTGTACCAAAAAATTTGCTGAGCAATATTGCCTTGTGAGGGCACAGCACCTGCAGTGCTAAAATCCATTTGTTTGGCTTCTGGTGGGGCATATTTATTTAACCAATCAATAAATTTATTCACCGAATAAGCGGCAGCCGCGCCATTCATATCACCGCCACGTTCCACAGAAGCACCCACAGGCGTACAACCTTCAACACGGACACCCCAATCATCGACAGGTTTACCATTGGGTAAGCCTTTATCGCCAGCACCTGCCATCGAAAACCATGCATCAGAAAAACGCCAGCCTAATGACGGGTCTTTGCGGCCATAATCCATGTGGCCGTAAACTTTTTTGCCGTCAAGTTCTTTGACATAACGGGTAAAAAACTCGGCAATATCTTCATACGCTGACCAATTGACAGGCACATCCAGTTTATAGCCATAAATATCTTTGAATTTTTTTTGCAAATCAGGGCGGTCAAACCAATCTTTACGATACCAATAAAGATTGGCAAATTGTTGGTCGGGTAGTTGGTACAGTTTACCGTCAGGCCCTGTGGTAAAGCTAATGCCGATAAAGTCTTTAAGGTCTAAGGTCGGGAGGGTGACGGCTTTACCTTCACCTGCCATGTAGTCGGTCAAGTTGACGACTTTGCCTGTGCGATAGTGCCAACCAATCAGGTCGCTATCGTTGATATAAGCATCGTAGAGATGAATACCTGTGCGCACTTGAGTTTCGATTTTTTTGACGACATCGTCCTCACCTGTTAATTCATGGACAACATGAATGCCTGTGAGTTTGCTAAAGGCTTTGGCGATGACTTCCGATTCATAGGTATGCGTGTCAATGGTTTCTGACACCACCATGATTTTTTTGCCTTTGAAGGGTTTGGCGGCCTCTTGAAACCATTCAAATTCTTTGCGTTGATTTTCTTTACTTAGCGTTGAGGGGCTAAATTCACTCAGTAGGCTGGGAATGACATTGGCGACTGTTTCTTGTGCGTAGCTATTGGCAATAAAGGCCATGAGACTGATATTGATGAAGAGATTTCGGATCACAATAATCATCCTGATAATTATTTTTCTGCCATCAGTATAGACAGCTAATGTGTATAAATACACTTAACAGGACGATGAATTTGGTCTTGTTAGCTGCCTTTAGGTAAAGGCGGCGGGGCAAACTTAGATTTTGGCTTAGGTGGTCTTGGTTTTAATTGTAATTGTACCGCAATTTGCTGCTGAGCGTGTTCGCACTCAGTCACACTGACATCCATACTTTGATAAAACATCCCAGTGATATCTTCCAAAACGACATGACAGCGATCTTGTTTCGGGTCTGGGGTAATGGCATCGACATATTTAAACTGGGTAAACGGCTGAGTCCATTGTTGTTGATAAGGAAACGCAAAGCCCAAAACGATAGTGTCTTTATTCAGTTGTAACTGATAAAAAATGGTACTTAAATTGATACTGCTAAATGTGGCACTGGCGGTGAGTACGAGCACTCCACCTGCAACTGTCGCCCACTTATTAACACCAAATGCTTTGTAAACAATCAGCCCAAAAATAAGTGTTAACACTAAACCAAAAATTAAAATGGGGATAAACGATTGTTGTAATGCGTCGGGACTGCCAAAATTAAAAGTCATCATACAGGCTAAACTCGGAGGCGTATTAGGGAGTGTTCAATTCCCACCTCCATTGATAAGGGTTGGGGTGGGGTTCTGTGTCGTGACATTATACCTTTTTCAGTTGTTCCAAGAAGGCGATATCCATATTGCTTTTTACCGTGCGCCAGTTCGTACCTAAGCGTTGCGCTGTAGCCTCGTAATTACCTGTTTGCGCATAGACTAAGGCATAATAACGGCCTAATAAGGTATCGTTGTCGAGCTGTCCTTCACTAACGGCATGGGCAAATTGTTGACGATAATTCAGGTTGGTTTTAGTCACATTAGGCTGATAAGAGCCATGAATAATAATGCTCCTGACGCATTGTTCTAGTTCGCGCATGTTGCCACGCCATGTGTAATTCGGCAGATGTTGGCTAATCCATGCGTGTGCTTCTTTGGCGATGTCGTTGGCAATATCGGTGTTGACAATTTTACCTGTCACTAACGTCACTAAATGATAGAGTTCTTCTTGATTATCAGCGAGTTGTTCGGCGAGTGATGGCGTGCGAATAATGTCTGAACATAAACGATAATATAAATCGCTGCGAAATTTTCCCGCTTCAATCGCGGCGGCTAAATCACGATGGGTGGCGGAAACGATTTTTCCATAAAAAGTGCGGCTATCATTATCGCCAACACGTTGAAATTGTCGCCCTTGCAGGACTCTTAACAGTTTAACTTGTACTTCCGCAGGTAACTCACCAATCTCATCTAAAAATACTGTTTGTGCTTGATGGGTGGTTTCTAAATAACCGACACGATCGCCTGTTGCGCCCGTAAACGAACCTTTACGATGTCCAAATAACTCACTTTCCAGCAGTGTAAGGGGTAATGCCGCCAAATGAACGGCCTGAAAGTCCGCTAAATAATCGGATTCAAAACGGGGTGTTTTTGTTTTAGTGGTGAAGGGAATATATCGCGCCAAACCAATCGCCGAAGCAACTAATTCTTTACCCGTTCCCGACTCGCCTAAAATCAAGGTGGAAACTTCGTGAATACGTTGATAGAGCGAGCATTGATAACGGCGCATATCATGACTAAAAATAGATTCCCATACCGCCATTCTCAATGACGAGGCGGCGGAAGATGTCCCTAAAATAGCGCGAAAGATAAAATGAAACGCTCTACGAATTTGAAAAAATAACGCAAACATATGTTCAGCAATAAACTGTTGCTGTTGTACCAGCGGCGTATGGGCAAACAGTTGTCGCCAATCGCTTAAAAAACGCGAATAAAACGGCATTTCGGTACGACTTGTATCATTGTCGGTGACAACTTTATAGAAATACCCTTCATAGCGATAATACAGCACATACAAGGCGACATCACCGTAGAGCTGCCACTCTTTATCGGTCGGGCAATAATCATGCTCAATGCGAGTTTGTGCGCTCGCAATGATGCTTTCACCGACTTCGGCTAAAGGAATTAAGTTAGGACTAAAGCCTTGGTGCGTGGAGGTAATCACCCATGTATGAAACACGGGAATGTATAACTTACCCAATATTTGCTTTTCGAGGTCAATACGTTCGCAGCCAAAAGGATTAGTAAAACTTAAGGCAGCGAGTGCATAAGCCGAAAGTTGGTCTTCTGGGTGAAGTAAACTGCTCATGTTGTTCATTTTATGTATGCCTAAGATGCAAATAATGTATATTAAAATATTGATATATTCATTAAATTAAGTGATGTTTTTTAGTTTATTGATTTTTAAGGAATTAAATTGAGTTTTCTGTGTTGGCATGACTTTTGTAATGTCTGTGTTATAACTTCACCGAATGACGGCCATTACACAGAGAGCAACATTATGTTTAACGAACAAGGCATACAACAAGATTCTGGCGCATGGATTTTTTTTGTTAAAGCGTGTTTTTTTGCCGCTGTCACTGCGTTAGTGGCGGGTATTATTTTTATGCCAGTTGATATTTGGATTAAAGGTTATTTAGGCATGGGTACGTTATTTACCATTGGTTCGACCTTTAGCCTTGCTAAAACTATGCGTGACCAACACGAAGCGCAAAAGTTGATTCATAAAATTAGTAATGCCAAAACTGAAAAGATGCTTAAAGAGTTTGAGATGACGAGTAATTAAGTCATTAACAAGGAGTGATAGCCCGCAGGGATTGCGGGACAAATATTATATAAAACAACGGTTTTTTGCCATCATCCTATCTTTGCCTTTACTATTCGCCTAAATCCCACGCTAACGGCATTTCATGAAAATTCCCTTGCCCATTATTAACGGCGTTGCCCCAAGTTGTGTTGCCTTACCCGCAGGCGCATGGCCAACAATATTGGCATTTTTTACCACACGCTTTCCTGATGTCGCTACGTCTATATGGCTGGCACGGATGGCCAAAGGTGAAGTTGTTGATGAGTATGGTGTGGCGGTGTTTGCGGATAGTTCATATCGCGCTCATGTGCGCGTTTATTATTACCGTGAGTTAGAGGTAGAAACACCTATTCCTTTTACCGAAACGATTATTTATCAAGATGACTACATCGTCGTTGCCGATAAACCGCATTTTTTGCCCGTCATTCCCGCAGGACGGTTTTTGCATGAAACCTTATTAGTGCGTCTAAAACATAAATTACAACTAAATGATTTAGTCCCGATTCACCGTATTGACCGAGAAACCGCAGGTTTGGTCATTTTTTCGCATCACAAAGCGTCACGCGGTGTCTATCAAGCGTTATTTAAAGATAAAACCATCACTAAAACCTATGAAGCCTTAGCACCCACGCGTGCTGATTTAACTTTCCCCCTGAGTTATCAAAGTCGGATGGTCGAAGGTGAGCCTTTTTTTAAAATGAAAGAAGTAACAGGCGAAGCTAATAGCGAAACTCATATCTCAGTCTTAGCGCATTTGGGTGATGTTAGTTTGTATCAATTACGTCCGATTACAGGCAAAAAACATCAGTTGCGTGTACATTTAGCGGCATTGGGTATTCCTATTATCAATGACGAGTTTTATCCGTATTTGCAGCCGACAAAAGGCGATGATTTTAATCATCCGTTAAAGTTGTTGGCGAAATCGGTGGCGTTTATTGACCCGTTAACAGGGCAGTCCCATTATTTTGAAAGTGGTAGGAGTTTGAGTGTGGGTTGAAGGTTGCAAGAGCCATTTAAGATTTTGTTAAGTTTCATCTGTCATAACGGATATATAAGTACGAATCTATCTCACCATGAGTCCTAAATACTCAATCAGAGATAGCCTTCAAATAACGCCAATTAAAAAATCCTTTGAGTACCATAAGCTCTATGTCACATCTGTTATTTTCTCGTCGATTAGTCGTTATCAATGGCTTAATTGCTTTGTGGATGACCTGTTTAGCGAACACCACATTTTTGCATACGCTTTACACCTTGACTCCCTATAACGGGATACAAGCAGGGCTGTTTTTAACATCGGCTTTTGTGTTGTTATGGGCGTATTTGAACCTGCTTTTACAGTTGACGACATGGGGTGTATTGGCTCGACCAATTCAAAGTCTATTATTGTTTTTTTGTGCTTTTGGCGCGTATTCCATTGATACCTTTGGCGTCGGTATTGATACAGGCCAAATTCAAAATCTGATGCAAACCGACCCTCGTGAAGCGCGGGATTTATTAAGTTGGCATTTGTTTGCCTATGTTGCCATCATCATGGGTTTACCGCTATTTTGGTTGTGGCGTAAACCTTTAGAACCCATTGGTATTGTCCAAAACCTGAAACATCGTGCTTATTCTATCGTGTTGTCATTGGCGTTAATTGGTGCGGTGGCGATGGCTTTTTATGTCGATTATGCGGCTATCTTCCGTGAACATAGACAAATTCGCTATACCGTCAATCCCACGAATAGTGTCAATGCCTTTATTAATTATTCACAACGTCATGTGGTGATTAAGAAATTGCCCTTAGTGCGTTATGGTGAAGATGCCACGCGCGTTCCTCCGTCAAATTCGAAACCCGTGTTGATGGTGTTGGTGGTTGGTGAAACGGCAAGGGCAGAAAGCTTTGGTATTAATGGTTATGCGCGTAATACCACGCCTGAATTAGCGAAAAAGCCGCTGATTAATTTTACCCAAACCAGTTCTTGCGGCACGGCAACGGCGGTGTCTTTACCGTGTATCTTTTCAGGTTTTACCCGTGATGATTATGATGATGAATTAGCAGGGCATCGTGAAGGATTGCTGGATGTTATTCAACGTGCAGGGTATCAAGTGACGTGGATGGATAATAATTCAGGCTGTAAAGGCGCATGTGACCGCGTACATAATCAGCCCTTATTACCCACACGAACAACCGCTTGGTGTGTGGATGGTGAATGCCAAGACGATTTGTTATTGGAAACCTTTATTGATTATTTAAAAACGGCACCAACCCAAGATCGGGTGATTGTCTTGCATCAAGCAGGCAGTCATGGCCCTGCGTATTATCGTCGTTATCCTAAAGCCTTTGAAAGGTTTACGCCTGTTTGTAATACCAATGCCATTCAAGGTTGTTCGCAACAAGCCTTAATTAATACTTACGACAATACCATTGCCTACACCGATTATATTGTGGCGCAAACAATAGATGTGCTGGCTGCGCAAGCCAAAAACTATCAAACCGCGTTGTGGTATGTGTCGGATCATGGTGAATCAACGGGCGAGCGCGGCTTATATTTGCACGGTGCGCCTTATGTTTTTGCACCAAGTCAGCAAACCCATGTCCCGATGTTTGCGTGGTTGTCGCCTAATTTTAGTTTGACGCATTTAGAAAAAGCGCATTGTTTGGAGCAGAAGCAACAAGCCGAGACCTCACATGACAATGTTTTTCATACGATGTTGGGAATATTAGGGGTAAAAACAGCCGTTTATGATGCGAAATTAGATTTGTCATCGTGCGCTAAGTAAATACTGGCGCTTAACGGTGGATTAGAAACTTCCTGTGGGAAATGAGTTTGTTGGATTGGCATAGGACTTGCCTCATAAGGCTTGTAGATAATTTGTTTAACAGCCGCAGCAAATATGTTTTCATTCATTAGGTGAGTTTCATGTCTAAAAAAAATCATTCTCAAACGCCAAGTAATATGATGGGTTTAGTACTGACAGCGGGTGGTGCGCGTGGTGCTTATCAGGCAGGTGTATTAAAGCGTGTCAGTGAAATTCCTGCCTTAAACAAAAAAGCATCACCGTTTAAAATTATTACTGGGGCTTCTGCGGGGGCAATTAATGGCGCGGCCATTGCCTCTCATAATTCTGATTTTGCCAAAGGCGCGCAAACCTTAGTACATCTATGGTCGAATCTCAATTTCTCGCAAGTGTTTCGTAATGACCCTAAGTCTTTAGCGCAAACAGGCGTAAAAGCCTTGCTCGATTTTTCCTTGGGTGGTTTAACGGGGGCAGGGCGATTAAAGTCTTTTGTCGATGCCTCGCCATTGCGACTTTTTTTGCAGCAACATCTAGATTTTTCGGGGATTGATGAAGCCATTAAAGCGGGTGATTTGCATGCGTTTGGCGTAACTGCAACGGGGTATCATTCAGGAAAAGCCTTTACCTTTGTTCAAGGACAGGCTGGCCATGCGCTGTGGAATAAAAGCCGACGTATCGCTTTGCCTGCACAATTAACGGTAGAGCATATTTTGGCATCCGCTGCGATTCCCTTGGTATTTCAACCTGTGGAATTAAAAGCAGGTGAATCGGTGGCTTATTTTGGTGATGGTGCCATGCGTTTAACCACGCCATTAAGCCCAGCGATTCGTTTAGGGGCGCAGCGTTTATTTGCGATTGGGGTGCGTTGTCAGGATTCGGCAGAAACTTTGCATCGTTCGGAGTTATCAACCGAGGAAGACTATGTGACGAAATTGGAATGTCCGCCATTTTCACAAATTTGCGGCACGTTGATGAATGCGATTTTTTTGGATCATTTAGATGCCGATTTAGACCACTTAAAACGCATGAATGCTTTTGTCGCAGCCTATCAAGCACTAGAGAAAAAATTGCCTGCCGTTGAGCAAGAATTTGCCACTCATGAACCGATGCGTGTGGTCAAACCCTTAGTGATTTCGCCTTCTGCCGATATTGCCGTGATTGCCAAAACATTGGAACATCGTATGCCGCGTAGTATTCGTTATGTGATGGATGGTTTAGGGCAGCCTGACGAAAAAAGTGCTGATTTGATTAGCTTTTTATTATTTGATTCGGCGTTTACCCGTGAATTGATTGATTTAGGCTACCACGATGCCAGTCAACGGATTGATGAAATTGAGCAGTTTTTGTTTGAATAAAACTGTAGTGGCGAATTTATTCGCCTCTTCAACAAAATAAATGGGCGGTTGAAACCGCCCCTACAGCCTTAATCTTTCGCAAATACTCGCACTTGTATCGGACGTAACCGCACTTGTTGGCCTGTTTTAATGGCTAGGTCTTGCAGTTGATTACGGGTTAATTCGACTTCATAGAGCTTATCGTCAAAACCATTGAGTTCAACACGCACACTCGCACCAAACGCTAAAATACGGCTAATGCTGGCGACAATCCCTTCGCGTGAGTCTGGTTCGGTAATAATTTCTAGTTCATGCGGACGCACAAAGCCGAGTGCTTCATCACCATGCGCCAAATCATGAGAGCCTAAGGATAAAATGGCATCGCCACTGTGCAATTGATTATCGTGAATGCGGCCATGAAACAAATTCACTGCCCCTAAAAAGTTATAGACAAACGGTGTCGCAGGATGTTCATACACTTCTTGTGGTGTGCCTAATTGTTCAACATGGCCTTTGTTCATCAATACCACACGGTCAGCCACTTCTAAGGCTTCTTCTTGGTCATGAGTCACAAAAATACTGGTGATGTGCAATTCGTCATGAAGGCGACGTAACCAACGACGTAATTCTTTACGAACTTTGGCATCTAATGCGCCAAACGGCTCATCAAGCAATAACACCCGAGGTTCTACGGCTAAAGCGCGGGCTAAGGCGATACGTTGCCGTTGACCACCTGATAATTGAGGTGGATAACGATCAGACAGCCAGTCCAGTTGTACTAAGTCCAATAATTCATGCACACGACGTTTAATTTCATTTTCGTTTGGACGTTCACGACGTGGTTTCATCCGTAAACCAAAAGCGACGTTCTCAAATACGGTCATGTGGCGGAACAGGGCGTAATGTTGAAAGACAAAACCGACTTGCCGCTCGCGGACATGGGCATTGGACGCGTCTTCGCCATCCAAAAAAACATGGCCGCTATCGGTGGGTTCTAAGCCTGCAATAATGCGTAATAAGGTCGTTTTGCCACAACCTGAAGGGCCCAATAACGCCACTAATTCGCCAGTTGGAAAATCCAAACTGACGTTATCCAGCGCGACAAAATTGCCAAAACGCTTGTTGATGTTTTTAACTTGAATACTCATGGTCTGTATCTCTAATTTCGTCTTGCAGCTAATCAGTAGCCCATTTGGAATACTGGTCAAATCTATAGGCTACTCGACACGATCACTGGCGAGTGCCGCATCACGATGTGCTTGCCACTCAACAAAGGTTTTAACAACTAAGGTCGTGAGAGCCAGTAAAGCCAGCACCGAAGCCACCGCAAAAGCTGCTGCAAAGTTGTATTCGTTGTATAAAATTTCGACGTGTAACGGCATGGTATTGGTCATGCCACGTATATGGCCAGAGACCACGGACACCGCGCCAAACTCACCCATTGCCCGCGCATTGGAGAGAATAATCCCGTAAATTAATGCCCACTTAATATTGGGTAAAGTCACATACCAAAAGGTTTTCCAGCCAGACGCACCTAAGACAATCGCCGCTTCTTCTTCATCACGGCCTTGCGCTTGCATTAACGGAATCAGCTCACGGGCAACAAAAGGGAAGGTGACAAATATCGTGGCTAGAACCATTCCCGGTACAGCAAAAATAATGTTGATGTCGTTATCAAATAACCAATCACCAAACCAACCTTGAGAGCCAAAAATCAGCACGTAAATCAAACCAGCAACCACGGGTGAAACCGAAAAGGGCAAGTCGATTAACGTGGTTAATAACTGTTTGCCGCGAAACTCAAACTTGGCAATTGACCATGCCGCCGCGACACCAAACACTAAATTTAAGGGTATAGAAATAGCGGCAATCAATAGCGTTAAGTAAATAGCCGACAGCGCATCAGCTTCATGTAATGCCGCCAAATAAACATCCCATCCCTTACGCAACGCCTCAGTAAAGACGGTAATTAACGGTAACAATAAAAATAAGGTGAAAAAGGATAAAGCCAGTGTCAATAATGTCCACTTCACCCATTTGGGTTCTTGGGTCGCCACTTTTTGTTTAAAACGGCTGGCATCGCCCCAATTTTTACCAACGGTACTGGCCATGATTATTTAGCCCCCTTGTTAGAAGCCCACGCTTGTAAGCCATTGACAATAAATAATAAAACAAAAGAGATGACTAACATCACCAACGCGACTGCGGTTGCGCCTGTGTAGTCGTATTGCTCTAACTTGGTAATAATCATTAACGGGGTGATTTCGGACACCATCGGAATATTGCCTGCAATAAAAATAACCGAACCATATTCACCGACTGCCCGCGCAAACGCCAAAGCAAAACCTGTGAGCAGAGCAGGGAGAATCACAGGAAAAATGACATAACGCACGGTTTGCCAACGGTTTGCCCCTAAGCTGGCAGCTGCTTCTTCAAGCTCTGTATCTAAATCTTCCAATACGGGTTGCACGGTACGCACGACAAATGGCAAACCAATGAAGGTTAACGCCACTAAAATACCGAGTGGTGTAAACGCCACTTTAATGCCGAGCGGTTCTAAATATTGACCTAAAATGCCATTGCCTGAATAAATAGCCGTTAGCGCAATACCTGCAACAGCCGTTGGTAAAGCAAATGGTAAATCGACTAAAGCATCGACAATACGTTTGCCAAAAAACTCGTAACGCACCAACACCCACGCAAAAATTAACCCAAAGACCGCGTTAATACAGGCCGCAACCAGTGACGTGCCAAAGGTTAATTTATAAGAGGCCACTAAACGGGGTGAGCTAATAATGTGCCAAAACTCATCCCACGACAGCGTCGCTGTTTTCAAAAAAACGGCAGATAGTGGAATAAGCACAATCAGTGCTAGGTACACCAAAGTGTAGCCTAGCGACAGATGAAATCCTGGTAAGACACGGTTGCGCATCAGTAAATGCTCCGCGATTAACGTACTTGATAAATTTGGTCAAACACGCCGCCATCGGCAAAGTGAGCTTGTTGGGCATTACTCCAACCGCCAAAGTCTTTAATGGTAAAAAGTTTTACAGGGGCAAATTGCTTGGCGTATTTAGCGGCAATTTTAGCGTCTGTTGGGCGATAGTAGTTTTTAGCGGCAATTTCTTGTGCTTCTGGCGAGTACAAATACTGTAAGTAGGCTTCAGCAACTTTGGTTGTGCCATGTTTTTTGGCAAATTTATCGACCACTGCGACAGGCGGCTCAGCTAAAATAGAGACGCTCGGGGTAATGATTTCAAATTTATCAGGCCCTAACTCTTTTACCGCTAAATAAGCTTCGTTTTCCCATGCTAACAACACATCGCCAATACCGCGCTCGACAAAAGTAGTGGTTGAGCCACGCGCGCCTGAGTCTAAAACCTTCACATTTTTAAACAGGCTTTTGACAAAAGCTTGAGCTTTATCGGCATTACCATTCGGTTGTTTTAAGGCATAACCCCACGCCGCTAAGTAGTTCCAACGTGCGCCGCCAGAGGTTTTAGGGTTTGGTGTCACCACTTCAATACCGGGTTTAACAATATCGCCCCAGTCTTTAATGTTTTTTGGGTTACCTTTGCGTACTAAAAACACGATGGTCGACGTGTAGGGTGAAGCATTGTTGGGTAAACGTTTTTGCCAGTTTTCGGCAATTAAACCGCGTTGGGCAATGGCATCAATGTCATAGGCTAAGGCTAAAGTCACGACATCTGCTTGTAAGCCATCAATGACTGAACGGCCTTGTTTACCAGAGCCACCGTGAGATTGTTTGAAGTTGAGGTCTTCGCCGCCTTTAGATTTCCAGTATTTGGCAAAAGCGACATTATAGTCTTGATATAACTCACGAGTAGGGTCGTAAGAGACGTTTAGAAAATCAGTGGCGGCAATAGCAGAGTTAAAAAAACCTAAACTTAACGCAATTGCTAAAAGTGTTTTTGACATGATGTCATACTCAAAGTCAGTGGATATGACGGCGATAGTAATCAAAGTGATAAGTAATTAAAAAGAATAAATAGTTAGTTGGTTATGCTTAAATGGAATAAATAGTGGATTTTATTTTGGTAGGATGGCGAGTTAAATCGAGATGCACTTCTTGTTGGTGAAGTCGTGGTGAAGAAGCGTTCTGAGGTTTTTTAATTAGGCATTCATCGTATGAATAAAGTCCTCCGTTTGTATTTACTTTTTTCCATCGCTTTAAGTCTTTCTACGCCTGTTATGGCCGAAGAGGTACAAGTCGCTGTCGCCTCTAATTTTACCGCCCCAATAAAAACCATTGCTGCCTATTTTGAACAACAAACACAGCACAAAGTGTTATTGTCTTTTGGTGCAACAGGTAAGTTTTATGCACAAATCAAAAATGGTGCACCGTATGATGTGTTGTTAGCCGCAGACGATGTCATCCCGAAAAAGTTAGAACAAGAAGGCGCAGCAGTCGTAGGGAGTCGTTTTACTTATGCCATTGGTCGCTTGGTATTGTGGTCTGCGAAAGCAGATTTTGTTGACCCTAATGTTTTGCAACGCGCTAATTTTCAATATTTGGCATTGGCTTCACCTAAACTTGCGCCTTATGGTGCAGCCGCGATAGAAGTATTAACTCATATAGGCTTAGCAAAGTCGCTAGAAGCCAAGTTTGTGCAAGGCGAAAATATTAGCCAAACTTTTCAGTTTGTTAGCTCTGGCAATGCCGAGTTGGGTTTTGTTGCCTTGTCGCAAGTGTATTTTAATGGCAGTTTGAAGTCGGGTTCGGCGTGGATTATCCCCGATAAGTACTATTCACCGATACGCCAAGATGCGGTACTACTGACCAGCGCAAAAGATAAAGCTGCGGCGCAAGCCTTTATGTCTTATTTAAAGACACCCAAAGCGAAAGCGGTAATGTCCGCTTATGGCTACCGTTTTTAAGGAGTTTCTGTGCTAGGTGAAACTGATTTTTCTGCCATCATCCTGACGCTTAAATTGGCGGCAATTACCACGATTATTTTATTATTAATCGGTACGCCGATTGCGTGGTGGTTGGCGCGTTCACAGGCATGGTGGAAAGGTATCGTGAGTGCTATCGTGATGTTGCCTATTGTTTTACCGCCGACGGTAATTGGCTTTTATCTGCTATTGGCGATGGGGTCACAGGGATGGATTGGCCACATCACGCAAGCATTAGGTTGGGGTTTATTGCCGTTTACCTTTGCGGGTTTAGTGATTGCATCGGTATTTTACTCGTTACCGTTTGTGGTGCAGCCGTTGCAAAATGCTTTTGAGTCTATCGGTCAACGTCCGTTAGAAGTTGCCGCAACACTTCGCGCTTCACCCTTCGATACGTTTTTTTCAGTGATTTTGCCCTTAGCGAAACCTGCGTATTTAACAGCAAGTGTTTTAGCCTTTGCCCATACCATGGGGGAGTTTGGTATTGTGTTGATGGTCGGTGGCAATATTCCCGATAAAACACGCGTGGTCTCGGTGCAGATTTATGAACACGTCGAAGCGATAGAATATAGTCAAGCGCACTGGTTATCAGCAGCGATGTTGGCATTTTCCTTTTTGATGTTGTTGGCGTTATATGCGCTGAATCACAAAGGGAAACGGACATGAGCGGTATTCACGCACGGTTTAATATCATTCGTCCCAATTTCGCACTCCATGTTGATTTAGATTTGCCCGCAAGCGGTGTGTCGGCATTGTTTGGCGCATCAGGTTCAGGAAAAACCAGTTGTTTACGCGCGATTGCAGGGCTTGACCGTATCACTGACGGCTATTTAGAAGTCAATGGCGAGGTATGGCAAGACGAGTCTAAAAAACGTTTTTTACCGACACATCAACGGCCATTAGCGTATGTTTTTCAAGAAGCCAGTTTGTTTGAGCATTTAACCATACGTCAAAATATCGACTATGGTTTTAAACGCACACCCGTAGCACAACGTAAAATTTCCCTAGAGCAAGCGATTGATTTATTAGGCATTGAGCATTTATTAGCGTGTCGTGCTAATACCTTGTCGGGTGGCGAGCGTCAACGGGTGGCAATTGCTAGAGCCTTAGCGGTGAGTCCACAATTGTTGTTAATGGATGAGCCTTTGGCAGCATTGGATCTCAAACGTAAAAACGATATTTTGCCGTATTTAGAACGCTTGCATCACGAATTAGCGATTCCGATTATTTATGTCAGTCATTCACTCGATGAAGTCGCTCGCCTTGCCGATTATGTTGTTTTACTGGAGCAAGGACGTGTTGCTGCACAAGGGGCGACGATTGATTTAATGACGCGTTTAGACTTGTCGTTGGCGCATGGGGATAGTGCTGAAGCATTAATTAATGCGACAGTGGTCGATATAGATAGCGAATATCATTTGGCCTGTGTAGAGTTTTCAGGTGGATGGTTAAGTTTACTCAATCAACAAGTGACGATTGGCCAAACAGTAAAAGTTCGGATTCAAGCGCGAGATGTTAGTTTGACGTTGGCTCATCAAAGCGATACCAGTATTTTGAATATTATTCCTGTGACGGTAACGGATATTGCTGATGACAGTATAGGGCAGGTGATGGTGGGTTTAGATGCCAATGGCACACGATTATTGGCTAGAATTACCCGTAAATCGGCGATGTTGCTCAATCTAGTTCCGCATCAGCAGTTGTTTGCTCAGATTAAAGGTGTGGCGATTCTTAAGTAGAGTTTTAGAGGGTGTTGACGGGTTGCATCATGCAGCCAGTAGCTCAACTGCAACTGGACTTTCGGACTTGGAAAGTCACTCAAAAACCTGAAACGCTGAACGATTATCATGCGTTTATTGCACGACACGTGAAGCCTGCACCCCCCCCAGCTGGACATGACCTACAATCGTCATCGCCCCAAAAAAGACTGCCAGCACATACAGTTATACTGCCGCCTCCGCCACTTATGGCCAAAGCTACAACCTGCATTACATTTGCTCCTACAGCAATCAAGTCTTGCGACAGATTATCCAGTGACTTCGGTCTATCACGACCCATCTTTAAGGGAAAAGCCAATTGTGTGATTTTGACTACAGGGTCACTGCGGTTGGTGCGACTTGCTCTGTGCCCATGGCGGTCATCCAGTAATAGGCAAGTTATGTGAGCGTCAGCGTACAGACCTACCATGACGGCCATCCTACGATAGCCATAGAGATAAAAACTGTCTACGAAAATGCTTCGGGTGTTGCCGGAGTATCCGCACTAATCGCTTTTAAACTGGCTACGCCGATCTGGAACTTCGTCAAGGTGACAGAAGCTACATACAGGACTAACATCATGAACCGCATCTACAAATTGATTTGGAATATCAAGACAGGCACTTTTATCGCCGTCGCTGAGAGTGTTCGCAGCGCGGGTAAAAAGTCGTCGTTGTGCAACCAGATGAGCACTCGCCGTCTCGGTTTTTCCTTAAAAACCTTAACAGCGTCAATACTCATGGCCAGCGGCGGCAGTATGGTGTATGCCCAACCCGTGGGCGGTGTGGTGTCCGCAGGCAGTGCGCAGATTGGCAGTACACTGGCCAACACCACCATCAACCAAAGCTCACAGAATGTCGCCATCAACTGGCAAAGCTTCAATATTAATCGTGGTGAATCGGTTAATTTTGTACAACCGAACAGTAGTGCAGTGGCACTGAACCGTGTGCTAGGCTCAGATGGCTCAAGCATTATGGGCAGCCTGTCAGCCAACGGGAAGGTATTCTTGATCAATCCAAATGGGGTGTTATTTGGCCCTACTGCATCCGTCAATGTCGGCAGCCTTGTCGCATCGACACTGAATATGACTGATGCCGATTTTATGGCAAATGACTATCACTTATCTGGCGCAACGACGGGTACGGTGCTGAACCAAGGCACGATTACCACGACAGGTGGTGGCTTTGTCGCGCTGTTAGGCGCGAACGTCAGTAACCAAGGCGTGATTGCTGCGAAGCTTGGTAGCGTGGTACTGGCCGCTGGACGTGCGATGACACTGGATGTGGCTGGCGATCAACTCCTCAATATTGTGATTGATCAAGGCATGGTCAATGCCTTAGTCGAAAATGGCGGACTGATTCAGGCCGACGGCGGCCACGTGCTCATGACCACACAGTCCGCAGGCAATCTGCTGACTAACGCCGTCAATAATACGGGCGTGGTTCGGGCGCAGACTATTCAGAATATCGATGGCACCATCAAACTGCTCGGTGATATGAATAACGGTAGCGTCAATGTGACAGGCGTTCTGGACGCTTCCGCACCGAATGGCGGTAATGGCGGCTTTATCGAAACCTCAGCAGCACACGTCAACATCTCGAATGACGCCAAAATCACCACGGCTGCGCCGAGTGGATTGACTGGCAATTGGCTGATTGATCCGCAAGACTTCACGATTTCGGGTGCTGGCGATATTTCTGGCCCCACACTGAGTGCTCAGTTGGTGAACTCCAGCATTACGATTCTGAGTACTCAAGGTGCAGTGGCAGGTAACGGCGACATCTTTGTCAATGATCCGATCACATGGACGCCAGTGCCTGTTCCCACCACGTTGACCTTAAATGCCCTACGAGACGTGAATATCAATCAGGCTGTCACGTCAACAGGTGGCAACTTTGTGGTGATTGCTGGACGAGACATCAATCAAAATGCAGCCGTGACCACCACCAACGGAAACTTTAGCTCAACAGCCACACGCGATGTCAATATTCTGGCCGCTACGACAACCACCGATGGCAACTTCACCTCGAACGCAGGGCGTAATGTCAACATCGACGGAGCAGCCCTGACCACGACTAGGGGTAATTTGACGCTGAACGCAGGTAATGACGCGGTTAGCGGCGGTGGCGTCATTTTCGCTGCTGGCACCCCGATCGCTGCCGTCACAGGGCCAAATGCGGCAGTCAGGATTTTTAATCCAATCGGAATAACGACAAATTATTCAGGCAACTTCACCTTGACTGGTGGTGCCACACTCACACAATTTACGTTGCTGTTTATACCCGGCCCCGTAGGGCCTACGGGAGCAACTGGTGCTACAGGAGCAACTGGCACTGCAGGGGCAACTGGCACTACTGGAGCAACCGGCGCTACAGGTACAACCGGCACTGCAGGAGCAACTGGCACTGCAGGTACAAATGGTGTAGATGGTGCGACAGGAGCAACCGGGGCAACTGGCCCCGTAGGACCTACGGGAGCAACTGGTGCGACAGGTGCAACTGGCACCGCAGGTACAAACGGTGTAGATGGCGCTACAGGGGCAACCGGCACTACAGGGGCAACCGGCACTACAGGAGCAACTGGCGCTACAGGAGCAACTGGCGCCACAGGGGCAAATGGTGTAGATGGCGCTGCAGGTGGGGCAACTGGTGCCACAGGCGCAACCGGCGCTACTGGAGCAACCGGCGCTACAGGAGCAACTGGCACTGCAGGTACAAATGGGACAAACGGTGCGACAGGTGCAACGGGAAACACAGGGGCTACGGGCGCAACTGGTACCGCAGGGACAAATGGTACAAACGGCGTAGATGGCGCAACTGGTGCTACAGGAGTAACTGG
The DNA here is from genome assembly GCA_030646715.1 of Agitococcus sp. Classification (GTDB taxonomy): domain Bacteria; phylum Pseudomonadota; class Gammaproteobacteria; order Pseudomonadales; family Moraxellaceae; genus Agitococcus. The sequence continues at coordinate 267,113 of JAUSLJ010000033.1, forward strand.
TACTGCAGGGACAAATGGGACAAACGGTGTCGATGGTGCGACAGGAGCAACGGGAAACACAGGGGCTACGGGCGCAACTGGTACCGCAGGGACAAATGGTACAAACGGCGTAGATGGCGCAACTGGTGCTACAGGAGCAACTGGCATTGCAGGCACAAATGGTACAAACGGTGTCGATGGCGCAATCGGTGCGACTGGTGCAACGGGAAATACAGGGGCTACAGGTAATACGGGCGCAACTGGCATTGCAGGCACAAATGGTACAAACGGTGTCGATGGCACAATCGGTGCGACTGGTGCAACTGGAAATACAGGTGCTACAGGTAACACGGGCGCAACTGGTATTGCAGGCACAAATGGTACAAACGGTGTCGATGGCGCAATCGGTGCAACTGGAAATACAGGTGCTACAGGTAACACGGGCGCAACTGGCATTGCAGGTACAAACGGTGTCGATGGCGCAATCGGCGCTACAGGACCAGCTGGACCAGCGGGGCCTCCTGGTCCAGCAGGACCTCCTGCACCAATAGCTACTGTTGTGATTCGACCCACCCCAGTCGTTCAACCCGTACCAATAGATGGTGTACCCACAATCAACGAACCGTCATCGCCGCTATTAACGGTATCACCGCTGGCCGTACCCCCTGTAGAGTTGCTTGTCGCTTATGCACAACCAGTCACTCCAGAGGCACCTATACAGGATCCTATCACTGACGCGCCTATAGAGGATCCTGCCATTTATGCGCCTAAACAGGATCGCAACTAAGCATTATTGACCCTTCAGGTTAGGCTACTTTTTATTAGCAATAACGGTTGGCTGATTTTTGTGTATAGCAACTCGAATACTCAGCCAATCGTTTCCTTCAATCGCTGAAATAAACTCCTGATCCAAGATTGGTGTTTATTGGACGACTTAATGAAAGAAATTGAAAAAATCAAGGTGGTAAACTTTGTAGAGACGTTGCCATCTGTAACGATCATCAAAGCCAAACAGTCGACTGCTAAAGCTCGAATGTTTTTTCTCGGCCTGATATTGTGTGGCTCTGTAACTGGTCTAGCCATAGCTGCCGAGAATGCTCCTTTTTTTGTAGTAGCATCAGACTTACCGCCTACCAAACTAAAGCAGATCACCCCTTTAAAATCACTAAATGTATCGATCATCAACCCTAAATTTTTTGTAGTAGCATCAGACTTATCGCCTACCAAACTAAAGCAGATCACCCCTGTTAAAACACCAAATGTATCGATCATCAACCCTAAACGCGCTAATTTTAAACAGGAAATTGTGTCGGACGATTCTAAGTATTTGGCGGATTGGGTTGTTGATTCAAAGGATAACCAACACATACCTTTCATGATTATTGATAAAAAGGCAGCTAGAGTTTTTGTGTTTAATGCAGAAGGAAGGCTGATTGGCTCAACACCTGCACTACTTGGCTTGGCACTAGGTGACCACGCAATCCCTGGGATTGGCAAAATGTCTTTGGCCAATATAAAACCAGAACAACGTACCACACCTGCTGGTCGCTTCGTTGCCAATTTGGGTCGTAATCTAAGTGGTAAAGAAGTTTTATGGGTCGATTATACGGGTGCAATTTCATTACATCGGGTGGTCACTTCATCGCCTAAGGAACGTCGTTTACAGCGATTAGAATCCACCAACCCTTTAGAGCGGCGGATTTCATATGGCTGTATTAACGTGTCAGTCAAGTTTTACGACAGGGTTGTCAGTCCAACATTCACTGGAACCAAGGGAGTCGTTTATGTGTTACCAGATACGCGCTTGGTGCAAGAAGTATTTGGATCTTATGATGTTGACGCCCCTTCACTATAAACCCACCTTCACGTTCATCCGTACAACGCCCATTCTTTCTCTTTAAAAGCCATCATTTACTAAACTTGACATCACGCGCCAATTTTTTAACCTTTGACGCTATAACAATAATAATTGTCAGAAATTATCAATATCCCACGTTTGTCACAACGTAAGATTGTCCTACAGTTTGGCCAAATAGAAATAAATAGCCAAATAATTTTTTCGTGTGGTCATGGGTGAATATAAAGATGAAAAAAACGTGTTTAAGTGCAGCAATCGCTCTGGCAGTCATGGGCGTAGGTTCTGCTCATGCAACACTGGCCAATGGACAGCCATATACCGTAAGTATGGATGCCAAAGGTTTTATGATTGATGGTCAGTACCGTTTGTTGCGCGGCGGCACGGTGCAATGGTTTCGTATTCCAAGTAGCGAATGGCGTGACCGTTTAGAAAAATTCAAAGGTGCGGGTTTTAATACCGTCGATTTATATGTGGCGTGGAATGCTGTTGAGCCGCGTGAAGGTGCGTTTAACTTTGCTAATCCAAACCTACGTCAGTTTATTAGCCTGTGTAAAGAATTAGGCTTATATGTCTATTTGCGTCCCGGCCCTTATATTACCAATGAAATGGATGGCGGCGGTGTGCCTGCATGGTTGATGGCGAAATCTACTAAAAAAGACATTGCCGCCGATGGCAAACCGAATTTGCGGACTCATGACCCTGATTACTTAAACTACGTCGGTAAATACTTGCGTCGTGTGAATGCCGAAGTGCGTGATTTATTCGCCGATCGTGGTGGCCCGATTGTGTTGTATTCGGTCGAAAACGAATATAACTGGTTTCAACCTTTTCATGAAGGCGACAAGCTCTTTGGTTATCAAGGTGGCCCAGAGCGCGGTTTATTACAAAGCTTTAACCCGAATGCTTATTTTACCGCCTTGCGTGACATTGTCCGTAATGATGGTATTACTGTGCCGATTACCACTTGTCCCGGTGACGGCAAAGCCTCCGCAACGGGTGATGTCGCAGGTGTAGTGCCAGTGCCTAATATCTACAATGGTTTAGGTGGCGACTATCCAGAAAAAACGGCGTTTGATTTGCTGACCGATATGCATAGCAGCAATCATGGTGGCGTGTATGCCAATATGCCCAGCGGTACAACCGAAACCGACCGTGACCCTGTGAAAATCAAGCGTTTGTTTTTGGGTGGCTTAGATGCAGCGTTTGCTTTTAATGCCGTGGGTATGATGACACCAGGTTATCGTAACGCCATCGTCTTAAATACCCGTAGTGTTGATAATGCCTTTGATTTTAGTGCCATTAATAACATCATGAATGGCTTTGTTTCGCCACAAGTGGGTTATTTTTCGGGTGTTGTCGATTATTACGGGCCGATTTCACCATCAGGTTTGTTGCGTCCTTCGTTCCATGCTTTCCGTCGCGATAACTTGTTTTTTGATGCGGTTGAGCCGTTTTTTGCCTCCGCAGGAACAGCCGAAAAAACGGGTTTAACGGTTGCTAATAGCGAAATTGGTGCGCGTGAACCAAATAACATCAAAGTCAATTATTGGCTACAAGGCACACAAGGCGCACGTTTTGTTGGCTTGGTGAATCAATCTGGTTTTCCACAAAATATACCCTTAAATGGCGTGAATTTAAACGGCGAAACCCTGCCGAAATATGCGCCGATGACCGTGCCAACGAATCCAGAAGCTGGTGTTGCTTCTAAAGATTACGCGATGATTTTGGTGAAAGATTTACCACTCACCAATGGTGCAGGCAAAGTGGCATGGACGACCAGCGAATTATTAACCTCGCGCAATTACAACGGCGATGCCTTAGTGGTTGTGCATGGTGTCGCTAACACGCAAGGTGAGTTAGTACTGGATGGTTTAGGAGCAGGTGCAACGATTGTCACCCGTGATAATGGCATTACCGTTGCCGAGCAAAGTGCCAATCGTTTAGCCGTCACCTATGGCCATTATCCGCATTTAGAATTAGTGGTTCGTGCTGAAAGTGGTCGTTTAGTGCGTGTGGTTGTGACTACCACTGAAGAAGCAGGGCGTTTTTGGTTTAGCAAAGCCAATGGCCAAGATATTGTTGTTGCGGGTTTAGAAATGTTGAAAGAAACGGGCGTTTCTTCACTCTATAACTTACAACTGGCGGCTGAAAACGATAGCAAAAACCGTCCGTTATTTATTATGTCGCCGCGTAATGTCCAGTTGCGTAATTTAACCGTGACTTCCGCGTGGAACAATCAAACCCAAAGCGCGACATTTGTTAAGCCTCAAGCTGTGCCTGCGTTGCCTTCCTTACCGAGTTTAGCCTTTGGTAAAGTCGCCAGTGATATGGGCGAAGCGGCGTTGAACTATAACGACAGCGCATGGACTAAATGGACTGGCGAACCACAACCTTTAGAAATGAAAGGCATTTATAGTGGTCACGCATGGTATCGCACCGAGTTGAATTTTGACCACGCACCGTATTTTTGGGAAGATACGTCGCTGTATATTGAACACGCCAGTGACATTGTTGGTATCTACGTGAATGGCACATACCTGAGCACGCAATTACCGTTAGGTACTGAGTTAGATTCGGATTCGTGGAATGCTAAATACAAGTTTCCTTCTTTACGTCCATACTTAAAGCAAGGCAAAAACGTCATTGCTTTCCGTACTGAAGTCTGGGGTCATGGTAGCTTTATGTTCCCACGCGGTACCTTAGCCGCAACCAATATGAAATTGCCAAGTTTAGGTTTTGATAGCTTGAAAGGTTTATGGGGCACAGCACGTTTAGGCGGTACGAATTTAACGAATTGGTCGCTACGTGGTGAGTTAAACGGTGAGCGTACAGGTTTGGCGAGCAATGCCTACAGTGACAGCGCATGGCAATCTGCTGCTTTACCGATGAACTTGGCCAAAGGTGAAGTGCGTTGGTATCGTGCTAAGTTTGATGCTGCACAATTACCGAATAGCAGCACGTTAAGTGCGCCATTGTCGGTGCGTTTGGGGGGTGCAAGAGTGAAAGCGACAGTGTTTTTGAATGGTCAGTTGGTCGGTCGTTGGTTAAGTGGTGATGGCTGGTTGGATCGAGGTTTTTGGGGACGTGCGATTCGTGATATGTGGATGAACACGAATCCTGATTACTTCCCGATTAGCACCGCAGGCTTAAATCCCTCAGGAACAGCCAATGTCTTAGCGGTAGCCTTTGAAGATGTGTCGGCGGGTGGTGAAAGTGCAGCAACAATTAGCGATGTTTCTTTGGCCTATAGCCCAGAAATTCGTGCTGACATTAACGGCCAGTCGATGTTAGTGAATCAACCACGCGGCAAAACGGTTATTAATGTTGATTGGTTAGAATAATCACTTTCCAATAAAAAAAGCCTCGTTATGGGAAACCGTAACGGGGCTTTTTGTTGTTATGAGGAAAGACTAGGGTTTGTTTCAGATTCATTGACCCTTCGACTCCGCTCAGGGTGCGTTTTGCTTTGGGCTGAGCGGAGTTGTGGAGGCTGAGAGGAGTCGAAGCCCAAAACTACAACCTAAGCCGCGTGATGATGTTCAACCCGCGCTTTATGCCGCACTTCTTCTTCAATTTGATGTAATAGTGTTAGGGTGCTGGCGATGGTATTGGCTTCAGTGCTGTCAGCCGCTAATAGGTCTCGATGAATGTGTTCTAGTTGCAAAATCTGTTGATGAATGGTGCGTGGATCAACATTGGTTAAGGTAATTGACATGCTCATCTCTATTCTCCGTGTGATGAATAAAACTTGCGTCCAGTGACAACGTAAGCCCTAAATCTAGGACTCGCATTCAGCAAGCCCTACAGAAAGATATAGACCCATTTGTTGATTCTTACCAATAGAGTTGTGTGAGTTTATTTCACCCATTCAGTAAAATACTGTTTGAGCTTATGTACTTTAGGCGCAACGACCATTTGGCAATAACCTTGGTTGGGATGATTGGCAAAGTAATTTTGGTGATAATCTTCGGCAGGATAAAAGGTCACGGCATCACTGACTTCGGTAACGATAGGGCTTTTGACTAAACCACTACTTTGTAGCTCGGCAATATAGGCTTCGGCGATTTGTCGTTGTTCGGCGTTTTGGCAATAAATTACCGAACGATATTGAGTGCCGACATCATTGCCTTGGCGGTTGAGTGTGGTGGGATCATGAATGCCATAAAACACATCAAGTAATTGGCTAAAGCTAATAATACTCGGGTCAAAATCGAGTTTAACGACTTCAGCATGACCCGAAACGCCTGTACAAATTTGCTCATACGTGGGATTAGGCCGCGCACCGCCTGCATAACCTGAAGTCACATGAAGAACACCTTTTACTTGTTGAAAAACGGCTTCTAAACACCAAAAACATCCACCACCCAAAATTGCGACTGCTGTTGTCATTTTCATAGCTCCAAATCATCGGTTGTTTTGTTCGCTCGTATCAATAATCTACTATTTGTACTAAGCCTGTCGAAGCGTGTAATCGTTGGAGATATTATTTAGAGTTCGCTTTGCCGCTGCCTGCCGCTGCCTGCCGCAGGCCTTACTTTTGTTTCGACAAAAGTAAGCAAAATCAGCGTGGCGCAAAACTCGTTGCCTAACGGCATCCAGCCTTCGCCCTACATGGCTCAGGCGTTCAGCAGGCAAGCAGCATTGCTGCTTGAAATCCCTGCTTCACCCATGCCTCAAACAGTTGCACCACAGCATCCCTGCAAATGCGAAAATAGCAGCTTACAAACGCTCATACACCACAAACGCATAGTGCGTATCTTGTGGCTCATAGTAATGCGCTTCACGGCCAATTTCTTGCCATTGGCTTAAGTCTATAGACGGAAAGAAAGCGTCACCTGTTACAGTTTTTTTAACTTCGGTGATGTACAGTCGTTGCGCCAACGGTAAGGTTTGCTGATAAATTTGTGCGCCACCCATGATAAAGGCTTCTTGCGTGTCGCTAATCTCGGCAATGCTTTCCGCGACTTTGAGTGCATCATCAATACTGGCAACGATTTTTACACCATCGGCTTGAAAGTCGGTATTACGACTAATGACGATATTGCTGCGGTTGGGAAGGGGCTTACCAATAGACTCATAGGTTTTTCGTCCCATGATGACAATATTGCCTGTTGTTAAACGGCGAAAATATTTTAAGTCTTCGGGTAAAGACCAAGGCAGTTTATTGTCGATGCCAATACAATTGTTTTCGGCAATCGCGACAATTAAAGACAGTTTCATGTTGATTCCTAATTTAACGCCACTATCAAAAAGCTCCTCCACCTGACAAGGGGGAGGTTGGGAGGGGGTTAGTTGTCATGGCGATAAACCTCACCCTAACCCTCTCCTTCAATAAGGAGAGGGGATTTTTTCACTTCTCAAACCGCAACAGGCGCTTTAATCGCCGCATGAGATTGATAATTCTCAAGCGTGAAATCTTCAAACGTAAAGCTAAAAATATCTTTTACGTCTGGATTTAAACGCATGGTCGCTAAAGGCAACGGCTCGCGGCTTAACTGTAAGTCGGTTTGCACTAAATGGTTACTGTACAAATGGCAGTCACCACCCGTCCACACAAAGTCCCCTAAACCTAAATCACAGACTTGGGCAATCATCATGGTTAACAAGGCATAAGAGGCGATATTAAACGGTACACCCAAAAAGACATCGGCACTGCGTTGATAAAGCTGGCACGACAATTTGCCATTGGCGACATAAAACTGAAACAGTGTATGGCAAGGCGGCAGTGCGACTTGATTGGCTTCAGCAGGATTCCAGCCCGAGACAATCAAACGCCGTGAATTCGGGTTATGTTTAATGTCGTGAATTAAAGTTTTGATTTGGTCAAAACCATCGGCACTAAAACTACCATCTGCGTTTTGTGTTGCGCCAAAGTTTCGCCATTGGTGGCCATAAACTGCGCCTAATTCACCTTCAGCACGACCAAAGCGCGCACATTGTTCGGCCGTTGCCCATTCATTCCAAATGCTGACACCATGATCTTGCAGGTATTTAACGTTAGTATCGCCGCTTAAAAACCATAGCAGTTCGTGGATGATGGACTTGAGATGTACTTTCTTCGTCGTCAGTAAAGGAAAACCATCGGCCAAGTTAAAACGCATTTGATGGGCAAATACCGAGTAAGTGCCCGTTCCTGTGCGATCGCCTTTGAATGTGCCGTTTTCACGGATATGACGCATTAAGTCTAAATACTGTTTCATGGGTTTAAACCTTGACTGCGGGCCTGTGTTTGTATGCCAATACCAATAATAGAATGCCGAGAATAATCAGCGGCATTGTGAGTAATTGCCCCATGGTTAACCAGCCAAAGGCAATAAAGCCTTTGTCGGCATCAGGCTCGCGGAAAAACTCGACGGTAAAGCGAGCTAAACCATAACCTAAAGCAAACACACCTGACACCGCTTTGACGGGGCGAGGTTTGGAGGAATATAGCCAAATAATCACAAACAATACCGCCCCTTCTAAAAAAGCTTCATAAAGCTGAGAAGGGTGGCGCGGCAAGCTATCAACATGAGGGAAAATCATTGCTAAAGGATAGTTGAGGTCAACAACTGGTCGTCCCCATAACTCACCACCAATAAAATTACCTATACGGCCAAACAATAACCCTGTGGGTATCAGCACGGCAACAAAATCAATCACTTCCCAAAATGGCAGCTTGTAGCGTCGGGCAAATAACACCATCGCCGCCAGTACACCCAAAAAGCCACCATGAAAACTCATGCCGCCTTTCCAGACTTGAATCAGCCACAGTGGGTTTTCAAGAAAATGATCAAAACTATAAAAGAAGACGTAGCCCAGTCGTCCACCCAAAATAATACCCATCGCACCGTAAAAAATCAGGTCGGACAGTTGGTCTGCTGTCCAAATAGGAGTCATGCGTTTGGCGCGTGTTTTGGCTAAAAAGAAGGCCATACCAAAGGCACACAGGTACATCAATCCGTACCAATGAACTTTTAATGGCCCAAGACTGACTGCAATGGGGTCAATTTGTGGATACACTAGCATCAAGACGCTCCCTAAATAAGAGCGCGTATTCTAAAGTAAGAGGACGTTATGTGTCTGTTGGCTTTTGCATGGCAAATTCATTCTCAGTATCCTTTGATACTCATTGGCAATCGTGACGAGTTTTATGCTCGACCTGCAACGCCTATCCGTTTTTGGCCAGATGCGCCGCATTTATTAGCAGGCCGCGATGAAAAAGAAGGCGGGACATGGTTGGGTGTGACCCGTTCAGGTCGTTGGGCGGCATTAACCAATTATCGTGAACCAAATGCACCCGTTGGTGTGTTGTCGCGCGGGCATTTGGTGGCTAATTTTTTGCAGGGTGATAGTGACCCATTGGCCTATTTAGACGATATTGCCAAATGTGCCGATAATTATAGCGGTTTTAATTTATTGGTGGGCACACGCCAACAAGCAGCGGTGTTTAGTAATCGTGGCACTCAGCCGACATTATTAGCCGCAGGTTTATACGGGTTAAGTAATCATTTATTAGATAGCCCGTGGCCAAAAACACAACGTCTTAAAGTGGGACTCACCGATTTAGTCAAACAAGCGCAGATTGATACCTCGCAAGCCTTCAGTTTGTTGCAAGACCAAACGCAACCAGCAGATGAAGATTTACCTGTGACGGGCGTGAGTGTGGATTGGGAGCGAATGTTGGCGACCGCTTTTATTAAACTTCCTGTCTATGGTACGCGCGCGTCTAGTGTGTTGTTGTTGGGGCAGGAGCGTGGGCAATTTATTGAGCAAACATGGTTGAATGGTGAGTTGGGTGACAAAGCAGAGTTTGGTTTTGCGTATTTATCGTAGGGGTAAATAATGATTTGTCCTATCAGGGATATGGTTAAAATGATCCCAGCGTTCTGCGTTAACTGAGCGAAGCCGTGGTAGCTGAGCGAAGTAGAAGCTAAGCCATTTTTTGAGAAAACTTAACGTTCAAATTTTAAATATGGGCAGAAAAAATTATCGTCAGCCGAAACGCTGACCTATTAAACGAGTGTAAAAATGCAAAACTTAAATGAATTACCCACAGCCCAAGAAACAGCCGATTTGAGCGCATTTTTAGCAGGGGATTTTGCCTACAAAACCTTTAATATTCATGAATTGCGTGGTTATTTGTGGGCAGTTGCAGGAGCGCCGACGCATCTTGACCATAGTGATTGGATGGCGAATATTTTTAGTTGTGAGCAAGATGGCAATGGCGCACCCGAAGATTATAACCCCTTTACCAGTGAAGCTGAAGCGCACCACTATTTGCCCATTATTTTTAAACTGTACCATCAATGCGCTCAGCAAGTGCTAGATAAACAGTTGCAGTTGCCTGAAGATTATATTTATAGCGCAGACAAACAACTTGCTGCACCTGTTGAGTCGTGGTGCAACGGTTTTTTATGGGGTTATGGTTGGCTGAGAACAGTATGGAACAACGCGTTACAACAAGCGGCAAAGTCACTCACCAGTTCAGAGGCAGAAAAACGGTCATTTCTTCAACAAATTGAAATAGTGGCGAAAAGAGCTTATTTATTTTTGGATGTTCCTGCGGTATTAGCAACGTTAACGGATGATGGTTTTCGCCAGCAACTGATTGCTGATTTGCCCAATCTATACCAAGATTTTGCTCGTCAAATGACCCATTATGCAGTCTTGGGTCGTGCGATTGCCGATGTTGAAGAAAAGTCAGTAACGCAACCTGCCGTCAGCATTAAAGTGGGGCGAAACGATCCTTGTTTCTGTGGTAGCGGCAAAAAATATAAACAATGTTGCTTGCACTAAGAGTTTGTTGGTATTGATGTGCTAGCTAAGCCGCTTTATCAACCATTTGCAAATTCACCCGTGCAGCTGCGGGTGAGGTTGCTAAATAAGCCAAGGCTTGTTCGGTTGATGCCTCATGAACAGGGTTATACCACGGGGTAAAAAACGGTAATTGTTTGGCGGCTAACCAAATGGGTGACGGTAAACTGCCATTTTTAGAGGTGCGATACCATTCACGCCAAATCCACGGTTTCCATACCGAAGGTTTGTGTTGGCTAAAACGAGTATCTTGACGTAGTAAATCGGCAACACCATCAACCCACAAGCCAAAAACCAATGGTGTGGCGATGGATGCTAAATAATAGCGTGACAAATAACTGCCACCTAAATGTTGATATAAATCAAAAGCAACACTGCGATGTTCTACTTCTTCTGCGCCATGCCAACGAATTAAATCGACAAATACAGGGTCACCTTTATCCCAATGATGATTTTCTAAGGCATATTTGCCGAGCACACAGGTCATGTGTTCAACAGCGGCAATAATCCCTAAACGAAAAACTAACCATTCGTTTTCAGCGAATTTAGGCAAATTAATACCTAACGGTTGGTCAGCGAGTGCCTTATTAAATAAGAACTCCATGATATCGGTATTACGTTTAGTGCTAATACCTCGCTCTTTGAGATATTCGTCAATCGCACTGCTGTGTGCTCGTGCGTGCATGGCTTCTTGGCGAATAAATTTTTGCACATCATCGCGTAGTTTATCATCGGTAACTTGTGGCAGAGCCTTGTTATATAAACGGCAAAACCAAAACTCACCCGCAGGTAAAATCATATTGATTTCATTGACAAAATGACTGGCAAACGGTTGATTCGGTAGCCAATCAATCGGTGTGTTTTGCCAATCAAATTTCACTTTACGTGGTATTAGTTGGTCTTGAGTATGAGAGGCTGATTTTTTAGCTTTTTTAAAGACGGAAAGAATACTCATTGTTGATTCTCCACAACATAAATCGTAGGGGCGAATTTATTCGCCATATTTGCGGGCGAATGAATTCGCCCCTACTTCATGCCAAAACGAGCAATATCAGGCAACACGCGCCAGTTGTAACGCAGGCGTTTGCTGTCCAGACTCAATAAAATCAATAAATTCAGCCGCATAATCCGCCACTAATTGTGGATGACTGACTTGAATCCAATGACCTGAATCGACTTCGCGTCGCCATAACTTACTTGTCCACTGTGCTAAATCATCCCAAATTTCTTGCACCATAAAATTGTCGCCTGTGGGCACAATTAATTGCACGGGAATGATGGCGTGGCGTTGTTGTGGCCTTAACACGCGATTCAGAATATTGGCACGATACAAATTAACGCCCATTTTGCCATCTTCGGTTTGTGTAGGATTTACCTCAGCATTTTTAATGCCTTCAGCTTTTTCGAGCACCGTTGGCCAAAATTTATCGCCAGCCAACCGCCAAATTGTTGGTGCAACCAAAGGCAAATGAAACATGGCGATATACCAAGAATGCGCCGCTTGACGAGCTAATTGGGCCAGTTGTTTTGGTGAACCACTACTTAAACGTTGGCGAATCCAATGGCCTGCATGGTCAAGGCTTGGCCCTGAAATGGTGGTATAGGAAGCAATACGACCTTGTAAAGTTGGTGTAGTGACGGCTTCCCAGCTTTGAATCGAACCCCAATCATGGGCAACCAAATGGACAGCTTTTTTGGGACTAACAGCTTCAACTACAGCCGCTAAATCATCCACCAAAAACTTTAAGTCATAAGCCGATTTTTGTGTCGGACGGGTAGAGTTACCAGCACCACGAACATCATAAGCAACGACAAAATAACGTTTGGCTAAAAGCTCAGCACTTGCTTTCCAAACATTAGCCGCATCGGGATAACCGTGAACCAACACCACGGTTGGTTTGTTTTTTGATGGTTTTCCCCATGTATAAACGGCAAGTTTAACATCGGCAGATTGAACAAATTGGCTGGGAGTCATACTGTATTCCTAATTAAAACTGGACTTACGTATCGCATTGCGATTAGCACTGTTTGTGAACATAAAGTCGTTTAAAGCGACCGAAATGCCAACAAATAAGCGGCTTGTTGCGGAAGCCATAGGCCACGCGCTTGCCAACGACGAACATTGGGAACATCATCATCCAACCCAAATGTATCGTCATCGGACTCACCTTTGCTGCTTTTATAAACGAGACATTGCTCAATGTTACATTTATAGGGGTTGGTGTCAATGACTCGATTTGTGCAGAAAATGAACGTGCGGTCACGGCTGAGATATCATGCAAAAAAGCAGATGATGAGTAAGAACAAGAGACTCGTCTAAGCCTATTTACGGTGCTTGTTAAACGCCTAACGGTCAATCTTGCCGCTCGTGTTCAGGTGGGGAGATGAAATGTACTTAACCAAAGAAGTTTGAGTCTGCAGGCGTTAAGACGGCATTGAACGATTTTGAAGTGTTACCAGAGCAGTCGATGTTGAAGGGAATTTCGGAAGTGGTGAGTGTTTATAAAGTAAGAGTATAGAGGGAAATTAACCGTAAAATTGGGCGTTTATCTGAAATATATTGAAATTATGTGACATAGTTGTTATTTTTATTTTGGTTTTTGGGCTTGACAGTGGCGTAATGCTCTCAAGTGTTTTTAAACAATAAAAATAGGGTTACACCAATGAAAATAACACAAAAGCTCCTGATTTCTGGGCTGTTACTGGCGTCATCCCAGACGGCCTTCGCTGCCCGTGATGAACTCGATGAACTTCGTCAGAGTGGTATTGCTGCTGATGAATGGCAACTGATAAGAAACGATAAACGTCACAGCATCATGCAGTACGTCAAGCGCGATTTAGGTAAGACCTTACGTAGCTTTAAAATTGAGTACGAGGTCGAAGGAACGCTGGATACCATTTCGCGAGTGTCTTTTGACTTTCCTAATTACAAACGCTGGTACTACCAAATCAAAGAAGCCAAAGTGTTAAAAAAGGTTTCTGATCGCGAGTTTTACTATTATCAGATTCATCAAGCGCCAGCAACATTACCTGACCGAGATGTGGTGTTGCATGCCACTATCCAGCCATACTCTGTGAAAACAGGCTATGCGTTGATGACACTGGAATAGATTCCTGATTTTATTCCACTTAAGCCACCATTAGTGCGGATGGTGGCAGAAAATATGACCGTCAAATGGATTAAAATTGGCAAAAATCGTTGGAAGAATATTTCCGAAGGCTATATTGATCCCAATGGTGGCGCACCCGATTGGGCGATTAATTTTGTGCAACGGCAAGCGCCGTACCAGACAGTGTTGGGTATTCAGCGGATGATCCAATCGCCAACTTATGCTGAGTCTAAAGAAGTTCCTCTATTTTCTTATGGCGATGCTTATGAAAATTAAGCATTTTTTATAAGACTTCCTCAAAATCTCCCCTGACCCCTCTTTGCTAAAGAGGGGAACTTTAACTTTGTACTGCTTTTACAGATAGCTAGGAATCATCCCGAGCGTAATCTCGGTATCTCGTGCGAATTTCACTTTCAAATCATCGGCTAATAGTTTTTCTAACTTCCCACCAATTAACGGCACATTGACGCGGATATCAAAATCTAAATCTTCAATGGCATTTGCTACCGCATCAACCAATTTCAGATCGCAACGTACTTTGACGGGAATGCCGACAAATTGAATGTCGAGCGTTCCTGTTGCTGTCCGCAAATCCCAACTGTCGGTTTGGATCAAGGTAATGTCTTGCGGCACAAAGCTTTTGGCAAACGAGGGAATCGGTACATCGGACGGTACTTTGCGGCTGACTTTAATCATAAAGCGTTCAGGCGTCACCTGCATGTCTAATATCTCGATGTCGCGCGCGCCTGTTGCGGCATATTTGGCGCGGAAAAAATCAGGATTGGTGAAGATGTTGAGCAATTCCTGTGTGCTGTTGGTGTATTCGATGCGTTCGCTGTATTTCATAAAAGTGTACTCAATTGTGGCCGGTGCTCTGTGGGTAAAAAGGAAATGACCTGTACTTTTTAGGTTTGGCCATCAACTCGATTTTTTTCAGAATCATGAGTCGCAGGTAATTTTCCGACGAAATGCGCTCATGCTCTCTGTATTTATGTAACATATGTGTTACGATAAATGTATCAGGCCTAGTCCACTTAATCAAGCGTCAGTTGCGCCACTCATCGGAGAGCTAATATGTCTAAACCCAATTTGAATGTATCCATTGCTGGTTTGACGGATATTTTTCAAAAAGCTGCCTTGCCATCAACATTTCAGCGTTCTGGGTTTTGGCGAGCGCGTTTTATTGGCCCGTGGTGGTTACGAATTAGCGGAATGCCGAGTTGTTATGTATCGGGCCTCTGGGGTTGGCAGGGTAAAAAATTTTTGACGGCTGATAGCGCAACGAACGTCT
Organism: Agitococcus sp.; assembly: GCA_030646715.1. GTDB lineage: Bacteria > Pseudomonadota > Gammaproteobacteria > Pseudomonadales > Moraxellaceae > Agitococcus. Next base: position 282,147 of record JAUSLJ010000033.1, read on the forward strand.
TGGCGCGTGGCGATGCCACCATTGATGCGTTGTCGATGCAGGCGCGGGAGTGTCCATCAGCCTTAGATGGCAAACCAGTTGTTGCACTGACCTACGGTGCAAGTGGTCCAGTCCCTTGGCGTTGGGTAACTGACGAATTGCGTGCGCTGGATGATCGTACTTTGTTGGGCATGACGCGCATTAATTTACCGTTGTTACGGCACATGGTCTTTCCCTTCCTTTTGGAGCGCGAATAATGAGTGCTTTTGATTACGATGTCGTGATTATTGGCTCAGGCTTTGGCGGTAGTGTCAGTGCCATGCGCCTGAGTGAGAAGGGCTGGAAAGTCGCCGTTTTAGAACAAGGCCGTGAATTGACGGAAGCTGATATTGCTAAAGCAGGTACCAGTCCTAAAGCTTTGGCATGGGCTCCTGCCTTGGGTTTGAAAGGTTTTTTTGCTCAAGATGTGTTTCAGCATGTGGCTATTGTCCGAGGGATTGGTGTGGGTGGTGGCAGTCTTGTTTATGCCGCCGTGTTACTAGAGCCACGCGAAGCATTTTATAACGATCCTGCTTGGGTTGGATTAAGCCCAGACTGGCAGAGTGAATTAGCACCGCATTACCAAAGTGCGCGTCGGATGTTGGGTGTTGCTACTAATCCTTATAGTGGTGTTCAGGATGACTGGTTGCGTGGTGCAGCCGAGCGCATGGGGAAAGCTGCGAGCGAAAGTTTTGACCAAGTGCCGCAAGGTATTTTTTTTGGTAAACCGCAAGTCGTAACGCCTGATCCTTTTTTTGATGGCAAAGGGCCTGCCCGTACAGGCTGTAATCAATGTGGTCGCTGTATCACGGGTTGTGCCTACGGTGCTAAGAACACGCTTGACCGCAATTATTTATATTTCGCTCGTCAGATGGGAGCTTCGGTATTACCTGAGCGTCAGGTGACTCATATTGAGCCGTTACAGGACGGTGGTTATCTGGTTCATCAACGTCACCCTTGGGATAGTAGTATTAGTTATCCGCCACTCAAAGCCCAAAAAGTGATTCTTTCTGCGGGCGCATTAGGTACTCAAGAAATTCTCTATGCTTCGCGTGACCGCTATAAGACCTTGCCTTGGGTATCGAAGGCGTTGGGCGGTCATGTGCGTACCAACAGTGAAGCCATTGTCGGTATTTTAGCAGATGATCCCAAGGCAGATGTCACACACGGTACGACGATTTCTACCCACTTTTATCCTGATGATCACACGCACATTACTCAGAACCGTTTCCCCGAAAGTTATAGCTTTATGAAGTTGTATATGGGGCCTTTGGTAGATGGTCATCATGCCTTGACCCGCGCATTGAGTACCTTATTTCAATTTGTTATCAGCCCATTGCGTAGCACCCGTTCCTTTCGTGCGCGTCAGTGGTTTAAGCGGATTTCGGTATTGACGGTGATGCAACATGCCGACAACGAGTTAGGATTTAACTATGGCCGCACGATGTTGCGTGGCTTCCGTTATGGCTTGAAATCTAAGATTGCCAAAGGTGGCCGTTCGCCGTCGTATTTGCCACAAGCCAATGCCGCAGCACGTGCTTTTGCCGAAGCCAGTGGCGGTACGCCATTAAATATGCTGATGGAGAGTGTCGGTAACTTGTCGGTGACTGCTCATATTATGGGCGGCGCAGTCATGGCAGCGCATCCTGATCAAGGTGTCATCGACTTAAACCATGAAGTATTTGGTTATTCAGGATTGTATGTCGTCGATGGCAGTGCCATTCCTGCGAATGTTGGGGTTAATCCTTCGTTGACTATTACCGCGTTGGCAGAACGTTTTGCCTCGCGTTTCCCGAGCAAAAAATAAAGACTTACGCATTGCTCCGCAATTAGCATGTTTTGTGAACATAAAGTCGTTGGAAACGCCTGAAATGTGAGCAACTAAGTGATAACCGCGTAAGTCATAAAATGAGTAATCAATAATGAAAAAACGTAATATTGTCATTACAGGCGGTTCGTCAGGATTAGGTTTGGCACTCGCGCAAGCCTGTATAGCCCGTGGTGATATGGTAGCAATTTTGGCGCGTGATGCCGCCAAGTTAGACAGTGCAGCCGCCGCCCTGAGAGCCATGCGTGGCAATGCCAAAGTACTAACTGCGGCGGTTGATGTGCAAGATGCAGAAGCCCTTGCGCAGACATTTTCGCGGCTAGCTCAGGAGATGGGCAGTATTGATATGCTCGTCAACTCTGCGGGCGTACTCAGAGAGGGTTATTTCGATACCTTGCCTGCCAGTGCACACCGTGAAGTCATGGCGATTAATTATTTTGGCGCGTTGAATGCGATTCATGCAGCATTACCGCATCTAAAGCGTGCAAAAAATCCGCGTATCATCAACATTGCCTCGATTGCTGGTCTAACGGGTGTCTTTGGTTACAGTGCTTACTGTGCTTCAAAACACGCATTGGTTGGCTTGTCTGAAGTATTGCGTTATGAGTTAGCACCACAAGGCATTACGGTGCAATTGGTCTGTCCACCAGAGTTTGACTCGCCGATGGTGGATGCCTTAGACCGTTCTCGAACCCCTGAAAACAGAGTTCATACCTTGACCATTCCCAAAGTCAAAGTCGATGTCATTGTTGCGGATGTCTTGAAAGCAATGGGCAGTCAAGAGTTTCTGGTTGTGCCTGGCTTGTTGGCTCGTTTGACGTCAATTGGACTGCGCCATTTCCCTCGCATTAGTCGATTGGTGGGTGACACGCAAATTCGCAAAAACTATATCGGCCCTCAGGCTCTTTAACGGAAGTAATTTATGAATACTCTCTCATCAAAAGTAGTTGCCATTACAGGCGCAGGCAATGGTATTGGCCGAGCTTTAGCATTGGAATGTGCTGCACGAGGTGCAAACCTTGCACTTAGTGATATCAAAGAAGATGCCTTGCAGGAAACGGCGCAATTAGTAAAGCGTTTTGGGGTGAAGTGCGCCACGCATATTGTGGATGTTGCGAAACGGGATCAAGTGGATGCGTGGGCAAAGGCGGCTGCCGCAGAGTTAGGCGGTGTTGATGTCATTATCAATAATGCTGGTGTGGCATTGCTCGATACCTTAGAAGATGTGCCTTACGAAGAGTTTCGCTGGGTGTTCGATATTTTGTATTGGGGCGTAGTGCATGGCACACGCGCTTTTTTACCACTGGTTCGTCAACGCAAAGGCGTAGTGGTGAATGTCGGTAGTATTCATTCGTTTATTGCTGCCCCCAACAATGGCCCTTACTGTGCGGCCAAAAGTGCCGTGCGTGGTTTTTGCGATGCGCTGCGTGAAGAAGTGCGTGCCGATGGCGTGAGTGTGTTGTTAGTGATGCCCGGTGGTATTAAAACAGAAATAGTTCGTAATTCAAAAGTGCGTAAATTTATCAATGCCAATGCTTCACAGGAAGATGTGCATCGTGCGCACAATGCCGCTTCGTTGACTTCGCCTGAGCAGGCGGCACGCATTATCCTTAATGCCGTTGAGTCGAGGAAGTCACGGGTGTTGGTGGGGATAGATGCGGTGTTTTACGATGGCTTGACGCGGTTAATGCCATCCTTAGCGCATCGGATTTATGCGTGGGGAGCGAGGAAAATGGCGGTGCAGCAGTAGCTTGGCTTCGACTCCGCTCAGCCAACGAAAAGCGTTCCCTAAGCGGAGTCGAATGGACAGTTAAGCAAGTGTTAGTAGCCTATAACTATTAGCGTAATGCTATCCCTTGATCTTTTAGTACCCCACTGACCGTCGCCAAGAACATTTGGATGGTCAGCTCGCATTGCTGCTCGACATCACTTTGTTTAACAGGATATTGGCGAAAGACGACTGCGCCCGCACTTTCAACCCAACTGACCAATGTTTCAATCATCCGTGGGGGGAGTGCGTTTTGACCTAACAATTCCGCTTGTTGGTTAATCATCCCAATCACCACGTCAAGGGTTTGTCGACGGTAGCGTTGAGCAATAGAGCCTTCGGTAAATCCTTCGCGATAAATGCCACTGACGACAGGCCCTTGCGCCCAGCCCCAGTCGAAGTACGCTTTAATGCCAGCTCGTATTCGTTCGTCAAAGTTGTCACAGCGAGAGATGGCTGAAACAATCCTCACCATTAAGTCCGTATTGGCTTTGGCAATTAATAGGTCAAATACTTGACTCATGCCGTTAGGAAACCATCGGTAAAAGGTTGGCCGAGATGTGCCCGTTTCTTGCAGTAACAACTCAACACTAATGTCCGTCGATTGGCGTGTGGCCAACAGACGACCAGCCGCAGCCAACACAGGCACTTGACGAGCCGTCAGATCATCACCCGTGACGCGAGGACGGCCACGCGGTTGAGTGGTACTTTTGAGGTTTGGAGTTATGGATGTAGTCATCGTTTAATCATGCCACATTTTGTGGTGTGGCATGAATTGTTTGTCCAATAAACAGCAATGAAAAAGAAGTTTTTCGTGGCCACTACAGACTAAGTCACTCTTAAAGTCGTAAGGCGCCACTGTTGATTTGGCCATAGATTTCGGCGGTCAGCAGTTGATAGCCCCGTTCTTTGTCAAGCAAGACATACAAAGGGTCTTGTACAAGTTCAGGATTAAAGGCCTCTTGCTTCAGTTCAACTTTGCGATATTTAAAGGTGCCTGTGGTCTCTTGCTCGGTCTTTAAACGTAAAAACAGCGGAATCGCATAAGCGGGCAACGCCTGAGTCATGGCTTGTGCCAACAGTTTGCCGTTAAGATCTTCGCCTGATTTGAGGGTAATAGCCGCCATACCTGCGCGACCATCGCAATGCGGCACCGCGACACCATAAACAATGCCGTGTTCAATGGTGGCATGACGCGCTAATACACCTTCAACTTCGCCTGTTGCCACATTTTCACCCTTCCACCTAAAGGTATCACCGACTCGATCAACAAATTGAATATGACGCAAACCTTGATCGCGGACTAAATCCCCCGTGTTAAACCACACATCGCCTTGTTTAAAGACATTCCGCAGCAGCTTTTTCTCGCCTGCACTGGGGTCGGTATAGCCATCAAAAGGACGTTTTTTTGTTACTTCACTAATCAATAAACCCACACCGTTGGTGCCTACTTTTTCCATAAAGCCACGGGGATAACGCACGGGTTCTTCGGCTTCCTGATCAAAATTAACAATGGCAAAGGTCAAGGGGGTAAAGCCTGCCGTTTGCGAGACGCCAAAGGCATTAACAAAAGCGATGTTAGATTCACTCGCGCCATAAAACTCATAAATGCGTGAGATGCCAAACCGTTGTTCAAAGGCTTGCCAAATTTCGGGTCGTAAACCATTGCCCGTAATTAAGCGTATGCGATGTTGTCGGTCGCCAATATGTTCGGGACGATTGAGTAGATAACGCAGTAATTCACCGATGTAGCAAAAAGCAGTCGCATCAAAGTAGCGAATACGATCCCAAAACTTACTGGCACTAAACTTACGGTCGAGTGCAAACGTTGCTCCTGCGGACAGCACACTACCCAGCGAAACGGTAAGGGCGTTATTATGATAAAGCGGTAGGCAGCAATAAAAAACGTCATCACGACGTAAACGCAAGGTGACACCACCTAAACCAATCATGGACGATAACCAGCGATAATGCGTCATCACCGAGGCTTTAGGTAAACCTGTCGTGCCTGAGGTAAAGATAAAAAAACAGGGTTGGCTGGCAAGAACTTTGCCCGTGCTTTCGGGGTTAGCTTCGGAGCAACGCGCCGCTTCTTTTGCTAAATTGTGCCAGCCACTCGGCGTAGTTTCGGGCGCGTCACTGCACCACATATAACTGAGACTCGGCGTTTTTGTCGGTGTAAATTCAGTGGATTCAATGGCTTCACCGCACTCATCACTGACCACCAATAACTTTGCTTTCACCAACTTAATACTATGACTCAACACCTCGCCACGTTGATTGTGATTGAGCATCGCCGCAACAGCGCCGAGTTTTACCGCTGCAATAACACACGCCAACACTTCTGGGCGATTTTCCATGAGAATGGCAACAGTATCACCCGAACGAATACCTTGCGCGCTAAAGGCCGCAGCCAAACGATTTGACCACGCATTCAACGCTTCATACGACCATTGACGATCATCAAAGCGCAACGCAATTCTTTTAGGTGCCCAATGTGCCCAAAATTCAATGACCTTCCCAATTGACTGCCGACTGTTGGGGTTTAGACCCGCAAAACGCAACAAGCCACTACGATTGACGTCTAATACTTCTGGTACTGCGCGTAATAGACCACGAGCAACATCGAGGACGGTAATTTGCTTGGGTGTCATTAATGTTGTCCTCAAGGTCAGAGAGTATGGCAATGGCCGCCAAAAAGTGGTTGAGCAAAGCGAGTTTAGTCGAGCGGTAATGTGTTTGCTAAGAAATCGCCTAATTCGGTTAATATGTGTAACATATATGTTACGTTAAATCAATTGGATTGTTTATTCGTCGATTTTACGTTGTTATTTTAGGATAGTGAGTCTGCTGTCACGGTAAGTAAATTACTGTTGTAATGCCATTTCATAAGAAGCCATCGGCTCAGAAAATGTCGCGTATGATTATGTTAAACACTCTAAGCATGGGTGAAGTGTACTATCCAAGTGTTTTCACTGGCTTTTAAGGTTACCCAGAATGTTACCCAGATTTTGCGCAATTTGAACGAGAAAAAATCAGACATCAGAAAGAAAAAAACTGACTTCTAGATAGGCAAGTCTTTTTAGATAATAGTATTTAAGACATGATTTGAGTTTGTCTTTTTGGCGAGTGTACGTCCTTAATTGAAGCTCCTTATCCATATGATGTATTGCAGTATTTACATGAGTTGGATCGGTGTAGAGTAAAGTCACTAAAAGAGGTTGTTATTTACAAGGGGTAAATTATGGAAAAAATGTATTTTTCTAGATTGTCTAGTGATGCAAAAAGTATTGTGAACGAAATTGAGGGGCACATCCGAAAAGAAATCAGTATCAAACTTGGTTCAAATCAGTTTGCGAGTGTGAATGTTAACTCTGCTGTTATTTCTATCCCTAACAGCGATTATTTTTCTGATGGGCCTATTCTTCATGAACTATTACACCTTAAAAGGTATTATTTAGAAGGAGTTGCTCAGGTGGAAGTATATGACTTATTCAGGGATAAAGTGCATAAAGATTGTGTTAATTATATTGATAACGATATTGAGCACTTGGCAATTATTCCAATTGAAGTTGCGATGTACCCTCAAAGACGCGAATATTGGATGAGTGCAGTTAGAGAAAATATTACTGAATTAGAATTGATTCGCAAAAATAACTTGATTGGAGGTGATGTCATAAGTCGTAATTTTAATACTATATTTAGATGGATTTTTCTGAGGCATATTATTAAAGATTATGAACTTGAAGCACGGGTAAAATCATTATTAGAGAGCTTTGGGGCAGTTGAGAAAGCTATTCAATTAGATGGTATTGTTGCTTCAAATTTGCCGAAAGAAGTTTTTGTGCGTGAAATATGTGATTTTTATGAATTTTCAACCGATAGAATATCTTTGAAATACGCAAGTGGTAAAGAGATGACTTTAACTAAGTATTTTCAGCCAAGCGTTGTGGAAGAATCGAATTCTTATAGCTTGTAATTGTTTCACTATTAATAAAAAAGCCCTTAACCGTTGAGATTAAAGGCTTTTCTGTCTGTCCTAGACTATCCTAGAACTGTAAATGGTGCCCAGTAAGGGACTTGAACCCCCACGGATTTCTCCACTAATACCTGAAACTAGCGCGTCTACCAATTCCGCCAACTGGGCATTTATTTGGGCAAATTGCTTCAGTCCAAACAAGTCGCGTAACTTAGCGAGCTTTAACTTTGCTGTCAATGATTAGATGAATGCTTTGGCTAAATTGATGGCACTTAAACCGCTAATTAATACACCCACAATAATCAACAAACTTTTGGGTTGTAAATGGTGACATAACCATGCTGCTAGAGGTGCAGCAAACAACCCGCCGATAACCAAGCCTGCAATTAATGGCCAATTGCTAAACACGCTACCAAAGACGGCAAAAGTAGTTGCTCCCGCAATGGATAAAAAGAACTCCGCCGCATTCACCGAACCAATCGTCGTGCGGGGGTCTTGGCCTGTTCCCACTAAAGAAGTAGTAACAACAGGGCCCCAACCGCCACCGCCAACGGAGTCAACAAAGCCACCTGTTAACGCCAGTGCGCCAATATGTTTTGGGGCTTCTTTACGCAATTTAATTTTTTTAAAGGCTTTACTTAAAATGTATAAGCCCATGAATAATAAATAAGCCGAAATATAAGGCTTAATCACGTCACCATCAAAACTAGTGACCACATACGCACCAACAACACCGCCAATCATGCCGGGAATCACTAAGCGATAAAACAAAGCTTTGTTAATGTTGCCAAATCGCCAATGAGAAAAGCCTGAAAAGCCCGTAGTAAACACTTCCGCTAAATGGACAGAAGCCGATGCCGCCGCGGGCGGTACGCCTGATCCTAATAAAAAGGTGGTGGCGGTAAGGCCATAAGCCATCCCTAATGCCCCATCAATCACTTGCGCGCCCAAACCCACGGCAAAAGCAATCCAAAAAGCATTACTTAAAAAGCCTTCTTGTAAGGCGTGAGAGTCAGGTGCAATTAAAAAGACAATACCAATCACTACCGACATTACACCAAATAAAATGGCAAAGGTTTTGAGGAATGTTTTGAAGTGTTGCTCATGCGTCACCTCGACTTCTAATAAAGGCAAGCCTTCGCGTTCGTGTTGTTGACTTTCGGGAGCATCGTAATCTAGGCGACGGATTTTCATAGTAAGCAAGTGTTGAAAAATAAACAGTTGGCGGACTATAAACAACTGTGTATCAATCTTAAAATAATTAGAAATTATATTTTTATGCTTTTTTAGAATATGGAGTGAGTTAAAGTCGAGCTAAAATAGTTATCTTGCTTATTCTTTCGCTATGCTAAAATAAAAAACCAATAACAGTGAGAAAATATATGACCCAAACCCCATGGATCGACCCCAACGCCACCAACGAAGCAGAACGTTACGATAATCCCATCCCTAGCCGCGAACTCATCCTGCAAATTATCTCCCAAAATGACAAACCACTGACCGCCGAACAACTCGCGGGCTTATTGGGTTTGCACGATGACGAACGCCAATTTGCCCTGCAAAAACGCTTGGGCGCGATGGTACGTGACGGCCAATTGTCTTCCGACCGACGCGGCACATACAGCCCGCTGAACGAAGACGAATGTAAGCGTGGTTATGTGCAAGGTCATCCTGATGGTTTTGGTTTTTTAATTCCTGAAGATAAGTCAGGCGATTTATTACTGACCTCGAAACAAATGCGTTTAGTGTTTCATGGTGATGTCGCTTTGGTGCGGGTCGTCGGTTTTGACCATAAAGGCCGTCCCGAAGGTCGTATCGTTAAAGTTTTAGAAAGTAAAACGCAACGTTTGGTTGGCCGTTATTTTGAAGAAAATGGCGTTGCCTATGTGTTGCCCGATAACCCGCGTATGACGCATGAAGTCGTATTGCAAGGCGATACTCAAGGCGCAACACACGGTCAATTTGTCGAAGTCAAAATTGTCAGTCAACCGAATCACCGAAGTCTAGCGGTGGCTGAGTTAACGGCAATTTTGGGTGACCATTTAGCACCGGGTTTAGAGATTGATATTGCCCTACGCAATTTTGATATTCCTCATCTTTGGCCGAATGAAGTATCTGAACAAGCAGCCAATATTTCACCCCAAGTGACCGAAGCGGACAAAGTAGGGCGTGTCGATTTACGCAACTTAGCGTTAGTGACCATTGATGGCGAAGATGCCAAAGATTTTGATGATGCGGTCTATGCCGAAAAACGCGCAGGTGGCGGTTATCGTTTAGTGGTAGCGATTGCCGATGTTTCTCATTATGTGCGTCCTGATAGTCCTTTAGATATTGAAGCCAAACACCGCAGTACCTCCGTGTATTTTCCGGGTTTTGTTGTGCCGATGTTGCCTGAAGTGCTGTCGAATGGTTTGTGTTCGTTAAAGCCGAATGTCGATAGATTATGTATGGTCTGCGATATGACCATTTCACGGGCGGGGCGGGTGACTGGTTCACAGTTTTACGAAGCCGTCATGCACTCGCAAGCGCGCTTAACCTACACCAAAGTCAGCGCGCTGCTAGAAGAACCCGAAAGCGAATTAGGCCAACAAGTGGCCACTGAGTTTCCGCAGTTAATCAAGCCGATTCATACGCTGTTTAGTTTGTTTAAAGTATTACGGGCAAATCGTGAACAGCGTGGCGCCTTAGATTTTGATGCCCCTGAAACTTACATCATTTTTGATGAAAACAAAAAAATCGACAAGATTTTGCCGCGCACCCGTAATAAAGCGCACATGTTGATTGAAGAATGTATGTTGGCGGCGAACGTCTGTGCCGCCGAATATGTGCAAAGCCGTAATCTGCCTGCGTTGTATCGTAACCACGAAGGGCCGAAAGAAGAAAAATTAGCGAAATTAAAAAGCTATTTGGCGATTTTGGGTGTCGCTTTTAACGCGAAAAAACCAACACCTGCCGATTTTCAAGCGGTGTTGATAAGTGTCGCGGATCGTCCTGATGCACCGATTATTCAAACGATGCTATTACGCTCGATGATGCAAGCGGTTTATAGCCCTGAAAATCTAGGCCATTTTGGTTTGGCGTATGAGGCGTATGGCCATTTTACTTCACCGATTCGTCGCTATCCTGATTTGTTGTTACATCGGGTGATTCGTGAAAATTTACGTCATCCTGAAACACCACCAACGATGGATATGACGCAAATGTTGGCCTTAGGCGAGCATTGTTCGTTGAATGAACGTCGTGCTGATGAAGCAACACGTGATGTCACCGCATGGTTGAAATGCGAGTACATGCAAGACCATATTGGTGATGAGTTTACGGGTGTCATTAGTGCCGTCACGGCGTTTGGATTCTTTGTTTCATTGACTGATATTTTTGTTGAAGGTTTGGTGCATATTCGCACCTTAGATGGCGATTATTTTAACTTTGACCCTGTCATGCACACACTGGTGGGTACTCGTGCAGGCGTGAGTTATGCCATGGGCGACAAAGTGCAAATCAAAGTCGCAGGTGTCAACCTCGATGAACGGAAAATGGACTTTCAGTTATTGGGAAAAGTAGGCCAAAGCCGACGCATAAAACGTCCTGAGCCTGTAGTGGACGCGGGTAACGCGACACCGAAAAAAGCCAAAAAGCCACGCGCGAAAAAGCCAGATAATCGTACTGAAGCGCAAAAGGCTCAAGCATCGACCACATCGAAAGCCGAGCCTAAAGCGAAAAAGCCGAGAGTCAAAGATCGGGCACGAGTGACTAAAAACAAAGGCAAACCTGTGAGAAAGCCTAAACCTGTTACGCCTCCCGTCGTGGAGTAGTGAGTTGTCTTGGCTGATGAGTATGGGTTTCGGCCTGTTATGGTTAATCATTGCAGGCAATAATGCTTATGCATTGTGGCAAGCACATCATCAGCATACCAGCACGTCCTTAACCTTGTTTATTGGTGGCGTGTTTGGTGCGATGGCAGTCATTAGTTTGCCCTACCCCAATACTGTTTATGTTTGTTGGTTGCCGATGCTGTTGGATGTGGGTTGCTTGCCTGCGTTATGGAAAATTTACAGGCAGGCGGGAAAATAATCGTTATTTCAGTTTAATTGTATTAGCCCGTAAGGATTGCGGGAAATAATGATTTAAAACAGAGTTTTTCCTCTCGTTTCAAACAGGCTACGATGATTTGTCGAGTCTTTTCTTTTTTATGGGCGTATGTCTCTTATCGAACAGAGCTAGACTTTTGAACGGAGGATAATGCAGAAATCATCCACCGTTTTGATCCTTGCCACTATAGGAGAAGGAAATGTCTAGTGTTGGTTATCACGAGCCTGTAGAGGAACTGTCTGTTGCAACCCGCGATATGCATCGTGCCATTACCTCGTTAATGGAGGAGTTGGAGGCGATTGATTGGTACAATCAACGCGCCGATGTCTGTCATGATGCCGATCTTAAAGCCATTCTAGAACACAATCGTAACGAAGAAAAAGAACACGCTGCCATGATATTGGAGTGGATTCGTCGTAAAGACCCCTGTTTTTCTCAACAGCTTAAACTCTATTTATTTGTCGACGGTGCGATTGTACAAGAGTGAGGGTTTCTGATGGTTAATACCGCCTTAGTCTAGATGATTTGTAGGTACTAGCCGCAGACCACGTCTGAACTAGTACCTACAAATCAAATACCATTTTTGCTAATCAAATGGTCGTCAACAGCAATACCTGTCGAATTTAATATCCCCGCTAACATTTCATAATGACCAATCACCATGAGTATTTCTAACAGGTCTTTATCGCTATAAAACCTTGTTAACATCTGCCATGTTTTTTCTGAAATCATTCTTTGGTGATGAAATTCGTCACAAGACAGCATTAATAACGCTTCACAACTATCCTTTGGAAAGCCATCACTACCTATCGTAACGTTCAGCAGATCATGTTCTGTTAAACCTACTTGCTGACTAATCTGTTTATGTTGAGCCCACTCGTATTGGCATCGACAATTCCACGCAACACGGAGAATAATTAACTCCGTTTCCCGTCGTTTAAGTTCACCGTAAGGCATTAATGACGAAGCAAATAAAATCCATCGAGAAAAAATACGAAAATTACCCATGAGCGTCATAAATAAATTAGATGCTTGTAGTTTACCCAAACGGTTAATTGCAGAATTTAATGACCGAAGATGCCAAGCACTTTCTTGTTCGGTAATCGGTAAAATTCTCACTTTCTCGGCTCTAATCCACCCTTTAGGCGGGGCTAATTCAATAGCTTCTTTCATGAGTAATCTCTCAGTTAGTCGGCCAATAAGGCTAAACTTTTTTCAATAACTTGATGGGCCTGTTCTACGCGCGCATCATGCATCACAACATGATCTGGTCTTATCGCGGCTACCCAACCCAGCGGCGCGTATTTAGGTAATAATTCACCTGTTAAGTCTTCCCAAATGTCTACGTTATTTGCAGAGTGGTGCTGTTGCCCACGAGGGTTGATTTGTAAAAACTTACCACCGACAGCCAACCATGCTGTTTGTTGTCGCTTGGTCAAATAGGATGTTGGATCAACGCCAAAACCAACTAAGTTGAAATGAGTACCTAAGACATCATCACTCCACGCTCCATTCGCGCTGTTATCACGTAACCAAACTTGGGCAACATGATTACCACGATCTAAATGCGCTTCTTTGTTGCGTGCGATAAATAAGCCTTGGCTAAAACGATTACGAGGCTTAATTTTTAGCTCGTCAATTAAACTGCGTACAGGCGATAAACGACGTAAGTTTTTAACTAAATTAGCCGACAACATACCTGCGGCAGGATTAACTGGTTTAATCAGTAAGCCCATTACACGGGCTAAATCAATCATCGCTTTAGCATGAGGACGACGCTCTTGATCGTAACTGGTTAAGATCTTGGCATCGGCCTTGCCTTGCGTTACCAATGCTAACTTCCATGCTAAATTAGCCACATCACGCAAACCCGCACACAAACCTTGTCCCACAAACGGTGGTGTAATGTGTGCAGCGTCGCCCACTAAAAAAACATTGCCTTTACTAAACTGTTTTGCTACTCGCGCATGAAAACGATAAACCGCTGTTCGTTCAATCTGTAACTCATCAGGGTTAGCCCACGGTTTTAATAACTGGCGAATAAATTCAGGTTGTAGCACTTGTTCACGGGTTTCCTCTGGTTTTAGCATAAACTCCCAACGTTCACGGCCATCAGGTGCGGTCATGTGGGGGACAGGGCGTTCAGAGTCACAAGTAAATTCAATATCTGTAATGGGTTTTCGCACATGACGGGCATCAACAATTAACCAATCTTGAGGGTAAGTTTCGCCAGTAAAATCTATACCTAAACGTGTCCGAATCGCTGAGTTTGCGCCATCGGCTGCCACCAAATAACGACAACAGATTTTATGCGTCGAACCATTTTTTAAAGCGAGTTGCACCTGTACTTGATGACCAAGATCAATAAAGTCTTGCATCTCTACACCAGTCAGGGTTTGAATATTTGGATATTGTATTAAGGCTTGCCGTAAAGCCGCTTCCATATCAGGCTGATAAAAAGTGACTAATTTAGGATGGCCATCTAAACAACCTACAGTATTGATACGGCCAAACTCGCCCACATAAGGCGAATTTAAACGTACTTGTGGAATAGCCACTTTATTAAATGCGTTTTCTGCCAAACCCACCATTTGCAAAATGCGTAAGGCCTCATTATCTAAAGCAATTGCACGGGGCATAGGCAAAACATCATCAGCCTTATCAATCACTAAAGTATTGATACCGTAGCGACCTAATAAGTTCGTTAAAGCTGCCCCCGCTGGGCCAAAACCAACGACTAGTACATCGACATAATGAGGTAAAGAAGATAATTCAGACATGATGACCTCCTTAACCCGCAGCACGAATTAAATTTATTAGACGCTTAAAACTTAAATCGTCTTGTGTGCTATCACGTAGACGCGAAATAACTGTTTTTACTAACTGTAAAGAGGGAATTTTTCCTGCCATATCCGCGGTAACGGCTGGCCCCCACTGATGCAACGCTTCGCCATCAAATTGGTGATAACCTGTCTTAATACCTGCATCAAATACGTCGCCATCGGCATAATGCTCAAACATATCGCCATAACTATCGCGCCAATAGTCAAAGATTTGGCTGCCTAAAATATGACGACCAATGCCCCATGTATGGTGATGTTGACGCTTCTTTAAAATGACATTAGCCGCAACCACCGCATCCATGTCCGTTAACTCAAAGGCAGTATGTAAATGACCAATTTCTACCGCCGACCCTATAGCAATGGTGTGATGGTCTGTTGGTGTATCACCACGATCACAACGCATAAAAGCGACAACAGGTACACTGTCCTCTGCCATCATTTGAAAGTCAGAAACAATAAAGCCAAAGTTCTGTTGATACCATGCGAGTGTCTTGGCAAAGTGAGTTACGCCTAATACGGTATGGCCTAAACGAAAAATACGTGGGGGATGGTTATAATCCAAACGCACCGTACGATTGATACGAGTGATGTGTTCTGGCCGATTAATCTGTACCGCTTCGGTACTTATTAAGGAAGGCAATGGCGTAGCACCATAAATGACTTCCACCATTAAATTATCGGGATCTTTTAAAATAACGGATTGGCCGCCACGTAACGGATGATTATCTGCAATTGATACTTTATGTACGACGGCTAGCCTTTCTAACTCTTCATAACTATCAACGACTAACGATAAACCTAAATAACGCGATGCGCCTCGCTCAATAATCACCGATACCGTTTTATCGGCCGTGCCGCGCAATAGGGCTAAATTTCCATCGTTATGAATACAGATTAAGCCAAAATCTAAAAAGAAATTCACAGCCTTGCTTAAGTTAGGCCGTGCTAAACGAATGGCCGCTAAACCTGATACTTTCGTTAACGGCTTTTCAACACGAGGCGGAACAGCGCAAATCTGCGCTAATACTTGTTGTGCGTTGGACATAACGGCTCTCCGATAACGATAGAAATACTTAGTCTGTATTTGAATTTATTTCATTTTTGAAAGTATTTCAATAATTAAATGAAAAAATTTCATTTAATTGTGGGTGTCGGAAAAGTGTTTTATGGATGATGGTTGTAAGATGAAGATTTTTATTGCTTGATAAAGATGGGCTATTAAAAATGACTGGCTATGAAGAAGTTTAATTCCTAACTATTATTTTGAGTTTTTCGTGATTGCTAACAACAGCATTGAGCTGTGGCTGACCATCAACGATCATTAACGAGAGGAGAATATAAAGCCAGCTTACGGAGTCAGTGCGTTTTTTACCCTCACCCCAACCCTTTCCCTAAGGGAGAGGGAGGAACGTGCGGAGGGTTAGGGCACAAGCAAATAAGCGATACCAGCGTAATCGTCATGTTTTTAAGGAGTTATATTGTTCATGTACTAACAATCTGATGATGTTGTACCCCTAAATCAATCTTGCCGTCAGTACTACGAATGCTAGATTCGACAATGTCGCCTGCCTTTAAATACTGAGGCCGACGTGCTTGAGTCTTATTAAATAATTCAAAGCGTAAATTATCAGGTAGTAATGCAGTTGCACGTACTAAAGCGGGTGAAGGTAACCCCAAAGCACACCCCGAAGGAGTCCCCGTCATAATGACATCACCTGCATTAAAATTGGCTATTTGCGAAAACTCATTTAAGGTTTCAATAGGCTTAAAAACGAGATTACGGGTTGAGTCTGATTGACGAATTTGGCCATTGACCGCTAATTTTAGTTGTAAGTTATCTAAATAGGACATCTCGTCGGCGGTCAATAAACATAAAATTGGGCCAAGAGGACAAAAGGTACGATAGCTTTTGCCTTTATGAAATTGCATTTGTGGAATTTGTACATCACGTGCAGAAATATCGTTACCAATACATATCCCAGCAATATATTGATGTAAATTTTGAGCCGTTACATTTAAGGTGGTATGGGTGTCTTGTGCTAAAACCAAACACAATTCAATTTCATAATCCAATAGTTTGACGTGTTGTGGCCGAATAATCTCACCCACAGGCTCATGAATTGCTGCCGATGATTTGGTAAAAAACATATTAAAGCGTTTTGCATCTGGATCCATGCCCGAATCAATCATATGCTGGCGATAATTTGCTCCTTGGCATAAAACTTTGGCATTATCAGTGATGGGTGATAATAACCGAACCCCTTTAAAATCTAAGCTTTCTGCTGTTGCGGCATCACATAATTGTTGATGACTATAGGCGAGCAAGGCTTTAGTCGTGGTGCAATCAATAGACAAGGGACTAATTTTGCCATTATTAACTAAGCCCCATGCGGGCGCCTGTTGACCTTGATAAAAGCGAACGATAGATAAAGACATGAGTAGGACTCCAAAGATATAATGGCTATATTGAAAATATTTCATTTATGAAAAAATTTCAATTATTTTTTGTAAAAATATCAATATTCCGATTAACGGAGCAAACATGACTATCGGTAAACGTGATAGAACCCGAGAAAAACTGTTAATTGCCGCACAAGAATTGTTATTAGAAGGCGGCTTTGCCGCTTTAGGTATTCAACAACTTACCGAACGTGCCACCGTTGCTTTAGGGACGATTTATAATTATTTTCGCACACGAGAAGAAGTGGCTGATGCCGTGGTTGAAATGCTGATAAATAGTTTTTTACAAGCCATCGAACAAATAACAGAAGGTTTAAGCGATCCAGCCGAAATTATGTCTGCATCCATACGTCAAACGCTATATTGGATGAAACCAAATAGCGAATTTGGCCAGATGTTATTTTTAAGTGGGTTACCGATCACGCGTTATGTTTATCAAACTCGACAAGGTTTTTACCATGATATGAAATTGGGCATTAGTTCAGGCCGATTTCAAGTTGTACATGAGGCGGTTATTTCCTCAATGATTGCAGGCGGTGTCATGGCCATCTTATTAGATTTATTTTTAGGACAAGTTCAAAGTGATGTCATTGAGAATGTCGCTGAACAAGCGTTACTGATGCTGGGTTTATCGACCGAAGAAGCCCATCACATTGCCTATTTACCCTTAAGCTTTAGTCATGCTCCGCTTTTTCCTTTGTCAGCAATTGAGTTATTGCCACCATTAAAAACGGCTTGATAAGTAGCTACACAGAAGCTTCACCGTTTGTGGTGATTCTGAGCTTGACGAAGAGTCGAACCACTCTTCAACAAGCTCAGGGCGAATGGGGAAAGTTTGGTGCGTCAGCTATTGACGATGAGTTAATTAATAATAACCTTCTGCCAAATCGCTTGTACCTGTTCAGGCATCATGCTGCGCCATGCATCTTCTAAAATATCCATGTCTTCTTTAGAGTGCGAATCGCCTTCAAGGTCAACTTCTTCGTATAACAACTCACTTTGGCTAGAGGCAAAATAATAGTCGGTGCCGCACTCGTGCCATAATTTACTCCAGAGTTCGAGTTTTTCACTTTCAAGTAAATCTTGCAGTACGTCCAACCATGCCTCACCAAAAACTCGCAGAATAATTAAATCGTCGTGAAAAATTTTTTCTTCAATAAATAAGCCGTCAACATAGACTGTTATTGCTTCGTCATCGTCGTTGAGGTCGTCAACTTCGGCAATTTGTAATAAGGCGTGTAATTCTTCCCACGTCACATCATCACTCAAGTTTTTGATTGTAGAGGCTAATTCGCTATCGGTTGTTCTAAAGACAACTTTGCCGCTGACTTCGCTCATGATTCTTTCTCCTAATAATTAGTTAAGATGTTAGCAGATGAATGATGACAAGATATGCAATTCAGAAAATCAATCAGCAGTTTCCCATCTTTCAGCGCATGATGAGCAAAATGGACAATGTTAGGCAGCAGCGTAATCTGTCGTCATCACAACTACTGCAATTACGGACTGCCATAAAAGACGAGCTTGGCGGTGTCGAGCGGTTGCATCAACGTTTTGGCAATGATAAAAGTTAAGCACAAATCCAACAATTAAGACTAATAACGTTTCAGGAGAAACATCATGTTCAGTAAAATTATATCGGCGTTGTTGTTAACAACCGCAGCAAGCACGGTTTTAGCCTTTCCCAGCCCGAGTGGTAGTTTTCAGCAAAGTGGCGCACATGGCGGCAGTATTCAAGGTACACGGACAACAACAGCAACATCAGCACAGTCACAAGGTTCGGTGACGGGCGCAAATGGTAATGGTGTCAGTGCCGAAGCCTCCTCGCAAAAATCCAAAGGTGGCAAAACGAGCTATACAGGGACAGCGACAACAACGGGCGGTAAAAGCGCAACAGCGACGGGTTCGTATGTGCAAAAAGGCGATAGCGTTTCGGGTAGCAACGAAACGACCACGAGCGGAGGCTACTCTTCGCAAACCACATATGAAGCCAGCAAAGACAGTTCGACAGGGCAGGTATCGGGTTCAGCAACTACGACAACAGGCACTGGTAAAACTGCCACAGTGACAGGCAGCGGTAGTCAAACGGGCGGCACAGTCACAGGAACAACGGGCAGCGGAGAGTCAAAAACAGTCAGTTATGGCGATCAGAAATATTAATGGTTCCATTCGACTCCGCTCAACCACCTTGACTCTGCGTTGCCTGAGCGGAGTCGAAGGCTAACTAAAAGTCAAAGAACCTATAATCCATGACTCAAAAAATAGACCTCGCCACCGCAAAAAAACAGGCATTAGCGTTACATCAACAAGGGCATTTAATTCAGGCGGAACAGGACTATAAATCTATTCTTGTACATCAGCCGCAAGATCTAACAGTCTTACATTTACTGGGTATTTTGTATCAACAGCAAGCACAGTTTGAATTGGCATTAACGCAGTTAAAGCAAGTGTTAGCATTAAAACCAAATGCGCCAGATGTCTTGTTATTAGCAGGAATAATTTCAGGTCAACTTGAGCGTCACACCGAAGCCTTGTCGTATTTCGATCAGGCAATAGCTCTACAACCTAACGATATAGCCAGCCATTACAATCGTGCGATTGCTTGCAATAAACTACAGCACTATCAACAGGCTCTAGTTAGCCTAGAGAAGGTTATTCAGCAACAAGCAAATCATGCCGAAGCTTTGAATTTACGCGGTACAGTATTGGCGGCGATGAAAAATTACCAACTGGCGTTAAGCAGTTATCAACAAGCCTTAGCGGTAAAAGCGGATTATCCTGTTGCTTGTTATCATTGTGCAATTGTTTTAGAGCAGTTAAAGCGTCCGCAAGAGGCCGTCTCCTATTATCAACAAGCCATTACCTTAAAGCCGAATTACAGTAAAGCCATTAGCAATTTAGCAAGCCTATATATGGGGCTTCAGCAGTATTCGCAGGCAGTTGAAGCGTTTTCACAGTTGTTGGCTGTTGAGCCTGATTATCCTTATGCCGCAGGTAAGTTATTTTATGCTCAGGCTTATTGTTGTGATTGGCACAATTATCAACAGTCGGTTGATTCGCTTGTCGCCGCCGTGCGTCAGCAGCATAAAGTCATCACCCCGTTTGATTTTCTCAATGTCACTTCAACTGTTGATGATGAAAAAATCTGTGCCGAAACTTATGTCCAAGACCGTTATCCCGCTGCGTTAAAACCCTTATGGACAGGCGAGCGTTATCAACATGAAAAAATAAAAGTCGCTTATATATCCGCTGATTTTTACAATCACGCGACATCTATTTTAATGATTGAAATGTTTGAGCAGCACGATACCTCTCGTTTTGAGTTCGTCGCCCTTGCCTTTAATAGCAAAAACGATGACATGACCACGCGTGTTAAGGCGGCGTTTGATACTTATATAGATGTGAGTGAAAAAACCGACCTAGAAGTCGCCGAACTGATTCGTAGTATGGAAGTTGATATTGCGGTGGATTTAAAAGGCCACACCACAGATTCTCGTTTAGGCATTTTTGCCCATCGACCCGCACCGATTCAAGTGAATTATTTAGGCCAAGCCAGTACCATTGGTGCACCATATATCGACTATATCTTGGTCGATCAACACCTTGTTCCGCCCGCAAGCCAACAAGACTACACCGAAAAGGTAGTGTATTTACCCGACACCTATTTAGTCTGTGATTCTAAACGTCCGATATCTTCGCAGATTTTTACCAGTACTGAGTTGGGTTTGCCTGAGACGGGTTTTGTTTTTTGTTGTTTTAATAACAGCTATAAAATCTCGCCGTTTATCTTTGATATTTGGATGCGTTTATTACAACAAGTGCCTAATAGCGTATTGTGGCTGATTGAAGGTCACCCAACGGCTTGTCAAAATCTACGTGATGAAGCTCTGAGGCGAGGTGTGTCTCCAGAACGTTTGGTTTTTGCGCCAAAAGTTTCATCGTCGGTGCATTTAGCACGTCATCGTCATGCGGATTTATTTTTAGATACTTTACCTGTTAATGCTCACACCACCACCAGCGATGCACTGTGGGCAGGCTTACCTGTATTAACGTGCATGGGGCAAACGTTTGCTAGTCGTGTTGCAGGCAGTTTGTTAGCGGCTGTGGGTTTGCCTGAACTAATTACGCATTCATTAGATGATTACGAAGCAATGGCATTAAAACTTGCCACATCACCCGTATTATTGGCACGTATTAAACATAAACTTCAACAACAACGAGAAAGCAGTGCTCTGTTTGATATTGTTCGTGCGCGGCTGGGGTTTGAGTCTGCTTATGAAGTGATGTGGCAACGGTATCAGCAAGGATTGCCGCCCGCACATTTCAGTGTGTGTCCAATAAATCCCCTCTAACTCTCCCCTTTGCCAAATGGGAGAACTCATGAGTAAGCCTCCCTTTGCAAAGGGAGGTTTGGAGGGATTTGCAAAACAAAGCGGCAGCCAAAATTTTAACTTTTGAACACACAAGTTGTTCGCATTTTGACGCTTACTATCAAGTGTCGCCTATACTTAATTCTGTATAATTTTTGCACTTGCTAATACCGCCAAAATACTATTTTTCCATCAAGGTATTGGCCACCGAATTTAATAAAAAAGCACACTCTTGGGGGCGACATGAAAAAGCTATTAACCGTTGCTGGTATGTTATTGACGACCAGTACAGCATGGGCGGATGCCTCATGGCCATTATCTCAAGCGATGGAGTTGCAAGCCGATACACCCATCAATCGTTTACAAATTTTAGGCGCGCATAATGCGTGGAATGACTCGGCGGCAACGTGGGCAAATCAACGCTGGGCATTAGATAAATTAATGGATAACGGTGTCCGTAATATCGACATTGATATTCATAACGATGGCGGTGTCGTTAAACTCTGTCATCAAAATTGTTCCTCTATTTATAGTGCTGTTGATAGTTATCCGAATGAATTGCAAAAAATGGCAACATGGTTAGCGGCACATCCTAAAGAAATTCTATTTTTAGATATGGAAGATCGCGTGGGCAATCAAGCCCTCGTCGAAGCACCGTTA
Source organism: Agitococcus sp. (assembly GCA_030646715.1). Lineage (GTDB taxonomy): Bacteria > Pseudomonadota > Gammaproteobacteria > Pseudomonadales > Moraxellaceae > Agitococcus. The sequence continues at coordinate 304,162 of JAUSLJ010000033.1, forward strand.
CGTGCGGCCTTTGGTTCGATGTTGTATGTCCCTAGTGATAAGCCGAGCAACCGTTGGGAAACGCCGCGTGAAATGGTTGCCAAAGGTAAACGTATTATCGTTAAAGGCGCAAACAACTGGTATGACGGTTCTCTCATTTGGGATGGCCGTATTTTTGCTACAGGCGCAGATGGTGGTTGGAATTCTCGTCCTGTTAAATATTTTGATACTGCTACCTGCAAAATGGACGGCAATGCCTTAGTTGTCGGCAGCATCTACACCATTTCTGACAGTAAACTGGGCAAAGACGTATTGCCTGATGGTTGGGTTGACCAAACAGGTACGATTGACAGCTCGAATATTCCGCGTTTATTTGCCTGTGGTGTTAATAATGTGGATGCCGACCGTTGGGATGACAGCATGACCACTGCCGCCGTCTGGAGTTGGAATGGTGGTGAACCCAATAATGCAGGTTCAGTAGGCGAAAACTGTGCCGAACAAGGTGGTAATGGCCGTTGGAATGATAATACCTGTGCCGTTATTCATCGTTTTGCTTGTCAAAATATCAATAACTTAGATGACTGGCGTATTACGAGCGGTAGCGGTGCTTGGGAACAAGGTCGCGCTCAATGTGCGAGTGAATTTGCTGGTTTCCGTTTTGCCGTCCCTGCGAACTCTTACCAAAATCAGCGTTTATTAGCGGTTAATGGCAATCAAAGCCTGTGGTTAAACTATTCCGATAAAGCGCGTGAAGGCAAATGGGAAGCCTATTATCCAACGGCGACTCAATGGTCTTCGGGTGCTTATGGTACTAACCAAGTAACTCAGCAAACCTTGAGCATTGCAGGTGCAAGTGCCGTAAAAGTCACCGTGACAGGTGGTTTAGATGGAATTGGCGATAACGTCCAAGTGTTTAACGGTAGCCGTCAGTTACAACGCACCTTGATTGGCACCAATGTTAGCACCAGTTTTATTGTGAATGATAATAGCGTGATTGTTCGTTTAGCCTCTGACGGGGCAGTTTCGGGTAATGTCAGTGTGCAAATTGAAAGCACGACACTAACCGAAGTCCCTGTGTGGCGGACGTTGGTAAATGGCAAAGGCAAATGTTTAGACCTCGAAGGACGTAATACGGCCAACGGTGCGACTGTTCATCATTGGTCGTGTAATGGTGCGAATACCCAAAAATGGTGGCAAGACGCGCAAGGACGTATTCATAACCAAGGCAATGCCAATCGTTGTATTGATGTTTCAGGTGCAGGCACAGGTAACGGCACTAAAATTCAGTTGTGGGACTGTCATAACGGCGCAAACCAAGTGTGGTTACGCGGCGCAGGTAACTCTTTACGTCCAGCTCATGCACCAAGCAAAGCAATGGATATTAAAGATGCCTACTGGGGTGCGTTTGATGGTCAAGATACGCACTTATGGGATGGTCAAAATAGCTGGGGTCAAAGCTGGTCTTGGAAGTAATAAATCCTCCCCAACCCTCCTTTACAAAAGGAGGGGGTTAGTCAAAGAAGTATTAAAAAGCCGCGTTATGCGGCTTTTTTATTAAGCTTAGATTGATTAGGATGGTCTGATATTTATTCCAATGGACAAAACAAATGTTAAATCAAAATCAACCGTTTTCGATGCGCTGGGTTTTAGGCAGTATGGCTGTATTTGTGATTGCTCAATTAATCTTGGCGGTGGTGGTTGGGCAAGTGTTAATTGGCAGTCGTATTGCTTACGGTTTACAGCAAGTGTTACAGGGTCTGCTGATTCTTGTCAGTTATTTTGCTGGTGGATTTTTCATTGGTGTCGTCTCGCCAAAAATTCGGATTATTGAACCCGCACTAGGCGCGTTTTTATCGATTTTTTTAGTCGTGCTCGTCTCCTTTGTCATGCCCAATAGTTATATTCAATTTAATTGGCTACGGTTGATTATTGGTGGTGTTATTGCCTTTGCTTTAGCTATGTATGGGGCAACGCTTGGGGAAAAACTGACAAAGCAGATATAATTCTGTTTTGCTTTAAGCCAATACCAATATGACTCCCTTAGCACTACAACTAGAGCGTGAGCTGCAACGCACTTTACCCACTGCCACGCTCACCGCCCAGTCATTACCAGAGTTAGATAACCTGTCCCTATATTTGCTCAATCCAGACTACCCACGCACGCCCATGAGTAGCGACGAAATGCAGGTGATTTGGCAAGAGCCTGCCTATTGGATTTTTTGTTGGGCATCGGGTTTGGCGATGGCGAAATGGCTAGGTCAACATCCTGAGTCTGTTCGCGGTAAACGGGTCTTGGATTTTGGTTCGGGTTCGGGTGTTGTTGCCATTGCCGCGATGCAAGCAGGGGCGGCAGAAGTGGTAGCGTGTGATATTGATCCCTTAGCCATTTTAGCCTGTAAAGCCAATGCCGAATTAAATGGCGTAAGCCTCAGTTACAACGACGACTTTTATCAACTTAATGAAACGTTTGATGTGCTGTTAGCCGCCGATGTTTTATACGATATTAGCAATCGGCATTTTTTAGATGAATTTTTGCAATGTGCCCAACAGGTGCTCGTTGCGGACTCTCGGGTAAAAAACTTTCAACATCCGCATTATCAAAAACTCGGTGAGCAAGCAGCAACTACTTGGCCAGACTTAGATGAGTTTGACGAATTTAGAGTGGTGCGGTTTTATGGTTCTTGCTGATCCTTCTTAAACTTTGCTGCCAAAATTTTATCAATGACTTCATCGGCTTCTTTTTCGGCTTGTTTAAAGTCCACTTTTTTTAGGTCTTTAGGCGCAGCAGGGGGCGTGATGTTCTCTTCAGGTAAAAATTTATACAGTTCACTTAATAGGTTGATTGAGCGTAAATCGGCAGAGCCACGCAAGTAGATTTCACTTTCAGATATACGAATGGTATTAATGTCGAGCGCGTAAATGGTGGCTACCAATGCAGGTTTGCTGCGAATGTAGGGTGAAAAATCAAAACGATACACGCCATCTTTTATGGTGATGCCTTCTATTTTTTGTAAGACATAAATCAAGGGTTCGGTTTTTTGAATGGTTTTACACCATAACGCCCATGCAGAATAACAAACGCGGTGCAGCGTAGAAGCAAAGGCGCGAGTTTCAAACTGATATTGGCCGCGCTCTTTTAGCACGATGCTTTGTTTATGATGGTCGAAGGTGATGCTTTCGACATCAAAACTAGCGTTAAAACGAAACTCAATGCCCTGATGGATATAAATTAAATCGACTTCAAACCAATCATCATGTAGTTGAAAATTCAGTCCTTTTAAGGTTTTCGAACGTGAGGCCAACGTTGCCAATGCGGTATTGAGCATGGACTCTGGAATCAGCAAATCCCGCTCTTCGGCCAAGGTGTCAACCGCTTTTTTGAGCGCGGAAGCGGCTTTTGCTGCGTAGCCAAGTACTTGACTCCAATCCATCTTAAAACCTTATTTAATTGTGTGGGACGAACGTATCATATTGAGAGTAGGCATATATAAGCAATCACTGTTTGGGCATAAAAGCGGTAATTAACGCGTACAAAGCCACTATATAGGCTTATAATGCGAGAATAACCATATTTTTTGTGAGGAAATAAGATGACTGATTTATTAGTGCAGAAAGCCGCTTTAGAAGCTCGTCATGCCGAATTAACACAGCGTATTGCCGCCATTCAACAAGATTACGCCACTGGTTTATCCGCCGACTCCGAAGAACGCGCCCAACAACTCGAAAATGCAGATGTTTTGGCCGAGATTAGTCGAGTAGCCAGTGAAGATTTGGCTAAAGTGACGAAAGAACTCGCTCACATTGCAGGTTTGCTGTAGGGGCGAATTTATTCGCCAGCTTATTGGGTTTGATGCTAAGGTAAGACTGATTGTTTTTAGCTTAGCAATAACTCAGTATGACTACCTTATTAAAAGACCGATTAGCGGCTGATGCGATTCAGCGAATTGCCGATGTCTTAGCCGCTATTCAACCTGATTTTTCGCATGATGACTTTATTCGGCAAGCCCATACAGGCTTGGAGCAATTTGAGCTAAAACAACGGGTCAATCATCTCATTACCATCTTGTCTTTACATCTGAGCGATGATTTCAAGCAAGCAGCCCACGTCTTACAACAAGTGCCCGCGTATTGGCCAACGCATAATGAACAAGGTGATTACGGTTTTGCCGCATGGCCATTGATTGATTATGTTGCTGTTTACGGTTTAAAACATCCCGACATTGCCTTACAAACCCTAAAAATTCTCACGCCTTTATTTACTGCTGAATTTGCCATTCGTCCCTTTCTGCATCTGCACTTCGATGTAACGTATGGTTATTTACAGGCATGGGCGAAGGATGAAAATTCTCATGTTCGTCGTTTAGCGTCCGAAGGTTGCCGTCCGCGTTTACCGTGGGGGCAACGTGTACCGTCGTTAATGACCCGTCCCGACGTGATCATTGCAGTTTTAGAACAGTTAAAAGACGATGACAGTGATTATGTTCGCCGTTCGGTGGCTAATAATCTGAATGATATTAGTAAAGACTATCCTGAAACGGTAGTGAGATTGGCGCAACAATGGTTAGCTCAACCCACTGTGCATCGGCAAGCAATCATCAAACACGCGACACGCGGTTTAGTAAAGTCTGGTCATGCCGATACCTTGGCGATGTTAGGTTATAGCCAAACATTCAATCTACAAAATATCAGTTTCACCCTCAATAAAACTGAAATAAGCATGGATGAAACCGTGCAATTGTCACTGTCTTTTTTATTGCGTGAGCCACAAAATTTGGTCATAGATTACGCGTTGCATTTGCCTCGCGCGAACGGCAAAAAATCGGTGAAAGTCTTTAAATGGAAAACTGGTTTATTAGCGGCAGGGCATCATCAATTAACGCAAAACTATAGTTTTAAGGTCATTACTACGCGCCGATATTATTCAGGCGAACATGATTTTGAGGTGTTGGTAAATGGGCAATCTTTGGGTGTAAGAACCATCGAATTAATCTAAACGTACCCGATAAGCCTCCGCCAAAGAAATCACTTTTTTACGCGCCAAATGTAGTGCATGTTCGGTTAGCGGTGTCATGCCTTCTTCAATTGCTAATTTTTGAATGTCGATGGCTTCGGCATGGGGTGTCACCATTGCTTTAATGGTCGGTGACATCACTAACAGTTCGTAAACCGCATGTCGGCCTTTGACGCCGCGCTGCTTACAAGCATCGCAGCCTACACCTTTATAAAATATTTCATCTGTCGTCGCGCCCATGACTTTACGAATACTGGGGTCAACCGATTCTTCAACAAGGCATTTTTGGCAGTTAGAACGAGCTAAACGCTGTGCTAATACGCCTAATAAAGTGCTACTGAGCATATAGGGTTCAATGCCAATTTCTAAAAAACGCGTTATCGTCGTTGCCGCACTGTTGGTATGCAAGGTGCTTAACACCAAATGCCCCGTTAACGCACTTTCAACTGCTATTTTGGCGGTTTCTTCATCGCGAATTTCACCAATCATAATCACGTCAGGGTCGTGACGAAGAATATGTTTGAGGGCGCGAGCAAAGGTGTAATTAGTTTGGGGATTGATTTGAATTTGGGTAATGCCGTCCATGTGATATTCCACAGGGTCTTCGACGGTAATAATGTTGATGGTTTCATCATGGATTTGTTCAATCACCGTGTACAAGGTCGTGGATTTACCCGAACCCGTTGGCCCTGTAATTAAAAACATACCGTTGTTACGACTCAATAAATGACGAATCCGTTCGGCATCATCACCTTCATAACCTAAGTCCTCCAAATGCTTCATGGCAAATTGGGTGTCGAGCAGGCGAATCACTACATCTTCACCGTAAATACCCGGCATGACGGACAAGCGTAAATCAATTTCTTTATTAGCATAACGGATGCGCGAGCGGCCATCTTGCGGTAAACGTCGTTCGGAAATATCCATGCCGCCCAAAATTTTTAAGCGCGTGATAATGGTTGGTAACAATTGTTTGTTGATGCTACGTTGATGCACAAGCATGCCGTCAATTCGAAAAAACAGTTCAACGGAATTTTGATGAGGGCGAATATGAATATCCGAGGCGCGATTAATCACCGCTTCGGTAATTAAATTTTGCACCAACTGGACGACAGGCCGTTCTAACAACCGCTCGTTGACCGCCGCGTCCTTTTGGTTGTTGTCATTTTGTTGCAGCACTTCAATGGTTTTCAGTGCGCTATCCATTTCTTGCTGGCTGTAATACGTGGCAATCGCCAACAAAATGTCTTCTTGCGTGGCAACGGCTAATTCAATGCGTTTGCCTGTAATAAACTGTAGGTTTTCGAGAATTTGATTATTGGTCGGGTCGGCAACCGCCACCACGAGATGAGCCTCTTCCTGCATGATCGGAATGAGCGTATTTTTGCGCGCAAATGACACAGGAATAAGCTGTACCGCATCAATGGCAATATCAAAATCACGCAAATGGACAAAAGGCAAACTAAAACTGCGTGCCAATAAATGGCCTAAGTCTTCATCAGAAATGAGATTCTTTTTTCGTAGAAAAAAACCAATATGTTGATTTTGTGGACGATTCGCATCATTCAGTGTTTCTTGCAGTTGTTCGGCTCTTATCAAGCCTGATTCAACCAGCAGCGAATACATGCTTAATGGCGTTTGCAGACGAATCTTTTGATAATGTTGATGCAGACTTTGGCTGTCTTTGATGATGTCTAAATACGGCAGTTCATCGGAGCTAAGATTTTTCGTCGCAGAATCAATAATAGTGTTGGCAGTCATGTGCGCCGCTCAAAAGTTTAATGACCTATTTTGTCCTTAAAGTCAGAGTGGTTATTGTGCAAAATAGCGTTCATTTGTTATAAGGTCAAATACTATTTGCAAATAGAGAAAGTGTTTGATTTTTGCGCATCAATAAGGTGCAAACTCAGTCTGTAATCAAGCGGGAGTGCGACTTTTCAGGGAGGAATAATAGCGATTCATTGACGATATCGTTTGCTTGTATTCAGTCTTCTTAATATGAAAGCAGAGGTTAACTGATGAACGATATCAATCCCTATTTAATGATGATGGTGGAGCATGATGCCTCCGACATGATCTTAACCGCGCACATGAAGCCGCATATCAAAATCCAAGGACTATTACGCCCCGCCTATGCACCGCCGTTAACAGATGGCGAGACCAACAGATTAGCCTTTAGCATCATGAGTGATGCCCAGCGCAAAACACTGACGGACACCAAAGAGTGTAATTTGGCGTTGTCTGTTGAAGGGATAGGCCGTTTTCGCGTCAATTTATATTATCAACGTGGTGAAATATCCATCGCTATACGCAGAATTAAAATGACGGTGCCCGACCTAGAACATTTGGGTGTGCCCAAACAAGCTGAAAAATTAGCGATGTTAAAACGTGGCTTGGTGTTAATTACAGGCATGGCAGGTTCAGGAAAAAGTACTACCTTAGCGGCGATGATTGCTCATCGGGCTAAACATATTGGTGGCCATATTTTAACCATTGAAGATCCGATTGAGTTTATTTTGCCGCATGGTCGTGCGCTCGTCGAACAACGTGAAGTGGGGTTTGACACTAACTCTTTTGCCGATGCGCTACAAAATGTCTTACGTGAAGCCGTGGATGTGATTGTCATTGGTGAAATCCGTGACATGGAAACGGCCAAACAAGCCATTGCTTATGCTGACGGTGGTTCGCTTTGTTTATCGACAATGCACTCCAATAATGCTCATCAAGCGATTGACCGCCTGTTGAATTTCTTTCCCTCAGAATCGCATCCACAAGTGTTAATGGATTTATCGCTTAATTTAAGAGGGGTGATTTCGCAACGGTTAATTCCGTCTAAAGGTAAATTGGTCTTAGCGACAGAGGTAATGATGCAATCGGCGTTTCTTTCGGACATTATTTTGAATGGTCGCATTAATGAGCTAAAAGATGCGATGAAAAAAAGCACCGAAGAAGGGATGCAGATTTTTGATGATTCGTTGTTTACTTTATACAAAGCAGGGTTAATTACGTTCGAAGAAGCAATGGAGAATGCCGATTCGCAGGCAGATTTGTCGGTGCGGATTCGTTTGGAGAGCTGGCATTTGCCTGTATAGTGGGGGGCTAATATAGAACCTTTTGGCTTAATCCCCTCAAAAAATAGCTTCAACTCCGCTCAGCCGACGGAAAATCGTTCCCTGAGCGGAATCGAAGGAATAAGTTAAGCCAATGTCTATGGTTTTACATCTTCTTATCTGCGAATAAATTACACCCTCATCTGACAAGAAGTTTGGGCTCAGACAGTTTTTAGTTGCCTAAGCCCTGTTTTTTACTGAGCTAACGCGATAGTGTCAATTTGAAAAATAGACGTTGTACCACTCACTTCGTTACCAACCATCAGCAAGGGTTTGCCATTAGGGCTATCTTCTGCTTTGACAAATTTAAAGCCTTCTGGACCTAAATCGCCTGCGGCAGAGGTATTGTTGGCGGCAGTAAAGTCACGAGGGTTAATGTATTGCACAAAGCGGGCATTCTCGGGTTCGCTAATATCATAAACCATGATGCCACCAACACGTTCTAAACCGACAAAAGCATAGGTTTTACCGTCGATTTTACCTAGTGCAAGAGCTTCAGGTTCAGATCCTTTGTCATCGCTGCGAGAGTCTCCGCCATTCTCTTCGTGGTTGCTATTAAAATCAGCCCCTAAGCGTTTAGCGGTAATTTTTTCAAAATCACTGCCCGTATCGAATATTAACTTGCCAGTGACGCTATCCCAAATAGAAAACGAACGTCCGCCATAAGCATATAAGGCATTGTATTCGCAGTTACTCGGTTTTCCTTTGCTAAAGGTACAAACACCATCGTTTTTCCAGCCTAAAGTCGAGGTAATACGCAAGCGTCCTAAGTTATTATCAGCATCTAGCAGGCCATTAAAGACAAAATTGTTGGTGCTGGCGATGTTAATAATGCCGCCATTTTTGGTAATGTCAGCGACACGAATTTCTTCGGTAAAGCCTTTGTAGGCGCGGGCATCGCCTTCGTTGGCACTCACGACATAGGTTTTGCCATTAAAGTCGTAAGCGGCAATGGAGTCGGGTTGATACATACCAAATACAGGCCATGTTCTGATGTTAGTCGCTTTATCTTTGTCGCTGGCATCTATCTCATTACCGACTACGCCATAATTTTTAAAGCCTAAAGCGGTTATTTTACTCACTTGGCCTGTAGTTAAATTAATGGTGGCGAGGGCATTGTTTTCTTGGAGGCTAACCCAAGCTGTTTTGCTATCGCTTGATACGGCAATGTACTCGGGTTCTAAATCTTGTGCCACGCTGGCATTAGGGCCAAAAATACGCACGGTATTTGGCAATTCGGCGGCGCGACTGGCTCCGATATTAAAATCATTAAAACGAACTTGCGTAACGTTTGCTTGCGTTAGGCTGCTAAAGCCCGCACCCACATTAATAATGCTCACGCTGCCTTCAGGATCAATATTATAGTCATCGTTAGGCTCACCTTCGTTAGCGACGATCACCTGCTTGCCATCAGGTGTAAACGTCAGCATATCGGGTAAGGCGCCAACTTCAACCGCGGATAAAAATGATTTATCACTGGCCTGATAAAATGCGACATAACCATTATTGGTTTTAGGATTAGCTTCAACGGCAACGGCAACAATCCCATTATGAACAGATACGCTATTGGCTGCGCCAAGTTGACTGACATCTGTTACAGACGCTAAGGCGTTATTAATATCATTGGCAAGTTTTAAGCTGCTTGTTTTATGGGGGTTAGTGACGGCGGAAACATCTAAAACATCAATCTCGCCTGATAATGCGTTCACTACAAATGCTTGTTTGGTACTGGGGTCATAACTGACAATTTCTGCGGCACTTTGGGCAAATTGGCCGCTTTCGTAACGCCCTACAAACGTTAAACTGATCGTATTTCGGCTGGCATCTTGACCATCTATACCGTCAGCACCGTCTATTCCATCTGCGCCGTCAGTGCCATCTATTCCGTCTATTCCATCTACGCCGTCTACTCCAGCTATTCCGTTCGTGCCATCTACGCCGTTTGTGCCGTCTTTTCCCTCTAAGCCGAAAAAGTTACAGCCAGATAACATCGTTATTAGCGTTAGGGTTAAGGCCGATTTTTGAAAGGTGTGACTCATGATCTTTATCCTGAAGTAGCCAAAAACATATAAGTGTGACTACTGTAGGATGAATTTATGACTAAGCGATGACAGGAATTGATGGGTTTGACCTAAAAAAACATACCAACCTAACGCAAAAAGGCGTAAAAACATCAGCCTATAAATAAAAATCGCTAAGGAGTTTATCGAATGTCTATTGATACCGTATTGCATGAAAACCGCTTATTTCCACCAAGTCCTGAATTTGTCGCCAATGCCAATGTCTCAGGTTTGGACGCCTATCAAGCCCTATGTCAAGAAGCCGAAGCGGATTACGAAGGTTTTTGGGGGCGTTTAGCGCGCGAAAATTTAAGCTGGCACAAGCCCTTTACCCAAGTATTAGACGAAAGCAACGCACCGTTTTATCAATGGTTTGCCGATGGTGAACTCAACGTTTCTTATAATTGTTTAGACCGTCATTTACCTGCCTTAGCCAATAAATTAGCCGTTATTTTTGAGTCCGATAACGGCACAGTCAATCGTGTGACTTATGCCGAATTGCATCGCATGGTTTGTCAATTTGCCAATGGCTTAAAAAGTTTAGGCGTGACCAAAGGCGACCGCGTGATTGTCTATATGCCGATGAGTATTGAAGCCGTTGTCGCCATGCAAGCCTGTGCACGCATTGGTGCGATTCATTCGGTAGTGTTTGGAGGTTTCTCGGCGAAAAGCCTGCAAGAACGGATTATTGATGCCAAGGCTAAATTAATCATTACTGCCAATGGCGGCGTGCGTGGTGGCAAAATCGTGCCATTAAAAGCAACCATTGATGAAGCCTTGGCCTTAGGTGGTTGTGAGTGTGTCGAACGTGTGATTGTCTATAAGCGTGTCGTTCATGAAGATGCACCGTGGACGATTGGCCGTGATATTTGGTGGCATGACTTAGTCCAACGTCAACCCGAAGTCTGTGAGCCGACGTGGATGGGCGCGGACGAGCCGTTATTCATCCTTTATACCTCTGGTTCAACAGGTAAACCCAAAGGCGTGCAACATAGCAGCGCAGGCTATTTGTTGGGCGCAGTCAACACCATGAAATGGACGTTTGACCATAAGCCCGACGATATTTTTTGGTGTACCGCCGATGTTGGTTGGATTACAGGTCATAGTTATGTCGCTTATGGCCCATTAGCGGTAGGCGGCACTCAAATCGTGTTTGAAGGCATTCCGACCTATCCCGATGCCTCACGTTTTTGGCAAATGATTGAAAAGCATCGTGTCACCACGTTTTATACCGCACCCACCGCCATTCGTTCATTGATTAAACTGGGTGGTGATTTACCGAAACAATATAACTTGTCGTCGTTGCGCTTATTGGGTTCGGTGGGTGAGCCAATCAACCCAGAAGCATGGATGTGGTATCACCAAGTCGTTGGCGGTGGTCGTTGCCCGATTGTTGATACTTGGTGGCAAACCGAAACAGGTAGCCACATGATTACCCCCTTACCGGGTGCGGTTGCCACAAAACCGGGTTCGTGTACCTTCCCCATTCCGGGCATTATGGTTGATATTGTGGATGAAGCAGGCGAGCAAGTCGAAAAAGGCAAAGGCGGCATTCTCGTGATTAAAAAGCCATTCCCTTCGCAAGTTCGCACCTTATGGAATGACCCTGCACGGTTTAAATCGGCTTATTTCCCTGAAGAATTGGGCGGCACATACTACCTCGCAGGCGACTCCGCTAACCGCGATTTAGATGGTTATATTTGGATTATGGGGCGTATTGATGATGTGTTGAATGTCTCAGGCCATCGTTTAGGGACAATGGAAATTGAGTCGGCGTTAGTCGCTAACCCGAAAGTGGCCGAAGCGGCGGTGGTGGGTCGTCCTGACCCGATTAAAGGCGAATCGGTCGTGGCTTTTGTGGTGTTAAAAGGTGCAAGACCGTCAAAAGAAGAAGGCAAACTGTTGATTGCCGAGTTGCGCGATTGGGTGGCAAAAGAAATTGGTGCCATTGCCAAACCCGATGATATTCGTTTTGGTGATAACTTGCCAAAAACGCGTTCGGGCAAAATTATGCGTCGTTTATTGCGTTCGGTAGCCAAAGGCGAGCAAATTACCCAAGATATTTCGACTTTAGAAAATCCTGCGATTTTGGCGCAGTTACAGGAGCAAATTTAAACGTGCTAAGGTGATCGTGGGGAAAACTTAGATTGCACCTGTGTTATGTTGAGCCAACAGCAAGGAAGCTTGTTGGCTAACAGCTCAGGATTCACGACACCGTAAAAATAGAGACAACCATGAGCGAAAAATTAAACGAAGACGCATTAACTGCCTTAAAAATAGCATTTTGTTATATGCCCAAAGCCATCGACGTTAACCGTTATGATCACGGTGAAAACTTTGAAAAAGTGTTGGCTGACATTCAAACAGTACGCGAAATGTTGTTGTTGAATGACGTTGACCCTGAAGAGGTTTACGCTGAAATGAATCCTGATTCTGCCCCCAATTCTTGTTATTAATGTCGGTCGAACTAAAAGCTGACCTATAATCCATTGTTATGGCAACAGGAAGAGAAGAATGCTCAATGACAAACAACGACAACTAAACAAGGCATTGGCGCAGGCCAGTTCTTATCAGGAATGGTTGTTTGCAGCGCAACAATTGGATGCCGAAGACGGCTTAATGGATTGGCGGAGCAGTGATGCCTCCGCCTTTTTTCATGAGCAATTGATTCGTGAACATATTCGTCAAATGAAAACCTTACGTCTTAGCAAAGAGCTGGAAGGTTTGGCAGTGTTATTACAAGAAAGTGTCTATCGGCATTTAGGCGAGTTGAATAACCCTGAGTTGTATCAATACGCGCGTTCTGGCACGAAGCATATCGTCACTGAATATTTGGATGAAGTCGAACAGGTGATGCGTACGCTCTGTGAGCAAAGCATTCCCAATATGTCCGAACAGCGTAAATTAGAATTGTTTGAGCAAGCTGAACGCATTTACGGTCGTCCTGCATTAATGTTGAGTGGTGGCGCAGCTTTTGGTATTTATCACTTAGGCGTGACTAAAGCCTTATGGGAAGCGGATTTACTACCACAAACCTTAGCAGGCTCAAGCATGGGCGCGATTGTGGCGGCGGCTATTTGCAATCGCAGTGATGCCGAATTAGACGTGTATTTTAGTCAGAAAATGGAGTCTATCCATCGCCAAGCCTTGCGTTGGCGTAGCCCTAAAGCGATGTGGCAACACCGTACCGCAATGGATGAACAACAAGTCTTTGACCATATTATTGCCAATGCGGGCAGTGCCACATTTTTAGAAGCATATCAACATAGCGGTCGTATTCTTAATATTTCCGTTTCGCCCACGCGCACCCATCAAAAACCACGGGTATTAAATTACCTTACCTCGCCCGATGTGCTGGTGGAATATGCCGCGCTTGCCTCTTGTGCCATTCCTGCCATTTTTCCGCCCGTTGCTTTGCAGGCGCGCCGTGCCAACGGTCAGCAAATCCCTTATATGAGCACTGAAACGTGGATTGACGGCACAGTACATGGCGATCTACCGCGTGAGCGTTTAGCCCGTTTGCATAACGTCAATCAAACCATTGTCAGTCAGGCGAATCCTCACGTCATTCCGTTTATTACCCATCGTCGGCAACGTGGCGTGCGGGCGTTTGGTAAATATGTCGTGTCATCAGTAATTCACACAGGCAGTGCCGAGTTATTGGATATTGGCCGCCATATGTTCAATAAAACACCATTGAGTCCCTTGTTAGACCAAGCTCATGCAGTAGCCGCGCAAACGTATTTAGGCGATATTAATATTCAATTTCCCTTTAGCCCTAAAGCGTATTTACGGGTGATGGCGAATCCTACTGCGGCGGGTTTGGCAAATTATATTCGTCTGGGCGAACAAGCAACATGGCCTCAAATTCCGATGATTCGGGATTTAACCCGTATTAGTCGGGTATTTCCTGAGTGTGTGGCGATGATTAAAGGGCGTATTGCGACGACAGCGTAGTCTATTTGTAAACAACGATGAGGTGATGTCATGTTAAAAATGAAAGATCAGTGTGAGAAATGTCATGCTAAAACGGCGTTAACGGATATTGCTTTTATCTGCTCGTTTGAATGCACCTTTTGTGAAGTTTGCGCCCAAAAAATGAGCTGTATTTGCCCTAATTGTAGTGGTGAGCTGGTCAGACGGCCATCACGGATGAAAAGCCCCATCGCGGTTGCAGCGGCTCAAGTATCGAAAAAGTTATTTGGTGGTAAATAGTGCTGATGGGTAGATAAGTAGCCCGTGTGGTAACACGGGATGATTGTTATATTTAAAAGTAAATCTTTGTTTTGGCTAATATTTTCCCCGCATTGCCATGCGGGCTACGATTATTGAGGAGAATATCCAAACACGAGTGTTTTATCATCCATTTCATTGGCAAGGCGAGGGTCGTTTATCAGGTAATCCCCCATTTCTTGTTCAATCTTCGACTTGTCTGCTCACAAAATAAACTGTAGGATGGGTAGAGGTACGAAACCCATCATAATCAATGCGTTGTATCTATGGTTTGACAAGCAGAAACCGTTAACCAAATGAAAATATGGGCTGTTTTAATCATCAATATCGGCAGGATCAATTTCATTCTTGCCAAAGTTATAATGCTCATCGGTTGCCCACATGATTTTTTGTTGATGTAGGCAAAAAGCATCTTTTAATGCCTTGCGAATGTCTTGTTTATGCACAAAATCCTCACACACATAGGCAAGAAATTTATTGGATTTGTAATCAAACATAATTCGCCCGCGTGGAATTTCTTCGTAGCCTAAGTCCCCCAGTTCTTTATGCTTAAAAACGACTTTTGGCCAAAGTTTCACATGTGCTTGCTCGGAGTCATGGAAGTGTCGGCCATTGCTTTCTACGTTGAACTTTTCAGGGAAAGCGCAAATGACATTGTTCGGTAAAATCCAAAAAATGCCAATGCAGGGATAAGATGGGGTTGTGTCCATGAAGGTCTCCTACATCTGGCTTTATTGTTTAGAAGTGTGGTTTAGTCCATATGCCAAATGATTTTTAAGTCGGCCAATGTTAGCCCTTGCGTAATATGTGCTTCATCAAAAGCAATCGCATCGTAAGGTTCGTGAGTATAGCGATATGTTTTTTTGTCGGTGGCTGATTCTATTTGATAGTTGGGCTGTCCTGCCTTGCCTTCCGAAATAATACCCGTAATTCCAAAGCGCACACAAGGTAATAAGGCGGTTGGAGTTGGCGGTTGTCCCCATTTTGCTAACTCTGCAATTATATGTCGCTTATAAGATTCCGATTGTTGTTCTAGTCCGCGTAATATGTTCTCGCCAAGCTCAGGAGGATTGCGGTCGTTATCTCCGTTATTTTCAGGGTAAAGCTTGTGCATTATTTTTGCAATTTCAGGATTGCTGTTTATATAGTCATCAACAATGGCTTCTAAACGTGCTTTCAATTCGATGGTTGGTGTATGTTTTATGCGTGCGGGTGGCTTAATCCAAGCAACACCTTCGTCACCCTTGATGACGATTTTAAATCCACGATACATATAATTGTGGTTTTCGCTTTTCATTGTAATTCTCCAGTATTTAAATGCGTATCAGTTTTTTGTGAAGAAACAACTATTTCAGCCACTCAATCACAATAGGCGGATTCAGTGGCAAATCTAACTCAAGCACCGAACAGGCATTAATAAACGTTGTCTCGTCATAAATGAGTTGCCCATAACTCGTATGAATATGACCAAACACATGATATTTAGGTTTGATTTCTTTTACTCGCTGTAGCAAGTCTTTACAACCGACTCGTTTTGCATCTGCTTGGTCTAAACGCTGAAAGGGTGGCGTGTGCGTAATCAAAATATCGGTGTTGGCAGGAATTTTTTGCCATTTTTCGGCTAAGGCTTCGCCTCGCGGTAAATTAAACGCCATATCAAAAAAAGCAGGTTGCCACGGGCTACCATAAAAATGAATGCCTTCAATGGTGATGGCTTCATCTTCTAAATAAGTGGCGTTATGAAATAAAAACCAGCCGCCATTTTCTTGTACACAGACTTCGTGATTACCTGCAATCACTAATTTATGACGATGAGGCAGTGTGCCTAACCAATCGTCAAAATCTTGAATCTCGGCCAGTGTGCCGTATTCGGTCATATCGCCAGCATGAATCAAAATGTCGCCATCAGGAATGTTTAAGGCGTTATGACAGTTGTGAGTGTCGCTAATCATCACGATTTTAATGGTCTGGTTCATAAAAATCACTCTTTACATTTGTAAGACGATGCACTGTAAAACACTTTGCTGTTAGGCACTTTGACGTTGCTAGAGTGAAGTTGATAGCCGTTGTGTTCCATTGTCTGCCGCACCATTGCACCCAGCATTTGTTTTAATCGGTCAAATTGAGCTTTGTTTTCGTCACTAACATTGTCACGCTCAGTAATGAGCCTTTTTTGAACTAAACCTTTTTCAATAGCTAATAACGCTGGTTTGCCAACATCGCTCACTGCTTGCATCCGAGCAATAGATATAGGTTCGTTTAAAAAGTGCCAAATCTCCTGACCTTTTGCAGATTGATAAATATCGCTAAATGTCTTGGTTTGAAAGATTAAACCGTTGCCCATAATACACCTCGTCTTTGTTTATGGGTTTAATTTAACCCAGTTAATTAGACGTGTCAATAAAATAACAAAGAATTTGTAAAAGCAATTTCGATTATCCGATTTGTGTGTCGAAGCTTACAATTGGTCACTCACCAAACCCCCTCAAAATAAACCTCCCCACCTCATAGCCCGCCACCTCATTTTGCAGGATAATCCCCCGCAATCGTTGACATTATTATTTGGATTTTAAGAATGCGTTTTTTAGGAATGTTCTGTGCTATAGGCTTATTAGCCGCCTGTACATCACCCCAAATTGTTGCGCCTACTACCACTACACCCGTTAAGCCCGAA
Organism: Agitococcus sp.; assembly: GCA_030646715.1. Classification (GTDB taxonomy): domain Bacteria; phylum Pseudomonadota; class Gammaproteobacteria; order Pseudomonadales; family Moraxellaceae; genus Agitococcus. The sequence continues at coordinate 321,229 of JAUSLJ010000033.1, forward strand.
CCCATCACCGCTGTTTATAAACAAAGCGATTGGACGGCTTTACCCAATTGGCCGGGTGAACAACTCACGACGACATGGCCGTCGTGGTTAAATTCCTGCAAAAAGCTTATTTCGCGTCCTGTATGGAAAGAAATTTGTGCCGATGCCGTGATGTTAGCGCCGCAAGACGAGGCCAGTATTCAAGCCTTTTTTGAGCAATATTTTAATCCGTGGCAAATCGAAACCAATACAGGCGTAAATACGGGTTTAGTGACGGGTTATTACGAGCCACTGTTAAAAGGCAGTCTTGCGCCTAAGGAGGGCAGTGTGCCGTTTTATGCCGTGCCCGATAACTTGCTAGTGTTGGATATGATCAAGCAATATCCTGATTTAAAAGGCAAACGCTTGCGAGGCCGTTTAGAAGGGGCAAGAACGGTGATTCCGTATTGGAGTCGTCAAGAAATTGCCGAAGGTAAAATGGCCAATAACGCAAAAGTCTTGGCATGGGCAGATGATGCCGTCGAAGCCTTTTTTATGGAAGTGCAAGGCTCAGGACGAATTCAATTAGAAGACGGCAGTTTAGTACGTTTAGGTTACGCCGACCAAAATGGCTACCCCTATAAATCCATTGGCAAATGGTTAATTGAGCAAGGTGAGTTGACGGCGGATAAAGCGTCGATGCAAAGTATTCAAGCATGGGCAAAAGCCAATCCACAACGCTTGCAAGAAATGTTAAATGCCAATCCGAGCGTGGTGTTTTTCCGTCTTCTGACAGGCAACGAAGGGCCTATTGGCGCGTTAAATGTGCCATTGACGGATGAAGCCAGTGCCGCCGTTGACCCTAAATTTGTGCCCTTAGGCAGCCCGATTTATTTATCGACCACTCGCCCAAACGATAATGCCCCGCTAAACCGTTTAATTCAGGCACAAGATACAGGCGGCGCGATTGCAGGGCCGATTCGCGTTGATTATTTTTGGGGTTTTGGTGCCGCCGCAGGGCAATTGGCAGGGCGCATGAAGCAGAAAGGCCAAGTTTGGGTGTTATGGCCTAAAGGTCAAGAATTGCCGAAAACCTCACTGTAGATGCAAGGGGCGAATTTATTCGCCCATGAGTCACAAGTTTAAGAGTTGTTGATGTTTTGGGTTGAGATGCTTCCCCCTTTGGAAAAGGGGGATTGAGGGGGATTTTATCGTTATGGCAAAGCTAGTTCGGAAAATCTCCCCTAACCCCTCTTTGCTCAAGAGGGGAACTTCAGCTTTTTTTATGACTCTCGTGAACATCAACAGCATCTACACATTTAAAACTGCCCCTATAGGAAATTTTAGCAATGACTGCTTCTTTACAAAGTCGTGCTTTAGCAACGCTGTCGCGTATTTTTGGCTATGATCAATTTCGTGGTCAACAACAACAAGTCATTCTGACCGTAGCCGAAGGCAATAATGCTTTAGTATTAATGCCAACAGGCGGCGGTAAGAGTGTTTGTTATCAAATCCCGTCGTTATTGCGTGACGGTGTCGGTATTGTCGTTTCGCCATTGATAGCCTTGATGAAAGATCAAGTTGATACCTTACGCGAGTTAGGGGTTAAGTCGGCGTTTTTGAATAGTTCCTTGCCTATTTCCGAGCAACGCGCCGTTGAGCAATCATTATTAAACGGCGAACTAGATTTACTGTATGTTGCGCCCGAACGTCTGTTAACTGACGGTTTTTTGCGCCTGCTTTCCCAAGTACAGATTGCGTTATTTGCCATTGATGAAGCGCATTGTGTCAGCCAATGGGGGCATGATTTTCGTCCTGAATATCAAAAGTTAGGAATTTTAGCTGAGCGTTTTCCGCATATTCCACGTGTCGCGTTAACGGCAACGGCGGATGAGCGGACACGCACCGATATTATCGCCGTTTTACAGCTCGCCAATGCGCCCGTGTTTATTTCTAGTTTTGACCGCCCGAATATTTATTATCACATTGTCGAAAAAGATAATGGCCGTCAGCAGTTATTGGATTTTGTTCATCAACAAGCCGAAGGTTCAGCAGGTATTGTCTATTGCCTGTCACGCAAAAGAGTCGAAGAAACAGCGTTATTTTTGCAAAGTAAAAACTTTCCTGCGTTGGCCTATCATGCAGGATTACCCGCCGCCGAACGTGCGCGCGTGCAAGACGAATTTCTGCTCGAAGAAGGGCGTATTGTTTGTGCAACCGTGGCTTTTGGCATGGGTATAGATAAACCGAATGTCCGTTTTGTCGCTCATGTCGATTTGCCTAAATCGTTGGAAGGCTATTATCAAGAAACAGGACGCGCAGGGCGTGATGGTTTGCCATCAACGGCATGGATGACCTATGGCTTGGCCGATTTAATTTCGGTGCGCCGGATGTTGGCACAATCGGAAGCCCCGCCCGAAGTCAAACGTGTGGAGTCCGCAAAGTTAGACGCACTGTTAGCCTATTGTGAAACTGCCCGTTGCCGCCGACAAGTATTACTTCAATATTTTGGCGAAACACGGCCTGAGCCTTGTGGCCATTGTGATATTTGTCGTCAACCACCGAAAACATGGGATGCTACCATCGCCGCCCAAAAAGCCTTATCGGCCGCCATTCGTACAGGTAATCGTTTTGGTGCAGCGCATTTAAGCGATGTGTTATTAGGTGTAGATAACGAAAAAATCAAACAATTCGGCCACGACCAATTGCCCACTTATGGTGTCGGTAAAGAATTAACAGAAAGCGCATGGCGTAATGTCTTTAGACAGCTTGTTGCGCTGGGTTATTTATTGCCTGATGACGATGGTTATGGCGGTTTAGCCTGTAGTGATAAAGGCCGATTGTTTTTAAAATGTGGCGAGCGTTTGCAGTTGCGTGAGCAAGCTCCTCCTAAAGTTAAAACGGCGCGTAAAGACCGAAACCTTAAAATTGTCAGTGACTTGCCGCCCTTTGCCCAGAGGCGTTTTGATGCCTTACGCGTATTGCGTTTAACGCTGGCGCACGCTCAAAGTGTACCGCCGTATATTATTTTCAATGATTCGACTTTACGCGATATGGCGATTATTGACCCAACTACTGCAACCGAGTTTTTAGCCATTAGTGGCGTCGGCGAACAAAAATTAGCACGTTATGGTGAAGCGTTTTTAGCACGTTTAGCGGAAGTACGAGATTTAGAGGATGGTGTCAGTTTGCCCTATGTTGAACCCGCTAAAGAAAAGGAAAAGATTGATACCGTTGATGCCACGTTTAATTTACTCACGAAAGGCTTAAATCGCGCGCAAATTGCCGAAAAGCGTGGTTTATCGGTAGAAACGATTGGCGGGCATTTACTCAAATTGTATCAAGCGGGTCGAATTACCTTGGCGCATTCCTTATATTTAAATGAGGAAGAAGTAGAGGAAATTAAGCTCATGTGCCAAAAACTAGGGATTGTCCCTAAACAAACAGCAACTAAAGCTTTGAAAGAAGCCTTGGGTAATCGTTTTGGTTACGCCGATCTGAATATGGTGTTGTGGATGAGTGGTGAGTATTAATTTAGCGGTGGATTTAAACGTTGCTCATCACCTCGTGATTAGCATATAACGTATAAGAAATAGGCAGCAACAAGTACCTTTGCAGAAGTTTCACGTTCGTGGTGATTCTGAGCCTGTCGAAGAATCGAACCACCCTTCGACAAGCTCAGGGTGAACGGAAAATATAAACAATGAGTACTTAATCATTAAAACAACAAATAAAAGGAGCGCATCATGTCCGAAACTGTCTTTATGATTCATGGTATGTGGGGTGGCTCATGGTATTGGCAAAATTATAAAAACTACCTAGAGGCCAGAGGCTATCGCTGTATCACCAGTACTTTGCGTTACCATGAAGTCAGTCCGAAAGATGCGCCACATCCGCAATTAGGCACAACCAGTCTGTTAGATTATGCCGATGATTTAGAAAAGGAAATTCGCGCGTTAGGTGTGAAGCCCATTATTATGGGGCATTCGATGGGCGGATTATTAGCACAGATGTTGGCTGCTAGAGGCTTGGCAAAAGCAGTGGTGTTACTCGCACCAGCATCTCCCGCAGGTATTTTGGCATTAACGCCTTCAGTGATTAAAAGCTTTTGGTCGGTGATGACGGTATGGCAGTTTTGGAAAAAGCCCATGCGTTTGAGTTTTGATGACGCGGTGTATGCCATGCTCCATTTATTGCCTATTGAACAGCAACATCAAGCCTATTCCCATTTTGTCTATGAGTCAGGGCAAGCAGCCTTCGAAATTGGTTATTGGTTGTTGGATGCTAAACACGCGACACGCGTAGAAACCGAAAAAGTCACTTGCCCCGTTTTAGTATTGGCAGGGACAGAAGACCGTATTACGCCGTTATATGTGCAACGCAAAATTGCCGATAAATATAAAACCTTAGCCACCTATCGCGAGTTTCCCGATCACGCTCATTGGTTGATTGCCGAGAAAGGTTGGGAAGGTATTGTGAGTTATGCTGATGATTGGATGCGGGATTTGAATGTTTAGTGGTGTTTGCTCAATAAAAAAGGCATCTTTCGATGCCTTTTTTATCACCACCACCTAAAGGATTAACCCTTAGCGCGTGATTTGAATTCGCCAGTACGGGAATCAATTTCGATGCGCTCACCGATTTCGATAAACGCAGCAACTTGCAACTCATAACCGTTAGCTAAAGTAGCCACTTTCATCACTTTACCTGATGTATCGCCTTTAGCGGCAGGTTCGGTGTAAGAAACAGTACGAATAATGGTGTTTGGCAATTCAACTGAAATCGCTTTGTCGTTGTAAAACACGGCTTCACAGACTTCTTCCATGCCTTCTTCAATAAACGCAGCGGAGTCGCCTAAGTTTTCTTTTTCAATTTCGTACTGCTCGAAGTTTTCATCCATAAACACGTACATTGGGTCATTAAAGTACGAATAAGTCACTGCTTTTTTGTCGAGGATAACAACGTCAAACTTTTCGTCAGCTTTGTAAACAGTTTCAGTCATTGAACCATTTAACAAGCTACGCAATTTCATTTTTACAACAGCCGAGTTACGGCCAGATTTATTGTATTCAGCTTTAATGACGACAGTTGGTTCTGTACCAGCCATAAAGACATTACCAGCGCGGAGTTCTTGAGCGGTTTTCATCGGAGTTCACAATCATAAAATTTGAAAGGCGGCATTTTACCTCAGCCGCATGAAAAAGCATCACTGTTTACGACAAAATTCTATCAGTCTTGCGGCAAGATCAGGCTGTTGGCTCAGTTTTTCGCTCAAAAGCTGCATAATTGGCTGTGCTGACAGCATATATGGCCAATGTGTCCGCCAAAAATCGACTGATTCATCACCCCGATTCCATCCTTGTTGGGCTTCTAAATAATATTCAACATCATGGGGCGATACGTTTTTTAACACCTTAAGCCATGCATCAAGCTTTGGCCAATGGGCATTTTCTTCTTGCGGATAGATATGCCATAACAAAGGCCGTGCTGCCCAATGACCGCGAATAAACGAGTCTTCACCGCGCACCATGTTGACATCGCACGCCCATAATAATTGGTCATATTGACTTGGGCTTAAAAACGGTAATACAGCAATGGTTAATGAGCCGATGGTGATGCAATCGCCCGCTTTGAGGTTTTGCTTTGACCATGCGGTAACATTAGCTAAAACACGGCCTTCAGGAACAGCTAAAAAGCTATGATCCGTTTGAAGGGTTAATACTTCTAAGAGTGCAGGAACTGCGTTGTTTTCATAAGCGAATAACGATAGCCGATAGTCGGCAGTCGTCGCTTGGGCATAGCCCAAAGACTGCCAAAAGTGCATTTGTGCGTTTGTATCTTGTTGAAAAGTATCACGAGCGATTAATAAATCAGACTCGCGTAATAAACCACCACCACGCTCATCAAAACTAGGAAAGAAAAATGTTTGTTTTAAGGGCAGTGTTGGATGTGGTGAGCTTAAGCCATGACAACCTAACGTCCACGATTCTGCCGATAAATAGTCTAAATTGAGCCAAATCGGTTTGATGGCTTGTGTTGCCATTGCCTGTAAAAACGATTCAGGTAAACGACAGGCAAAACCTTCAATCACGACATCATAAGGTTGAATAGACGTAGGAAAGTTGTCTTTCGGCCAATAGCAGATTTCTATTTTTTGACAATATTGGCTGGAGAGATGAAGAGCAAGTGTAGGTTCAAGCTTGGCAAAGCTGACTAAATCATCGACCCATAAGCGCACGGTGAGCTGATATTCTTGCTGGAGTTGTTTAGCTAAACGCCAACACACACCAATGTCGCCAAAGTTGTCGATGACGGTGCAAAATATATCGACGCTTTGTCTGTCCATTTAATGCTTTCTCAACAACATCAAACTAAAAGCAGCTGTAGTATTAAAGTCACTATGATTTTCTAGGGCTAAACGACGTTCAGGATGCGCTTTCCAGACATAAGGTGTCATGGCTAATAATTGTTTAAGTGCTTGTTGCGGTAGCTGTAAGTCAAAACGTAAATCCTGTTGCTGTTGCAAAGTAAAATGCGGGCTTAATTCTTCTAAAAATTTATCGGGATGATGAGCGCGCACTTCACCAAATAAGGCTTCGCGGACTGTCCATAAATGGGTGTCAGCTGCTCTTATCACTAAGACATGACCTACTGGTTTAATCACGCGAGCCATTTCAGCAACAGGAATCGGGCTAAATAAACTGGTGGCCACATCGATGCTATGATCAGCCACAGGTAATAGTGCACTACTAGCAACTAACCATGTCATATTTGGATGTTTTTTGGCGGCTAATTGAATGGCGGGTTTGGCAATGTCTAAGCCAATAATGTCTGCAACAATATGGCTGAAGGCTTGGGTGTAATAACCTTCACCACAGCCAATATCCAATAAGCTCTTTGCATTTAAGGGGGTAATTAACTGGCTTGCTGCGTTACATAGTGGTTGATAATAGCCTGCTTGTAAAAACTCGCGTCGGGCTTTGACCATTTCAGGATTGTCACCAGGCTCTTTAGACTTCTTTTGTTGCACGAGCAGTAAATTAACATAGCCTTCTTTGGCTATATCAAAGCTATGGCCATTGGCACAGCGTTGGCTTTTATTTTCGAGCGTTAATGGGGTGCGGCAGAGAGGACAAATGAGCGTAGGCATGGCGAAAGCAAGTACAGATAAAAGAGGAGATGTATTTTATGGTAAAGTTGGGCTATTGCCTTATTATTTTTTAAGTGTTGATTAAACAAGATTTGGTATGTGCTTTGCTGGTTTAAGATTTTATCTCAAGATTGTTTTGCCGCTGCCTTCCGCAGGCCTTACTTTTGTTTAGGCAAAAGTAAGCAAAACCATGTGTGGCGCAAAACTCGCCATCCATGGCTCAAACAGTTGCGCCACCGCATCCCTGCAAAGAAAAAATCAACAGCAATATAAAGTTGGATTTTGGCTTACATTCGAGTAATTCCCATGACCTTATCCTCGTTACCCATTTTAGGCGTTGGCTTGAGTTTAAGTCTGGCCAGCAAGCCCGACCCCGTTGCCTTAGTCAAACACCCACAAGGCGCAAGCTTTATTGAATATGCAGGTTTGGTCGATGTTCAAAGTGTGTTACCTGAAGTCGAGCGGATTCATGCCGCAGGTGTGCCTGTTTTATATCATCCCTCGTATATCAATTTTTGCGGCTCTTTTGCCAATGATGGTGCATGGTTACAAACGGCAGCACATCACATCAGCACTGTTAAATCGGCATGGTTTGCCCAAGATTGTGCCTATTGTTTTTGGCAAGCAGGGCAAAGTTATTCCTCGCAATTAGGCTATTTTATCCCGCCCATTTTAAATGAAGCCTCTTTGCAATTGGCTATAGAACGTGTGCAAGAAGTACAAACCTTTATGCCTGTACCCGTTGCCATTGAACCACCACCCATGACTTTTGTCGTTGGCACGATGCCATTGATGACTTTTTTTGGTCGTCTAGCCGAGCAAGCCGATTGCGCTATTTTGCTTGATATGGGGCATTTAGTGTCCTACGAAATGGCCAGTGGCAAACGTATTTTAAGTGAGTGGGATGGCTTTCCTGCGGAGCGTGTCATTGAAGTGCATATTGCAGGTGGGCGTGTGCGCGAAAGTAAAGATGGCGCGGTGTATGTCGATGCTCATGAGTGTGCCGTCGTTGAACAAACATGGACGATGTTAATGGATTTATTGCCAAAACTGCCGCAATTAAAAGCCGTATGTTACGAGTGTGAAGGTGTGAGTGATGAACAAAGCATTATTAATACCTTAGCGAAACTTAGAGAGTTAGTATGCCAATATAGTAGTCATCCTGCGTTGGTGGCGGTAGTGAAGGGAGATAAAGCATGAGTTTTATTGAACAAGAGCGTGCTTTATTTGATTTGTTATTTGATGTGCCCTTACGCGAAAAATTTATAAAAAATCCTAAAAATGCTTTAACAGATTATCGTCTGAGTAAAGAAGAGTTAGCAGATTTTTTGGTTATCAATCCTCATGCTTTAGTCTTAGATGCGAAGGTGCGTGTTGATTTGATTTTAGGGCAATGGTGTCGAAATTTTCCCCTAACATTTAGTATATTGTCTTCATTAAGTGACGGTTTATTGTTATTACGACGTTTGGTTGATAGCCATACTATGCGTCACGCACCCATTGAGCGAGTCGTCGTTTTTGCCACACGTTTACGGCAAGCATTGATTGCTAATAAGCCTACCGTGCCTTTAGACGAGTTATCGTTAATTGTCGCTATTTTAGATGCAGAGTTAGGCATGGCGACGACGAGCGAATCGTTAAAGAAAACGATATTAAGAGGGCAATATATTCAACCTAAAGCCATCTCATCAAGGGATGTTTGGTTAACACAACCTGTCTCTATTGCTCCTTATGTCAGTGCAGCAATCATCCCGCTTTCCTATGGGCTACTAAAAAAATCCTTATGTCCCAGTTTAGGTGCAGAGCTATGGCGATATTTGAATAAAACACCGTTGCTGGCGGCTGACAGACAACAGCTATGGCAACAAGCCGACACGCGTTTATTAGTGGTTAAAGCAAAAGTAAGTACGCTATCAGACAGTGACCCGACTATCGATCATGTAAGTTTAGAATTAGCCGAGGGTTTTGCTTCGTTGTTCGAGTACGTCAATGGCACGATGAGTGTGCAGCAAATTTTGCAGCAGTTACAACAGATAGGCGCACCTGCGTCTTTAGTACAGAGCATTAAACAAGGGTTTCAGCAGTTATACGCTGCTGAGATGATTGTTGTGTAATGTTGCTGTAGAAACGAGTTCATTCCCCGATAATAATTGGCCATGAACAGCATAGACCTAACTTGAAAATGAGCGCATGCTCAAAAGAGTACGCTACTTCCATTTTGAAAATCTTTAGGAAAATACCATGAAAAAATACTCATTCATATTACCGCTAATCGCAGCATTTGCGGTCACATCTTGCGCCTCGCATCATGCACATCACGACATGAAAGCAATGCATAAACAATGTATGGATGAGGGCAAAAAAGGCGAGATGATGTGTGCCGATAAGCACGATAAAGCCATGAAAGATTGTTGCTGTATGGACAAAGACAAGCATGGTGAAATGAATATGAAAGGCAAAAGCTGCATGGTGGATATGAAAAAAGATATGGGTAAAAGCAGTGATGCCAGTCAGTCGATGCAGATGAAATAATTATTTTTATCTAACCCTTACTTAAGTCAAAAAATGTCTATCTCCGCCAGCCTCAATGTTTGGCGGTAGGAGCTTTAAGATGTCCGAGCATGAGCATTCGTGTTGTCACTCATCAACAGCTACCCCTAATTTAAAAGACCCTGTCTGTGGCATGACTGTGACGACCGCTTCAGCGTATCACTATGAATATCAAGGACAGAAATATTACTTCTGTAATCCTAAATGCCAAGATAAGTTTCATCACGACCCAGAGCATTATCTTCATCCTCAAGCAACAATGACCGATGACCCACCTGTTGCTGAAATTGGCACAGAATATACCTGTCCCATGCACCCTGAAATTGTTCAAGCAACGCCTGGCACTTGTCCTAAATGTGGCATGGCCTTAGAGCCAATGCAACCGACCTTAGATGAAGCAGAAAATCCTGAGTTAGTCGATTTTCGTCATCGTTTTTGGCGGACGTTACCGTTGACCTTAATGGTGTTTGTGCTGGCGATGTTTGGTCATCAACTCCATTGGTTTGATATGGAAGTACAAAGTTGGATTGAAATGGCACTCGCTGCTCCTGTGGTGTTATGGGCGGGTTGGCCGTTTTATGTGCGTGGTTGGCAATCATTAGTGCACCGTAGCCCCAATATGTGGACATTGATTAGCTTGGGGACGGGGTCTGCATTTATTTATAGCGTTATTGCCACCTTTGCGCCGCAATTATTTCCTGACTCTTTTATGTCAATGGGGCGTGTAGCTGTTTATTTTGAAGCCTCTGCGGTGATTATTTCATTAACCTTGCTTGGGCAGTTAATGGAATTACAGGCGCGTTCTAAAACATCGGCAGCAATTAAATCGTTATTGGGTTTAGCCCCCAAAACAGCGCGTCGTATTGCGGAGGATGGTAGCGAAGAAGACATTCCCCTGAATCATGTTCATATTGGCGATAAGTTGAGGATTCGTCCCGGTGAAAAAGTTCCTGTGGATGGCATGGTGTTAGAAGGCAGTAGTGCCATTGATGAGTCGATGTTGACGGGCGAACCTCTACCTGTCAGTAAGCGTGTCGGCGATAAAGTCATTGGAGCAACGCTCAATACTAACGGTGCATTAGTGATGCGCTCTGAGCACGTTGGATCGGCTACGATGTTAGCGCAAATCGTACAAATGGTGATGCAGGCGCAACGCTCTAAAGCACCTATGCAACGTATGGCAGATGTGGTTGCAGGCTATTTTGTTGTCACGGTGATTGCTGTTGCGATATTGTCGTTCTTGGGTTGGGGCTTACTTGGCTCTAACTGGGTATTTGGTTTGATAAATGCCGTCTCAGTGCTGATTATTGCCTGTCCCTGTGCTTTAGGATTGGCAACGCCAATGTCGATAATGGTGGCAACAGGGAGTGGTGCAACTCGAGGTGTATTATTCAGAGATGCTTCGGCCATTGAAAATTTTTGCAAAGTCGATACCTTAATTGTCGATAAAACGGGCACGTTGACAGAAGGCCATCCGAGTTTTCACAGCGTGATTGCCGCTCAAGGATTTAGCGAAACAGACGTATTGCTGTTGGCTGCGAGCCTTGACCAAGGTAGCGAACATCCTTTGGCTGCCGCGATTGTTAGTGCAGCTCGTGAGCGTGGTCTGGTACTTGAACCAGTGACCGATTTTGAATCGAGTACAGGCATTGGCGTGTTGGGTGTGGTAGCGACTAAAAAACTAGCATTGGGTAATACCGCTCTAATGACACAGTTAGGCGTATTAACCGCAACTTTAGCGACACAAGCTGAAGAGTTGAGACAACAAGGCGCAAGCGTGATGTTTCTGGCGGTAGATGGACATTTAGCTGGTTTATTAGCGGTTGCTGATCCGATTAAAAGTACAACGATAGCTGCGTTACAGTCTCTTAAAGACAATAATATTCGCGTTATTATGGCAACAGGTGACGGCTTAACCACCGCTCAATCGGTCGGCAAACGTTTAGGGATTACTGAGATTTATGGCGAAGTAAAACCAGCTGACAAGTTAGCTTTAGTCGAACGTTTGCAGCGCGAAGGGCATTGTGTGGCTATGGCTGGAGATGGCATTAACGATGCGCCAGCACTAGCGCGAGCTGACGTAGGGATTGCTATGGGCACAGGTACAGATGTGGCGATGAACAGCGCACAAGTCACCTTAGTCAAAGGCGATTTAAGAGGTATTGCCATTGCCCGCGCTATTTCGACGGCAACAGTAGCGAATATGAAACAAAACCTAAGCTTTGCTTTTGTTTATAACGCGTTTGGTATTCCTATCGCGGCAGGTATTTTATATCCCTTTACGGGCTTGTTGTTGTCACCGATGATTGCCGCAGTTGCGATGAGTTTGAGTTCGGTATCAGTGGTGTTTAATGCGTTGCGGCTGCGTTATGCGGTGGTGGATACAGAAACGGTATAACGATTATATGAGTGCAGTGCACTCTCAAAATAACAATCGACTCAGAACAAAGTTTGACTGTTTGTAATGGGCAAAAAAGGATCTGCGATGTTTAAAATGAATCAGCTGATTCCTATTTTTAACGAACAAGAAATAGCATGGTTACAGACGCAGTTGTCGGCATTACCCATCAAAAATGTCATCAAAGGCCAAATGCTTTATCAGGAAGGTCAGGCTTTTGATGCCGTTTATATAACGCTAAGTGGCTTGTATCGCAGTTTTTATTTATTTGATGCCCAAGAAATTAACCTGCGGTTTTTAGCGGGACATAGTTTGTTGTGTCCATTTTCTGCGATTGCACAACGGATGTATGTAGAACATGATTCTGCTTATATTTCGGCTGAATCTATAGAGTGCGTGAGTGCAGGGCAGGTATTAGTGATGCCTTTGGCCTCTTTTTTACCGCAAACTACAAATGCTCATTTTCTAACGCATATTAAAGCCTTTAATTATACCGCTCTAGAACATTACTTATCACTTGAGCGTCGTTTGAAAATGATTCAACAAAAACGAGCTAAAGACCGTTACGACTATTTTTGCCAAGTCATGCCACCTGAGATTGTGTTGGGTATGCCTCAATTTCATGTGGCTTCTTATTTGGGTCTGACACCCGAAGCATTATCTAGAATTAAAAAAAACTGAGATTCAATTGATATTTATCAAGGAAGGCATATTGCACTACCTATAAACTTCTCCATGAAATAGAAATTGTTTAGGAGAAGTGATAATGCACTCTTTAGTGATGCCGATGCTGAGTTTGATGAGTCTCACTGCCTTTGTGTGGGTGTGGATGTATATTACGCGTATTGGCTATATGCAAAAAAATCATATTGACCCGCAAGCGGTTTTTAGTCGGGTAAGATTGCTGCAAGTGTTACCTGATGAGATTCAAGCACCTGCTAATAATCTTAATAATTTATTAGAGTTACCCGTCATCTTTTATGGACTGTGTTTGCTTAACCTAATACAACAGACTACCAGTGACAGTTTGCTCAATTTAGCGTGGTTGTATGTAGTTTTACGCGTGATACATAGCCTGATACAGTGTAGTTATAACAAGGTCATTCATCGTTTTACGGTGTATTTTTTGTCGAGCATTGTGTTGTGGCTCATGTTGGCTATTTCTATACAACAGGCTTTATCAAGTTCATCTTGAATAGTCACGTTTAAAGCAAAGTTAGGCTGGGTTATGTTAGGAACCCAGCACTGGAATCGTCGCTCATTTGCTTGGCTTTTCGACCCTGCCTCAGGGAGCGTTTTGCGCTGATTGAACGGAGTCGAGGTGGCTGAGCGGAGTCGAAGCCTCAGCCATTAAAACCCTAAACCAATCCCTTCTCCACCAAGTAATTTTTATACGTCTCACGCACACCCGTTTTTAATAATTTACCTGTTGCTGTATGCGGTAACTCATCAACAAACACCACGACATCAGGCAATTGCCATTTCGCCACTTTATCACTTAAAAATGCAATGACTTCGGCTTCGGTGACAGTTGCGCCTTCTTTGCGAATCGCCAATAATAACGGGCGTTCATCCCATTTCGGGTGATAGACACCAATCACACAGCACTCTTTAAGGGCAGGGTGGCCAACGGCAGCATTTTCTAAATCAATGGAGCTAATCCATTCACCGCCCGACTTAATGACATCTTTAGAGCGGTCAACAATTTGCATGGTGTTTTCCGCATCAATAGTGGCGACATCGCCTGTATCAAACCAACCATCAACAAAGGATTTTTTATCATCATTCAAATAGTACGCGCTGACCACCCACGCGCCACGCACTAATAAACGACCAAAAGCTTTACTATCACGCGGCAAGTCTGTGCCTGCATCATCGACAATTTTCATCTCAATGCCGTAAACCGCACGACCTTGTTTTAACTGCTTTTGATAGCGTTGTTCTAAGGGCATTTGTGACATTGCCCGCGTCATGCTGTTAACTGTGCCGAGTGGGCTGAGTTCAGTCATACCCCATGCGTGAATCAAAAAGGCATCGTGTTTTTCTTGAAAAGCTTTAATCATTGACAAAGGCGCAGCAGCACCGCCAACAACGACATTTTTGACCGATGTTAAGGTCGCGCCAATTTGGTCGAGGTAATTTAATAAGCCTAACCAAATCGTTGGCACACCTAATAATAAGTTGGCTTGTTCACCGTTAATTAACTCATAGAGTGACGCGCCATCCATGCCATGTGCAGGGAAAACAATTTTTGCGCCTGTCATGGTCGCGGCATAGGGAGTTCCCCATGCGTTAACGTGAAACATCGGCACAACGGGTAATAACACGGTGTCATTAGTGATGTTTAGGGCGTTGTTTTGTACGGAGGCAATGGTGTGTAAAACAGTAGAGCGATGCGTGTACATCACCCCTTTGGGATTGCCCGTTGTGCCTGAGGTGTAACACAAAGCAGCATCACAATTTTCGTCCAATAATGGCCAAGTGAACTCGGTGGACATATCGGCAATTAAGTCCTCGTAACAGATTAAATTGGTCAGCTTACTGTTGGTCGGCATGTGTGCTTTATCAGTCAATACAACAATGCCTTCCACTTTACTGATATGACTGGCAACCGCTTCCAACAATGGCACAAAAGTTAAATCGACAAAAATAAAGCGGTCGGCAGCATGATTAACAATATAAATAATTTGTTCGGGAAATAAGCGCGGATTGATGGTATGGGCGACAGCACCCATGCCTGATACGCCAAAATATAACTCATAATGACGATAGGTATTCCAAGCCAATGTGCCAATACGGTCGCCGACCTTAATACCCAATTTTTGGGTTAAGGCATTGGCTAATTGTTTAGCGCGAGCAGCCGCTTGGCCGTAGGTATAACGAAAAATACCGCCTTCAACTTGACGACTGACAATCTCGGCATGGGGGTGGCTGACAATAGCGTGTTCGATTAATGATGAAATTAATAACGGTTGTTGCATCATGCTCATTATAGTTCTCTCAGTGTACGGTGGGATGAAAAATTCAGCCTAATATACAGTTGTCTTTGGTTTGGTTCGAGTGGATTTATTTTTATGAGAATATATTTTTTGAAGTCTTCCCATCTTCGAGGAAGACCTCAAACGAAGCACGTTATTTAACGACTGGAAACGCTTGGCTAATCGTTCTTGTGACATTCACAAAACCTAAAAAGCCTTCGGGTGCTAAGGATTTTCCTGTGTTCAAAAACGCCACCGAAATATCACGCGCAGGGTCAGCCCAACACAAAATATTAATAAAACCTAAATGGCCAAAAGCTTGACCAGTATTAAAGCCAAACATGCTCCAGAGTTTTTCACCACGCATAAAACCCGCAGAAAAACGAATTGGGGCTTTCATCGAACCATCAAATTGTAACTTACCGCCCCGAGTGGCATTGGCAACAGTAATGGCTTTAAAAACGGTTTTACCTTGCCATTGGCCGCCATCAAGCAACATTTGATAAAAACGACAAATTTCTTCGGCACTACTGTAGATATTCGCCGCAGGCACCACCGCAGATAAGCCTTCAGGCGTGTTAATGGCGGCGGTAATTTCTTGCTCGCCTAAACCTAACATTTGCTTGAGCATTTGCGTGGCTAAAAATACTTTTTTCGGCCCTGTGGAATGGCTCAACGCCACTTCATGACGACGTTCTTCGCCAACACCATAAGTAAAATGTTCACAGCCTAAGGGTTCAGCCAAGATACGTTTCAGTAGCATCGGCAAACTTTCGCCCGAGGCTTTTTGCGCAATCGCCCCTAAAATATAACCTGCGGTTGTGGCGTGATACGCTTGTCCACCTTGAGGCGTATCCATTGGAGGCGATTCCGATAACACTTTAACGACCGCATCAAAATCAAACATGAGTGACGGACTAGCATTTTCGATCGGCATGACGCGAATGCCTGCACGATGCGTTAATAAGTCATAAATCGTGGTCAGATGTTTGCCGTGTGAGGCGTATGCAGGCAAATAATCACTGACACAGTCATACAGTCCGATTTTGCCTTCTTCAATCAGTTTATGAACTAACATCGCGGACACGGCTTTAGAACCTGAAAACAAACAGATAGGCGTGTCAGCACTGGCTAATTTGCTGCCATCATCCGCAGATTCACCAACCGCACCGACATGGCTATAGCCAATACCCCGACTCAAGACGATTTTGCCACGATGACGGATCACCAATGTAATCGCAGGGTGTAAACCCGTTTGATAATACGATTGTACACTTTGCCAAATGCGTTCAATATTTTCTGCGGGTATGCCCACGCTTTCGGGTACACATTCACGGTCATAATTGATGGTGGTAATAGAAGCCAAATCAGTAGGCATAGCCATGCGGCGGCCACCTGTTTTAATTTTGGGCAATAAGGCGTTGATACGATCGGAAAGCATAAAAATCTCTGTCATGGCTAAGGGCGAGTTGGGACTTTAGGGTGAGTTTATCTCGCACAGCTACTCATTGTCGTGCGAAGCCTAAGTCCCGAGTTGACCGTAATAATCACGGATTTGCCGACGAAATACTATGATATTTTTTGTCGATGGTAGTGGTGTTCTTTTGATAGTGGAGTTATCACTGTAGTATGATAACTTCACGAGGCACAACACAATAAAAATAACTTGTGAACAGGCAAAACTAAACCTTATGTCAGACGTGTATTCTATTCCGCCTTATATTGCCATTACCCTTGTTGACTGGGGGCTGATGCAAGGTATTAGCAAATCCAGTATGGCTGAGGCATTGTCTCTTGGTGATGTTAGTGAGCTGTCTGCCGAAAAATGCCAACTCTCTGCCAACGATTACGAGCAGTTACTCGCACTATTGTATAAAGAAACAGGTCAGCAACAATTGGGCTTGCTAATTGGAGCAAGTATTAATATTGCCGATTATGGTGTCTTGGGTCATGCCATGTTGAGTGCGGCAACAGTAGGTGAGGCGATTCATTTAGGCTTAGAGTATTATCGTTTAACCAGTAGTTTTATGACCCTAACGTCGTCAACCGATGATGAGAACTTTCATATTACTGCTCGTTTAGATTATGATTTAGCAGCCATTCGCCAGTTTGCGCCCGAAGAGTTATTGCTCGGCTTAACACAAGTGGCTCGGCAATTATTGGGTGAGGATTTTTCGCCGATCACCGTTCATTTTAATACCGCCAAGCCCGATTATAGTGATGATTTAGCGCGTTTTTTTCGCTGTCCCATGGTGTTTGAACAAGAACTTTGCCGCTTTGTTTTAGCAAAAAATTTGTTATCGCTACCGTTAAAAACAGCGAACGCGCTCACGGCAAGTCAATTGCTACGTTTATGTCAAAGTTTATTGCAAACAAATCCGCCAAAAATCGAAGACGACTTACTGACTAAATTACAGGCAGTTATTAAAGCTAAAGTGAATGTGTGGCCAACGATGGTGACAGTGGCGAAGGTGTTAGGATTGTCAGAGCGTACTTTGCGTCGTCGTTTAGAGGCCTTAGGCACGGATTATCAGCAGCAAGTTGAATTAGTGCGTCAGCAATTGGCCAAACAGCTGATTGCCAATCATCAAGTTAGTGTCGAGCAAGTGGCGGCAGTCTTGGGTTATAGTGAAGCAGCGAGTTTTCGTCGAGCATTTCATCGTTGGTGGGGAATGTCGCCACAGTTGTATCGTCAAGAGACTCAAATTGGCCGCTAATATCCCCCTAATGTCCGTCAGAATCCTTGTTCAATGGCAATATTCCCATTAGTCTAGGCTGACAATGGTTTGCCAAAAGACAGGGGTTTCAATATGAAAAAATCACGCCGTGCATTAGCGAGTACCGTGCCGATACTGTTGCTATTAACCGCCTGTGGCTCTAAACCCGCATTAGCTCCAGTCACGCTAACCGAACAACAAAACAAATTATTTCAACAAAGTTGCCAAACGTGTCACGCCAATGCCGCATCGCCAGCACCACAAATGGGTGATATAAAGGCATGGGAAAAACGTATCGAAAAAGGCTTGCCTGTGTTAGTACAAAACGCCATGCAAGGTTTTAATGCCATGCCTGCGGGTGGAATGTGTACCATCTGTACGCCTGAAGATTTTGAAGCCATGATCCGTTATATGGCGACAGCACAAACTTCGACTCAGAATAAATAATAACAAGAGAGAATCATGGTCAATCGTCGTCAATTTTTAAGTCTTACTGCGGCAACGGGGGCTGGAATATTACTGCCTGCCTGTCAAAAACAGTCCACTCCTGCGTTGCCTGTGAAAGACGCTAATGGCCATTATCTCTGGCAAAACTGGTCTGGCAGTGAACATGCTTACCCTACACAACGGGTCGCACCAAATAATATTGATGAGTTAAAACAAGTTATTGCTACTGCGCCAACGCCTATTCGTTGTGTGGGTGCAGGACATTCATTTAATGGTCAATGTACCACCGAAGGCACATTATTGGCCTTAGATAATTTATCAGGCTTGGTTGGCCATAATAATTTAGCGTATTTGGCGACCGTTAAAGCAGGCACGCGCTTACAACAACTCGGCCAACTCTTAGAAGATATAGGCCAAGACATGGTCAATATTCCTGATGTCAACAAACAAACTTTAGCAGGTGCAATCTCTACAGGTACTCATGGTAGTGGTCATGGTTTGCCTGCCTTACATGGTCGTGTGCAAAGTTTTAGATTGATGACCCTGCAAGGCCAAGAGTTAAATTGCAGTGCCAGCGAAAATACCGAAATTTATCATGCCGCTTTAGTGGGTTTAGGCGCGTTTGGTATTGTCACGGAATACACGCTGGAAAATTGGCCATTAGCCCATACCGAACGCCAAGTGACGATGTTACCGCTAGAGCAAATGTTGGCTGAGTGGCTAGCTCAGTACACTAAAAATCGTAATGCCGAATTCTTTTATATTCCCTTTACAGGTTTGGCGATGCGCGTTTTACACAATCAAACCGATAAAGCAGTGACTGCGCGTGGTGAAGATAAAGACATGGAATCGTTGATGGACTTAAAAAAGCTGCGGGATTATGTCAGTTGGTCGCCGTCGTTACGTCGTCGTGTTGCCAATATGGTGGCCGATAATCATGGCACAGAATACGCGGTCGATTATGCGTGGAAGTTATTAGCCTCCGAACGCTCGGTTCGCTTTCACGAAATGGAGTACCATTTGCCTTTAGAGGCGCAACTGGATGCGTTAAAAGAAGTCATTGCCGTTATCGAAAGTCAACGCCCCGATGTCTTTTTTCCTATCGAAGCGCGTGTGATTCAGGGTGATGATCGAGCATGGTTATCGCCGTTTTATCAACGTGATACGGGTTCAATTGCTGTTCATGCTTATTATGAAGATGATTACCAGTTTCTTTATGATTTAGTCGAGCCGATTCTGAAAAAGCATGGTGGCCGTCCGCATTGGGGCAAGCTGCACTCCTTAAAAGAAAAAGATTTTGTCCAGTTATATCCGCAATGGCAACAAGTGAAAGCAATACGCCAACAGCTAGACCCGCAAGGAAAGCTAGTGAATCCTTATCTTAAAAGGGTATGGGGAGTTTAACGTTGAATATTTCCAGAAGAACCGCTATCGCTAGTGGTGTTGTCGGTGCGCTTGCGGTGACATGGGGCGTTAAACCCACAGATCACGGTGCGCCACACAACGCCTATTTTAAAAAACTGACCCAGTTGCTAACGTCAGCAGGTATTGCTCAGCCAACTTTATTAATAGACCAACAACGATTCGACCATAATATTCAACAGGTCAAACAACAACTCACGGAACGGAAGTCGCCATTGCCGATTCGCTTGGTTGTTAAATCGTTGCCTAGTTTGCCCCTGTTAGATTATTTGGTAAAAGCATTAAATACCCAGCGGTTTATGGTATTTAATATGCCGATGTTATCCACCGTGAGCGCACATTATCCACAAGCGGATTTTTTGTTCGGTAAACCTATGGCGCATTTGGCGGTTAGCGAGTGGCTAAAAAATACCGATAATCAACGGGCATTACCACGTATTCAATGGCTGGTTGATTCACTTGATCGTTTAAAAGCTTATGCCGAAATTGCTAAAAATCTCAATAAACCCATGCGTATTAATTTAGAACTAGATGTCGGTTTACATCGCGGAGGATTTGCGAATATTTATGCATTAAAAGAAGCTCTTGAGTTAATAAAACAACATCCGTTATTGCAAGTTTCGGGGCTAATGGCTTATGAAGCGCACGTTGCCAAAATGCCGACCTTACTCGATATGCAAGCCAATGCGTGGCAGACGGTGCAACAAATGCTTTATCAAGCCAAGCAATTATTCACCGAAATGGGCTATAAAACAGAGACATTGACCATCAATTCAGGCGGCAGTCAAACCTACACCATGCACGCCCAACAAACCTACGCCAATGAAATTTCCATCGGCACCGCTTTTGTTCAACCTAGCGATTTTGATTTGCCGACATTAAGTCAACATCAAGCTGCCAGCTTTATTGCAACGCCAGTCTTAAAAGTTTTAGATCATGCGTTAATTCCTGCATTGGAGTGGGCGGATGGTTTCCGTCGTTGGTGGGATGTGAATAATCAACGCGGTTACTTCATTCATGGTGGCCATTGGTTAGCACAGCCTGAGTCACCGCAAGGTTTGGCCTTAAGTGGTGTTTATGGTCGGTCGAGCAATCAAGAATTGTTATTAGGTTCGCCAACGCAACAGTTAACGACCGACGATTATGTCTTTTTTCGGCCACAACAAAGCGAAGCGGTGTTTTTACAGTTTGGCGATATTGTCGTTGTTGATGTTCAAGCAGGAAAGATTGTGCAGCGATGGCCTGTGTTTGCGGCATCGGCTTAATTCTAAAGGGCGTAGCTAGTAATTTTTTTAGGCAGTAGGTAGTATGTTTGGATGTGCTGTTCTCATTCGTGCTCCTGAGTTACCTGTTATGCGAAAACTATTTTTAGTCGGAATTTTATGCTCGGCCACGTTGTTGACGGCAAATTTTTCGTTTGCCGCTCCGTTGTCAGCCTCCGCTTTGGTAACACAACAAAACGTCATGGCTGAGTTAGCTAAATTAGAAAAAAATACGAATGGCAAATATATTCGCTCATCAAAAACGCAAGCGGTTACGTTAATTGCCGAGGCAATAAAAAAGAATCCCGAACTAGCAGCGTCGTTAACAGCTTATGTGATTGGTCAAGGTGTTGGTTTGACCGCCGCCGTCACCGCCGCTTGCAAAGCCGCACCCGAACAAGCCTCGGCTATTACCACCGCCGCCATTAAAGCAGCACCGTCGGCACAAGCCGCATTAATAACAGCGGCCGCTGTCAAAGCCGTGCCTAAGCAAGCAGCCGCCATTACGACAGCGGCTATTTTGGCTGTATCAACCCAAGCTCCAGCAATTACTTCTGCGGCAGTGGCCGCCGCTCCTAGTTATGCCTCAAAAGTGATTGAAGCCGCGTTAAAAGCCGCAGACTCTACAGAAACCAGACGATTGGTGTCGGTTGCCGCGTCTAATGCGGGGGTCAGTGTCGATGTGATTAATAAGTTGCTGGAAACTATCACTAAACAAACGAATGGTTCTTTTGAAGTTTTTCAAAAAGATACTAACAATGCGCCCACCTCGACGATAATCATTGGTACATCGGATAATACAAATAGTAATTCGTTGGGCATAACGGGATATACAGGGTCGGTGTTGAATACCTCGACGGGCACAGGTTCATCAGGTGGTGGTGGCTCTATTTGCGTGAAAACCAGTTTAACCGCCAGCTGCTCTTAATCCTTGTTTCTAATACACGTTTCTTGTTTTGCTAAGATAAAGGCATTGCTTCACCCCTAAAAAGCATGGTATCAAGTGAGGACAGACATACTGTAAAAATAATAAATTGGAGTCCACTATGCCGTACTCAGTCGATATTATCGAAGAACTACAAATCCTCACGCTCTATAACCTTGCCAATGCCCAAGAAGGTTTAAAAATCCATCACTCTGCCGAACCCACAGCCATTGCTGCCGCACTTCGTTTGCACAATAAAGGCTTAATCACTTTACCCGATGGCGGTTATTTAACAACATTAGGTGTTCAAGCAGCAGAACACGCTCAAAGTGCGCTTAATATTCTTAATGTCTAATTTTAGGTAGGTGGTGTATGCCTCAGTTCATCTTAAAAACCGAGACTGAGGCCGAAAAAACGTGTTATGTACGCAGTTATTTGCGCCGTCCTGATGCCGCCTTTTGGCTGGATTTGCTTGCGCCACCCCCTAAACCAACAGAGACCGATTTTACGCGTCGCAGACGTATGACGCGCTATTCGCTTGGGGCTGCCTTGGGCTTGAGTGCATTTTATGTGGGGTTATCCTTTGTTTTTAATCTAAAAGATAGCCAGTCACTTATATGGCTCAATGGTATTAGTGTTGTTTGCTATGCATTGGGTATGTGGGCAGCCTCGTTACAAGCACAACATATTGCACGTTTATGGCTGATGGTCACCCTAAATACGCAAGTGATTTTAACTACGTGGCTGATGGCCGATGCCATTAATTCTAGTGTTTTTTGTTTTGTCAGTGCGGCATTGGCACTCGTTATATTTGATGCCCACGAAAAAAAATATAGGGCTTTATTTACTGCGATTCCTATTATTGGTTTGATTATTACGAGTTTAGAGTTAAATCCAGCGTATATTGATATTTATAGCCTGCCGCAAGGCTTGTTGTTATTTGCCCGTGTTGCTAATTTGGTGGTTGGCGTATTGTGTGTTTTATTGTTGGTAGGCGTATTTAACCGTGAGGTTCTTAACGCCGAAAATGGTTTAGTCGAAGAGCGCGCCCGTTCAGACCGTTTATTACACGCGGTATTGCCGCAAAAAATTGCCGATGAACTGCGCAAAAGCGATCGCATGATTGCCAATCGTCACCCTGAAGTCACGGTATTATTTGCTGATATTGCTGGTTTTACTCCGTGGTCATCGGCGCAAGAACCTGAAGCGGTGGTGTCGTTATTAGAAAAAATATTCTCGCGCTTTGATGCCCGATTATCGCATTTAGGGGCAGAAAAAATTAAAACCATCGGTGATGCGTATATGGTGGTTTCTGGTGCGCCCGAACCCCGTGCCGATCATGCTCATGTCATTGCCAACCTAGCATTAGCTTTACTCGAAGAAATTCAACTTGTGCGTCAAGAAACAGGCATTGCTCTAGATATGCGTATTGGCGTGCATACTGGTTCAGTGATTGCGGGAGTCATCGGCGCAGTACGTTTTAGTTATGATATTTGGGGCGATACCGTCAATACCGCCAGCCGCATGGAATCACATGGCCAAGCGGGACGGATTCAAATCAGTCAACAAACTAAAGAGCGCATTGAGGATGCTTTTGTTGTTGAGCCACGCGGTATGATTGACGTCAAAGGTAAGGGTGAAATGGAAACTTGGTGGTTAATTGCGCCGAAATAATCAAACTTGCCCATCGTATTGAAATCTATGCAACATCTTGAAATAAAACAAAAACCTATCTTGTGATCTAGTTGGCTTTTCTCGCTGTCTATCGTCAAATCATCAAAAAACAGTCACCAAATTGTCATCCTCTGCTTCTAGGCTGCAACTTTAAAACGTAAACACCATGATGACTGCTAAAAAGCATGGCGTTTAGTGTTGCCTTCTAGGAGTTGAGATGTCGGTATTACGAGCCTTTGCGGCCAATATCCCTTGTTTTAAGCCTACGGATACCATTAATACGGTAGCCGATGCTTTTTTAAGCCCAGTTTATAAAAACTGTTTATCGGTTGCTGTCGTCAATGAGCAACAGCAAGTGGTAGGCATGATTAGTCGCCATCAATTAAATGATATTTTTTTAAAAAAGTTTGGTCGAGATTTATTTGGTGAAAGAGTGGTATCTGACTTCATGCGTAGAGACGTACTCGCCGTTGATGTCGATTGTAGCTTGTCAACCGCTGCCGCTTTTATTAGTAAACACATGGTTTTTCCGTTAAGTGAAGATTTTGTGATTACTGATGAGGGGTTTTATGTCGGCATGGCGGCGGTTTTGCATTTATTAAGTGCCATGGAAAAGCAAATTAGCCAAAGTTCAGCCGACTTAAATCGAGCCTATCAGCAATTATCGTCATCACAAGCGCAGTTGGTACAGTCGGAAAAAATGGCTGCCTTAGGGCAGATGGTGGCGGGTGTTGCCCATGAAATTAATACCCCACTAGGCTACGTCAACAACAATATCGAAATGGTGCGTGAGTTCTTTGCGCAAATGCAATTTATTGTTAATGCTCATGAGCAATTAGCCAATACCTTATTAGCGCCCAATACTTCGGATATTGATGTCGCAGAAAGTTTAGCGGCTTTGGATGATGCCAAATCGGATATGGATTTAACGCAATGGTTTATGGATTTAGACACTTTGTTTAACGATACCTTTTACGGCGTTGAGCAAATAAGTGAGTTAGTAACAGGTCTGAAAGACTTTAGCCGAGTCGATCAAGCCGTAACCGATAATGTCTCGCTGAATGACTGTATTGATAATGCCTTACTGATTGCCCGTAATACCCTCAAATACAAAGTAGAAGTGATTAAGCGTTTAGAAAACATCCCTAAAATCCGTTGTACCGCCTCACAAATCAATCAGGTATTACTCAATTTATTTACCAACGCCTCGCAAGCGATCAAAGATAAAGGCTATTTGCTGATTAAAACATGGTCGGATGCCAGTTCGGTATATGTCTCGGTTCAAGATACAGGCTGTGGTATTTCGCCTGAAAATCTATCGCGTATTTTTGATCCCTTCTTTACCACCAAGCCCGTCGGCGAAGGCACAGGCTTAGGCTTGTCGATTACTTTTAAAATTATTCAGCAACATGGAGGTTCAGTACGTGTGGTGTCAGAGGTCGGCAAAGGCTCACGTTTTGTGATTGCCTTACCCCTAAATGAAGTTAATGACGTTTATTCGGCTGCGGCCTAGGAATTTATGATGAATCTGCCCATTAAAGCCAAACCCAGTATTTTATTAGTGGATGATGAAGAACGCATTTTAAGAACATTAACGATGTTATTAAAAATGCAATATCAGGTTTTTTCGACCACCGATGGTCATGAAGCCTTAAGAATATTAAAAAAAGAAAAAATTAATGTCCTCATTTCTGACCAACGGATGCCGTTAATGGTCGGTACAGAATTATTAAAACAAGCCAAAAGCTTGTCGCCACAAACGATGCGTATTTTGTTGACGGGTTATGCCGATGTTGATGCCGCCGTTGATTCCGTCAACGAAGGCGAGATTTTTCGTTATATCAACAAACCGTGGGGGCCAAAAGAGTTACGGGACACGGTAGCGGATGCGGCTGAGATTGCTATTAAGTTGGCGGCGGTGAATGTTCCGAGTTATCCAGCACCTGCGCCAGCGCGTGGTGTTAATTGTTTAGTATTAGATGAAGATGTTTCGGTTTATGAAACGGTCAGAGAGCTATTGGGCGCAACTCATCATGTATTATGGCGCACGACAGTTGATAGTGCTTTAACGGTGATTGCCTCACAAAAAATTGCTATTTTAGTGACGGAATTGCAGGTAGGTGATGGTGATAGTTCGGTGATGTTAAAAACGCTCAAGCAAGAATATCCCGATGTGTTAACGATCGTAAATACTTCGTTTAAAGATACGGTGCGCGTCTCGCAACTGATTAATCAAGCACAAGTTTTTCGCTATTTGCCCAAGCCTTTGCGTAAGGGTTTATTAGCCAAGAGTTTAGAGTCCACGTTAATGCGTTATAAGCAGTTGGAAGATGTGCCTGAGCTAAAAGCGGCCATTAAAGTTGAAGTTTCTCAAGATGTGCAAGAAAAAGCGGTCAGCAGCAAAATTATGGATTATTTAAGCCGTTTACGTGCAAAAGGATTTGGCGGTGGAGTGGCGCAGGCGGTTTGAGTGGTGTGGGGCGCAATCATGCGCCCTTACCAACATTACTTCTGCTGTGCAAAAAATGCTTCCAATTGCGCGCGCATATCATTATTCAAATAACAGGTCATAAACTTGCCTTGACGCTCAACTCGAATCAATTTGGCATTGACCAATTCTTTAATATGGTGCGAAACGGTCGGCGCGCCAATATTCAGCTTGCTCATAAAATCGGTTAAGCCACAACTGCACTCTTTTTCTGTGCCCGAGGCAACGACTTTTTCCCGCAACTGCAACAACTCCACATAAATCTGTAAACGATTAGGGTGAGAGAGGGCTTTAAAAGCCTGTGCTAAATCGTGAAGATGACTCAAGAAACACCTCGTCTATAAAATACAGTTCATCGGTTAGCTCTATCATAGCATGATTATAGTTTGACAAGTATCAAATTGACTGATAATTTGATGTTCATCGAACTGATTGTTATTAACCGTCTTTGGAGTTGATCGTATGTTTCATTTTCAGCACAAAACTGCACTCATCACTGGCGCATCCAGTGGCATTGGTGAAGCCTTTGCCGAGCAATTAGCACAGCAACAATGTAACTTAGTGATCGTCGCTCGCCGTCAAGACCGTTTAGACAGCTTAAAAGCGAAGCTAGAACAACAACATGGCATTAAGGTCACGGTTATTAGCAGTGATTTAGCACAACCTTTGGCATCGGCCAGTATTTATCAACAACTCAAAACACTCGGCATTGAGGTGAATATTTTAATTAACAATGCAGGTATTGGTCATCATGGGGCATTTTTAGATGTGCCATCGGCTCAACATTTATCCATGTTAGCGATCAATATTCATGCCCTGACTGAATTGACGCATCTTTTTGCCTCCGACATGAAGGCGCGTGGGCAAGGTGGCGCGATTTTATTAGTTTCCTCAATTGCGGCATTTACGCCGATTCCACAATTCGCTACTTATGCCGCTTCTAAAGCGTATGTATTAAGTTTGGGTCAAGCCTTAAATAAAGAGCTTAAAAATGACCGTATTGGCGTGACTGTTTTAGCTCCTGGTGGTGTGGCCACCGAGTTTATGGCGGCATCAGGCCAACATATTGATGATTGGCGCACCAAAGCGATTATGACTGCCGAAGCCGTAGCGCGTGAGTCTTTAGACGCCTTAGCCAAAGGTAAAGCGGTTATTGTTCCCGGCCTATTAAACAAAGCCTCCTCACTCTTTTTGGCTCATGCCCCCAATGTCGTCACCATGACACTGGGCGAAATGGCGACTAGCTAATTTTAGGAAGCAAAAACAATGAAGCAATCTATTTTGATCGTCGGTGCAGGTTCAGTCGGGCAGGTGTATGCCTATTATTTTGCTCGTGCAGGCCATGATGTACATTTGTTTGTCAAAGAAAAATATATCGCCGAAGCCGAGCAAGGCTTTACTTTGTATGATTTGAATAAAGACAAAAAACGTCTTCACCCTGTTCACTTTAAAAACTTTCATTGTCATAGCGACTGGTCTAGCGTCGCTACGCAACAATGGCAACAAGTTTGGCTCTGTATGTCCAGTACCGCTTTAGCGCAAATGGACTTACAGCCCATGCTCCAAGCCATTGGCGAGGCAACGGTGGTGGTATTACAACCCGGCCCTGATGATATTCAACAGGTGAAAGCGGTAGCAGGTGATGACCGCGTGGTCGCAGGCATGATTAATATGATTAGTTATCATGCACCCTTAGCAACCGAAGTTTTAGCCCAAGAAGGCACGGCATTTTGGCTGCCGCCGCTGATTCCTATGCCTATTGATGGTGAACGTCAACGCGCTGAAGATGTGATTCAACTATTAAAACAGTCAAAAATTCCTGCTTCTTATCAACAAGGATTTGCCGAAAGAGGTATCCATTCGACGGCTTTTTTGATGGTGTTTTTAGCGGCATTAGAAATTAATCATTGGCAATTTAAAGCCTTAGGGCAAAACAAAGCCATTCTAAAAACGATGATTGAAGCTCAACAAGAGGCCTTTGCGGCGATAAGCCAACATTACGGGACAAAACCTGCATTTGCTTTAACCTGTGTAAAAACGTGGATGTTGCCGAGTATGCTCTTTGCTTCGCGTTATATTGCGCCTTTAGATATGGAAACTTATTTAGAAGCCCATTTTTCTAAGGTTCGCCCGCAAACGATGGCGTTATTGAATTTATATATTGAAAGGGCAAAACACTATCAGCTTAAACATGAGGCATTGGCAGGATTGGTTGCTCATATGCAGTAAGTGATTGTATTTCTTAAGCAATGTCGTTGCAAACAGTGAGTGTTTTTGACGTGACTGTCGCCAAAAAAGGCGGAAGTACCCCTCTTTCGTAAAGAGGGGTTAGGGGAGATTTCAATTAACGGCTTCTTTAGTAACCATTTTCAACCAAATAATACCCAAAATCGCGGCAGCAACGGAAGCTACCATAACGGCAATTTTCGAGGCGACGATAATGTCAGGGCTTTCAAATGCCAGTAGCGTAATAAACATCGACATGGTAAAGCCAATGCCGCCGAGCATTCCCGCGCCAACGATATGAGACCATCGCAAATCGCTTGGTAATTGCGACCAACCTAGAGACACCGCCAATAAACAAAACAAGACAATGCCCACAGGTTTACCAATCAACAATCCGAGCATAATACCTAGGCTGTTTGATGACATTAAACCTTGCGTCCAATCCGCAGGAATCAGTAAAGCGGTATTGGCCAACGCAAATAACGGCAAAATACCATAGGCAATGATGCCTGTGAGTTTATGTTCTAAACGGTAGGATGGTGAATGGTCATCGCCATTACCAAACGGAATTAAGAAGGCGAGTACAACGCCTGTAATCGTGGCATGAATACCTGAGTGCAACATACAGTACCAAGCAACAGCCCCTAATAATAAGTATGGCCATAACAGGTACATTTTTAAGCGATTAAAAACGCCCAGTATGACAAAAATGCCGATTGCTGCGCCTAAGTAATTCCATGCAATACCCTTACTGTAGAACAGTGCGATGACAACAATCGCGCCTAAATCATCAATAATAGCGAGCGCGGTCAAAAATATTTTTAGTGATACAGGTACTCGTTTACCCAGCAGCATCAACACACCCAACGCAAACGCAATATCTGTCGCCATCGGGATACCCGCGCCATCTTGGGTAATCGTTCCCTGATTAAACAGCCAATGAATCAGAGCAGGGCAAAACATACCGCCGAGCGCAGCAAATATCGGCAATAAAGCAGCTTTTAGGTTAGATAATTCACCAATGTAAATTTCTCGTTCAATCTCTAAGCCCACCAGCAAGAAAAAAATGGCCATCAAGCCATCATTAATCAGATGCTCGACACTTAAACCTGCAATTTGTATGTGCCAAATAGATTGATAGTTATCACTCAGTGGCGAGTTGGCAAGTAGTAAAGACAGTAAGGTGCAGGCGATGAGAATAATCCCTGCCTTACTTTCACTGGCTAAAAAACGCTGCATTAAATGTGTTAATACCCATCCTTTAGTAGCCATAGGCGTATTAGGTTTGGTCATCTGTTCCCTCTGTTTTAATCTTGATACGAAGTGAGTGAGTATGTGAATAACAAGAAGATTACAGGATTAAAGATAGGAGTGATAACTACTAAAACGAAAGTTGATTTGTATTTTTCGTTGGCACTGAGCTTGTCGAAGGGATGAGGGCAGATCGATAAGCTCAACAAAAACGGGTTAGCGTTAGATTTTTACCGAGTAGAGGATTATTTCTGATAAACAACTTCGACACGGCGGTTTTTAGCCCATGCCGCTTCGTTATGGCCTTCATCAATGGCTTTGGTTTCACCAAAACTCACCACCTCAAAACGACTGGCTTTAAGACCGTTGCTGATAAAAAAAGCACGGACGGCGTTACCACGTTTTTCACCTAACGCGAGATTGTAATTAACTGTTCCGCGTTCATCGGAGTAGCCTTTTAATACCACTTCGATGGCGGGATTGGCTTGTAAAAACGTCAAATGTGCTTGTAGGACGTTAATATCTTCGGTAGATAACTCGTCAGAATCAAAAGAAAAATAGACAATTGCTTGTGTCGGTAAGCTCAAGAGGTTGTATTTTTTGGTAATACGTTTACTTTTGCTTGAAGAAGCGGTTTGTGCCACCGATTTTTTCTTACTGGCTTTGCCAGATGTGCCCGCAGCATCGCTACTGCCAAGGGCATAGTCTGTATTCGGTGTTGGATCTAATGTCGCTATGTTATAGCTCGAGGCACTACTGTCGCTAGTATCAGTCGAAGAAGGAGTATTGACTGTGCTGTTATCCAGAGGAGTGATAACCTCGCCCTTTTTTGCCAGAGAGCTGCAACCTGAGAGAGCAATAGCGGTCAGCAAAAGGGATAGTCCACAAATTCGGTAATAAGTCATAACTAAAAGTCTCTAAAAATTAAACGATTAGCCAAATGCAAATTAGATGGGAAGACCCAGCACAATCGAGAGATATAGTCTTGTTATTTTGTCTTTTGCTCAAGTAAATGAACCGTAAAATTTTCATTAGTCTGAGTGTTTAAGGCGGGGCTTTGTTAAGCTTTCATCTTAGTTTATTGTTCGTGCAGAATTTATGACTCGCTTTAAAAACTACCTCATTGTCGTGCCGATTTTATTAGGCGCAGCCATGTTTACTCGACTGGTACAACCGTACTTTGATGCCACCAATATTGTGATGGTATATATGTTGGCGGTGGTTGTGGTGGCCTTTTTTCTGAGTCTAGGCCCTGCGATTATTACTTGTCTGTTGAGTGTAGTGTTATTCGATTTTTTGAATTTACCGCCGTATATGCAATTGAGCCGTTCACCCAGCGAGTATATCTTCACTTTATTGGTGATGTTGGCTACTGCGGCGACAATTAGTACCTTGGCTGCTCGTCTAAGACAGCAAGCCATTGAGTCTGAACTTAAAGAGGCGAGAACACAGGCTTTATATGAGTTATCGGCAGAGTTAGCAGAACAGCAGTCGAACGATGATATCATTAAGATTACCGTTAGAAATATCAGTCATGCTTTTCGCGCAAATGTTGAGGTGCTGTACCCTGAAAAGAAGACGGTTATCAATTATTGGCCATTTGAAAACACTTCAAGAGATGAGGCTTTTTCAGGAAAAATTTTACAACACGAAACTGATAAACAAATTTATCTCTGTTTGCCGCTGCATATCAGTCAGCAAATGTATGCCTTGGTTTTGGTCATCACCGCGAAACATCAACTAGCAACACCTCATAAATCGACACATTTACAGGCGATGTTGCGTCAAGCATCTTTGGCAATGGAGCGAAATAATTTGCGGCAACAAATTCAGCAATCCGAGTTGCGTGTCCAAAACGAATCATTACGCAACAATATTTTGAATGCCATTTCCCATGATTTACGAACGCCGTTAGCATCGATAATTGGCGCGTCATCGAGTTTGCTTAACGAAGGCAATAGTTTTTCTGATGCTTCAAAATTTCAATTACGGACGGTGATTTACGAAGAGTCGCTACAAATGCAAGGCATGGTCGAAAACTTGTTGGATATGGCCAAGCTCCAAAGCGGAGTCAAATTGTCGCAAGAGTGGCAAGCGATAGAAGAAATTGTCGGTAGTGCGCTAGTGATTTTGCGCCGACGTATTAAGCGTCATCTGTTAAAAGTGAATGTACCCGACGACTTGCCGCTATTACGTTGTGATAGCGTGTTAATGGAGCGCGTGATTATTAACTTGGTTGAAAATGCGGCTAAATATTCGCCTGAGTTGAGCGCTATTACCCTAATGGCTTGTTTAGACAATAATACTATTTTATTTAAAGTGATTGACCAAGGTCACGGCATTCCCGAGTTGTTAAAAG
The DNA here is from genome assembly GCA_030646715.1 of Agitococcus sp. Classification (GTDB taxonomy): domain Bacteria; phylum Pseudomonadota; class Gammaproteobacteria; order Pseudomonadales; family Moraxellaceae; genus Agitococcus. Next base: position 353,034 of record JAUSLJ010000033.1, read on the forward strand.
AGCGGATTTTTGAACCTTTTTATCAAATTAAGCCAACAACTGCAGGTTTTGGTTTGGGCTTAACGATTTGCCGTTCTATCGTTGAAGTGCATGGCGGGCAAATTACGATAGATTCTTCGGCAGATAATGGCACGACCATTACCATTCGTTTGCCTGTAGTGGAAGATGCGCCTGTATTGAGTGCGGAGTCATAACGTTGGACAGTAAACAACAAGTATTATTAATAGAAGATGATGAGCATTTGCGTGTCATGTTATTAACGGCATTGACCGAGTATGGTCATAAAGTCACCGCTGCGAAAACAGCATCGGCGGCGTTTCAAATTGCGCGCGAGTCAATATTAAATGTTATTTTATTGGATTTAGGCTTACCTGATTTTGATGGCAATCAATTGATTCCGATGCTTAAAGAGATTTCTGACGCGCCGATTATTGTCATCTCGGCCAGAGATAAAGAAGCACAAAAAATAGCGGCTTTAGATGCAGGCGCAGACGATTATTTGACTAAACCCTTTGGCGTGGGCGAGTTGTTAGCGCGAATGCGGTCGGCACTGCGGCGGTCATTACAGATAGCGCAACCAGTGCCTTCGAGTCGTTATATTTGTCGTGCTTTAGAAATTGATATTCAAAAGCATCAAGTGCTATTTGCGGGTGAGTTAGTTCATGTCACGCCAGTTGAGTTTCGTTTATTGACGGTGCTTGTCCGTCATACGGGTAAAGTGATGACTCATCGGCAGTTGTTGCGAGAGGTATGGGGGCCAAATCATGAAGAAGATGGCCATTATTTACGCATTTATATGCGCCAGTTACGGCGCAAACTAGAGCTTAATCCCGCTGAGCCACAGTATTTGTTGACTGAGCCAGGTGTGGGGTATCGTTTAGAGTTTGAGTAGTAGGTTGGCTAGAGGCGGTATTAAACCTATTTCAATAGCGTACCCGTACTATCTTCAACGTGAATCGTTAACGGAATCCCTGCTTGGACACTTTGCGACACAGTACAAAAGTTTTCAAATTGCGCCAAAATATGCGCTAGATTTTCAAACTGATGCGCTTCTTTGCCTAAGTTAATACAGGCATTAATGTGAGTGACGCGTAACTGTCTGTTTTCGTTACGTTCAACGACGCCGCTAACAGTTGTTTTAATGGCCTCGGCATTTTGCTTAAATTTGCGTAAGGAAAATAACAAACTGGCTGATAAGCAATTAGCGACGGCAGCGAGTAAAAAATGCTCAGGTGACGGGCCTGCGCTTTCACCTAAAGGTGGCGGTAAATCGGCCATAATAGGCGTAAATAACGCACCAAAATCGACTTCAAATTTATAGTCAGTGGTTTGCGTGATGGTGATGGATAGTTGTTCTGACATGAGAATTTCCTTGTTCTAATCTTTTTGTAATGTAGATGATGAACAGTAGGGGCGATTCATGAATCGCCCCAGGTTCAAACGATAAGGGCAAATGATTATTTGCCCCTGCATCTCAATGGGTCGATGTTGGAGTTGGAGCAGGTGCATCCACTTGATTTGAATTACCAATCAAATTAAAAGTCGCCATATTGAGCCAAGAGCGTTTTTCATTTTGCTCGCCTAAATCGACTTTTACACGACCTTTAGCATCAATAAAATCAGGATAACTGGTTTTCAACGCGGCGAGGCTCGTTTCCGCCAAGTCAGTCATGCCTAATTTTTGGTAACAATAGACTGTCGTCGCTAAGGCTTCGGGAGCTTGTGGTGTTTCGGGATAATTTTCGACCACCCAACGCGCCCGATTTAATGCACTAATATACGTACCACGTTTTAAATAATAGCGTCCTGCGTGCATTTCGTTTTCGGCGAGTTGATTACGGATATAAATCATGTGCTGGCGAGCATCTGGCGCAAACGCACTATTGGGAAAACGAGTCACTAATTCCTTGAAGTTTTCAAAAGCTAAGCGGGAGTTATTTAAATCACGATGAGCCGTATTTAACGGGATAAAACGTAAAAAAGCGTCTTTGTCGGCTTCAAAATTCGCTAAGGCACGTAAATAATAAGCGTAATCAATTTGTGCGTTTAAAGGATGCAAACGCATAAAACGTTCGGCGGCAACAACAGCACCCGCATAATCCAAATGTTTGTAGTGTGCATAAATCACGTCTAATTGTGCTTGTTCGGTATAAGCCCCAACAGGATAATGCGATTCTAAGGCTTCTAAATGTTTAGTTGCGGTTTCAAAATTGCCATATTTAAGCGATTTTTGGGCGGCATCATAATAACCCTGTTCGGACAAAATGCCCTTGCTATCGGGAGCGGTACTACACGCCGCTACGAATAAAGCGACTCCTAACAGAGAAAGCAAACGCATATTTATCCTCAAACCGTGTAAACTGGTAGTCATCGTAACGGGACTTAAATATTTTGACGAGTTAGCGCGTTTTGTGAAAAAGCGATAAACGTCTCAGTCCTAAAAAAACTGATGCAAAGTATGCCTCAGACCCACTATCTTAATCTCTTCTCATACGCTCGCCAAACATGACTACGCAAATACAACATAGCAACGATCCAATTCCTGAAATTTTTACCGCGACCATTCCCGCCGATTGGGGTGGAGGCCGATTAGACCAAACCGCCGCCCGTTTATTTAGTGATTATTCACGCGAACGGATCAAAGAGTGGATTCATCAAGGCCATTTATTGATTGATGGTAAAACTTTACGCCCTAAAGATCGTGTTGTTGGCGGTGAGATTCTAACCTTAAGCGTCGTTTTAGTGTCAGAAACCGAAGCCTTACCGCAAGATATACCGCTGAATATCGTTTACGAAGATGAACATATTTTGGTATTAGATAAGCCTGCGGGGTTGGTGGTTCATCCGGGTGCGGGTAATGCCGATGGCACTTTGCTCAATGCTTTGTTGTTTCATTGCCCTGAATTACAGAATATTCCGCGTGCAGGTTTGGTGCATCGGATTGATAAAGACACCACTGGATTGTTAGTCGTGGCCAAAACCTTGCCTGCCCATGCCTATTTAGTGGCGCAATTAAGCGAAAAAAATGTCTATCGTGAGTACGAAGCAGTAGTACAAGGCTTATTGGTCAGTGGTGGCACCATTGATGCGCCTATCGCGCGACATCCGCATGAGCGCATTAAAATGGCGGTGGTGACGGGCGGTAAACACGCAGTAACGCATTTTCGCGTCATCAAACGTTATCGTGGTTTAACTCATGTCCGTGTGGAGTTGGAAACAGGGCGTACTCATCAAATTCGGGTGCATTTTGCTCATAAAGGCCATCCGTTGTTGGGTGATCCTGTCTATGCAGGTCGGCCACGTTTGCCTAAAGGCGCATCGCCTGAATTGATTCATGCCTTGCAAACCTTTCCACGCCAAGCCTTACACGCACGCCGCTTAAGTTTGGTGCATCCTGTGACGTTTGACCAATTAGCCTTTGAGTCGCCATTGCCTGATGATTTTGTTGCGTTATTGGCCGCTTTAGATGTCGATTTAAAAGGCGAGTAAGCATGGAGCTAAATGTGATTGAAATCACACAACTCTTTTGCGATGGTTATATTTCATGAGATTGTCATTGAGTTGTTTTATGGTGAGGGTATATAAGCTAAGCGTCATAAGGAATGAATTGTAGGAGATGGAAATGTATAAAATGCGTACTCGTCACAGCTCACGCTGGGAAAAGTTGATGTGTCACTGGTTTGGTCACGAAATGGTTGATGGTTTGAAGTACCATTCAGTAACGAAACGTGGTTGTTCAAAAGTCTGCCAACGTTGTGGTGTTTATGATGTTTTGGAGGAGAACGTGGGCAATCCACCATCCTCTTCAGTTACACCACAGCAGTCGTTTAAAACTTGATTAGAGTTTAAACATCGGTAAGGGATTAAGTGGATGTTTTAGAATGTGTTTGGCCGAGTTTTTAGCCAATAACTGATGAAAACCATTATTCGGAAACGCCTCTTTCACAAATTGAATCAACGATTTGTCTAAACCAAAATGCACAAAGCCGAGACTGACATCCAACCAGTCGGCTTTGCGCATGGCTTCCACTAAGGAGCTGCTGTGATAGGCTCTGATTTTATGGTGGTTATTAATCATCGCCACCACTTCATCCGTCCAAGCCGTATGGCGATGTTTGAGTAAATATTCCCGCGCTAATTGCTCAGAAGGGGCGAGGTAATCAAAGGTCTGATGACTCCATATTCCTAAATCATGGAAGGCGATGGCAATTGCGCCTTTATCCATGTTCATCGGCGTTTTGGCAATGAACGCCGCATAAAAATTCAACACCCGATAACAATGGTTCTTGTAGGCGATAAAGTCCTCACCGAGTGCATTTTGCCAAGTTTCTAAGACTTCATCCAAAATCATATTTTTTTTAATAATAGTCATATTTATTTCTCTATTTATGGTGGAGTTATCTGTTTTTGTGCGCTCAAAGAAAGCGTAAAACGCTATGATTAGCTATCTTTGATTTACGCGATTATCGCATATTTCCATAATTACCCCAGCCACTTTTGCCTAAGTGGACGTTTTTCCCCCTCTTTATTTAAAGAGGGGTCAGGGGAGATTTCCACCATCGCATAGGAGGCGATATGTCCCGTCTAGTGTGGCCATTGTTTATCTGCTGGCTAAGTTTGTCTTTTTCTCATGCTTATGCCCTGAGCGTCAATGATTTGATGGGGCAAGCCAAAAGTGTCGCTTATCAAGCAATGGGCAAAACAGTCGCTTTAAAAAGCTTTAGTCCACAAGGCGATGTTGGCTCAGTTAGCCAAGCGCGCGCCCGTTTTTCGGAAGACATGGTGCGCGTGGGTGATAAAAATGTGCGTAATCCTTTTTTTGTCAGTGAGAGCTGTAAAAATTATGGCAGTGGCCGTTGGTTAGACACGAAAACATGGGTTTATCATTTTAATTCTCAACTTCCTGTCGGTGTGATTTGTGAGTTTAAATTAGTCGCGGGTTTGAAAAATGTACAAGGCAAGCCTGTCAGTGCTTTTCCTAATTATCGGTTTAAGGTCGGTGATGTGACTTTTGGTTATGAGCGCAGTGTTACCCAATCAGTCAGGGTCATTGATTCATGGCCACGCCATCAAGACGAAATTTTAGATGACCAAGTTTTTTTAATTAAATTAGATAAGTCAACGGATACCCGTTCATTACCCAATAATGTGTATTGTTTAACCAGTGATTCGCCCGAAAAGTTATTTGTGAAGTTTTTTACCCCCGCAGAAACAACCGCTTGGCTTACCAAGCAAGATAAGGTGATTGTTGATTGGTGGCGTGGCCAAAAGTCCGATGAGTATTATATTAACGACCGTAGCGTCCAAGATACCGTCTTAGAATGGCGTGCGTTAAGTTGTGGTCGTCGTTTGACAGCAGGGCAGGATGTACGTTTGATTTTTGGCAAAAATGTGGTGTCTTCAACCAACGTTAAACGCAGTAGCGACCAAGTTTTAGCTTATAAAGTCCGCCAACCGTTTACCGTTAACTTTAGTTGCCCACGCCAAAATGCCAAAGCCCCGTGTGTGCCATTAACCGATATGGAAATACGATTTTCGGAAGTGGTCACTGCCGATAAGTTAAAAGCCATTCGATTGCAAGGCGCGACTAAGGTTTGGACTCCTGTGCCCAATAATGGTGATGCCTTTGAGGATGGTTATGTTGTACGTTTTGCAGCACCATTTCCTGCGAACTCAGCGTTTATTTTAAGCTTGCCGAGTGGCATTAATGACGTTTTTGCTCGACCACTGAGTAATGCTAAAGGTTTTCCATTGCAGGTAAAAACAGGGGATTATCCGCCCTTAGCCAAGTTTGCGGCTGATTTTGGTGTTGTGGAAACGGCTGTGGGTGCTGTGCCTGTCACGGTTCGTAACTTAGAACCCAGTTTATCGGCAAAAACCGAAGCTAAGCTATATAGCTTAAAAATCGCCGATGACGAATTGGCCATCGTCAAAGCGTTAAAAAATTATGCCAGTGATGGCAACTATGGCCGTTTAGACAAACCTTTAATCACCAAAGAAGTTGGTGTTACGGTTCAGCCTTTGCCGAAGCAATTGACCGCCAAAGAATTTGAAGTCATCGGTATTCCTGTCACTAATGGCTTATACATCCACGAAATTGAGAGTCGCTACTTAGGCGAGTGGATTAGTCAAAAGCCGCAATCTGCCTTTGTTCATAGCATGAGTTTAGTCACTAATTTAGGTGTGCATGTGCAAATGGGCAAAGCCAGTGGTCTGGTATGGGTAACGGATTTAGCCAAAGGTCTGCCTGTTGCGAATGCTTCGGTCAGCGTTTGGGATTGTGTCAATAGTAAGCAATTATGGACAGGCCAAACCAATGCTCAAGGCACGGTAAAAGTCGCTAAAGAGGTATTTAAAGAGCCTGACTATCCAGAAAATATGCCCAATGTCACCAGTTGCCAAAATTCATCATGGGTGATTTTTGCTAAAAGTGGTAATGACCGTAGTTTTGCCTTGTCTGAGTGGAATAACGGCATTGAAACATGGCGTTATAATTTTAATTCAGGTTCTTATTATGATGAAGGCGAATACTACGGCGATATGAAGTCCACAGGCGATTTCATCGGCCATACGATTTTTGACCGTAGCTTGTTGCGTGTCGGCGAAACCGTTCATATGCAACATCTCGTTCGTTATGCCAAATTATCGGGTTTAAGTGCGCCAAACAAAGACTTTTCGGTTAACAAAATCATTTTAGAACACTCAGGCAGTGGTGAACAATTTGAAGTAGCGGCAAGTTTTAATCCGATTGGTAATGCTGATAATGAATGGAAAATCCCTAAAAATGCCAAATTGGGCGATTATTGTGCGCGTTTAGAAATAGACAATGACCAAACTTTATATACAGGTTGCTTTAAAGTCGCGGCGTTTAGATTGCCCGTGTTAAAAGCCGATTTAGGTTTGCCATCAGTCACCACCGTCAATAACGCGAATACCTTGCCAATGCAACTCCAGTTACGGTATTTAAGTGGTGGTGGTTTTAGCAATGCGCCTGTGAAAGTGCGTGGGCGTGTCAGTTCGACGTGGCCACGTATTAAGGGTTTTGATGAATTTAATTTTAACTCTGTACCGTTAAATCCCCCGAAAAAAAATGAGGAAAATCTACCATCAGAAGTGGATTTAGAAGAACAATCTTTGACTTTAGATGGGAGTGGAACTTTAAACATTGCCAGCCCTAAATTGCCAAAAATTCAACAAGTCAGCACCGTGAATATGGAAATGGAGTTTCGTGATCCGAGTGGCGAAACGCAAACCGTGGGGGCAACAAGCACCATTTGGCCTGCGTCAGTATTGGTCGGTTCGCGTGTGCAGTCGTCTTGGTTAGGAGCTGGCGAACCTGTGAAAGTGGAGTTTATCACCGTCAATCAGCAACAGCAGGCCGCGCCCAATACGCCGATCACTATCAAAGGCGAAATGATTCGTTATGATAGCCATCGTAAACGCACTTTAGGCGGTTATTACTCTTACGATACCACGCCTGTAAAAACGCCGATTGCCGTTAATTGTGGCACTCACACCAATGCCCAAGGGCGATTACTGTGTGTTTTGCCATTAAAAACATCGGGTGAATTGCAATTAACAGCCATTAGTACTGATGCCCAAGGTCGTCAAGCGGCCACTCAAACCAGTGTTTGGGTCGGTGGCGGTGATGATTGGTGGTTTGACCAAGGCAACGATGACCGTATTGATGTTATTGCCGATAAAAAGAACTATCAAACAGGCGATGTTGCTCATTTACAAGTGCGGATGCCCTTTCGTGAAGCAACAGCATTAGTGGCGGTAGAGCGTGATGGCATTATGGAAAGCTTTGTCGTGCCTTTATCGGGCAAAGAGCCCGTTGTTGATGTGCCGATTAAAGGCGAATACTCGCCCAATGTTTATGTTTCGGTGTTTGTGGTTCGTGGTCGTAGCAATGATATTCAAGCAACGGCGTTAGTTGACTTAGGTAAACCCGCCTTTAAGATGGGCATTGCTGAATTAAAAGTCGGTTGGGAAGGCTTTAAATTAGGAGTGGATGTCAGCACCGATAAAACCGTGTATCACCCGAAAGAACAAGCCCAAGTGACGGTGAAAGTTTCGCCCGCCAAAGGTCGTGGCGAGTTACCCACCAATACTGAAATTACCTTAGCGGTGGTTGATGAAGCTTTATTAGAGTTGGCCGATAACAAATCGTGGGATGTTTTACCGTCGATGATGTTAGAGCGCGCCTATGGCATCAATACCGCCACCAATCAATTGCAAGTGGTCGGTAAACGTCATTTTGGTAAAAAAGCCTTGCCCAGTGGCGGTGGCGGTGGTCGCGGCGGTTCAACCCGTGAATTGTTTGATACCTTGTTATTGTGGCAGGCCAGTGCGCCCGTTGATGCTCAAGGATTTGCGCATTTCACTGTGCCAATTAATGACTCTTTAACCAGCTTCAAAGTGGTGGCCATTGCCAGTTCCCGCGAGCAATTTGGTACAGGCAGTCAAAGTTTCCGCAGTAGCCAAGAAGTGCAAGTATTAAGTGGTTTACCGTTGACAGTGCGCGATGGTGATAACTATCAAGCTGAATTTACTGTCCGTAATAGCAGTGAACAGGCTGATACTATCGACGTCACAGTCGATTCTCCAGCCCTAAAAACATCCTTCAAAACCCGTTTGGCTTTAGCGGCGAACTCCTCACAATTAGTCACCATTCCCGTCATTGTCCCGCGCGATATTGACGTTTTAACATGGCAAATCAGTGCGCAAGGTCAACAGTACAGTGACAAATTAAAAGTCAGTCAAAAAGTCTTGCCGTCAGTGCCGTTGCAGTTATTACAAACGACATTAACCCAACTGCAAGACAAACCGTTTAGCGAAGCGATAGCCGCTTTACCTGCTAGTGCTTTAGAGGGTAGCCAACTGCAAATTGACGTTCAGCCCAATTTAGGCGGGACATTAGGGCCCGTCAAAGAGTGGTTTCGCTATTATCCCTATGCCTGTTTAGAGCAAAAAACGACAGCATCCGCAGGCTTACAAGATAAAGCGGTGTGGTCAATCATCATGGGTGATTTGCCGACCTATTTAGATAAAGACGGTTTAGCGAAGTTTTATCCCAGTAACGGCGAGAGCGCGGGTTCGTCCTTTTTAACGGCGCATATTTTACGGTTAGCGAAAGCCTTGCAGTGGCCAATTCCCGAAGATAGCCGCAATAAAATGCTTGATGCCTTGCAAGCCTATGCCGAACATCGCCTAGATGCCCAAATCTACCGTTATTGGATTTATGAAGAAAATTTTGATGGCGTGCAACGGCAATTAGAAGTCGCAAGTATCTTGGCGCAATATGGTCGCTTTAAACCCTCATTGCTCGATAACTTACGTGTAGAACCTGCTAAATGGCCGAATCATATTCTCATTGATTGGTTTGAGTTGTTGCAAGCTGCGCCGAATGTACCTAAACGAGCTGAAAGACTGGCGCAAGTTATCCAGTTATTAAAAGCGCAATTAGTGCAGTCAGGTGGCACGATCATGCGTCTAAAAAGTAGCAAAGAACGCTGGTGGTGGTATGACAGTAACGAGTTACTACAAGCTCGGTTAATTTTGGCGGTGTTAAACGACAAAGCATGGCAAGACGAATTACCGCTGATGGTGCGTGGTTTATTAGGTTATCAACAGCACGGTCATTGGCAAGGCACACAAAGTAATTTGTGGGGCGGTATTGTCTTTACCCGTTTTAATAACAACAGCCCTGTTGTCAGTGGTGTCACCACAGCACAAGTTGCCAATATTAAAGCCTCGTTTGCTTGGCCAAGCAGTCAAGCCGCCAGTGCAGGGCAACAAAGCGAAAATAATCCCAATGAGCCAGACTTAATGCTGGCATGGCCAAAACAAGCCAGTACGCTTACAGTAGAGCATCAAGGTACTGGTAAACCGTGGGTACGGATTTCGGCGGCGGCGCGTGTGCCGATCACTAAAACCATTAACAAAGGTTTTAGCATCACCAAAACCATTGTTCCTGTGACGCAAAAGGTGAAAGGCGAGTGGCATATTGGTGATGTATTGCGTGTTGAGTTAAATGCATATTCTCAGCAGGATATGGGTTGGGTGGTGGTCAATGACCCGATTCCCTCAGGTGCGGTCTTATTAGGTCGTGGCTTAAAACGCGATAGTCAATTATTGGATACAGGAACGAATAAATGGTGGCCTGTTTATGTTGAATACGCGGCAGATGCTTATCGCGCCTATTATCAGTATTTACCATACAAGGCTTCATGGCAAAATAGCTATACCTTACGCTTAAACCAAGCAGGCGAGTTTCAGTTACCTGCCACACGAGTTGAAGCGATGTATGCGCCCGATGTTTATGGCTTAAAACCCAATGAAGTGATGGTGGTGAAGCCGTAATAAAGCGATGTTGTAGTGTTGACTGGAGGAGTCTTCGGTTAACACGGCGGATGTAGAGAGTATGTCGCCGTCGGCTTCATACTCTCTTTGTTATTTTCTCTTTTCTCTGTGCGCGGTCAATGGTAGTCTTCTCGCCATTATTAATAAATATCAACGCACAAAGCCTAAGGCTTTATCAGGATGAGAGGACATAAAAAATGACAAATGCCGAAAAAAAGACCCTATTACATTGTTTATTGTATTGGGAAAAAACTACGCCTAGCGGTGTTTATTTAACTCAGCCGTATGGCGATGGTGTCGTTAAAAACTTTACGTGGCAACAAGTCGGTGACGAAGTTCGTCGTGTGGCGACGTATATTCAAAGTTTAAATCTTCCCCCTAAAAGTAATATTGCTTTATTAGGCCGTAACTCCGCGCATTGGATTATGGCTGATTTAGCCATTTGGATGGCGGGTCACGTGACTGTGCCGATGTATCCAACACTCAATGGCGAAACGGCCGCTTACATTTTTGACCACAGTGACGCTAAAGCGTTAATTGTTGGCAAAATGGATGGTAAAGCTGACGGTTGGAAAGAAATTAAAGACGTTATTCCCGCCAGTTTGCCCATTATCGCCACGCCATTATCGCCCGCCATGTTGGCCGATAAACCGCAATGGACGGACATTGTTGCTAAAAGCGAACCGATGAAAAACCCAACGATGCCTGATTTAGACGATATTTCAACGATTGTTTATACCTCGGGTAGTACAGGCCAACCTAAAGGCGTGTTGCATAGCTTCCGTACCATGATTGTTATTACGAGCGGCATGGAAGAAATTTGGGGCTTTAGTAATCAAGACCGTATGTTGTCGTATTTGCCGTTAGCGCACGTTGCTGAACGTGCCGCCGTCGAAACGATGTCGTTATATTTCGGTTTTCATGTCTTTTTCTCCGAAGGTTTAGAAACCTTCCAAAAAGATTTACAACGCGCGCAACCAACGATTTTCTTCTCGGTGCCTCGTTTGTGGACGAAGTTTTTCTTAGGCGTTAGCGAAAAAATGCCAATGAAAAAGCAAAAGCTGTTATTCAGCTTGCCAATTTTGGGCAAAATCGTCAAAAAGAAAATTCTCAGCCAGTTGGGTATGGACAAAGTACGCACTGCGTTGACAGGCTCTGCGCCATTACCGCCACATATTATCGAATGGTATCGTAATCTCGGTTTAGAGTTGTTAGATGTTTATGGCATGTCCGAAAACTTTGCCTACTCTCATGCGTGCAAACCCAATGAAGTACGCGTCGGTTATGTAGGCTCAGTGAATCCGGGTTGTGAGCATCGTATTGCCGATAACGGCGAGATTCAGGTCAAAAGCCCCGCGCAAATGATTGGTTATTTCAAAATGCCCGACAAAATGGCCGAAGAAATGACGGATGACGGCTATTTCAAAACAGGTGATCGGGGTGAAATTGACGAAAAAGGCCGCCTAAGAATTACGGGTCGTGTTAAAGAGTTATTCAAAACGAGCAAAGGCAAATACGTTGCTCCAGCACCAATTGAAAATAAACTCAATAACCACCCAAAAATTGAAGTGGTCTGTGCGACAGGTTCAGGCGAGCCACAACCTTTTGCTTTGTTGATGTTGTCTTTAGATGCCATGAAAGAAATACAACGTGGCGAATTGGATAAAGAAACCTTAGCAGCAGAATTCAAAGAGTTGTTGAAGTCAGTAAATGAAACCTTAGAAGACCATGAGCGCATGGATTATGTCGTTGTCGTTAAAGACCAATGGACAATGGAAAACGGCTTCTTAACACCGACCATGAAAATCAAACGTAATATCATCGAAGACCGTTATTTAGCCAATGCTGAAAAATGGTTGGGGATGAAGCAACGGGTGATTTGGGAATAGTTATTAATAGTTATCCCCTATGATACAAGGGCGAACCGATGTGTTCGCCCTTTTTTGTTTTTTGGTGAGGTGATTGTCTCAGCGTGAGAGATTGGCGTTATGCCAAGTGCTTAGGGATCAACGCTCACGGGGCCAACGACTTGACCTGTTTTTGCGTCAACGAGCATCACAGCAAACCCGCGAGTACTACCCAAACGCATATAGCGAACGTCATTAGGGTTACGACCATAGGCTTTGGAGGCATCGACCATGACGGCAATGGCTTGCTCTGAAGCGTACTTATTCGCTTTGAGTGGTAGTGAGTTTTTCAAAATGTCAGGGATGATGTGTTGGTACTCGACATAATATTTAGGCATTGTTTGTAAGTCGCCAGCACCACTCAACGCGGAATTCAATATGTGCATTTTTTCATTAACGTCTGTGGGCATTTTAGCGCCAACGAGTTTTGGCTTGGTGAAGCCGAGTGTTTTATATTCGGCGATGCGAGCTTGCGCTAATTGCTCGGATGAAATTTCGGTAGCAAATACTAAATCAAACATATTAGACGAGGCGACTACAAAGACAGGTCGTGATTCAAACATCGTGAAAAGGCCAAACGATAAAAAAGCAGCTTGTACCAAAGCAATGACAGTGAGATCCATACGGAGGCTAGCCTTGCCTGCTTTATAAATAATTAAAGTCAGCAAAGGGCCAACAATCAGATCTATGCCTCCAATAAGCATCAGTAACCTGTCGGCTTTGGCCATCGTAATCAATGCGGGTGGATACCAAAAATAAATGATATAGGCCGCGACTGCTCCAATCACAGCGAGACTGATTAACAAATGAATAAATGAGGCTTTCCAACGAGTCATGATGCTTAACACTCTCAGTAATATAGGTTCTTTGAGAAGCGTTAATATAGTGAAGATATAGGCGAATGCAAGAGCTGGTTTTGAGCATTTAGTGATGTCAAAATGGAAGAGAGATTGGGACTAAAATGGCAATAGAACTAGAACGAAAACTCCTTGTTGTCAGTGATGGTTGGCGGACATCTGACGGCGTGTTATGTCGCCAAGGCTATTTACTGGAATCGCTTGGTTTTTTGCGGAGTGCTTAGTAAGGTGATTTTTCAAGATACAGGGAAAGGATTGCTGTTGGCGTGTCTGTGTTTTTTGTTCAGTTCAATGGCTCACGCTGCGAATCTTCCTAGCTTTCCCGTAGTCCAACAAAGTTGGCAATCTTCTTACGCCCGTTTATTAGACCGTCACGGTCAACTTTTAACGCGCCAACGCATCAACAAAGAACAACATCGACTGGATTGGACTCCGCTCTACGAAGTGTCACCCGCGCTAATTGACGCACTGATTTTTACCGAAGACCGCGATTTTTATCGTCATCATGGTGTCGATTGGGGCGCGTTTAGCCGTTCGGTTGCCAATTATATGACAGGGCAAAAAACACGCGGTGCAAGTACCCTGACTATGCAACTTGTCGCCTTATTAGATAAAGACCTCCGTTGGCAAACAGGTGGCCGAACCGTAGGGCGCAAGTGGCAGCAATTACAAGCCGCCCGTCATTTAGAGCAACAATGGACAAAAAGCCAAATCTTAGAGGCTTTTTTTAATCTCACGATGTGGCGGGGCGATTTACAAGGCGTCAGTGCGGCCAGTTTGGCGATGTTTGGTAAATTGCCGAGCGGTTTAAATCGTGCAGAAAGTATTGCCTTAGTCAGCCTATTGGCCGCACCTAACGCCAATACTGAGCGTATCGCTGCCAGAGCCTGTGTGCTAATTAATGCAGGTTACGACGCGGATTGTGACGCTGTAACGGCTATTGCCGATAGTAGCCTCAATCGTCGTAAAGTGCCGATGGCTGAAAGCCCCGACCTTCTCAGTTTAGCCTCACGATTACTGAACGAAGCTAATCAAACCGTGACAACAACCCTCGATGCCAAACTACAACGCTATGCTTATGAGTCCTTACGCACGCAATTAACCGCATTAGAGAGTCAAAAAGCTAATGCGGGCTCAGTCTTAGTATTAAATAATGAAACAGGCGAAGTGCTGGCTTATGTTGCCAATAGCGGTTTAGTTGAGGACAGCGTGTGGGTTGATGGTGTGCAAGCACCGCGTCAGGCGGGTTCAACGTTAAAGCCCTTTTTATATGGCTTGGCAATAGAAAAAAATCGCTTAACCGCCGCCTCCGTGATTGATGATGCGCCAATCAATATTAGCACCCCTTTAGGTTTATATGTGCCTCAAAACTATGAACATGATTTTAAGGGGGCTGTCACCGTGCGTACGGCATTGGCAAGTTCTCTCAATGTGCCTGCGGTCTTGACGCTCGGTAAAGTCGGTGTCGAACCTTTTTGGCAATTACTGAATGAAGTAGGTTTTAATCTCCAAGAACAACCTGATTACTACGGCAATGCTTTGGCTTTAGGCGGGGCAGATATTACCGTTTGGCAATTAGCCAATGCCTATCGCAGTTTAGCCAATGGTGGTGTCTGGCGTGATGTTAGCCTAGTCGCAAAAGATGCCAACTCACCATCTTCCCCTGAAAAGCGTATTTTATCGTCTCAAGCCAGTTTTATTATTAACTCTATTATCAGTGATCGAAATGCCCGTAGTTTAACTTTTGGGTATGAAAATCCATTAGCTACCCCTTTTTGGACAGCAGTAAAAACAGGCACCAGTAAAGATATGCGTGATAACTGGTGTGTGGGCTTCTCGCAGCATTTTACTGTGGCGGTGTGGGTGGGTAATATGCAAGGTTTACCAATGCGTGATGTTTCAGGTATTAGTGGTGCGGCACCTGTTTGGAATAGTGTAATGAGCTATTTGGAAGGGGATAATAGGGGTGATGCGGCACCGATGGCTCCCGAAGGCGTAAAGCGACAACGTGTGACTTTTGAAGGGTTTAAACAACCGAGTTACGATGAGTGGTTATTGGAAGGTACGGAACAAAGTCTGGTCAGTTATCAGGCAGATACCACGCCGATGATTGTTTACCCCGTTGATGGAACGATTATTGCTTTAGATCCTGATATCCCCGCCGCTGTGCAAAAAGTCTATTTTCGCGCCCATCATGGCGGTGAAACGCTGCATTTTTGGTTAAATGAGCGTGATTTGGGGGTTGTAGCGGATAATTATGCTTGGCAACCGCGCCGAGGCCGTTATCATCTGCGCCTGAAAACCTTATCTGGTCAGACACGCCATGAAGTGTTTTTTGAAGTTCGTGGTAAGTTAAGCCCTTCGAGTGTATCTCTGCGTCGTCGGAGATAAAATCGGGACTTACGCATCGCACCGCGATTGGCGCGTATTGTGAACATAAAGCCGCCTGAAGCGGCTGCAATGTGAACAAATATGAGATTACTGCGTAAGTCCTAAAGAGAACTTCACATTAGATAAGTTCTAATAGCCTAAACTCGTTCTGAGACGATATCTTGAGGAATGCCCCATGAGTTTAATCGACTCCTTTATTATTCCTGAATGGCCTGCGCCAGCCAATGTCCGAGCCGTGGTCACTACGCGCGTCGGCGGTGTCAGTGTTGCTCCGTTTGACAGTTTTAATTTGGCTTTTCATGTCAACGATAACGCGGTTGCGGTGGTGGAAAATCGCCGGAAGTTATTAACCGCCCTCAATGAAATTGCGCCCTGTGGTCCTCCGCAATGGTTGCAGCAAGTTCACGGCACAGAAGTTGTTGATGCCTTTAGTGAACCTAAAATTCGCGCGCAAAATGTTCCCGAAGCGGATGCCGTTACCACGACGCATCGCGGTTTACCCTGTGTGGTGATGACTGCCGATTGTTTGCCTGTATTTTTTAGTGACCGAAATGGCAATCGGGTCGCTGTTGCTCATGCAGGTTGGCGGGGTTTGTGTAATGGCATTTTAGAAAATACTCTGGCACGATTCACAAATCCTGCGGAAGTCATGTGTTGGTTAGGGCCAGCGATTGGTGCAAAGGCCTTTGAAGTGGGGGCAGACGTACGTGATGCCTTTATGAAAGTCGATAAATCTGCCGCCAGTGCCTTTGTTGCTAAAGCAAATGGCAAATATGATGCCGATATTTATGAATTGGCGCGGCAACGTCTTGTCAAAGCAGGAATAGGCATGATTAGTGGCGGAGAAATGTGTACGTTTAGCGATAGCGAGCGTTTTTACTCTTATCGCCGTGAACAAACCACAGGACGTATGGCTTCAATTATTTGGTTGGCGTAAATTAGGTTAGTAGCTCTTATGGCAAAAAATATCGCAATTGTTTATCACAGTGGTTTTGGCCATACGGCAAAACTAGCCGAATATATTGCTCTTGGCGTTAGCCAAGTTGCGGAAGTTGACGGCTATTTATTGTCGGTAGATAACATAGATTGGGATATTTTAGCGTCAGCGGATGTGATAGTCATGGGCTGTCCTACCTATATGGGCAGTGCCTCAGCACCGTTTAAAACGTTTATGGATGCCAGCTCAAAAGCATGGTCGGAGCAACTTTGGCAGGGTAAATTGGCTGCGGGCTTTACCAATTCAGGTGGTTTGAGTGGTGATAAATTAGCGGTATTGCAACAAATACAATTATTTGCCATGCAGCACGGTATGTTGTGGGTGGGTATGCCGTTACAACCGACGGGCACAACCCCAGACGACTTAAATCGTATGGGCAGTTATATGGGCTTGATGGCGCAGTCGGATAGTGCGCCCGTCGATGTCACTCCGCCGATTGGAGATTTAAGAACGGCAGAATGGTTTGGCGAATATATCGCGAGAACGGCATTGCGTTGGTTGTAACTCAAGGATTTAAGCATGATTAAAGAAATTCCCGTTACCGAATTATCCATAAATCAAAATGCCATTATTTGGGATGTCCGCGATGTCAAAGCCTACGCCGAAGGTCATATACGAGGAGCCAAAAATCAGCCCTTAGAAACTATTAATGCCGAATTGTTAGCGACACTATCCATTACTCAACCCATTTATGTATTGTGTGGTGGCGGTACTAAAGCAGGTAAAGCGGCTGCACTGATTGAGAGCCTTGATAGTCAACGTGAAATTGTCATTTTAACGGGTGGTACACGAGCGGCGAAGGCGGCAGGGATGGTGATTGAAGATAATTTAACACCCTAAAACATCCCCCTAAATGGGCAACATTTACCCATTTTCAAGTCCTAAAATCCTCGATACAAAAACAAAAATTTGCTTCTTGAAATCTCTCATCTATACCTCATTACAAGGCTATATCCCTGTATTTTATGTGTGAATGAGGATCTATCATGCGTTTTGACCGTTTTACCGCAAAACTACAACAGGCACTGAGTGACGCGCAATCTATCGCCGTTGGCCGTGACCATTCCAGTATCGAAACTGTCCACTTGTTATTAGCCTTGCTACAACAAAAAGATGGTTCAGTACCGCCGTTGCTCAAACAAGCAGGGGCGAATCTTGCCAACTTAGATAAAAAACTAAATGAACAACTGGAGCGTGTGGCGACACTAAAAAATCCCACAGGTGAAGTGCAAGTTGGCCAAGATTTACAGCGCGTCTTTAATCTCACCGACAAGTTGGCGCAACAACGCCAAGACCAATTTATTGCCAGTGAGTTGGTACTGCTTGCAATTATGGATGCAGGTGGCGATACCGCCAAAAGCCTACAGCAAGCAGGGGTTGATAAAGCCCGTCTGCAACATGCCATTCAACAATTACGCGGAGACGAACCCGTGACTGACAGCAATGCCGAAGAAAATCGCCAAGCCTTAAGCAAATACACCATCGATTTAACCGAACGTGCCGCCAAAGGCAAATTAGACCCTGTGATTGGTCGTGATGATGAAATTCGTCGCACCATTCAAGTATTGGCGCGTCGTACCAAAAATAATCCTGTGTTAATTGGTGAGCCGGGCGTGGGTAAAACTGCGATTGTCGAAGGTTTAGCACAACGTATTATCAATGGTGAAGTGCCTGAGGGCTTAAAGAATAAACGCGTTTTATCGTTAGATATGGGCTCGCTGATTGCGGGTGCAAAATTTCGTGGTGAGTTTGAAGAGCGTTTAAAAGCCGTATTAAGCGATTTATCGAAACAAGAAGGCAATGTTATTTTGTTTATTGATGAGTTGCATACGATGGTGGGTGCAGGCAAAGGCGAAGGTGCAATGGACGCAGGCAATATGCTCAAGCCTGCTTTGGCGCGTGGCGAGTTGCATTGTGTGGGCGCAACGACCCTAGACGAATATCGTCAATATGTCGAAAAAGATGCCGCTTTAGAACGTCGTTTCCAAAAAGTGATGGTGGACGAGCCGAGCGTCGTCGATACCATCGCTATTTTGCGCGGCCTAAAAGAGCGTTATGAGTTGCATCATGGTGTTGATATTACCGACCCTGCGATTATTGCTGCCGCTAAAATGTCGCATCGTTATATTACCGACCGTAAACTGCCAGACAAAGCCATTGATTTAATTGATGAAGCCGCTTCGCGTATTCGTATGGAAATGGACTCCAAACCCGAAGTCATGGACAAGCTTGACCGTCGTTTAATCCAGTTAAAAATGGAACGCGAAGCCCTCAAGCAAGAAGATGACAAAGCCTCGAAAGCGCAAATGGAGCTCGTCGAAGGTCAAATTAGCAAATTAGAGCGCGAATATGCCGACTTAAACGAAATTTGGCAGGCGGAAAAAGCCAGCGTCAAAGGTTCGCAAAACATCAAAGAAGAATTGGAAAAAGCCAAATTTGCCTTTGAAAAAGCGCAACGTACAGGCGATACAGGCGAAATGTCTCGTTTGAAATACGGACTAATTCCTGATTTAGAAAAACAACTCAATCAGGCTGATGATGCCGATCATGCCCCACATCAACTGTTGCGTAATAAAGTGACGGAAGTGGAAATTGCCGAAGTGGTTTCTAAAGCGACAGGCATTCCTGTTTCTAAAATGATGGAAGGCGACCGCGAAAAACTGTTACGCATGGAAGAAGCCTTACACCAACGAGTTGTCGGTCAACATGAAGCGGTAGAGGCGGTGTCGAATGCTGTGCGTCGTGCGCGTTCGGGCTTGTCTGATCCGAATCGTCCGAGTGGTTCGTTCTTGTTTTTAGGGCCAACAGGTGTCGGTAAAACAGAACTGTGCAAAGCCTTAGCGAACTTCTTGTTTGATAGTGAAGATGCCATCATTCGCATTGATATGTCTGAGTTTATGGAAAAACACAGTGTCTCGCGTCTGATTGGTGCGCCACCCGGTTATGTCGGTTATGAAGAAGGCGGCTATTTAACGGAAGCCGTGCGTCGCAAACCGTACTCCGTCATTTTATTGGATGAAGTCGAAAAAGCGCACCCTGATGTCTTCAACGTGTTGTTGCAGGTATTAGAAGATGGTCGTTTAACGGACGGTCAAGGTCGGACAGTGGACTTCAAAAACACGGTGATTATTATGACCTCGAACTTAGGTTCAGAAGTCATTCGTCACCTCAGTGAAGACAAGCAATACGACCATATTAAACTGGCGGTATTGGAAGTGGTGGGTAAACATTTCCGCCCTGAGTTTATTAACCGTATCGACGAAATGGTGGTCTTTCATCCGTTGGCAGAAGAGCAAATTCGTGGCATTGCTGAAATTCAATTAGAACGCTTACGCGGTCGTTTAGCGGAACGTGATTTGAAATTGGAGATGAGTGAAGCCGCGATGGAGCAATTGGTGGTGGCAGGTTATGACCCTGTTTATGGCGCACGTCCGTTAAAACGTGCGATTCAAACTGGGTTAGAAAATCCGTTGGCGCATAAAATATTGTCGGCGGAGTTTATCGCGGGCGATACCATTTTGGCTGATGTTGATCATGGAAATTTAGTGTTTCAGAAGCAGCGTTTGCATTAATCTTTTTTTTATCACCAAACACTAAGGCACTTCATCTTTCCTGAAAAGGAGCGGATGAAGTGCCTTTTTTTGATTTTGCAACCTGATTTTCTCGTTTTTTTGCTTTTTAAATCACAAAAATAAATAAAGATAAATACTACAAAAAGGCTAATATTAAAAATATTCAATATAAAGTTGAATTTCCCCCCTTAAAAGAGGTAATTTAGAGTCCTAGCTTAACGTTTATGTCGTTATCCAAGGAAAAGGAAGTTATCTAATGTCTGAATTACTATTGACTGACTTTCAGCAACTCTTTGAGTCCATGCCAGCTTTGTATTTGGTGTTAACTCCCGATTTAGTCATTGTTGCGGTAACGGATGCCTATTTGCAGGCTACTATGACGCAGCGTCAGCAGGTTTTAGGGCGACCACTATTTGAGATTTTTCCTGATAATCCCGATGATCCTCACGCTTCTGGTACACAAAACTTACGTGCTTCATTAAATCGAGTACGCCGTGACGGTGTTGCTGACACCATGTCGGTACAAAAATATGACATTCGTCGTCCCGAAGCCGAAGGTGGTGGTTATGAAGAGCGGTTTTGGAGTCCAATCAATAGCCCTCTGTTTAATGCTCAAGGCCAATTGCAGTACATCAT
Source organism: Agitococcus sp. (assembly GCA_030646715.1). Lineage (GTDB taxonomy): Bacteria > Pseudomonadota > Gammaproteobacteria > Pseudomonadales > Moraxellaceae > Agitococcus. The sequence continues at coordinate 373,759 of JAUSLJ010000033.1, forward strand.
TCATCGTGTCGAAGATGTCACTGGGTTTATTCAGCTCAAACAACGAGGTTCTGAAAACGAGAAGTTGACCACTGAGCTCCGAACCTTAGTCGAAAAAACGGAGGTAGAAGTTTATCTGCGAGCACAAGAAGTGTCAGAGGTTAACCGTCGTTTACATACGGCTAACGCTGAGCTGGCGCACATGAACGAGAGAATGCAAGAGCTAGATCAGATAAAAACACAATTTTTTGCGAATGTCAGTCATGAGCTGAGAACCCCGCTGACCCTCATTTTATCGCCAACAAAAAGTCTATTGGCGTTGACTCACCTTGATGAGCACATGCGTCGTCAGTTGTTGGTGATTGAACGTAATTCTCATTTATTATTAAAACACGTTAATGATTTATTAGATGTCGCCAAGCTTGAGGCAGGCAAAATGGATTTGCATGTCGCGAGTACTAATTTAGGTCAGTTATTGGAGCGTGTTGCCAGTTATTTTGATGTGTTAGCTGATGAAAAGTCGATTCACTATATTGTTGAAACTGAGCAAGGCGTTCTGGCACAGGTTGATTCTGCACAAATAGAGCGTGTTTTTTTAAATATGCTGTCAAACGCTTTTAAGTTTACTCCAGCTAAAGGGCAGATTCGTTGTTGTTTACATGCCGACCATGAACAGCGTCATGTTCTGATTGACATAGCGGATAGTGGCATTGGTGTGCAGATAGAGCAGAGAGAATCTATTTTTGAGGCATTTCATCAAGCGAACACGGGACTCAATCGACACTTTGCAGGGACAGGCTTGGGTTTGTCGATAGCGCGTGAGTTTGCTGAGTTACATGGCGGCACGCTCAGTGTGAGCAATGCTCCAGAAGGTGGGGCATTATTCCGCCTGATATTGCCTATTTTGGCGATAGAAGAGCCGTTAGCACCCGTTGTAACGGTTGATGATCACACCATCAGCAATGCGCTCGCTGAGTTTTCTTCATCGCAAACAGAAGTGACGGTGATACAGCAATTGACAGAAGGGGCATTGGTATTAGTCATAGAAGATAATGTCGAGCTAAACCAATTTCTGTGCGATAGCTTGGTGAGTGACTATCGTATTGCTTCAGCATTAAATGGTGAAGAAGGGCTACAAAAAATAGAGTTGTTGCGGCCTGATTTAATTCTTTGCGATGTGATGATGCCCAAAATGAGCGGTGATATGCTGGTTCAACAGGTGCGAGCCAATGTCGCGTTAAATACCATTCCTATTTTATTATTAAGTGCGAAAGCGGATGATGATTTTCGTATTCAATTATTGAAAGCAGGTGCGCAGGATTATCTGATTAAACCCTTTTTACTCGACGAACTTCGCGCCCGCGTCCGTAACTTGGTGAATGCTAAATTAGCAGAAGATCATAATCGCCAACTGACGATTGACCTCGAAGAGCGTCATCATCGCCTACAACAACTCATGTCTGAACTAGAAGAAGCTAACAAAGAGCTAGAAAGCTTTTCCTATTCCGTGTCTCACGATCTGCGTTCGCCTCTACGTGCTATTGATGGCTTTTCACACCTGCTTGCTCAGCGAGCAGCGAATAAACTGGATGCAGAAGAGCAACGCTTACTCATGGTCGTACGTAATAATAGTAAAAAAATGGGGCAGTTAATTGATGATTTGCTTCATTTCTCTCGGGTAAGTCGTGTCGGGTTACGTCGTTATCCAACAGATATGAACGCGTTGGTGGAAGAAGTATGGAAGGAAATCAAAGAAGATTATCAAGGAAGTATTGTCATCGGCTCATTACCTATAGCCAATATTGATAGGGCTTTATTGGCACAGGTATGGACTAACTTGTTAGTTAATGCAGTCAAATATAGCGCAAAAGTAGCGCATCCGACGATCACGGTCAGTGCAGATAGTGGCGAGACTGAATATTGCTATCACGTCCATGATAATGGAGCAGGTTTTGATATGCGCTTTGTCCATAAACTATTTGTCGTTTTTCAACGCTTACATAGCGATGCCGAATTTTCGGGGACTGGTGTGGGTTTGGCAATTGTCGCACGGATTATCAACCGTCATGGAGGGCGGGTCTGGGCTCAAGGTGAGGTGGATAAAGGAGCGACAATTCATTTTACCATTCCTAAAACTTGAGAATAATAATGAGGGGAGTATCGCATGATGCAAACCATAATACCTGTTTTGCCTGTTGAAGTGCTATTGGTTGAAGATAACGCGTTAGATGCTGAAATGACGATGGTGACCTTACGTAGTCAGCGTTTAGCCAATCGTATTGAGTGGCTGCAAGATGGTGAAATAGCCTTAGATTATCTGTATTGCCGAGGAAGTTTTTTAGGGCGAGATCCTGTATTCCCCAAATTAATTCTACTGGATTTAAAACTACCCAAAGTAGATGGTTTAGACCTTTTGCGTGTGCTGAAAAATGATTCAAAACTAAGTCACATACCCGTAGTTATGTTGACTTCTTCTGCTGAAGAAAGTGACTTATTAACGAGTTATGATTTAGGAGTGAATAGTTATGTTGTCAAACCTGTTGATTTTGATCAGTTTAATGCTGAAATTGCGAAGTTAGGCTTTTATTGGATGTTAATTAATAAAACTCCAGCATTGTAAAGTAAGCCATTACGATTCTTAGAGTAAAGATGATTTTTTCTGTCCGTGATTAACAATTTTCAGTCTTTTCTGTCCAACATAAGGAGAGTGTGATGCGCCAGTTGCGTGTACTTAATTTAGAAGATGTTCCTACCGATGCCGAGCTGGTTGCTTTGGCATTACAAATGGGTGGCATTGTCGCCGAGATTAAACGTGTTGATAGCGAGCCAGATTTTATTGATGGTCTGCTCTCGTTTGATCCTGATATTATTTTGGCAGACTACCATGTGCCTGGCTTTGGTGGCTTAGAAGCTTTAGTCATCCACAATAACATCTGTCCTGAAGTTCCATTTATCTTTGTCTCTGGCTCTTTGGGCGAAGAGCGTGCTGTTGCGACTTTACGTGAAGGGGCAACGGATTATGTCTTAAAAGATCGAATGATAAGACTACCCGCAGCAGTGACCCGCGCCTTACAAGAGTGTGAGCAGCAGCGAGAGCGTGAACGTATACGCGCTGAGCTGGATGCTGAGCGGCGGTTAATGAGTGCGATTTTAAATACCACGCAGGCTTTTATTACGGTGGTTGATGAACGGGCGCGTATTGTTCATCTTAATGCCGCAGCAGTAAAAGTGTCAGGACAACCGCTAGATATGATGTTGGGCGCGGTTTTTTGGGAAGCTTTTATGGCGGTTGAGTCGCAGGAAGTGGCGCGTAAACATATTCAAGTTGCCTTAGAAAGCCATAGTTCTTTAGCAGAACATATTTGGCGCGCAACAACACCCACAGGACGAATTATTCTGTGGACAACAGGCATGCTGAACACACAACAAGAGCAGGCAGGTAGCTTAGTATTATGTGGTATTGACATTACCGATCAACAGCAGGCCGAAGAAAAAGCCTATTTTCTTGATAATTTTGATTTAGTGACTCATTTGCCGAATCGTAAATTGTTTCAACGGCAGTTAAGTGTGTTTTGTTACGACGAGTTGAATCAGGGTACATTACGCGTGGCGATGATGGTGGGCATAGCAAAAATACAGGAGATTAGAGACAGTTATGGCGAAGTAGTCACTGATGAAATTTTATTGATTTTAGTTGAGCGGCTAAGGCTATGGCAGCCCAAACATGACTTAATTGCGCGTGTTGGCGATAGTACCTTTGCCTTAGCGTTAGAAGTTGAGTTGGAGTCGGAATTACCTGTATTAGTAGCCAAGATTCTTCAGCAAATGAATGAGCCTTTTGATGTTGCAGGTAGGCAATGGGTATTATCGGCATTAGGTGGCGTAGCCGTTTATCATCGAGAAATGGAAGATCCTATTCTCTTATTACATGAGGCCGAAGCGGCTCTACATGATACCGAAACAGAGCCTGAACGAAGTTATACTGTCTATACACCTGTGTTGTCGGGTGAGGCAAGAGGGCGTTTGCAGTTAGAAAGTGAGTTAAGGGCAGCCTTAAAACATAATGATGAGTTGATTTTGTACTATCAACCACAGGTACATCTAGTGACAGGTAAAGTCATTGGTATGGAGGCGTTGATTCGTTGGCGGCATCCACGTTTAGGATTTTTAGCACCTGATCGTTTTTTGCCGATTGCCGAGACGAGTGGTTTGATGGCGTGTTTGAGTCAGTGGGTATTACGGTCAGCGTGTCAACAATTACAACGATGGCAACAGCAGGGGCTGACACCGCCACCTATCGCCATTAATCTGTCGGCCACTGAATTCGCTTCGCCTTTATTACCTGAGCATATCAGCACCGCTTTGCAAGAGTTTGGCATTTTACCACACCAATTAGAAGTCGAATTGACGGAATCGGCGAGTATGAATGATCCACAATTAACGATTAGCATCATGTCCACCCTACGTGAAATGGGCTTGTGTGTGTCCATTGATGATTTTGGAACGGGCTATTCTAATTTAAGTTATTTAAAACGCTTTCCTGTGGATCGTTTAAAAATAGATCAAGCTTTTGTCCGTGATATTTTGACGGATGCGGATGATTTGGCAATCTCACAAGCGGTAATTGCGATGGCTCATCAATTGCGTTTAGAAGTGATTGCCGAAGGCATAGAAACATGGGGACAATTAGCGGTATTAATGGAAGCTCGCTGCGATGTCGGTCAAGGTTATTTATTCAGTGTGCCGCGCGCAGGGGATGATTGCCCTGAATTAATGAGTCGAGTCTTTGATTTGCCGTCGTCATTACGTTCGGAGCGGCGTGTGCGTTCAGCGTAATTATGCAACATGAAGCAATAAATCGGTGTTGACTGTTGAAGTCGGCTTGCTCATCTACAAGGTGGGTATAGTGGGTCGTTTTGAGATAAACAAAACTCTTAAGTCAAAGAAATTGGCAGCGACAATCGACACTAGTAGGGAGCGTCCTATTTGCACGAGCATAAGTCGTTTTTTGGTTTAGCTATTATTTATATAGTCAGACCGTCTTCGATACGCCGAGGTTTAATCCGACGTATATTCATCAATATAAACGCTAATCAAATTCACGCTCTACAAAATTCAATTCAGGATTTTTGGCTTTTTTACCTGCGATTTTGAAGTTTTTGCCTAATAACAAACGACGCTGCCAACGCTTTTCTAGTGTGAGTGTTTCTGATTCCGACTGCGTGACCATTGCGTTTAATACCCTTTTTGCTGCCAAAACTGCATCGGGCGAGCGAGCGGCAATTTCATTGGCTAAAGCTAAGGCTTTGGTCATGGGATCTTGGTCAACATGGCTGACTAAACCGATTGCTTTGGCATCTGTACCACTAACGGTACGTGCGGTCATCGTGAGTTCTTTGGCGACATCTAAGCCCACTAAACCGCGCAGGGTAACGGTTAACGCCATATCAGGCACTAAACCCCAACGCGCTTCCATAATCGCTAATTGGGCATCGGGTGTGGTGATTCTAAAATCTGCGCCTAGGGCTAACTGCATTCCTGCACCAAAACAATGACCATGAATAGCAGCAATGACAGGCACAGGTAAGTCACGCCAAATTAAAAACACCCGTTGAAATAAATTTGGGCCTGGACGAGACAACTCCCACAAGGCAGTAATGGCATTGCGTGGACTTTGCAAATCACCGAGGTCAATACCTGCACTAAACGATGTACCTTCGCCTGTGAGAATAACGGCGCGCACTTCGCGTTGCTCTTGTAATTCTTCGCCAATTTTGAGTAATTCACGTAGCAGGGCAAAGCTCATGGCATTTCGTTTTTCGGGGCGATTAAGACGAATTTCAACGATATGATTAGGATGATTAATAAGTTGAATGAGGTTGGACATGGTGTGATGCTTCCTAAAAGTATTCGTTGAGATTTGGTATAACAACAGTGCTTGAGCTATTGCTTGATATCAACATTCTAAATATTAACGCTATCGTAACTTGTTTGATTCTACGGGGCTAGGCAGCGATGCCGCAAGGCGTCGGCCAAGATTTCGACATGGCTTTTCAACGCAATAGAACAACAATAACGATAAAATGATGGTTGTAGCGACTGCTGCCAATATATATTGCTTGGGGCTGGCTTCAAATGTAAGGCCTGTTTTGCTAAAGTGAAACCAAACAAACGGATGTATTAAATAGAGCGAATAACTGAGGTTGCCAAAAAGCTCTGCTAGTTTCTTGGGGATGTATTGTTCGGGAAAGTATGAAAACCCATAGACAATAATCATGGCTAAGATAATCCAAAGTGACATAAGTGGCGATTTAAGAAATAGATGTGTTTCGGCGTAGATGGTTTGTGGTAGTAACAGGGTTACCATTAGTAGAATGACGCTGGCAATGGTGATCCAAAGTCGCTGCTGCACTGAAAATATAGATTGACGGTACAACATCATTAGACAGCCACCAATAAAAAAAGGCAGAAACGTGACAACTTGAGTATATTCAGTCCAGCAGTCAGCGAGATTACAGCCTATTTCGAATACGTTTTGAACGTAAAAAAAACTAATGATTAATGAAAGTATAAATAAATTGCGTAAGCTTTTCTTGTCGCGGAAAAGCCAAAAAAAAGGAAATAAAAAATAAAAAATAAACTCAATCCCAATGGACCAACCACCAATAGCAACGGCCGTTGCTCCAGGGTTAGTGAGGCCAAATAAGAAGCTAAGATTGAGTGCAAGAACTCCTATATTACTTGAGTAAAGTAAACAGACCAGTGCAAATAAAGGGAAAATGCGGAAAAATCGGGCGATCCAAAAACGTTTTAATGTGTTTTCATTCATCGGTTGGTCGGCATATACATAAAAAAGCGTAAAGCCACTAAGAGTGAAAAACAAATAAACGGCATAAGTCCCGAATGGATAAAAAATAATGCCTGTTGACCACATGATATAGTGATAGGCCATTACGCTGATTGCGCACAGGCCGCGTAATAAATCCAAGCCACCCAGTTTCTCTTTACTCATTCACGCTCTACCATCATGCAAAAAGCAACATGACCACGAACTCCTTACAGGGGTAACTAATAGTCATGTTGCCCTTATACTCCGTTTTTAACCACCAATCTTCTTAAACTTCGCCCGTTTTGGCCCTGCATTGCTGCCGAGTTTTTTACGTCGCCATACTTCAAAATCGCTATAGTTGCCTTCGTACCATTCCACTTCATCACCATCAAAAGCCAAGATGTGGGTGGCGATACGGTCTAAGAACCAGCGATCATGGGAGACGACCATCACGCAACCAGGGAAGGTTAATACTGCATCTTCTAAGGCTCGTAAGGTTTCAATGTCCAAGTCGTTGGAGGGTTCATCGAGCAGGATGACGTTTGCGCCAAGTTGAAGAATTTTGGCTAACTGTAAACGGTTACGCTCACCACCAGACAATTCACCGACACGTTTTTGTTGGTCTGAACCTTTAAAGTTAAAACGGCCAATATAAGCGCGCGACGGCATTTCAAAATCGCCGACTTTAATAATATCAAGGCCGCCAGAGACTTCTTCCCACACGGTTTTGTTATTGTCTAAGTTGTCACGGATTTGTCCGATATAGGCAATACGCACGGTGTCACCAACAATCACTTCACCTGATGTCGGTTTTTCTTTGCCCGTAATCATGTTGAAAAGGGTGGTTTTACCTGCACCATTGGGGCCAACGATACCCACAATCGCACCTTTAGGGACGGTGAAACTGACGTTTTCGTACAGTAAACGGTCGTCGTAGGCTTTGCTGATATTGCGGACATCCACAACCAAGTCCCCTAAACGTGGGCCAGGTGGAATGTACAACTCTTGTGTTTCATTGCGTTTTTGGAACTCTTTACTGGAGAGTTCTTCGTAAGCATTTAAACGGGCTTTGCTTTTTGCTTGGCGTGCTTTAGGGTTTTGTTGTACCCATTCGGTTTCACGTTTTAAAGCCTTGTAATGCGCTTCTTCTTGGCGTTCTTCACTTTCTAAACGCGCTTCTTTTTGCTCTAACCAAGAGGAGTAATTGCCTTGATACGGAATGCCATATCCACGGTCAAGCTCCAAAATCCATTCGGCAACGTTATCCAAGAAATATCTATCATGGGTAATCGCCACAATCGTACCTGCGAAATCCTTGAGGAAACGCTCTAACCAAGACACGGATTCAGCATCCAAATGGTTGGTCGGTTCGTCTAACAGCAACATATCGGGTTTCGATAATAACAAGCGACACAAGGCAACACGACGACGCTCACCACCTGATAAGGTTTTAACGTCGGAATCCCATGCAGGCAAACGCAAGGCATCGGCGGCTTGTTCAAGTTGGTTGTCGAGGTTGTGACCATCCCATGCTTGAATAATGGCTTCTAACTTTTCTTGCTCGGCAGCGAGTTTGTCAAAATCAGCATCTTCAAGCGCATATTCGCCGAACACTTCGTCTAAACGAGCGAGGGCGGTTTTGACTTCAACTAAGCCATCTTCAACGTTTTCACGCACGGTTTTGTTGAGATCAAGATGGGGTTCTTGCTCTAAGAAGCCAATTTTAATGCCTGGTTGAGCGCGAGCTTCACCTTGGAAGTCTTTGTCCACGCCAGCCATGATGCGTAATAGTGTTGATTTGCCTGAGCCGTTTAAGCCCAACACGCCAATTTTTGCACCAGGGAAGAAAGACAAGGAAATGTCTTTAAGAATCTCACGTTTCGGCGGCACCATTTTCGAAACGCGGTTCATGGTATAGATATATTGCGCCATAATTTTGTAGGGGAATAGTTTAAGGTGGCGCGATTATAACGCAGATTCGTTTAAGCTATACTGACTTTATAATCGCTAAAAATAATGAAACGATAATGAAAGCACTTTTTTTTCTAATTCCACTCATTGGGCTGATGTTTACCGCGACCGTGGTCCGTGCCGACCCCTTAGGTGATTTAATTGACCATTTGCCAATAATTCCTGACCCTACGCCTTTAGCCCTAAAACCCATCGCCAAGCTTCAAGAAGCAGCTTTATCAGCCATTAGTTTTGTTGGTAAACCCTATGTTTATGGTAGTAGTAATCCTGATGTCGGTTTTGATTGTAGTGGTTTGGTGCAGTACGTTTTATTGCAATCAGGCGTTAAAAGGTTACCGCGTTCTTCCTTAGAAATGTATGAAAACAGCAGTCCGATTGAGGTAGATAATTTAGTCGTCGGCGATTTATTGTTTTTTCGCACCAGCAACAGCCAAATCAATCATGTCGGTATTTATGTCGGTGAAGGGCGGTTTATTCATGCGCCATCATCGGGAAACTTTGTCCGTTTAGATAAGTTGGAACAGAGTTATTGGCAAAAAGCCTTTGCAGGGGGTAGAAGGGTGTTGTCGTTGGAGTGACCCGCACTCACGCCTAATATGAAAGAAAATCATTATCGCTTTGATGTAGCCGTGTTAAAATGCCGACATCTTTTAGCTCGACCTGAGACCCTGCGATGTTTAGCAATACTACTCTTGCCCAGTTTGACCCTGCCTTAGCCCAAGCCATTAGCCAAGAAGATGCACGCCAAGAAGCGCACATCGAATTGATTGCTTCCGAAAACTATTGTTCCCCTTTAGTCATGGCAGCACAAGGCTCTAAGCTAACCAATAAATACGCCGAAGGTTATCCGGGTAAACGTTATTATGGTGGTTGTGAGTATGTTGATATTGTTGAGTCTTTGGCGATTGATCGTGCAAAACAATTGTTTGGCGCTGACTATGCGAATGTGCAGCCGCACTCAGGCTCACAAGCCAATGGCGCAGTATTTTTAGCCTTGTTAAATGTCGGTGATACTGTTTTAGGCATGAGCTTGGCGCACGGTGGTCATTTAACACATGGCGCAAAAGTTAACTTTTCGGGTAAGTCTTACAATGCTGTTCAGTATGGTTTGAATCCAGAAACAGGCGAAGTGGACTATGATGAAGTTGAGCGTTTAGCCTTAGAGCATAAGCCAAAAATGATTATTGCAGGTTTCTCTGCTTATTCACGGACGATGGATTGGCAGCGTTTCCGTGACATCGCCGATAAAGTTGGTGCCTATTTAATGGTGGATATGGCGCACGTTGCGGGTTTAGTCGCTGCGGGTGTTTATCCAAATCCAGTGCAAATTGCAGACGTAACAACCACCACCACGCATAAAACCTTGCGCGGCCCACGTTCTGGTTTGATTTTGGCGCGTAAAAACGAAGAAATCGAAAAGAAATTAAATTCGGCGGTGTTCCCTGGTATTCAAGGTGGCCCATTAGTGCACGTCATTGCCGCTAAAGCCGTTTGTTTCTTAGAAGCAATGCAACCAGCATTTAAGACGTATCAACAACAAGTCGTTGTCAATGCACAAACGATGGCCGCGGTATTTATTGAACGTGGTTATGATGTTGTTTCTAATGGTACAGACAATCATTTGTTCCTTGTGTCTTTTATTGGCAAAGAGTTAACAGGTAAAGAAGCCGATGCAGCTTTAGGTCGTGCAGGTATTACCGTCAATAAAAACGCGGTGCCCAATGACCCACGTTCTCCGTTTGTCACTTCAGGTATTCGTGTCGGTACGCCTGCGGTTACTACTCGTGGTTTTGGTGAGGCCGAAGTGGCAGCATTAGCCAATTGGATGTGCGATATTTTAGATGCACCGACTGACGAGGCTGTTTTGGCGCGTGTGGCGAAACAAGTGCATACTATTTGCCAACAGTTCCCTGTTTATCCAGCCTAAGCTGACATAGACAGTTGATTAAGGCGTACTTCGGTGCGCCTTTTTTGTTTTTGCTCATCTCTCAAGCTCAGCGTATAGTAAACGCCTTGCTGTCGATGGCGTTTATGTTGATTTTGTATGAGTTTTCTCAATCATCTGTTTATTATTATGGCTCTCATTAGTGCCAGTGCTTTTTTCTCATGTGCAGAAATTGCCTTGGCTTCGGCCCGCAAAATTCGTCTGCATCAAATGGCGGATCAGGGTGATGCCAATGCCAAAACGGTGTTGGCCTTACAGGAGCAACCAGGTAACTTCTTTACCGTTGTTCAAATTGCCCTCAATGCGATTGCTATTATGGGCGGCATTTTAGGCGAACAGGCGTTATCTCCTTATGTTGCCGCATTTTTAGAGCAGTTTTTTGAACATCAACTTTGGCTTGATAAAGCCAGTTTTGTAATCTCTTTTATCTCCGTCACCTCGTTATTTATTATTTTTGCCGATTTAATGCCCAAGCGTTTAGCGATGACCTATCCAGAACAAGCAGCGGTTATCATTGTTAAACCGATGTTGTGGTGTTTACGTTTATTGCGCCCGATTGTCTTTATGTATGATGGTATTGCGACGGGTCTATTCAAATTATTTAATATTAAAACCACGCGTGAAGATGCGATTACCTTTGATGATGTCTCGGCGATTGTTGATGCAGGCACCGCCTCTGGGGCATTACAACGTCAAGAGCAGCATCTCATCGAAAACGTGTTTGAGTTAGATACGCGCACAGTCACCTTTGCCATGACCCAACGCGATAACGTCACTTTTCTGCGTTTACAAGATGATGAAGACACGCTAAAGAAAAAAATTACCGATGACCCACATAGTCGTTTTCTCGTTTGTGACGACCAAATAGATGTAGTTGTCGGTTATGTTGAATCGAAAGATATTCTCAAACGCACCTTAAACCATCAACCGATTTCCCTAAATAAAGAGTTGGTGGTAAAAAATATTCTAGCGATTCCCGATAGTCTCACCTTGTCCGAATTATTAACGCGCTTCAAAGCCACCAACCAAGATTTGGCGTTTATTCTGAATGAATACGCTTTAGTGGTCGGTATCGTGACGTTAAATGATGTGATGAAGACGCTTATGGGCGATTTAGTCAATACCTTTCAAGAAGACCAAATTGTTAAGCGTGATGAAAACTCTTGGTTGATAGATGGCGTAACGCCGATTGAAGATGTCCGTAGAGCTTTAACCATAGAGCAGTTTCCGAGTGAAGAAAACTACGAAACAGTGGCGGGTTTTATGATGTATTCGTTGAAAAAAATCCCTAAACGTACCGATTTTATTGAGTATGCAGGCTATAAGTTTGAAGTCGTGGATATTGATAATTATCGGATTGACCAGTTATTAGTCTCACGCCTAGAAAAATGAGAGCAGTAAATTATGCATTGTCCTTTTTGCCATGCGGCAGATACCAAAGTCATTGACTCGCGTTTAGTGGGTGAGGGCGAGCAAGTGCGTCGTCGTCGTGAATGTCCTGCTTGTGGTGAACGTTTTACCACCTTTGAAGGTGCGGAGTTAGTCACGCCTAGAGTCATTAAGTCGAACGGCAGTAGAGAGCCATTTGATGATGATAAATTGCGTAAAAGCATGATGCACTCCTTGCAAAAACGGCCTGTCAGTATTGAAAAAATCGACCGCGCCATTCAAGTGATTCAGCAGCAACTACGGGCATCAGGTGAGCGTGAAGTCAAGTCACGGTTGATTGGTGAGATGGTGATGACGGAGTTGGGCAAGCTCGATAAAGTGGCTTATGTGCGTTTTGCTTCGGTCTATCGAGATTTCCAAGATGTGGAAGCTTTTCAAGCCGAAATCGACAAGCTCAATAAAAACGAGCCAACGCCATGACCGATTCCGCGTACATGGCGCGGGCCTTACAGTTGGCTGCCGAAGGGTTATATACCACGCAACCCAATCCTAGAGTCGGTTGTGTCATTGTTAAAGATGGGCAGATTATAGGTGAAGGTTTTCATGCGCGTGCAGGTCAACCCCATGCAGAGGTTCATGCTTTACAACAAGCAGGGGCGCAAGCAAAAGGCGCAACCTCGTATGTTACTTTAGAGCCGTGCGCCCATTATGGCAGAACACCTCCCTGTGCCAATGCTTTGATTAACGCGCAAGTGAGTCGAGTGGTCATTGCTGCTTTAGACAGCAATCCCTTGGTGGCAGGAAAAGGCCAAGCGATGCTAGAAGCTGTAGGGATTAGTACGACAGTCGGTGTTTTAGAGGCAGAAGCAAAAGCTTTAAATACAGGATTTTTTCGATGCATGGCAGGTGGTTTACCGTATGTGCGGGTGAAAACAGCTGCCAGTTTAGATGGTCGTACGGCCATGCAGTCAGGCGAGTCAAAATGGATTACAGGGCAAGATGCTCGTCGAGATGTGCAAAAATGGCGAGCGCAAAGTGGCGCGATTATTACGGGGATCGGTACAGTATTAGCGGATAATCCGTCGTTAACGGTTCGGCCAGAGGATTGGACAGACTGGCATTATGGTGAAGTTGTGCAACCTAAACGCGTGGTCTTAGACTCACATTTGCGTATCCCCTTAGATGCTTTGATTTTGCAAACAGCAGGCGTCATTATCGTCACAAATCAAGACATCACCCATATCAAAGTTCAGCAGTTGCAAGCAGTAGGGGTAGAGGTTTGGTGCTTCGACTCATCATCCTCTGCCAAAATAAATGTCTTGCAGGTGTTAAAAAAGTTAGCAGAGCAGGGCGTTAATGATGTTTTAGTGGAAGCAGGCGCAGCCGTTGCGGGCGCGTTTGTCGAGGCGAATTTGGTCGATGAATGGGTGTTGTATTTTGCTCCCACTTTACTGGGTAGTGAGGCTAGACCGATGTTCGATTGGCCTATTCAAACGATGGCGCAGCAACAAAAACTGCAGATTAGTGATATGCGTATGATTGGGAAAGATTTAAGGGTGCTGGCCACCGCGCGTTGAAACTCACATTAACTAGGCCAAGCACAAACACTTAACAACGCATCTAAAATATTACTGGTACTGACGACACCGACTAACTTTTGTTGGTCAACGACAAAAACACGATGTATTTTTTGCTCTCTCATCAGTAACGCTACTTCAGGCACAAAAGCTTCTGTGCTGACGCTAATGATATGCGGGGTCATAATTTGGCTAATAGCACAGTTAAAATCGGCGTATTGCATCAAGCGTTGTAAATCATCTTCTTCAAAAGCATGGCCTAGATATTCGCTATAACACGATACCGCGATTAACTGCTTTTTCTCGCCGCTACTTAAATTTTCAAAGCGTAAAATATCTGACATTGACACCACGCCTTTAATGTCGCCGTGCGCATTAGTGACGGGTACGCCAGTAATATGGTGTTTTAATAGATAATCCAACACCATTTTAATCGACCAATTCTCCTGCACCATTTGTACGGGAGTTGTCATCATATCGCTGACTTTGAGGGTGCATAAGTTCGTGCCAATCGTGGCTTTATCAATCGTGGTTAACATCATAATCCCCCTAATGATTTTGATTTATGCCGTGATTCTGCTTCTTATAGAAAATAATAAACAGTAGCCATCGGTAGTAGTCATCTTTCCTCGTAACTTAGCCCTTTAGAACTATAAAAACCCTAATCATTTTGTGGTTATGACTCATGCCTTTGATGAATAGTTATTTGCGTGGCCATTGCTTAACCTGACAGTCAGAAAAGTTTCTTTATGTTGGATGTCGGGGGGTGAGCTGATGAATGAATCCCATTCGGGTGTGTCACGACAGCAGGTGTCGGTGCTTGCTGCCAGTACCATTTCTTTTACCATTTGTTTTGCGGTGTGGATGATGTTTGCCGTCATTGGCATTCCTATTAAAAAGACCTTGGGTTTAAGTGAAACAGAGTTTGGTTTATTAGCGGCGATGCCTGTGTTAACAGGTTCGTTGGTGCGTGTGCCTTTGGGAATGTGGACTGACCGCTACGGTGGCCGAATCGTTTTTTTTCTGTTGATGTTAGCCACCGTTATTCCGATTTATTTGATTAGTTATGCCACCGAATATTGGCACTTTTTAACGTTAGCGTTGTTTGTTGGTTTGGCGGGTGGTTCATTCTCGGTTGGTACGCCGTATGTGGCGCGCTGGTTTAAGCGAGAAAATCAAGGCTTTGCGATGGGGATTTTTGGCGCAGGTAACTCTGGTTCGGCGTTAACTAAATTTGTTGCTCCTGTGATTGTTGCAGCGGCAGGTTGGCAAATGGTGCCTAAAGTGTATGCCTTAGCGATGTTAGTGACAGCATTAGGTTTTTGGTTTTTTAGTTATCACGATAAGTCACATTTAGTGGTCAATAACGCCACTTTAAGCAGTCAGGTGCAATTATTAAAAGACCCCAATGTCTTGCGCTATTGCCAATATTACTCGGTGGTGTTTGGCGGTTATGTTGGCTTAGCGTTGTGGATGACCAAATATTATGTCACTACCTATGGCTTTGACCTCAAACACGCGGCGTTATTAGCGGCTTGCTTTTCTTTACCGGGTGGCGTGTTGCGGGCATTGGGTGGTTGGATTTCTGATAAATACGGTGCTTATAAAGTCACTTGGGGCGTGATGTGGGTGTGTTTGGGCTCCTTGTTTTTATTGTCCTATCCACAAACGCATATGGTGATTGAAACCGTCAATGGCTCGATGACGTGGGATATAGGCTTGAGTCCTATTCCGTTTACCGTGCTGCTGTTTATTGTCGGTATTGCGATGGCCGTAGGCAAGGCTTCGGTGTTCAAATTTATCTCCGATGAATACTCCAGCAATATTGGTGCGGTGTCGGGCATTGTCGGTTTAGTGGGCGGTTTAGCTGGTTTTATGTTGCCGATTATGTTTGGTGCGTTAGTCGATTTAACAGGCGTTCGTTCCAGTTGTTTTATGTTGCTTTTTGGCACAGTCGGTGTGTCGATGATTTGGACATTCTTTGCCTTCCGTAAAGAGTCGTATGCCGCGCATTTGGCGCAAGTTGAAGCAGCACGATAGTTTCCGTCAGCCTAAGTTCTTATTGAAAAGGGTATTATTATGGCTAAGGTCATTACAACATGGACACCAGAAGATGCAAAATTCTGGCAGTCACAAGGGCATAGTATTGCTCAGCGTAATTTATGGATTTCTATTCCTGCCTTGTTATTAGCATTTGCGGTGTGGATGGTGTGGTCAATGGTGGTGGTTAAACTGCCCGATATTGGCTTTAAATACACACCTAATCAGTTGTTTTGGCTGGCTGCTGTGCCTGCGTTGTCAGGGGCAACATTACGGATTTTTTACTCCTTTATGGTGCCTGTGTTTGGTGGTCGGCGGTGGACGGCTATTTCGACTGCCTCATTATTGATTCCTGCCATTGGTATTGGTATGGCGGTGCAAGATGTCAATACCAGTTATCCCACCATGTTAATGTTGGCGTTGTTGTGTGGTTTTGGTGGCGGTAATTTTTCCTCTAGTATGTCGAATATCAGCTTCTTTTTTCCAAAAGCACAAAAAGGCACGGCACTGGGATTAAATGCAGGCTTAGGCAATTTGGGTGTTTCGACCATGCAATTTGTCGTGCCGTTGGTGATTACGGCGGCAGTGTTTGGCGGTATGGGTGGCGAGTCGCAAACACTGATTAAAAACGGTGTCGAAAAGCAAGTCTGGTTGCAAAATGCCGGTTTTATTTGGGTGCCTTTTATTGTCATGGCCACGCTGGCGGCATGGTTTGGCATGAATGATATTGCTGATGCCAAAGCGTCGTTTGCTGACCAAGCGGTGATTTTTAAGCGTAAACATAATTGGCTGATGTGTTGGTTGTATTTAGGCACTTTTGGTTCGTTTATTGGCTTTGCCGCAGGATTGGCTTTATTAACGAAAAGTTTATTTCCCGATATTGACCCGACAAAATATGCCTTTTTAGGGCCTTTAGTGGGCGCATTAGCTCGACCACTAGGCGGTGTCATTGCAGATAAATTAGGTGGCGCCGTGGTGACGTTATGGACATTTATTGCCATGATTGCGGCGGTAGTTGGGGTGTTGATGTTTATTCCTCATAACGGCGTTGGCGGTAACTTTACGATGTTTTTAGCGATGTTTTTGGTGTTGTTTACCTTAACGGGTATCGGCAATGCTTCGACATTTAGAATGATTCCTGTGATTTATTTAACCGAACATCAACGCGCCGCCGTAGGGCGTTCATCTGCTCAAATCAATATGGATGCCGCCAAAGAGTCCGCAGCGGCTTTAGGTTTTGCGGGGGCATTGGGTGCGTATGGCGGATTTTTTATTCCTAAAATGTTTGGTACGTCGATTGCCATGACAGGTAGCCCAGATGCTGCGTTATATGCCTTTATTGCCTTCTACTTAACGTGTGTTGTTGTTACTTGGCAGTTTTATGCGCGTAAAAATGCCGAGATGCCTTGTTAATAATGTATCAGTTAAAAAGAGGGCGAAATGCCCTCTTTTTTTTGTCTTAAATTCCGACATACGCCTTTATAACTAGAACTAGCCTCGTCCTTTGGCGTGTCAATCTTCATCCTCTGGCGAATATCGCATCCACTCAAGCCCTCGTATTCTGAAAGCCATAAAAAAGTTTGCTGGCAGGGCGCGGAGGCTATATGAGTCATTTTATTGATCGGTTGAAGTTTTTTTCTCAGGTGAAAGAAACCTTTGCTGAGGGTCATGGGGCAGTGGTCAATGAAGACCGCAAATGGGAAAACGGTTACCGTAGTCGTTGGCAACATGACAAAATTGTCCGTTCGACTCATGGCGTTAACTGCACGGGTTCGTGTTCGTGGAAAATCTACGTTAAAAACGGCCTGATTACGTGGGAAACCCAACAAACCGATTATCCGCGCACCCGTCCTGATTTACCCAACCATGAGCCGCGTGGTTGTCCGCGTGGTGCCAGTTATTCGTGGTATGTCTATTCGGCACAACGGGTCAAATATCCGATGGTTCGTGGCCGTTTAATGGCGATGTGGCGTGAAGAACGTTTAACCAAAAGCCCGATTGACGCATGGATTGCCATTAGCCAAAACCCCGAAAAAGCCAAGTCCTATAAATCCATTCGTGGTTTAGGTGGTTTTGTCCGTGCTAATTGGGACGAAGTGACTGAAATTATCGCTGCCGCCAACGCCTTCACAGTGAAAAAATTTGGTCCCGACCGTGTTGTTGGTTTTTCGCCGATTCCTGCAATGTCGATGGTCAGTTATGCCGCAGGTTCACGTTATTTGAGTTTGATTGGTGGTGTACCGCTATCGTTTTATGATTGGTATTGCGATTTACCGCCTTCTAGTCCACAAGTGTGGGGCGAGCAAACAGACGTTCCTGAATCAGCGGATTGGTATAACGCCACCTATTTAATGGTGTGGGGTTCTAACGTGCCGCAAACACGGACACCCGATGCCCATTTCTATACCGAAGTGCGTTACAAAGGCACTAAAACGGTGGCAGTGTCGTCCGATTATGGCGAGATGGTGAAGTTTGGTGATATTTGGTTAGCCCCCAAACAAGGTACAGATGCGGCGTTAGCGATGGCGATGGGTCATGTCATTCTCAACGAGTTTCATCTGAAAAGCCAGTCACAATATTTCAAAGATTACGTCAAACAATACACTGACTTCCCGATGTTGGTGATGTTGCAAAAACAAGGCGACTATTATGCGCCAGACCATTTTTTACGCGCCTCGCACTTAGCCAATAACTTAGGCGAAGCCAATAATCCTGCATGGAAAACCCTGCAAGTCGATGATGTCAGCGGCAATATTGTTGCCCCGAATGGCACCATTGGCTTTCGTTGGGGTGAGCAAGGCGAAAAAGTCGGTCGCTGGAATTTAGAGCTAAAAGATGGTGGCAACTTAAATAAAGTGGATCCGCGTTTATCTTTAGTTGATAGCCGTGATGATTTACTCGAAGTCGGTTTTAGCTACTTTGGCGGCGTTGATGCTAAAGATGTGTTAGTACGTCGTGTGCCTGTGAAAAAAGTCACTTTAGCCGATGGCTCAAGCTGTTATGTCACCACCGTTTTTGATTTAACACTGGCCAATTATGGCGTTGACCGTGGCTTAGGTGGCGGTAATGTCGCATCAAGTTATGACCAAGACATTCCGTACACACCTGCATGGCAAGAAAAACATACCGGGGTAAAAGCCGCTGATGTCATTATGGTGGCGCGTGAGTTTGCCGAAAATGCCGACAAAACGCATGGCAAGTCAATGGTGATTGTGGGCGCGGCCTTAAACCATTGGTATCACAACGACATGATTTATCGCGGCATTATCAATATGTTGATGATGTGTGGTTGTGTCGGTCAGTCGGGTGGCGGTTGGGCGCATTATGTCGGTCAAGAAAAACTACGGCCACAGTTTGGTTGGGCTCCATTAGCCTTTGCCACAGATTGGGTGAAACCACCCCGTCAAATGAACGGCACTTCGTTCTTTTATGCCCATACCAGCCAATGGCGACATGAAAAACTGCATATAGACGAAATTCTTGCGCCGACCGCTAACCGTGCCAAATACGGCAATATGTCGCTGATTGACTTAAACGCCAAATCAGAACGCATGGGCTGGTTGCCTTCTGCGCCACAGTTAGAAACTAATCCGCTGGATATTCCGTTAATGGCGGAACAAGCAGGCCAAGACACCATCACGTATGCTGTTGAGCAAATCAAAGCAGGCAAAATCAAGTTTTCTTGCGATGACCCCGATAACCCCAATAACTTCCCGCGCAATATGTTTGTTTGGCGGTCGAATATTTTAGGTTCGTCAGGCAAAGGCCATGAGTACTTCTTGAAGTATTTACTCGGCACGCAAAACGCGGTTTTTGGTGATGAAAAGCAAGCCATCAAACCGACTGATATTGTCTATCGTGAGGCCGCTGAAGGTAAATTGGACTTATTGGTGGTACTGGATTTCCGTATGTCCACCACCTGTTTGTATGGCGATATTGTCTTGCCAACGGCCACTTGGTACGAAAAAGACGACTTAAATACATCGGATATGCACCCGTTTATTCATCCTTTATCGGAAGCCGTGCAACCGTTATGGGAATCAAAAAGCGATTGGGAAATTTACAAAGCCATCGCCAAAAAATTCTCGGAGTTAGCGGGCGATTATTTGGGGACTCGTAAAGATTTAGTGCTGACCCCGTTAATGCACGATACCCCAGCCGAACTCGGCCAACCCCTAGAGCCTAAAGACTGGAAGCTCGGTGAATGTGAGCCAATACCGGGCAAAACCATGCCCAATATGACCGTCGTTGAGCGTAACTATGGTGATGTCTATAAAAAATTCACCTCCATCGGGCCACTACTCGACAAGCAAGGTAATGGCGGGAAAGGCATTAATTGGGATACCAAACACGAAGTCCGCGAAATTGGTGACTTGAATCGTTTAGTCACCGAAGAAGGCGTGTCTAAAGGTCGGCCAAAAATCGAAAGTGCGATTGATGCAGCAGAAATGATTTTAACCTTTGCCCCTGAAACCAATGGCCATGTCGCGGTGAAAGCATGGGAGGCTTTGGGCAAAATAACGGGCTTAGAGCATACCCATTTAGCGGTGGGTCGCGAGCATGACAAAATTCGTTTTCGTGATGTGCAAGCGCAACCACGGAAAATTATCTCCGCGCCCACTTGGTCGGGTTTAGAGTCCGAAGAAGTCAGCTATAACGCAGGTTATACCAACGTCCACGAGTTAATTCCTTGGCGTACCTTAACGGGTCGGCAGCAGTTTTATCAAGACCATCGCTGGATGTTAGATTTTGGCGAGCATTTGTGTGTTTATAAACCTGCCATCGACACTAAAACCATCGCCCCCGTGATTGATAAATTGGGCAATGGCAACAAGCAACTGGTGTTGAACTGGATTACGCCGCATCAAAAATGGGGCATTCACTCCACCTATTCCGACAATTTACGGATGTTGACCTTGTCGCGTGGTGGCCCTCATGTCTGGATTTCGGAAGAAGAAGCGCAAGAAACAGGCATTGTCGATAACGATTGGGTCGAAGTCTATAACGTCAACGGCACATTAACGGCGCGTGTAGTGGTATCGCAACGTGTGCCGCGTGGGATGTGTTTGATGTATCACGCCCAAGAAAAAATTATCAACGTGCCGGGTGCAGAAACCTCAGGATTCCGTGGCGGTATTCATAACTCCGTGACACGGACAGTCACTAAACCGACCCACATGATTGGCGGTTATGCCCAGTTAGCCTACGGCTTTAACTACTACGGCACTGTCGGTTCAAACCGTGATGAATACATCGTCTTAAGAAAAATGAACAAAGTGGATTGGTTAGAAGGGCCATTGGACGAGGAAGCTCATAAAAAATCCTAATCCCGATGGCTTGCACATTGTACCGCAAGGTCGGTGAGCGGAGTCGAACTGTAGCGGGCGTGACGTTCACGCCCTTGAGAGCTACAGCGTTCTAACCAAAAAATTGCATGAGGTTTTATTATGAAAATTAGAGCGCAGATTGGCATGGTGCTAAATCTCGACAAATGTATTGGCTGTCATACTTGTTCAGTGACTTGTAAAAACGTCTGGACAAGTCGTGATGGTATGGAATACGCGTGGTTTAACAACGTCGAAACTAAGCCAGGTATTGGCTACCCGAAAGAATGGGAAAATCAGGACAAATGGAATGGCGGTTGGGTACGCAAGGGCAACGGTAAAATTGTACCAAGACAAGGCGGCAAGCTAAAAATTCTCGCCAATATTTTTGCCAACCCGAACTTGCCCGAAATAGATGATTATTACGAGCCGTTTACTTTTGATTACGAGCATCTGCAAAAAGCACCCTTATCAAAAACGCCGCCAACCGCCCGTCCCATTTCTGTCATTACGGGCAAGAAGATGGAAAAAATCGTCTGGGGGCCAAACTGGGAAGATGATTTAGGTGGCGAGTTTTCTTCGCGTAGCCGTGATAAATGTTTTGATGATATTCAAAAAGAGATTTATTCGACCTTTGAAAATACCTTCATGATGTATTTGCCGCGCTTATGTGAGCATTGCTTAAATCCAACGTGTGTGGCGAGTTGTCCTTCAGGTTCAATTTACAAAAGGGAAGAGGATGGCATTGTCTTGGTTGACCAAGATAAATGTCGCGGCTGGCGTATGTGTGTGTCGGGTTGCCCGTACAAAAAGATTTATTACAACTGGAGCAGCGGGAAAGCCGAAAAATGCACCTTCTGTTATCCGCGCATTGAAGCAGGGCAGCCAACGGTTTGTTCGGAAACTTGTGTCGGTCGGATTCGTTATTTAGGCGTCTTGCTGTACGACGCAGATTTAATTGAACACGCGGCTTCCACTGCCAACGAGCAGGACTTATACGAAGAACAATTAAAAATGTTCTTAGACCCGCATGATCCAGAAGTGATTGCTGAAGCGCGTCGGCAAGGCATTCCTGAAAACTGGTTAGAGTCGGCAAAAAAATCACCTGTTTATAAAATGGCGGTTGATTGGAAAGTGGCTTTTCCTCTACATCCTGAATATCGCACCTTGCCGATGGTTTGGTACATCCCACCATTATCACCGATTCAAAATGCCGCTGAACGCGGTGAAATGGGGATGAATGGCATTATTCCTGATGTCAAATCGTTGCGTATTCCTGTCAAGTATTTAGCCAATTTGTTGACCGCAGGCAAAGAGCAACCCATCACCCATGCTTTAGAGCGGATGCTGGCGATGCGTGCCTATATGCGCGGCAAACACGTCGATAAAGTTGAAAATTTTGGCGTGTTACGTCATGTCGGCCTGACTAAAGCTTTGGTCGAAGATATGTATCACATCATGGCCATTGCCAACTACGAAGACCGTTTTGTTGTGCCCAGTTCGCATAAAGAAATGGTCGAAGACAGCTTTAACGAAAAAGGCAGTTGTGGTTTCACCTTTGGTAACGGCTGTTCGGGTGGCGTGTCTGGTGGTTCATTGTTTGGCAAAAAACCTGAAGGTTCGGTGGTTTTTGTCGAAATGCCTAAATCACGCGCACCGCGCTAGGAGCAACACCATGAACATGACCAACAAGAGCAAGCTATTTAATGTGTATTCGTGTTTGCTGACCTATCCCGATGATGAGTTATTAGCGGCATTACCCGCAATAACCACCACCCTAGAGGCAGCAGACGCGCTTGCAACCGTTCAGCCGTTAGTAGACTTATTACAGTCGAATGACCTGATTAGTTTGCAAGAAAACTATGTTGCCACTTTTGACCGTACGCCCTCGCACTCGTTACACATCTTTGAACATGTGCATGGTGAGTCGCGTGATCGAGGCCAAGCGATGGTCGATTTAGTCGATGAATATCGCAATGCAGGATTTGATGTCGTTGATAGCGAACTGCCCGATTATGTACCGTTGTTTTTAGAGTTTTTAAGCCTCTTAGACAGCGAAAAAGCCTTAGCGTTGCTTGACGATGCTGTTCACGTCTTGGCGCATATTGGCAAAAACTTAGAGCGCAACGAAAGCCCCTATCAAGGAATATTTACCGCCTTAGAAGCTTTAGCGCGTGTTGAAGCGGGGGCGATGAAGTTTGAAGCGCCACGCGATATGGACGAGGCAATGGTGATGTTTGGCACGACGGCCGACGGTTGCGAACCGTTACTAAATAAAAAGCCACAAGCGGCACAAGCCGTCAAATTTTACACTCAACCTGTGGTTAAAGGTGCGTGTTAGGAGCTAGGGCAATGAATGAATATCTCAATCACTTCTTTTTTGGCATTTATCCGTATATTGCCATGTCGGTCTTTTTGCTTGGCTCGTTAGCACGCTTTGAACGCGAGCAATACACATGGAAAAGTGACTCAAGCCAATTACTGAAGCGTGGGCAATTGCGTTGGGGCAGTAACCTGTTTCACTTGGGTATTATCGCCTTGTTTTTTACCCATTTAGTCGGTTTGCTAACGCCATTGGCAGTGTTTCATGCCTTTGGTATTACCGTGCAAATGAAACAAATGATGGCCATTGTCGGTGGTTTAAGTTTAGGTTTGGTGTGTTTGGGCGGTTTGTTAATTTTGATTCATCGTCGTGCGACTGAACCACGTATTCGCGCCAATACTAAATGGACAGACTGGCTAACCGTATTGTGGATTTTACTGACCTTGTTGTTGGGTTTGGCGACTATTCCTGTGTCTATGCAGCATAGCGATGGTCATACCATGTTGGCATTAATGGATTGGGCAAAACATTTGGTCACGCTGCAAAGCGATGCACCGCTGTATATGTTGGCCGTGCCTGCCATTTATAAATTACACATGGTGGTGGGGATGACACTGTTTATCATCTTCCCGTTTACCCGTTTGGTTCATGCGTTTAGTGGTTTTGCGGCGGTGGGTTATGTCACTCGCTCATGGCAATTAGTGCGGAGAAAATAATCATGGCGATTACTGTCAATGGCATCGAAATCACCGATGCCGCAATTGAAGAAGAAATTGGCTATCATCAAGCCGCAGCGCATCCCACCCAGTCAGCGGTGCAAGAGTTAATTTTGCAAACCCTGTTGCAGCAAGAAGTGATTGCGAAGGGTTTGCAAGTGGATATGGACAACGAAGTGTCATTATTGGATGCGTTGTTAGCCAGTGAGGCGAACTTACCCGTTGTTGATGACGCCAGTTGTCGGCAATGGTTTAGCCAACACCGCGAGCAATATCGCACTCCTGATTTAGTCGCTGCCAGTCATATTTTATTTCAAGTGACGGAGTCGGTTAATTTAGAGTTGTTACGCGCCAAAGCGGAAAGTGTGTTAACCGAAATTCGCCAAGACCCTAAACGTTTTGGTGAATGTGCGGCCTTATATTCTAATTGTCCATCGGCAGCTGTTGGCGGTAGTTTAGGGCAGTTACAACGGGGCGAAACAGTGCCTGAGTTCGAGAAGATTATTTTTCGATTACCGCCGTCTGAAGTTTGCCCGTACTTAGTGGAAACGCGCTTTGGTTTGCATATTATTCGTGTCGATCAACGTGTAGATGGCGAGTTATTACCCTATGATGCCGTGCGTCAGCATATCGCCACCTTTTTAACCGAAGCCAGTTTAGCGCGTGCTCAACATCAATATTTACAATTATTGGTCGGCAAAGCCGATATTCAAGGCTTTGATATGGTTGGTGAAACCAGTCCTTTGGTTCAGTAGTAGCACGGAGAGCCTAAATGCAAGACATCGAACGTTTTCTTTTAGGCTTTCGCCAATTTCAGCAACGGCTATTTGGTATTGAACATGACCGATTTGCCGACATCAAACAAGGTCAACACCCACAAACTTTAGTCGTCGCCTGTTCGGACTCGCGTGTTGATCCTGCGATTTTAACCGAAAGTCATTTGGGCGATATGTTCGTCGTGCGTAATGTCGCCAACCTAGTACCGCCGTGTGAACAAAGCGAGGCAAATCAAGGTGTCAGTGCCGCTATTCAATTTGGCGTGTGTCAGTTGCAAGTGAAACAAATTATTGTCTTAGGCCACGCGCATTGTGGCGGTATCAACGCCTTAATGCACGGACGTGGTGAGCAAGTGGCGGCTGATGATTATTTAGGTAAATGGGTACGCATTGCCGAGCCAGCAAGAGTCCAAGTCAAACAAGCCTTGTCTCATAAAACCATCGAAGAAAAATGCAAAGCCTGTGAAATGGCGGCTATTTTAGTGTCCTTGGATAACTTAATGAGTTTTCCTTTTATTGCTGAACGTGTGGCCGCAAAAACACTGACGCTTTATGGTTGGTATTTTGATATAGATGCAGGCTCGTTAACAGGTTATGACCCGCAATCAGGTTCGTTTCGTTCACTAGTAGCGTCCTTAGATAAAAAAGCGGTCACAGGCCATGATTTGACGTGGTAGTTTGGTAAATGCTCGAAATAAAAAGATAAGCCATTATGTATAAAGCCTTTATTCATCCACTCGGAACACGCTCTTTAGCGTTTCGCTTAAACGCGATTGTCATTGTTTCGATGTTTATTGCCTTGTCGTCGATTGGGGTTACCTTGTTTTTGTCGTGGCAGTTAGAGGGTAGTGCCGCCGCCATTAACGATGCAGGCAGTTTGCGGATGCGTACCTATCATCTCGGTTTATTAGTTGAAGAGCATTTACAACAGCGGCAGCCATTATCAACGGTCAAACAAGAAATTACTTTAATAGACAGTACCTTAACGGACTTGCAACGTGGCGACCCATCACGACCCTTGGCTTTGCCGCGTACGATTCCTGTTGCTGAACAATTGGTCGTCGTTAATCAACAATGGCAACAGAGTTTACGGCCAGCAATGGAACAGTTATTGGCTGCTTCATCACCCCAACAAAGCATTTTGTGGCAGCAAACACGCCCATTATTAGATGCTTATGTCGCGCAGATTCAACAGTTAGTCACTTTGATCGAAGCAAATAACGCCAGTAATACCTTAACGCTCCGATTTTTGCAGATGTTGCTGATTTTTATGGCATTAGTGGGCACGATAGCCTTTGTCTATAGCTTGTTTTTAATGATTATTCGGCCTTTGTTACGACTTAACGAAGGCATGGCGCGTATGAGTGCTAAAGATTTTAGCGTGAAACTGGCGATAGAAAGTCAGGATGAGTTTGGCGAGTTAGCCAACGGTTTTAATAGTATGGCCGAAGAACTCAAGGACTTATATACCACTTTAGAGCAACGGGTCGCCGATAAAACCGAAAAGCTCGCCCAGCAAAATCACGAATTGGGTTTGCTGTATGAGAACTCGGCGATGTTGCAAGAAACCAACGAAGATATTGAAGGTTTGTGTCGTGGCTTTTTGGAACGGGTGATGCGTTTTTTTCAGGCTGATGGCGGCTCGGTACGCATTCGTGGTGATGCCAATCGCCGTGTGTTTATGGTGGTTCATGCGGGTATTTCACAAAAGCTGATTGCAACAGAATCTGTTTTAGACAGCGAGATGGGATTTTGTGGTGAAGTTTTGTGCGATAAAACCGCCATTTCCGAAACCGTTGAGACAATCGAAGTGCAACATCCTGAATGCGGCCAGTGTGGTGAAGATGGCTTTAAAGTGGTGTCCGCATTTCAAATCAAAGCGCATGGCAAAGTATTAGGCTTTTTTAATCTGCAATTTCGCCAAGAGCGGATTTTTACCAGCAGTGAAAAACGGCTCATTGATACCTTAGGTCAGCATTTAGGCGTAGCGATAGAAGCCCAAGACATTAAAAATCGTGAACGCGAAATGGCGATTTTTCAAGAGCGTAATCTTGTCGCTCAAGGTTTACATGACAGCATTGCTCAAGGTCTCAATTTCTTAAATCTACAAGTACAAATGATGGAAGATTCGTTGGCACGACAAGATATAGAGCAGGTACATGACATCGTGCCGTTATTACGTGCAGGCGTGCAAGAAAGTTATGAGGACGTACGCGAATTATTAAATAACTTTAGGGTTAAATTGGGTGGTTTAGACTTAGCGGAAGCCCTAAAAATGACCATCGAAAAGTTTCAACGACAAACGCAAATACCCGTGCATTTTGTGCAGCAAGGCCAAGGACATTTACGTTCGGCCGAGCAACAATTGCAAATCGTCTTTATTTTACAAGAAGCGCTATCGAATATCCGTAAACACGCCCATGCTCATCAAGTGACTGTCACTTTTAGCAATGACCACGACTTAGCTCTAACGATTGCCGACGATGGTATTGGCTTTGACTTAAACCAAGTCGCCAGCGAAAAAGAAGGGCACATCGGCTTAAACATCATGCGAGAACGCGCAGCACGTTTAGGCGGCTTATTAACCTTCGATGCGCAACAAGGTAAAGGCACACGCCTTAAACTAACCATTGCCAATATCTCACCGATAACGACATTAGCTTAGAGGAAAAAAGTATGTCAAACGGAACAACAGAAGCCCCTATTAATGTGTTGTTAATTGATGACCATACTTTATTTAGAACGGGCATTCGTTTATTGCTGCAACGCCATAATGAGTTTTTAGTCGTCGGTGAAGCCGCCGATGGCGTGGAAGGCGTGAAACGGGCGATTCAATTACGCCCACATATCATTTTAATGGATTTACACATGCCCATTATGAATGGTCTAGAAGCTTTACATTTGATTTTGCAAGATATTCCAGATGCTGTAGTGCTGATGTTGACAGTATCCGAAGATGCGGACGACTTAGCAAAAGCCTTAAAAGCAGGAGCGAGTGGTTATTTACTGAAAAATATTGATGCTGATGAGTTGATTAAAGCCTTGCACAAAGCCAAAAATGGCGAGTCTGTGATTTCTGCTGCTATGACTTCTAAATTAGTGCAACAGTTTAGACGCGGTGAAGCTCCGCAAAATAAAGTGCATTTGACCCCGCGAGAACAAGAAGTTTTAACGTCTATCGCTCGTGGCGGTAGCAACAAAGAAATTGCCCGTCAGTTTGATATTACCGAAAGCACCGTCAAAATTCATGTGCAGAATATCTTAAAAAAATTAGAGCTAAGCTCTCGCGTCCAAGCGGCTATTTATGCCTTGGAACATGGTTTGGCGTGAAGGTGTTTTGGCCAAGCCCTTGTCAGCCAATACTGACAAGGGCTTGAATCTAGCATCTAATCCACAGAACTAACTGGAATGACAGGAGTCAGGATTCTTTCGGCAACGCCTACTTTATTACCAAAAACTTGCAAGGCGATTTGCGTAGCAGGGCCTTGAAAGTATTCAACACGTAGGGTGTGTACGCCTTTACTTAAATTGACCGTTGCTCTGGCGGACGAGCTAGGTGCGTGTTGACCATCGTGATTGACAACTAAGACATTATCAATAAAGATTTTTGAACCGTCATCACTGACCGTACGGAAGTTATATTCACCCGCCACAGTAATCGTTAATGGCCCTTGATAACGGACACCAAACCATTCAAAGCGATTGCTTGGCACGCCCGGAAATGGGTCGGTGAACGAGCGAGGACTAATATCAATAGTGCTGGTGTATAAAGTGCCTATCGGTGTTAACGTGGTAAAGTCAGGTAGTTGTCCTGTACCTACATCCAATAAATAAATTTCACCTTTCCATGGTTTTTCACTGCTGCCACCAAAGTCAGTATCATCGGTGACAATTTCGCCGTTAATCACGTCTTTGACATCTACTTTATCAACGACATTGGCTTTTAATTGCTCTTTGATTGTTTGTTGCGTCAGCGTGTTAATCACGTCTTGCATTGCCAACTGCCAAGCTGCCGCAAATACTGAGGCTAAATTGGAGTAAGGTAAATCGGTGAGTGTGTTCGCGCCTTTTTTACCGTCAAAAATACCATCACTTAAATCATCGGCTAATTTGTTGAGCAGGTCGAGAGCAGGGGTATTGCCACTGACATGATCGGCGGCGGCTTTCACTAAAGCAGCGAGTTGTAGCGCATATTCACTGGCGGCATCATTTTTTAGCTGCTGATAATCTTCGGTACTGCCAATTAATGCAGGAGCTTGAGTGATATTACTCACACCAACGGCATCGCCAATATCTTTATTGGCTTTGACAATGTTTTCAGGTTTGCTTAATCCTCCCACTAGACTTTCGGCATTTTTAACCGCTGCTTCAGTCAATATACTCACGCCAACATTGCTATTATTAACAACAGGTGCAGCAGCACGAATTTTTGCCGTTTCGGGTAACGGTTGTTCACCTTTGGCTTCGTCAAAATATTTGGCTCCGCCACCACCGAGCACTTCCACAATCACCGTATCAATGTTTTTGGGGATTTTGAATTCGGCTCGACCAATTAAGCCTGTATTACTGCGGCCAAGTTCTGCACCAGTGCGGGCATTACGCAAAATCACTTTGGCATTAAGAATTTTTCCCAATGACGGCGTAATGGTGATGGATTGCACCGTATCACTTTGGCCATTAAAAAACCGACTGGTTGTTGCAGCGGCGGTAAAGTCTGTACCGTTGACGGTTTTATCATTATTGAAGTCGATATGAGCCGCGCCAAAGGCCGTTGCTTTATTTAACTGTACCAAAACCCCCATTTTTTCACCTGTGGCGACCATCGTATTTTCGCAAACTACAACACTATTAGCAGTTTGGCCATCTAGCGTGATTTTGCCGTCGCTGGCGAGGGTTAAGGTCGTAGTTTTAAAAACTTCCTGATCGTTGGGTGATGGTTGATGAATAGTAATATTATAAGTGCCGACAAATGCCGCTAAATCAGCAATGGTCAGTGTTTTCATGCCCGTATCACATTGATGGGTGATGGCATGGTTGATGGTGATTTGACTGCTCAGCGTGTTAATTAAGCTGGTGAGTTGATTGACTTGTGTCGCGCTAAATCCTGTTTGTGCTGCATTGCTGCTAATCGCCGTTACGATAGCCGCTAATGACGTTTTTAGACTGTTCGCCAGTTCTTCGGCTTGGTAAGCAGTGCCTATTTGTTGGGAATTTAACGCGCCATCACTTAAATCGGCGGCTAAGGCTTTGGCCATTTTGAGTGCGGGTTGTTGCGTGGTATTGAGATTGTCGCGTGCTGATTGTGCCAAAGCAGCAAGGCGCAGAGCATAGTTTTTGGCGTTGGTATCGGTGCTGTTGAGCAAGCTTAAATAATCTTGAGTGCTACCAATCAGAGTCACGGGTTGAGTGACGTTTGTCACACCAAATACCTGTGCAATTTTTTGATTCGCCGCACTAATGTTGGCAGTTTTGCTCAATCCACCCGCTAGGGTTTCGGCGTATTTGACTGCCGCTTCGGTCAGGCTTGTGATACTGGCGGTGGTCGTCGTATTGGTCAAGCTAATGGCGGCACGTAATTTATTACCTGTGCCAAAATCCTGTTTGCTGCTGGTGGCTTCGTCAAAGTATTGTGCGTCGGCATCACCCTGAACTTCGGCGATGACAGTGCTAACATCGGCAGCGACATTAAACGTTACTTTGCCATTGGTTAATGCTTGTCGCCCTAATTCTTGATTGGTGAGGGCATTCCGCAACACGACATCAGCATTAAAAAATTGACCCAGTGAAGGGGTAACGGTCAGTGTTTTAATATTGGTGACGGTTTTTTTTATCGGTTGAGGCGTGTCATGGTCATTTTCATTGCAGGCCGCCAACAATAGCGCAATGCTGAGTGCGGTGAGCGTGGTTTTTAAGGGTGTGCCAGCCATTTTATTTCTCCCTAAACGTGCATTTCTTGCTGGATTTATTTAACTAGCCTAGTTCAGTTTTTGGCAAATTCCATTTTTTATCCCTCTAAAACCTAAAAAGATCAGATGTAAAAAGCACGACAAGGCCAGACGAATTGGGTATGCTTGTGCGCCCCGTTTTTATCTGCCCTAAAGTGATGTCTTATGTTCACTGGAATCATTGAAGCTGTAGGCCGAGTGCAGCAAATTACGCCGCGTAGTGGCGATGTTCGCTTGACTATTGCCACAGGCAAGCTGAGTTTAGCGGATGTCAAATTAGGTGACTCCATTGCCACCAATGGCATTTGTTTGACCGTGGTTGAATTAACAGGTCAAGGCTTTGCCGCCGATGTCTCCAACGAAACCTTACGCCGTACTTGTCTAAAAACATGGCAAGTAGGGACACGCGTCAATTTAGAAAAAGCTTTAATGCCAACCAGCCGTTTAGGTGGCCATATTGTCAGTGGTCATGTCGATGGTTTAGGCGAAATTATCAGCTTTAAGCCCGATGCTCGCTCGCTACAATATCAAGTGCGTGCGCCTGATAGTTTGGCAAAATATATTTCCGAAAAAGGCTCAATTACTGTCGATGGCATTAGCTTAACGGTCAATGCCATTGATGGCGCGACCTTTAGTTTGAACATTGTTCCGCATACGGTACAAGAAACGAATGTGGGTGAATGGCAAACGGGCAGTGTCGTCAATTTAGAAGTTGATTTATTGGCACGTTATTTAGAACGCCTCATCATGGGTGATAAAGCCGCGCAACCCACTGCCAAGGCCGATATTAGTCTGGAGTTTTTGGCGCAACATGGTTTTATGCGTTAATCGCGGTGCGATGCGTAAGTCCTGAGTTTTAGGTACAATAGCCCCCTTTATTAAGTCTCCTGCGAGCAATGTTATGGCCTTGAACACGGTAGAAGAGCTGATTAACGACATTCGTTTAGGCAAAATGGTCATTCTCATGGATGATGAAGACCGTGAAAATGAAGGTGATATCGTCATGGCCGCCAGCCATGTCCGCCCTGAAGATATTAACTTTATGGCCAAACATGCGCGTGGTTTGATTTGTTTAACGTTGACACGCTCACGTTGCCAACAATTAAGCCTACCATTAATGGTGACACGCAACGGTGCAAGTCACGGCACCAACTTCACTATGTCGATTGAGGCCGCCAGTGGCGTAACGACAGGTATTTCTGCCCATGACCG
The DNA here is from genome assembly GCA_030646715.1 of Agitococcus sp. GTDB lineage: Bacteria > Pseudomonadota > Gammaproteobacteria > Pseudomonadales > Moraxellaceae > Agitococcus. The sequence continues at coordinate 405,785 of JAUSLJ010000033.1, forward strand.
CGCACATACGGTACAAGTAGCGGTTGCCCGCGATGCTAAACCTACCGATATTGTCCAACCAGGTCATATCTTCCCGTTAATGGCGCAAGAAGGTGGCGTGTTACATCGTGCAGGTCATACCGAAGCAGGCTGTGATTTATCTCGCTTAGCAGGTTTAGAGCCAGCGGCGGTGATTGTCGAAATTATGAATGAAGATGGCACGATGGCGCGTCGTCCAGACCTCGAAAAATTTGCCGAATTGCACAATCTAAAAATTGGCACAATTGCCGATTTAATTCATTACCGCATGGTCAATGAACAAACTGTTAAACGTATCAACGAAAATATCTTACCGACCGAATATGGCGATTTCCGTTTAATCTCCTATCAAGAACACGCAGGTAGTGACGTGCATATTGTGCTGGTTAAAGGTGATGTGACTAAATCCGTTCCTGTGGTGCGTGTTCATGCGGTTAATCCTTTACGTGATTTGTTGCACGCTAAATATCAAGGCCGTACAGGTTGGAATATGCAAAAAAGTTTGGCTGAGTTAGCCAAGCATGAAGCAGCGGTGTTGGTATTGTTAGGGCAAGATTATGCCTCTGCCGATATGATTGAACACGTCGCTAACTTCTTTGGTACTAAACCACGCGCCACCGATGGTGCGGGAATGTATCGTACCATTGGTGCAGGCTCACAAATTTTAAGAGACTTAGGCGTAACAAAAATGCGTTTATTGAGCTCACCAATGCGTTTTAATGCCTTGTCAGGTTTCGGTTTAGAAATTGTTGAGTATTTGGCTACCGAATAATGGTTGTCGTACGCTGGGCTTTAGCCTAGCTAATTCGTCTTATTTGAATTGATTGTGGAGTGAAAGATGAAAATCATTGAAGGTAACTTTCAGAACGCCGATGCGAAATACGCTATTTTAGTGGGTCGTTTCAACAGTTTTGTTGTCGAGTCTTTATTGCAAGGTTCTATTGATACTTTAAAGCGTCATGGTGTCAGCGAAGACAATATTACCGTTGTTCGCGCACCAGGTGCATGGGAATTGCCTTTGGTTGCCAAAAAATTAGCGGCGAGCCAAAAATTTGATGCGATTATTGCTCTTGGAGCCGTTATTCGTGGCGGCACACCTCATTTTGACTATGTAGCAGGCGAATGTGCTAAAGGTCTTGGTGTTGTTGGTTTGGACGCAGGTATTCCCGTTGCATTCGGTGTCTTAACGACCGACAGCATCGAGCAAGCGATTGAGCGTTCAGGCACTAAAGCTGGCAATAAAGGTGTTGATGCGGCGATGACAGCGATTGAAATGTTGTCTTTGTTGAAGGCGATATAATGCAGAAACCAGTACCTAGCGCGCCTCGCGCTCCTAAGCAGCAAGCGAATACGCCTGCCTCGCGTCACAAGGCGCGTCGCTTTGCCATGCAAGGGGTTTATGAGTGGCAACTGTCAGGTAATGACCCTTTTGAAATAGAAGCGCGTTATCGTGTTGAAAATGCCATGCACAAAGTGGATTTAGCCTATTTCCATGAGTTGTTGCAGCAAACAACACGTCGTGCAGTAGAGTTAGATGCCGTTTACGCGCCATTTTTAGACCGTGACATCAACCAACTCAATCCTGTTGAGCGTAGTATTTTGCGGATTGGTTGTTATGAGCTAGTGCATCATATCGAAATTCCCTATCCTATCGTTTTGAATGAAGCGATTGAATTAGCGAAAGATTTTGGCGCAACAGATTCCTTTAAGTACATTAACAGTATCTTAGATGAAGTGGCAAAAAAAGTGCGTCAAACCGAGCGTGATGCGCGTAAAGCCTAGCTTTTCTGCTCCTCCCCCTGCTTTTTAAGGGGGCGGCTGGGTGGGGGTTATTTGCCATGACGCAGAGCCCCACCCTAACCCTACCCCTTATCAGGGGAGGGAATATTTTCACATTGAACTTGTAGCCCTTTCTTTTTAAGCGCGAGAGAGCTAACCCCCGAAGGTCTCATGCCCTCAGAATTTCAGCTCATTAGCCAATATTTTGGCCGTCAAAGCCACCATGACGGTGTCATGTTAGGCATTGGCGACGATGCGGCCTTACTGCAAATTCCTACAGGCGAAGTCCTAGTTGCCACTACTGATACTTTTATCTCTGGTCGGCACTTTCCTGAAAATACTCATCCTTTTGCCATTGGCCACAAAGCCTTAGCGGTAAATTTGTCTGATTTAGCGGCAATGGGTGCCACACCTCGTTGGTTTTTATTGGCACTGACCTTGCCTGATTGCCATGAATTATTTCTCAGTGAGTTTTCGAGGGGCTTATTTAATTTAGCTAAAAATAGCCGCGTTGCGTTAGTTGGTGGCGATACCACCAAAGGTGCGTTAAGTATCACCATTACCGCATTAGGCTCTATCCCATTCAATCAAGCGTTAACGCGTCATAATGCCCGTGTCGGTGATGGTATTTATGTTTCAGGCACCATCGGTGATGCAGGTTTAGGCCTGCAAGTGGCTTTAGGTAAAACGCCATCCGCATTGAGTGATGACTTTGCCCAATATGTCAAAGGTCGTTTAGACTTTCCTCAGCCACGCTTGCAATTAGGCGTATCGTTGCGAGGTTTAGCGTCAGCGTGTTTAGATGTATCGGATGGCTTAGCCCAAGACTTAGGCCATATTTTACAAGCCTCTCATGTCGGTGCTGACATTGAACTCGAAAAGCTACCGTTATCCGCCGCCTTAAAAAGCCTGCCCGTAGAAGATGCATGGCAATTAGCATTAACGTCGGGTGATGATTATGAGTTATGTTTTACTCTTTCTGATGATGCTTTTGCCAAACTACCTGTGCTAGATGTCCCCATCACCCGTATTGGTACGATCAGCCAAACGAGTGGTTTGCGCTTTAGTCATCATGGCAACGCAAAAACAATGAATGTCTCTGGTTACCAACATTTTTAGGTGCTTTATGCCCACACCGTTTCCCATTAAAAACCCCATTATCTTTCTCGCTTTCGGCCTAGGGTCGGGTTTATCGCCCAAAGCACCGGGAACAGCAGGTTCGGCTTTATCACTGTTGTTTTTTCCTGTATTAGTCGCGTTAGGATTGTGGGGTAGTATTGGCCTGATTGTCATCGCCAGTATTTTTGGTGTGTGGTTATGCGGCGCGGCAGCCGATATTTTAAAAGTTCACGATCATGAAGCCATTGTTTGGGATGAGTTTGTGGGGCAATGGTTGACCTTGCTACCGCTGATTCCTATAGCAACATGGAATTTACAGACCTATAGTTATTTAATACTAGGTTTTGCTTTATTTCGCTTGTTTGATATTCTAAAGCCGTGGCCTATTTCGTGGTGCGATAAGCACTTAGAAGGCGGTTTTGGCATTATGTTTGATGATGTGTTGGCGGGTATTGCCGCAGGTGGATTGTTATGGTTGATTATAAACAATGGTTGGCTGGCTTTTTAGTATTTAGCTTAATTGGCAGTGCCTCAGCGCAAGATATTGCTGTTTTAGGCTTACTGGCGGATAGAGCGATTGTTAAAATAAACGGTGATACGCACATTCTAAAAATCGGTGAAAAATACGAAGACATCAAATTAGTAGCGGTCAACTCTCAAGAGGCTCGCCTGAGCATTGGTGGCAAAGAGCGTATTTTTGGTTTGGGTCAAGATTATAGTGGTATTCAAAAAAGCAGCACCAGTCAGGGTTCGGTAGAAATCAGTGCTAATGCCAGTAATCAATTTATAACCAACGGCATGATTAATGGCAATGTTGTCGAGTTTTTGGTGGATACAGGCGCAAATATTGTCTCCATGAACCGTAAAGATGCTCAGCGACTAGGCATTGACTATCGGCGTTTAGGCCAAGTAAGTGCAAGTACAACGGCGAACGGGATAGTGAAAAACTGGATTTTATTATTAGATAAAGTCAAGGTTGGCTCAATCACTGTCACCAGTGTGCAAGCCAGTGTCCGCGACACGGAAGACAATATTCCTGTGTTATTAGGCATGAGCTTTTTAGGGCGGGTGAATATGACGCATGATGGGAGTCGGTTGAAGTTGACGGGGAAGTGAAATAAATAAAAAGTGTTAGTCAAAGCAAAGGCTTGTGTAGTCACATAGTTTATTTTGGTGTGTTGCATAGGCGAATATAACTACGCAGGAAGCCACTGTTATGTCTTTATCTTCTCTTTCAAAATCTATCATTTGTATGGCTATTGCTCTTAATTTAGGGGCTTGTGCTTCGATAGTACCTTCAAGATCATCCGTTTTAGGTGGTGTACTAGCCGAAAAAGGCGATACCCGCCCCTTTGAAACTCCGTTGCCTGTAAATACGGCGCATAAAAAGTTGGCGATTGGTGGGCGGACGACGGTTGGAGTTAAAGAAGATGGATCAGTGTGGAGTTGGGGTGGCGCATCTAATGGGGAGATGGGTGACGGGCGTGAGTTTTCGTCACGTTATATACCAACCAAAATTGAAGGAATGACTGATTTTATTGAGGTGGCTGGAAACGGCGCACATTTTCTTGCATTAAGGCGAGATGGCACCGTGTGGAGTTGGGGTGATAATAAATACGGTCAATTGGGCTATAAAACGGATAAGGGGTTTTCGGCAACACCCAAACAAATTGTTGGATTAGAAAATATTGTGAGTGTGGCAGCGGCCACAGGCCATTCTTTGGCGTTGGATAAACAAGGTAGAGTCTGGGGCTTTGGAAGCAACAGTGGTATGGAGCTTGGATCTTCGCCAAAAGATAATTTAGCACACCCTAATCCTAGTGTAATTTGGACAGACGTGAATTCCGTTAAAGTCATTGCCTCGGCAGGTCAAAGTGCAGTTTTAACAAGTAAGGGTGAGGTGTATTACTGGGGAACAGATCTTTTTTTACATGGTAGTGTCATTGCTAGTTTACCTAAAAAATATGATTTTCCCTTGTTTATTGCAGATGTCGCTATGAGTAACGTGATTTATGTACTCAGTGCTGATGGTTTTGTATGGGCGCAAAGTGGTGACAATCATGCAGGTAGGTTGGGTCAAGGAAATTTTCAAGACTATACTACCCCCGTCAAAGTTAAAAATATTGGCCGAGTTAAAAGTATTGCAGCAAAGCTTGCATCGGGCATTGCTTTGGACGAAAAAGGTAGAATATGGCAATGGGGAGATAGTGTGCGATTCCCAACAATTCATTCTTTGCAACACAATATGGAGCCTTTGCCCATCTTAGTTGATACTTTTTCTAATGCTTTAAGTGTTGAGGCAAAGTCAGCCAATGCGGTCTTGTTAGCTAACGGAGATGTATATTTTTGGGGCATAAACGAAGGCAGGCGTGGTGCTGCAAAGCCTCCAAAAGATAGGGGGCAAATTTATAGTCACGAGTGGTTACCCACAGAAAAATCTTTGTGGACATGGAAATAACAACAATTTCAACTTTTAGGAAGTAAGCAGGCACGTAAGTATTACGGCGCAATCATCCGCCAAAACACAAATTTTACCGTTATATTGCTACACAAATGCTTCGGTACTATTATTCATCCTATTATCTAAGAGTAATATAGCCATGTTACCGTCTACAGTGCTACACGACTTTGATGCCTTGCCACCTATCGCACAGGAGCAGGTTATTGATTTTATAGCTTTTGTCAAATCGCGTTATCAAGTAAAACCCAAAAAAAACTTTATTGATATTTTAACCTCCATACCTAATGTTGGCCAAGATAACGATTTTAGCCGAGAGCAAGACAAGTCAACTTTGGAGGTTAAATCATGCAGGCCATAGAATTTCCTGTTGAAATTGACAGCAATAAACAAATCCATCTACAACTACCTAAGGACATTCAGGCGCATAAAGCGCGCGTTATTGTTATTTATGACGATATACAAAAAACATTAAAGCCAATTAGTGTGGGTTTGTTTACGTCTAAAATCACCATGAGTGATGATTTTGATGCACCATTGTCAGATGACTTTTGGCTAAGCGGAGGAGTCTTGTGAAGTTATTGTTAGATACTCATGCATTTATTTGGTTGAACACACAACCCAGTCGTTTATCGTCAAATGTTATGGGTTTATTAACATCTGGCCTTCATGACATTTATTTGAGTATTGCTTCGCCTTGGGAGATGCAAATTAAAAGCCAGTTAGGAAAATTGTCATTAGACGTTTCGCTGGCTGAGCTTATAGATACGAGTGTCAATCGTAATAACATTGGCTTGTTAAATATAGAATTCAAGCATATTGATTATTTGGCAAATTTACCATTGCATCATAATGACCCTTTTGACCGCATTATGATTGCACAAGCACTATTAGAAAATATGGCGATTATTTCGGTAGATAGTGCCTTTAGCAAGTATCAAGTTCCTATTGTTTGGTAATTAAACAAGCGTATCCAGTCAGCATTACAGGACAACTAACAGCCAAAACCCCCCAGTCCTTCTAATTATTCCACCAAAGCCTTCACTCTTGCTACAATCAGCCATTATATTTTGTCGCCGAGAGCTGTCCCGCGTGTCAATTACTTTTATCGCTACGTCTAAATTACCCACTCGTCATGGTCACTTTTCAATTCATGCCTTTGAAGAAAGTGATACTAAACAAGAACATATCGCCCTTAGCATGGGTAATATCGCCGATGGTCAACCTGTCTTAGCGCGTGTGCATTCTGAGTGTTTAACGGGTGATGGTTTTGGCTCATTACGCTGTGATTGTGGCCCCCAGCTTGAAGCCGCAATGACCAACATTGCTCAGGCAGGACGCGGCGTGATTTTATATTTACGTCAAGAAGGGCGGGGCATTGGTCTAGTCAACAAAGTACGTGCTTATGCCCTACAAGATGCAGGCGCAGACACGGTTGAAGCCAATGAGCAATTAGGTTTTGCCCCCGACTTGCGTGAATATAGTATGTGTGAAGAAATGCTCAAGCATTTGGGTGTAAGCCAAGTACGGTTAATGACCAATAATCCCCTCAAAGTGGCCGCTTTAGAAAAACACCATATTCAAGTCGTCGAGCGTGTGCCGTTAATGACGGGGCGTAATCCGCATAATGACCAATACCTAGACACCAAAGAAGAGAAAATGGGTCATTTGTTTTAGTCATCACACGATTCTGTTTGACAGCACCGCCGCTAAGCGTAAACTTAATAATGATTCTTATTTGTATTTGGATTGATATTGCTGTGCGTCTTTCTCAATTAGCTAAAAATATGGCGGCGGTTGTTTGCTCTGTTGATGTACATGGCGAAGCAGACCCTATTGCCTCTCGTTTAATCGAATTAGGTTTTGTGGCAGGGGAGTCTGTGCGTTTGATTGCCAAAGCGCCTTTTGGTGGTGACCCGATCGTGGTACAAGTCGGCTTTACCCGTTTTGCCTTACGTTTAAGCGAGGCTCAGCGCATTACCGTCGAGGAACTAGCCGCATGACCAACACCTTGCAACAAATTGCACTTGTGGGTAATCCAAATTGTGGCAAAACCTCGCTGTTTAACCAATTAACAGGTGCACGGCAAAAAGTCGCCAATTACGCAGGGGTCACCGTTGAGCGTAAAGAAGGCTTTGTCAATTTACCCTCAGGCCGTCGTTTAAGTGTGCTGGATTTGCCCGGGGCCTATAGTTTAGAAGCCACTAGTCCAGACGAAGCCATAACCCGTGCCGTCTGTTTGGGCGAATTAGCCAATGAATCCCTACCTGATGTCTTAGTTTGTGTCGTTGATGCCACGAATTTACGCTTACATTTACGTTTTGCTGTCGAGGTTCGTCGTTTAGGTCGGCCGATGATCTTAGTGCTGAATATGATGGACGATGCCAAACGACGTGGCATTATCATTGATTCCAGCAAGTTGGCGCAGCATTTAGGCGTGCCTGTCGTCGAAACAGTCGCGGTTAAACGACAAGGCATTGACCAACTATTGCGCGTCTTAGAGTCAGAGGCATTAACACCTCTGCCTATTGCGGACAATCAAGATATTCACCAAGAAGTTCGTCTCATACTGGCCGACGCAGTGGTTATGCCACGTACCACCGATGAACGTGATGACGTATTAGACCGTGTGTTATTGCATCCTGTATGGGGTTTGGTGATTCTTGCGGTATTGATGTTTTTGATTTTTCAAGCGGTGTTTGCATGGGCTGCCCCGTTTATGGACGGCATCGAAAGCCTGATGGCTGTCGTCAGCGATACCGTCACCTCTTCATTAAGCGACGGTTTATTAAGAAGTTTATTGGTCGATGGCATTATAGCGGGTGTCGGTGGTGTACTGGTTTTTCTACCGCAAATTTTAATTCTCTTTTTCTTTATTTTATCGTTAGAGGAATCGGGTTATTTACCGCGTGCCGCTTTTCTGCTCGACCGTTTAATGTTTAAAGCAGGATTAACAGGCCGTGCTTTTATCCCCCTTTTATCCAGCTTTGCGTGTGCCGTGCCGGGAATTATGGCCACTCGCAGTATTAGTGACCCACGTGACCGTTTAACGACGATTATGGTTGCGCCATTGATGACCTGTTCGGCGCGTTTGCCTGTTTATGCTTTGTTGATTGGTGCGTTTATTCCGACGCAAACGGTAGCAGGATTGTTTAATTTACAAGGCTTGGTGTTATTTGCCCTGTATGTTGGCGGTATTGCCAGTGCCTTATTAGTGGCGTTGGTGATGAAATATGTGCGCCGCGATAAAAGCGAACACGCTTTATTATTAGAATTACCGAGTTATCGCTTTCCTGATTGGCGCAATGTCAGTTTGGGCTTATATGAACGTGCCAGTATTTTTATTAAACGAGTTGGCGGTATTATTTTAGCGTTGACGGTATTGTTATGGGTGTTGCTGACTTTTCCTCATGCTCCTGAAAATGCCACCTTGCCAGCAATTGATTACAGTTGGGCAGGGCAAATAGGTCATGTTTTGGTGTGGGTGTTTGCGCCGATTGGCTTTACTTGGCAAATTTGTATTGCGCTCATTCCAGGTATGGCGGCTCGTGAAGTGGTGGTTGCGGCTCTAGGAACGGTGTATGCCTTGTCGGGCAATGACGATGCCGTGAGTCAGCAATTAGGCTCGTTAATTGCCAGTCAATGGTCATTAGCGACGGCATTGTCGTTATTGGTGTGGTTTGTGTTTGCACCGCAATGCTTGGCGACGTTGGCGACAGTACAGAGGGAAACGGGTTCGTGGAAATTGGTCGGTTTGATGACCTTTTACTTGTTTACCTTAGCGTATTTAGCGTCTTTTATCACTTATCAAGTGGCGGTGGCATTATCATGACCGAAACAATCATCGTCGTTTTGATTGTCTTGTGGAGTATTTGGGTCACACTTAGGCGGTTTTTTTCGGCGTTTGTCGCTCAACAGCAACAACGTCTTGCGAATATTGTCGCACGACAAGGCTGGACAAACTTGTCAAAAATATTAACGCCAGCAATCAGTGGTGGCGGTTGTGATAGTGGTTGTTCGAGCTGCTCGAGTCGTTGTAGCACGCCAACCCCTGCACCATCAGAGCAAGTCGTTCGTTGGCGGCATTAATAAGCATTGCCGAAACACGAATCTCTACTTGCTCATCGAGACAATAGGCGTTACTTTTTAGTCGCGCCTTTTTTGTTTCCTCTTTAAATACAATACAGAAATCTATCATGTCCAAAATTGCCAAAATCATTGCTCTGGGTCTGGGTGGTATTCTCGTTCTTATCTTGGGAGTGATGGCTTTTATTTTATTTGTCATTGATCCTAACGACTATAAGCAAGAAATCTATACTGTCGTTAAAGATAAAACCGATATGGATTTGGTGATAAGTGACCGTATTGAATGGCAGTTATGGCCACAAATTGGCTTAAAACTCGGTAAAACCACGCTCACAGATACAGCCGCCAAACAAAATTTAGTGGCGATTAAACAAGCCACTGTCAGTGTGCAAGTAATGCCGTTATTGGCGAAAAAAATGGCCATTGATTCGGTATTGCTTGATGGTGCAACCTTGAATTTTGTTCAATATGCCAACGGTACAACTAGTTGGGATAAGATGTTAAATAAGTTGAAAAATCAGCCTGAAGATAAGTCCGAAAAAATTGAATTTAATATCAAATTACTCAATATCTCCAATAGTGCTTTAGCGTTTAAAGATGAAAAAACGCAGACCGAAGGTCAGTTAGATAAACTATTAGTGCAAGCCAGTGACATTGACCTGAAAAAAGCCTTCCCCATTCATGTGAAATTTGCCTATAACCAAAAAGATGGTCAAGGCAAAACCTTGATTGCCGATAATGACCTAAATGCCAGCATACAGTTAGAACAAGAGGCCGAGCGTTACACCTTAAAAGGCTTAACCGCACGTAGTCATGTAGAAGGCACGTTATTACCAGCACCGATGATTATTGATGTGCAAGGCGATGTTGTCGCCGATATGAAAGCGCAAGTGCATACCGTTGATGGCTTAAAACTGATTGTTGATTATCAAGACCCTGCCTTAAAATCGCCTGCCCATGTTGAGATGGCAGGTAAAATTGTTGCCGATATGAAGCAGCAATTAGTGGATATTACAGGTTTACAATTCGCGGCGAGTTATCCCGAAAAAAGCCTAAAATCACCCGCAACGGTGAAAGTATTGGGTGATGTTCATGCCAATTTAGGCACGCAGCAAGTACAAATGCCGAGCTTAACGGTTGACGCAAGTTATCCTGCGGCCAATCTTAAAAGTCCTGCTACGCTGAAGCTCAATGCAGCCATTACGGCGGACTTAAAACAGCAAATTGTTAGTTTGGCCAATATCAAAGCCGATGCTGCGTATCCCGACCCAACACGTCCTGCACCCATTACAGCTAACATCAAAGGCGCAATTACTGCGAATTTAACCTCAGGTGCCGTCAATTTTGCGCCACTCGATTTACAAGCCAGTTTGAGTGATAAAGCCTTCCCCAAAGTCATGCCCATTCATTTAACCGCACCGATTAGTGCGAATTGGAAAGAAGGAAAAGTCGCGCTCAATGGTTTTAATTTAGATGCGCTAAGTATTAAAACCAAAGGCCAGCTCCAAGCCTATTTACCTGCCTTAGCAGCGACGGCTAAACCGAATACTCCCGTGACTCAAGGCATGACCGTGAGCGGTAATATCAGCACGTCACCATTTAATTTACGCCAATTAATGCAAGATTTAGGCATGGCGATTCCCGTGATGAAAGACGCAAACACCTTAAAAACGGTGAGTGTGAATAGCCAAATCAGTGGTAATGACCAAAGTATGTTACTCAAAGGCATGAAAGTTCAGCTTGATGAAAGTACCTTAACGGGTGATGCGGGCATTTCTGACCTGAAAACGCAAAAACTGTATGCCCGTTTAGCGATAGATAAAATCAACGTTGACCGTTATTTGCCACCCACTGACCCGAATGCCAAACCCAGTGCAGGCGGTTTATTACCGATTGAGTTGCTAAAAAAACAAAATGTCGATGTGGTACTGACGATAGGCTCGTTAACCGCGATGAACTACCCAATTAAACAATTGCAAGTAGTGACTATTGCTAATGGTGGCATAGTGCAAGTATCTAAATTGGGCGGCAGCATTTATAACGGAACATTCAATTTGCCAACGACGATTGATGTGCGCGGCAAAGAGCCAGTCGTTACCGTACAACCCAATATTCAACAAATTGATATTGCCACGGTTATTCAGCAATTTACCAAAAAAGATCTCTTTGCGGGTAAAACGGCGTTTCAGGGAAAATTGCAGTTAACGGGCAATACCGTACAAGCATGGACAAGCTCGGTGAGTGGCAATAGCGCGTTAAAATTTGATAATGGCGTGTTTAAGGGCGTGAACATCATGCAATTAGCATTGACCGAATTAAGCAACAATAAAGCTTTAGCTCCGTTTTTATCAGCCCAAGACGCAAAGACCATTGCCAATAAACAAAACGATACTGAAATCTCCAGTTTCTTGGGTGAGGCAGATATTAAGAATGGTTTGGTGAATACCAAGTCACTAAATGCGGATTTAAAGAAAGGCAAAATTGAAGGTGGTGGTAGCTTTAATCTGGTCAATATGGAGGCCGACTACAGCTTTAAACTGCATTTGGATAAATCAGTAGCTGGCGAGGGTATGGCTAATTATCCGATTCCTATTCGTTGTAAAGGCAATATTAGTGCGGCGGCTAAATTATGTACGGTCGATAGTCGAGCCGTGCGCGAGATGGCGACATCGGCATTATTAAATAGCGAAAAAGCACAAAAGTTAAAAGCGGAATTTGAAGCGAAAAAAACCGAAGCACAAGCGAAAGCCCAGTTAAAACTGGATGAGGCTGTGCAAAAAGCCAATGTTAAACTGAGCGATGACAGTAAAAAAGCCGTCGAAAAACTGAATAGTCAAATGGGTGATAAAGTGAATGAGCAACTGCAAAAGTTGTTTAAACATTAAATTGTAGGGGCGAATTTATTCGCCTTGAAAAATATGTTTTTGGCGAATAAATTCGCCCCTACAGGGTTGATTGTGATGAGGGTCTGCATAATTTATACAGGCGGCACGATTGGCTGTCTTGGCAATCCACTTGCGCCTATGTCGAGCGATGCGTTCTATCAAGCTTTTCACTCTGTAATCACAGCTATCATTAAAACAAAACACGCAGAAATTAGCATTAGCTTTAGCAATTTTGCGACCACGCTAGACAGCACCAATATTCAGCCTTCCGATTGGTGTTTAATCGCGAGTGAAATCGTTAACTATTATGCGGATTACGATGCGTTCATCGTCTTACACGGCACAGATACGATGACTTGGACTGCATCGGCTTTGTCGTTTTTATTGACGGGATTAAATAAGGAAGGCCAAATAGTTGCTGCATTAGATAAGCCTGTGATTGTCACAGGTTCACAATTGCCATTGTTTGCTCAGCAGTCGTTAACATCCTCATTAAGTTTGTATGAAAATACCGATGCGCTTAATAATATTTATGGAGCGATATCAGCGGTCTATGCGGGCATAAAAGAAGTGGGCGTTTATTTTCATCAGCAACTCTTGCGCGGTAATCGCAGCTTAAAAACAAATACCCACGCCTTTGATGCGTTTTCTTCGCCAAATTATCCAGCTTTAGGACAGCATGATTCAACCTTCGCGCCGAATCATCGTGCTCTTCGTTATGTCGCCAACCATTCCGAAACAGCACTAAGTCACCCTGAAAATATTGCCATTTTAAAGAATCAACTTGTTCAAATTAATCGTTGTATCGACGAAAACATGGTTATTAACGTAGCCGCTTATCCCGTGTTTTACAGTCAGCAAAGTAATGTTCTAGCTCATTTTGTTAATAGTGCAATATCGATACCTTATGTGAAAGGCATTATTTTACAGTCCTATGGTGCGGGTAGCTTCCCGTCTGGCAGTGCGAAAAATGCTACAGACGGTATGATGTATCAGGCATTAAAGGCGGCGAGCGAGCAAAATATAGTTATCGTGAATTGTACGCAGGTAATCACAGGTTTGGTCAACGCCAATAGTTATGAGGCAGGTTCTTGGCTCTGTGACGTTAACGCGGTCGATGCCAAAGATATGGCACCGATTGCGGCATTAACCAAACTGACGGTTTTATTGGCGGTTAATCACGGTTGCAATTATCAATGGTCGCCGAAGTTTATCGGAGCGTTGATGTTGACTGATTTGGCGGGGGAAATTACCCAATAAGGGGGGTAAATATTGATTTGCCCCTTCGACTCCGCTCAGGGAGCGTTTACGGTGGCAGAGCGGAGTCGAAGCCAAGCCGCTTTGAATGTGATACCGATAAAACTGTCTTATTGCATCCCTCCCTCCAACCCGCGACAATGTCGCTTCTTTCACCCCCGCGCTATGCACTTCACTATGACTTCACCCTTTAATTTTGCCTCCGCTGTATTAACGTGGTTTGATGAGCATGGCCGTCATCATTTGCCTTGGCAAGAAAATACCACGCCGTATCGGGTATGGGTGTCGGAAATTATGTTGCAACAAACCCAAGTCGCAACAGTGATTCCCTATTATCAGCGTTTTATGGCCAGCTTTCCCACTGTTGTTGATTTGGCGAATGCACCTGAAGATGAAGTGTTACAGCATTGGGCAGGTTTAGGTTATTACGCTCGGGCGCGGAATTTACATCATGCGGCACAACAAGTAGCGGCTCAAGGTGGTGAGTTTCCACAAACGCTAGAGGATTTAATGGCGTTAAAAGGCATTGGCCGTTCCACAGCAGGTGCGATTTTAGCCTTAGCGTGTCAACAGCGCGGCGTAATTTTGGATGGTAATGTCAAACGCGTATTAGCGCGTTTTGCGGCGGTTACAGGTGAACCTAATAATGCAGATACACAGCAGACGTTATGGACATTAGCTGAGACGTTAACACCTCACGAGAGGGTAGGGGCTTACACCCAAGCGATGATGGATTTAGGCGCAACGGTATGCACACGCTCTAAACCTTTATGTTTATATTGTCCATTACAGTCGCAATGTCAGGCATTTGCTTTAGGCACACCTACTGCGTTTCCTGAAAAAAAGAAAAGTAAAAGTATTCCCACCAAAAAAGCTTATTTTCTGATTCTTGAAAACCAGCAACAGCAAGTGTTGTGGGTCAAACGTCCACCGACGGGTATTTGGGGTAGTCTGTGGTGTTTGCCTGAAATCGTTGCCGATAGTGAAGATGAGTTACGACAAATGCTCAAGCAAAAGTACGGGATTGATGATCCAAATATTGATTATTTAACCTGCTTTTCTCATACCTTTAGCCATTATCATTTGCAGCTACAACCTATACGCATTCTAGCGACTCCGAGTTTGCTGGCCGATAGCGACAGTCAGTGGTGTTCAGTGTTGCAAGCAGGAGAGTTGGGTTTACCTACAGCAATGAAGAAACTGTTGGCGATGTTGTAATGTCCGAATAAACCACATATTGATGACGGCCATTGGCTTTGGCTTGATAGAGGGCGATATCGGCTTGTTTGAGCATATCCGTGATACTGTGCTCATGGTCAGCGGTCATGGAAGTAATACCGATACTAATGGTGACATGGGCAGCGGCATCGGAGTATTCGTGCTTAATCGCTAAACCATCAACAAAACTGCTGACCCGTTCGGCAACTTTAATGCCGCCACCGATTTTGGTGTTGGGAAGCAAAATCACAAATTCCTCGCCGCCATAACGAGCGACAACATCCGATGTTCTCATGACGCTGGCTTTAAGTGCTTGGCCAATATTGTGTAAGCAATTATCCCCTTCACCATGACCATAAAAATCATTAAACTTTTTAAACGAATCGACATCCAATAATAATAAGGTCAGCGGTTGTTGATCACGCAAGCCGCGATCCCATTCCTTGCGTGAAACCTCATCAAAACAACGACGATTAGCAATACCTGTGAGCGCATCTTCATGCGCCATTTGATCGAGTTCTTCATTCAGCTTTTTTAATTCTTCGGTTTGGTGCGTCAATAATAAACTTTGTAAAAAAGCAATACGTTCATGCCATTCACTAATCGCGGCTAAAGCCATCACCACTAAAGAGTAAACAATATAATAGTTACTAAATTTTGCGTAGATAATGGGGAGGTTGTTAAAGTGAGCGTAAGTAATGCTAAAAAATGCAGCAGAAAATAAAATGGTCACAAATAAAGGTAAAATAAAACGCAAGCCAAAAGCCATTAAACTAATGGCGGTCATCAAATGATAAATGACAAAATCAGAATAGTCACCATCATACATAATGGAAAGATTAATGATAATATATAAAATAAAAATGCTGACGGGTGCCATGAAGTGATAAAAATAGCGTTGAATATATTCAAGCCTAGGCGAAAGAATAATAAAAGCGATGGCGATAGCTAACGGCAGATAAGTTGACTTAACAACCTCAAAATTATTATAAAAAACGATATCCGAGAAAAACAATCCAACATTAAGACAAATAGTTAAAAACAAAAGCACCAACAAATAACGACCTGTATGAATAAATGCTTGGCTATCTTTGGCTCGTTTGTAAATAAAGCGTTCTTCGAGTTGTTTAGGGAACTTAAAAACAATATTTTTTTGGGCAATAGTGGTTTCGACGTAGGCGAGGGTGTCGGTATCATTATTTAATAAGTTGTTGGAACGGCTATCTTGTCTTAGCATGATTGACTCAAAAAAAGACTACACTCTTCGTTAAGTATAAGTCTGAGTGTTCAAGAGTTTTCAGCCCTGAAAGTTAAATTTAATGCTGTTGGTAGGCTCTTGATAATGTTTAAAACAATGTCGCCCTGCTGTTTTTGCTTTATATAAGGCGGCATCGGCATTTTCTAATAGTAATGAAATAGTATGGTGTTCGTGAGGCATAATGGTACAGATACCAATACTGGCGGTCACATGAAAAGCGACTAAGGAGCGTTTGTGAGGAATAGCTAAAACATCTATCGCACGAATCACACGCTCAGCGACTTCTTCTGCGCCCAACGCATCGGTACATGGTAATAACACAACAAATTCTTCACCACCATAACGGGCAATACTGTCAGCAGGGCGTAGTAAAGTCTTTTTCATCGTTTGGCCAACTTGCCTTAAACAGTCATCACCTGCCGCATGACCATAGGTATCGTTGTAGAGTTTAAAATGATCGACATCTATAAATAGTAATGACAACGGCTGCTCTTCGCGGCGAGCACGATCCCATTCCATTTCGAGACAGTCATCAAATGCCCGTCGATTAGCGAGACCCGATAAAGCATCTTCACGGGCAATCGTGGCTAAATGGGTATTAATTCTTGCCAGTTCATGCGAAGTAACCGCGACTAAGACTTCATGTAAAAAACTGAGTCTTTCTCGGCGTTCGACAAAAAAAGCAATGCTTAATAAAACCGTGGCCACTAACACGAAAGCGTGTAGAAATTGTAATGTTACGATATGCCAACCATTAATAAATAATGTTGCGCCTGCCATAAGCGCGCTACAGCCAATAATTAAAATGGTTTTTTGCCAAAGTAAACGTAGGCTAAAAATAGCAATGACCATGGTGAGAATAATATTGTATGAAGCATAGATATTCATTTGCCCATCAGGGAGAGCGAGACTGCCAACTAATAGTTGATAGAGTAATAAAGTGATTAGTGGGGCGATAATATAATGATGAACAAAAAAGTGTGATTTGGGGATGTAGGCACAGATACTTAGGCCAATAACAGTGAGTGTCGTAAAAGCAAAAGTGCTTTGCCAAATAAGATACTCATTGCTTTGGAAAATATAAGGGAAGTTTAAATAAGTCCCTAAAAAAATCACTACAAATAATAATAGCCATAAGGCGGAGGCAATACGAAAAATCTGACTGAATTCTTGCGTACGTTTGGTGTGAAAACAATGCTCAATATCAGGACGAAAGCGAACTAAGATGGGTTGTTGTTGAATCAAATTTTGAACGTAATGAGACAGCGAGCTGTCAGTGACAAGCTCGGAGATTAATGGCTCTAACAAGCCATCAGGATCAGCACTGTGTGTCATAACCCACAACTAAGTCGCATTTATCCATACTAAATATCCAACTGATATTGATGACGACCATTTTCTTTGGCTTTATAAAGTGCCGCATCCGCTTTCGCTAAAAATGCCGTTAAGGTATTTAGGTTGGTCGGAACTAAATAGGTTACGCCAATACTCAGGGTCACAAAGCTGGCTACTTTCGAGCGGCTGTGTGGTAAAGCCAGCGCATCAACATGTTTAATAATGCGCTGTGCAACATCTATTGCACCTTCAATATCGGTATTCGGCAGTAGCACGACAAACTCTTCACCGCCATAACGAGCGGCTAAATCCGCAGGTCTGCGTAAGGCTTGTTTGATGGTTTGAGCCACTCGACGTAAACAAACATCGCCGATATTATGACCATAAGTATCATTGTAAAGCTTAAAAAAGTCCACATCCATATATAACATGGCAATACCTTGCTGGTCGCGCTTCGCTCGCTCCCATTCTTTATGTAAAGATTCATCAAAGGCACGGCGGTTGGCCAAACTGGTTAATGGATCTTCACGGGAAACACGATCAAGTGCGCGATTAAGTCGATCTAATTCAACGGTTTGATGAGCAACTATCATTTCTTGCAGAAAAGCAAAACGCTCTTGGCGTTCAATAAGGCCAACAATAATCAAGGTTATTGCCGAGCCTAGACCATAATAGTGAGAAAACTTAAACCAGTCGATTTTCCAATTTAAACTAACGGTGGTTAAAATGGTCATCACCGCAGCAAGACAAATAATTAACAAACAAACCGGAAATTGAACCCTTAAACCGAAACTAATAATTGTCACGATGATAATGACATCATAAGCAGCATGTTGGGCGAAGTTACTATCTACTGTCGTAACACTTGCCATCATGACGCAAAATAAGATGATGGTGCTGACGGGAGTGGCTAGCCACTGATAATTAGTCTGAAAAAAAGGCTTGTCAGCAAGTAGCATCACTAATAACAATAGCCCCCCAATAGGTGCTAAAACATATTTTAAAACAAATTGATCGTCCGACATGACAGCAAGAGGAAAGGCTTTAATGGCAATAGCAGCAATGACAGCATATAGCGCAAGAAACAGGAGTTTACCAACAGAAACCAAACGTCGATATTCTTCGGCGCGTTTAGCATAGAAACGGGACTCAATATCATTTTCAAAGTACAGAAAAAACGGACGTTCTTGTAATACGGTATGAATATACGCCATTGTTTTGGGCGAAATAAGTTGTGGTAAATTTTCGCCAGTATTAGATGTTTCAGTTGTTGCTTTTGTCGGACTAGACACAATAGACACCTTTGACAACTTCCTAGATTTGTTTTTTATAATCTTTCACGCTTATTCCGCCACAATATGCAGGCGCAGGTGGATCCATATCCGATAAGCGGTAGTCAATCGTCGATTATGACTGAAGTGCTGATTATAAATAAAGCGTCTTGGTGAAAACTTATGCAAATATTTTACCCGCACACTTTAGATATGTGTACTCAGGCACAATTTGTGACGCATTAATCGTTTTCAGTTGATGTTCAAAACAAACGGTACTTTTAATAAGGCATTGATTTCCCGCCATCCTTTTTGACGCAGAGTCGGGTACAATACGCAGGTTGTTTTTTGAGTCGTTCGTCATGTCTGTGTCCCGCTTAACTGTTCCTTCACCACTAAAACCGTTATTTGCCTATGATAAGTATTGGGCTGAATGTTTTGGTGCTGCACCTTTTTTGCCGATGAGTCGTGCCGAAATGGATATTTTGGGTTGGGATACCTGCGATATTATTTTGGTCACAGGCGATGCTTATGTCGATCATCCTAGCTTTGGTATGGCGATTATTGGTCGTTTACTCGAAGCGCAAGGCTTTAGAGTGGGGATTATTGCGCAACCTGATTGGAACTCTGCCGCCGACTTCAAAAAGCTCGGCGAACCGTCGTTATTTTTTGGCGTGACAGCGGGTAACATGGATTCGATGATTAACCGTTATACGGCTGATCGCAAAATTCGTTCCGATGATGCTTATTCTCCGCATGGACAAGGTGGTCATCGTCCAGATCGTAGCTCCATTGTTTATGCCCAACGTACTCGTGAAGCCTTTCCCCATGTACCGATTGTCATGGGAGGTATTGAGGCCAGCTTACGCCGTATTGCCCATTATGATTATTGGCAAGATAAAGTCCGTCGTTCGTTGTTATTAGATGCGAAAGCCGATTTATTAGTATTTGGGAATGCCGAACGAGCGATTGTTGATATTGCTCACCGTATCGCTAATGGTGATGATATTCGGACGATTACCGATATTCGTGGCACTGCTTTTATGCGCCGTGATACCCCTGAAGGTTGGTTTGAGCTGGACTCTACCAACGTTGACGAAGTAGGGCGCGTTGACCCGATTATTAATCCTTATGTGAATACGCAAGACTTAGCGGTGTGCGAAGTCGAAAAAGACAAAGGCTTATCTGAAAGTGATGTGCAAATCGTCACCCTCCAACCGAGTAATGCTTTAAAACACCGTATGCCGCCGCGTGAAAAAACGGTGATTCGCTTACCTGCGTTTGAGCAAGTAAAAGGTGACCCTGTGATGTATGCCCATGCGAATCGGGTGCTGCATTTAGAAACCAATCCGGGTAACGCTCGTGCCTTAGTGCAACGACATGGTGAGCAAGAAGTCTGGCTCAATCCGCCGCCGATTCCATTATCCACTGAAGAAATGGATTATGTCTTTGATTTGCCTTATGCGCGTGTGCCACATCCAGCCTATGGTGATGCCAAAATTCCTGCTTATGACATGATTCGGTTTTCGGTCAATATCATGCGTGGTTGTTTTGGGGGCTGTACTTTTTGTTCGATTACCGAACATGAAGGACGGATTATTCAAAATCGCTCCGAAGATAGCATTATTCGTGAAATCGAAAAAATGCGTGATGTACCGGGCTTTACGGGGGTTGTGTCTGACTTAGGCGGCCCTACGGCTAATATGTATCGCTTGGCCTGTAAATCTCCCAAGATTGAAGCCGCGTGCCGTAAACCTTCGTGTGTTTATCCCGATATTTGTGAAAACTTAAATACCGATCATTCACACTTAATCCAGTTATATCGTCGTGCGCGTAGTTTAAAAGGCGTGAAAAAAATCCTGATTGGTTCAGGTT
Organism: Agitococcus sp.; assembly: GCA_030646715.1. Lineage (GTDB taxonomy): Bacteria > Pseudomonadota > Gammaproteobacteria > Pseudomonadales > Moraxellaceae > Agitococcus. Next base: position 426,344 of record JAUSLJ010000033.1, read on the forward strand.
TACGTTATGACTTGGCAGTACGTTCACCAGAGTATGTGCGTGAGTTGGTAACGCATCATGTGGGCGGCTATTTAAAAATCGCTCCTGAACATACCGAAGAAGGTGTGTTATCCAAAATGATGAAGCCGGGCATTGGTGCATACGATAAGTTTAAACAATTGTTTGACCGTTTCTCGAAAGAGGCAGGTAAAGAACAATACTTAATCCCCTATTTTATTGCCGCGCATCCGGGAACAACCGATAAAGACATGATGCACTTGGCGATATGGCTGAAGAAAAATGGTTTCCGTGCTGACCAAGTACAAACTTTTTATCCTTCACCGATGGCTACCGCAACAGCGATGTATCACTCAGGCAAAAACCCCTTAAAGAAAGTGACGCGCAAAAGCGAAGGTGTAGAAATTGTAAAAGGTGATCGTCGTCGTCGTTTACACAAAGCATTCTTGCGTTATCATGACCCGAATAACTGGCCATTGTTGCGTGAAGCGTTAAAAGAAATGGGACGTGCCGATTTAATTGGAAACGGTAAACAGCATTTGATTCCAACCTTTCAACCTGCAATGACAGGCACTTATCAAAGTCCACGGAAGAAAAACTCCAGTGAACAAGAAGGCGTGTCATTAAAAGTGACTGCTAAAAAAGGGCGTATTTTGACCCAGCACACAGGCTTGCCGCCTAGAGACACAGGCGCAGGTGTGAAACGTCCCGTTAAAAAACGTGGCTAAAAACTATTTTTACCTTCAAAGGAAACAACGATAAATGATGAAACGTCAGCTACTTAGCAGCAGTATTATTGTGATGATGGGTCTTAGCATCACCGCCTGTTTTGAAGAAAAAAAAGTCACTCCTAAATTAGAAACTGAAGACGCGAAAGCCGCCTACAGTATTGGTTATATGACGGCCAAGTCGATGAGTAATGCTGTGACAACGCTGGATATCGACAGCTATACGGCAGGTTTTAAAGACGCGTATGCCAAAAAAGACGGTGCATTAAAAGAAGAAGAAATGAAAACCGTATTAATGGCTTTTCAAGAACGGATGAAAAAAGAAGCGGAAGAAAAACAGAAAAAAGCACTGACTGAAAATGTCACCAAAGGCGCAGCGCATTTGGCAGAAAATGCTAAAAAAGCAGGCGTAAAAGTCACCGCATCGGGTTTGCAATACGAAGTCATTACCGAAGGCAAAGGTGAAAAACCTAAAGCCACTGACACGGTAAAAGTCCATTATGAAGGCAAACTATTGGATGGTACAGTTTTCGATAGTTCAATTAAACGTAATGAGCCCGTCAGCTTTCCTCTCAACCAAGTGATTGCAGGTTGGACAGAAGGCGTGCAATTGATGTCGGTGGGTTCTAAGTATAAATTTACCATTCCTTCGGCATTGGCTTATGGCGAACAAGGCTCAGGGCCCATTACGCCAAATTCTGTTTTAGTGTTTGAAGTTGAGTTACTGGAAATCGTCAAATAACACGGTTAATTTGACGAGTGATTAGGGGCGCATGATTGCGCCCTTATTTTTTGCCTGAAACTTTCCCATCTGTCCTATTATTGTGTTAAAAATAACCCATAATCTAAAATAATATTTCATCTGCAGTAAGTATCTAAGCAAAAGCTTCACCGCTCATGGTGAGCCTGTCGAACCATTGACAGCAAGCACTTCGACAAGCTCAGCGTGAACGGAAAATACACATTTTAAGAGCTCTGCATTTACCAAGCAACCACGATAAAACAAAAAAGTGGCAAGGAGTGTTGGGATGCGTAAGGTCGTATTTGCGTCAATTTTACTATTGGCTAGAGAAGCCCATGCCGATTATGTTATGGAAGATTTACTGTCGTTGAGCTTGGCTGATTTAGCAACCATTCCTGTCGTTACCGCCGCCCGAACGCAACAAAATTGGGACGAGGTACAGGGTTCATTATGGGTGATAACAGAAAAAGAAATTCGTGAACGTGGATATCGCAACATTGCCGATGTTCTTCGTGACTTGCCCAGTGTTGACTTGCAAGGGCCTGTCAATACCACCAGCCGTTTAACGGTGCGTGGCATCGCAGGGAATGCCAAAATGTTGATCTTGCAAGATGGCGTGCGTGTCGGTGCAACCGCTGGCGAAGTGATTCCTGTCAGTATTAACTATCCCTTGTATATGGCTAAACAAATTGAAGTGTTATTGACCGCAGGTTCGGCGCTTTATGGCACGGATGCGGTAGCGGGGGTGATTAATATTATTTCTCAGCCGCCCAGTCAATATGGTTCACAAAGTTTGCGTTATGAGGGCAATGAAACCAATAGCGAACATGGTGACTTGTTTGTTCGTGGCCATGTTGGTAATCGCCCTGTGGTTTTTGGCGCACATACCGAACGTTCAAATAATCAGGCTTTGGCTGAGCAGTATCCCGACGTATTTGCCTTGGGAGATTTGCGCGATGTCAGTGGCAATACCGTTCTGGTCAGTGCGGCACAGCGTCAGCCATTTACCAGTGAAGCGGATAGCCGTAGTGTGTGGGGGCGAATTAATATCGCGCCAGAGCTGGAAGTTGGTGTTTCTTATCGTCAAGCCCGCTATGCCAATGATTACTCGACGCTTAGCAATGCTAATGAATATGGTGGGTTTTTAGATGAGGCCTTCCTCTCAGTTTATAGTCGTTTTCAGCAACAATTAACGGCTCAATGGAGCACCAATACTTTAGTAAGTTGGTCATCGTACAAGCTCAATAAAAACAGTTATTACAATAATGTCTTTAGTAATTATCAAGCAGGTTATAAATACGCCGATAGTCAGAAAATGGCAGTAGATAGTCAATGGACGTATCGTTTTAATGATACGCACCAACTGATTTCGGGTTTGGTCTATGAACATCTCAGTGCCGTACCGAGAACGACCGATTTAAGCCAGCCGTATAACGAAAATCTATCCATTAATGAGCAAAATTTATATTACTTCGGCACGAACAACACTTTACCCGTCAAAATTTTTCAAGTGGTGCAAGACAACGTTGCGTTATTTGCTCAAGACCAAACCCGCTGGTCATCGTCTTTAGTCACACAAATCGGTGCGCGTATTGATAATAATTCAGACTATGGTGATAGCTTTAGCCCCTATCTTGGTTTGAAATATCGTTTCACACCTAAAACTAATATGAGTCTTACGTATAGCGAAGCGTTTTTAGCACCTTCACCTTCCTTCAGCTATGAGCATTTTGGCAGTTTTAGCGGTCAGCAAGACAGCCAAGGCCGTTATACCGCGTCAACTTTTAGGATTCCTAATCCTGATTTACAACCCGAAACAGCACGCGCTTTAGAGGCCGTCGTTAATTACAATCCTACTAGCCAGTTACGATGGACAGCAACCGCATATACTTCACGCTTAGATAATCTGATTTTGTATTCGGCAGATACGCTTGTACCTGTGAGTGATTTTATTGACGGTGGCTTTCTTAAAAAAACCAAACAACGGGTGAATTTAGGTTCTTCCTTTGCATCAGGTATTGAGTTGAGTTCGCGCTATCGTAAAAACAGTCAACGTTATAATGTCGATTTTTGGGGCGCATATAGTTTTACGGAAGGAACTTTAGAGTCGGATAAAGCTAACGAAGGTTTACCTTATACTGCGCGCCATAAACTGAAATTAGGCTCGACAGTACGTTGGCCAACAGGGTTGTTTATTAGTCCAACGCTATATTTAATGGATAAAAGCAGAGTGCCCAGTTCAGCGGCCAAAGGCGGGCGTTCTTTAGTGTCGCCCGCGTATGGTTTGTTAAATCTTTACGCGGGTTACGAGCAAATTGTCGCAGGTGTTAATGCTTTTTTGCGTGTCGAAAACGTCACCTCCCGCCGTTATTATCAAGCAGGAGGAACGTCTGATATTTCCATTGTCCAATTACCACAATTACGACGTAGCGTGACATTAGGTATGGAGTTGGAGTTTTAAGTTTCTCGTAACACCACCATCGGTGACACTGACCAAACACGGCGTAAACTGAGTAAACCAATTGTCAGGGTTAATGCGCCACTCGCCAGTGGAGTTAATAGCCACAGTTGAGGGTGTAGCTGTGGTGTGCTTTCGAGTAATTGTATTGCTAAACCTGCGGCAATAATTTCTGTCATCACCACAGCTAATAAACCTGCCAAAATCCCCAACAGTAGTAATTCTAAACCAACACGCTGTTGGAGTTGTCGGCGGCTGGCACCTAATGCACGTAACAGTGCTGCTTCTTGGCGACGGGTATCTAAGCTGGCGGCAATACTCGCTAATAACACCAATATCCCCGCTAAAACAATAAATACTAAAATCACTTGTACGCCTTGTGAAACCTGCGCTAACAGCTTTTGCACTTCATTGAGCATGGCCGCTAAATCAATAAAAATAACGGTTGGAAAAGTACGAATTAACGCGCTAAGTTGGCCTTTATCGGCCGCAGGAACATAAAAGCTGGTTAAATAAGTCGCAGGATAACTCTCTAAAACATGGCGTGGAAAAATTAAGTAAAAGTTGGGTTGAAAACTATCCCAATCGACTTTGCGGATACTCGTGACTTTGGCGGTGACCGAGCCTTCGGCCATTTGCAGTGTTAATGAGTCGCCTACGTTTAACGATAAACGCTTGGCCAAACCTGATTCTAGTGACACTTCATGTTGTTGGCCTGTAAACCATTGGCCTTCTAACAGCTCATTTTTGGCAGGCAGCTTCTCTGTCCATGTCAGGTTTAACTCACGGTCGAGTGCGCGCTCTTGGCTATCGCCTTCACTTGCTTTGGCCTTTGCTTGTGTGGCTATATTATTAATCGCAACTAAACGACCACGAATCACAGGATAAAAATCAGTCGATTGCCAGTCTCGTTGTGCTAAATAACTTTTTAAGGCATCAACATGGTCAGCAGGGATTGTCACCGCAAATTGGTTCGGAGTTTTTGCGGGTAAATCATGTTGCCATTGTGCTAATAACTCACCCCGAATTGTCCCCACTAACAAAATCGCGGTAAAACCTAAAGCTAAGGCGAGCATTTGTGCAACGGTGGCACGAGGTTCTCGACTTAAGGCAATAAATGCAGCATTGAGAGGTTTGGCTTGCGCGTTGAAGGTGCTGTGACGTAAGCGATTTAATAGGCCATAACACAAGCCCCCCAAAATAAGGGTTAAAACCAAACCGCCGACCAACACTAAACTGGTGAGCATTAAATTCCCAGTTTCTAATACCAACAAGACAAATAGCGCGAGTAGGGCGACAGCGGTAATCGTTAACGCGGATAAGGGTGTGGGGCTAAGCTCACGACGCATCACTCGTAAAGGCGAGACTTGATAAAGACGGATAAACGCAGGTAAAGCAAAACCAATCAATGTCAGTGTTGCCGTCGCTAGACCTGTTAGCAAGGGTTGGCTAAGGGCAAACTCAAGATCGGTGACAGGTAATAACGTCGCTAATAACTTAAACAACACCAGTGAGCAGATAAAACCAATCAAGCCTCCCACTAACATCGCAAACAGCCAAATCAAGGCTAATTGACCACTATACAACTGCACTAAATAACGGCGACTACTTCCTAAAGAGCGCATTAACGCAATGCTGTCTAAATGGCGTTCGCTAAAACGACGTGCCGCGAGTGCTACAGCAATGCCCGATAGTAATACCGCAGCAATAGCCGCCAAGCTTAAATAATCGGTGGCGGTTTTTATTGGCTTATTGAGTTGTTTATTGGCGGTTTTAATGTCGAGTAAACGCTCTTCTGGATGTAGCAGTGGTGTTGCTTGTGTTTGAAAACTTTGCAAATGTGAACGTGTGCCTGCTAACAATAAACGATAGTTAACACGGCTACCGACTTGAATAATATGGGTACTAGGCACATCTGCCAAATTCATTAATAAGCTAGGTGAAAATGCCGAAAAACCGCCGCTACGGTCGCTATCTTCGTCAATAATACCTGTAATAACGAAATTAGCATCGCCAATGGTTAAGGATTTTCCCATTTGAGTATTCAGTAAATTGAGCAGTCGTTCTTCTACCCATACCGTTCCAGCCGCTGGAATAGCGTGAGTGGTAATGGGGCTATTGGTGGTACGAATTTTGAGCTGTCCGCGAAGGGGATAGCCTTTAGTGACGGCTTTGACCGAGCTTAATTGAAAGTTATCCCCTTGTTGCGCGACACTCGAAAACTCTAAGGTTTGGGTGTGTTGTAAGTTTTGTTGTTGTGCGAGTTGTAACCATTCAGGGCGAATACCTCTACTGCTAGTGACGACTAAATCGGCACCGATGAGCCGTGCCGCTTGCTGGCCTAGCGTTTGCTCTAAACTACCACTAAAAAAACGTAAGGTAGTGGTAGCGGCAATCGCCAAAATGAGGGCGGCAATCAATAAAGTGAGTTCGCCTGCGCGTAAATCACGCCAAAATAATCGCCATGATAATTTTAAAGGACTGCTTAGAGGGATGCTCATTGGGCTTGCTCAACTACACGCCCTGCATCTAAACGAATACTGTGCTGGCAGCGTTTGGCGAGATTTTCGTCGTGAGTGACCAATACCAGCGTCGTGCCTTGTTCGCGGTTCATATTAAATAATAAATCAATAATTTGCTGGCCTGTCGTGGCATCTAAATTCCCTGTCGGTTCATCGGCAAATAAAATACGCGGTTGACTGACAAAAGCACGAGCAAGAGCGACACGCTGCTGTTCACCGCCCGATAATTGTTTAGGGGTATGTTGTAAACGATGACCTAAGCCGACACGCTCTAAACACGTTTTAGCCCACTCAGGTTGCTCTTTACCTGCTAAAGATAAGGGCAGAAGCACATTCTCTAAAGCAGTTAAATGCGGTAATAACTGGAAGGATTGAAAGACAAAACCGACATCACGCTGACGAATGGCGGCGCGGGCATCTTCGTCTAAACTGGATAAATCTTGCCCAAATAATTGCACGTTGCCGTCCGAGGGGACATCTAATCCTGCTAATAAGCCCAGTAATGTTGACTTTCCTGAACCCGAACTACCGATAATAGCTACGCTATCGCCTTCGGGAATAGAAAAACTAATCTGTTGCAGAATGGTGAGTGCAGACTCACTACTGTCAACTATTTTGCTAAGGTGGTTAACAACAATTGCAGCGTTGATCGAGGGCATGATAATGACCAAATATGGTGTGGCTTTAATATTGGGATGGTTATTGATAATACCAAGTGCATGGGCAGCAAAAGTCGTGGTCTTTGGCGATAGCATCAGTGCCGCCTATGGATTAGACGTGAAACAGGGCTGGGTGGTTAAACTCCAACAAAAACTAGACCAGCATAGCAAAGGCAAACATACGGTAATTAATGCCAGTTTAAGCGGTGAAACCACGACTGGTGGTCTTGCGCGTTTGCCAAAAATTCTACAGCAACATCGACCTGATATTATTATTCTGGAACTAGGCGGAAATGACGGTTTGCGCGGTCAATCCCCTGTCGCCATGAATAAAAACTTAGTTGCGATGATTCAGCAAAGCAAACAACAAAAAGCCAAAGTATTACTGCTAGGCATGAAAATCCCACCCAATTATGGCAAAGCGTATAACCAAGCATTTGAGTCCACGTTCGTCACCGTGGCAAAAAATGAAAAAGTGCCTTTTGTGCCGTTTTTTTTAGAAGGTGTGGCAGGAAAAGAGGCGTTCATGCAGCCTGATGGCATTCATCCTAATGCTCAAGCACAACAGCAATTAATGGATAATGTTTGGCCAAGTTTGAAAGCCTTGTTGTAATGTGAACTAGCCATTCACAAAAAGAACACGCATCGCTCCCTGAAATTGATATCTTGACGATGTCAAAATATGATTTTGGAGAGAGTAACATGTCTTTTTCTGCAATGTTGGCACAAGCAAATGTCATTAATACCGTTGAAATATTACCGAGTTGGTCTCAAGGACGAGCGACGTTTGGTGGTTTAATTGCCGCACTGTTATATCAAAACGCGCTTTCTATTGTCGGTACAGAGCAACCGATACGGTCAATGACGTTTTCCTTTGTGGCACCCGTAGCGGTAGGGGAGGTCAATTTACAGTCAACAGTGTTGCGTCGAGGTAAATCTGTTATTCAAGCCGAAACTAAAATGTGGCAAAACGGCGAAGTGGTCGCGGTGATGTTAGCCAGTTTTGGTGTCAGTCGTGACTCGAAGATTGTGATTAAACCTGAGTCTGCGCCTACGTTTAAATCCCCTGATGAAGGCGTGCCATTGCCATATATTCCCAATGTCACGCCAGAGTTTACCCGTCATTTTGATTTCCGTTGGACGATCGGCACTCTGCCATTTAGTGCCAGTAATAGCGGAACTATGGGTGGCTGGGTGCGTTTTAATGATGAAGCAAGTACCGTACAAATTAGTCATTTATTGGCGTTAGTCGATTCATGGCCGCCGTCAGTGTTGCAAATGTTTAACACCATTGCACCGATTAGCACGTTGACGTGGACGATTGAGTTTTTAACCAGCTCCTATACAGACACAATGACCGATTGGTGGCAATACCTAGCGGAAGCGGAAGCATCTGCCAACGGTTATGCCCATATTGGTGCCAAGTTGTGGGATAAAAATGGCCAATTAGTGGCAATTAGTCGGCAAACGGTGGCGGTATTTGCCTAATCCTAATAGTTTTGTTAGTGACAGGGATGTCGTTTGATGTCTAAGCTTAATCGCTGATTAACTACCGTTGGTCTAGGTTCGCTTGGCTGAAAATGGTGTTCTCATTAGAATGTCGTCTTCAACAAACTCTATGAAACTCCGCATTTTAAATGCTAATTTGTTTGCCTGTTTTTTGTTCTTTTTTTGAGCTTTAAATCCTAAATTCTCTAAAAAGTCCTCTTTTTCTTGCGTGTTTTCTCTGGTAATTATCTTCTTTCTTGCTGAAAAATAATAAGAATTTATAGGTCAATGGCCTTTTTGACAAAAAATATATTTTGAAACAATTTGTCTGCGTTTTTCTGAGGTTGTCGCAATTTTGTGTGACGTATTTAGCAGTAATTGACCGTCACAAAAAGTACCTTAGCACCATGACGTAACGCCGCAGATTAAGATGTGTACTGATTGGTTTTTGATCGTAGTACAGGTTTTATCAGTGCAGTGTTAGTAGCACTAATTTAAGGGGAGCTTAAAATGAACAAAAAGATTTCGGCAATTTTTTTTGCGATGGTTGCCTCATTGACTACCGTGCCAATGGCATCTGCTCTCGAAGGCGATTTGAAAGATTTACGCCCAGAAGTCAATAAAAAAGAATGGCAGTTAGTTAAAAACGACACGACGCGTAGTATTAAAACCTATATTCGCGAAGGTGATGGCAAGCGTATTAACTTTAAAGTGGATGCCATGATTGAAGGCACTTTAGAGAATGTGGCTCGTGTTCATTTTGATGTCGATAATATCAAGCATTGGTATTGGGAAACCTTAGATTCGCGTTTGCTGAAAAAAGTATCCAGTACTGAATACTATTACTATATGCAATACAATGCCCCTGTAACCATGCCCGACCGCGATGCTATTTTGCACGCCGTTATTGAGCCGTATAGTGTTAAAAAAGGTTATATGCAGTTAAGTATTCGTGCCGTACCTGATTATTTGCCCGCGCAAGCCAATTTAGTGCGTGTGCAAGAACAAGATATGATTGTTAAATTTACCCCATTAGGTAAAGAAAAAGTGCATTTAGAAGCCGAAGGATTTGTTGATCCAGGCGGCATTGCACCGACATGGGCAATGAATTTTGTTCAGCGTAATGCACCTTACTCCACCATGTTGGGTTTGCAACGTCGGGTAAATATGACTGCGACGACAGCGCAAACAGGGCCATCACCTTTTATGTATGCTGAATAGTATAACTGTGTTAGATTAAACAAGGGCTTACCTCTTTTAAGGGTAGGCCTTTTTTCTGTGCTAATTTTAGAATAAAAACTCTGATTTTGTTGTTTTGATGGCAAAACTATTTTATCGTAAGCCCATGTTACAGGCATAGTTGTTCTTGGTGCGTACTCTGCGTTAAGCGTTGTCACCTGCTAAGATAAGCCTTATTAGCGTGACATCAACAATAAAAAATCAAAATAAAAACGGGAAAGTCCTCATGTTAAAAAAACTATCGGCCATACTTTTGTCGGTATTCGTGCTTGGTGCAGTACCCTTAGTTGCTCAAGCAGATTTGGATGATGATTTAGATGATTTACGGGGCACCAACCCTTTCAAAGACTGGCGACTGATTAAAAATGACACTCGACGCAGTATTAAAGCCTATGACAAACGCTCTGATGAAACTACGGGTGTGCGCTCATTCAAATTAGACGTAGTGGTTGATGGTTCTTTAGAAACGGTTTCCCGTGTTTATTTTGATGTCGATAATTACACGCGCTGGTTTTGGACTGTGAGAGAGTCAAAAATTCTCAAAAAGGTATCGGATACGGAATTTTACTATTATTTACAGCATGATGCGCCTGTTACCCTCCCAGATCGTGATGTCATCATTCATGCCATTATTGAGCCTTATACCGAGCTAAAAGGTTATGCCGCTTTTAAATTAAAAGCGGTTCCTAATTTCATCCCTCCCAAGCCACCTTTAGTGCGGATGTTGGCTGAAGATATGTTGATTCGTTGGACGCCGATAGGTGTCGATAAAACACGTCTTGAGGTTGAAGGCTTTATTCATCCTGGTGGTGACGTTCCTGCATGGGCGATTAATGCCGTACAGCGGCAGGCTCCTTATTACACAATGTTAGGGTTGCAGCGGATGGTGCAAATGACGCAATACAAATCGCCAACAACGCCGATGCCGTTTACCATCCGTAAGGAATAACGCGCTTAGTTAAAAATAATAAGCGTTAATGATAATTAACGCTTAAATCACGTTTTGTACTTGAGCAAAAGAAATAATTGGCTTAATGTCGGACGGGCAAGATATTCAAGAACAGGACTTAGACATTGCATCGCGATAGCAGAGTCCGTCCTGAGATGTGTCGTGGCTTGACATCATGCAAATGTTTAACTATAAAAATGTAATAAAAACAACGTGTACTCCTTAAGAAGGCACAATAAAAAAGGGGCAATTATGCTAAAAAAAATCTCAATTATGGCGTTTGCAGCAATGACTGCCATGTCTCCGATTGCCAGTTATGCAGCCAGTGGTGATGACGTTGACGATTTACGTGCGGATAGCAAACGTAAAAATGAATGGATTCAAGTCAAAAGAGATAAACTGAAAAACATTACAACGTGGGCAAAACAGGAAGAAGGTAAAACAATTCGTTCCTTCAAAGTGGATATGGTTGTTGATGCAGATTTAGAGACGGTTGCACGCGTTCACTTTGATGTTGAAAATATCAAACGGTGGTTTTGGGAAACAAAAGAGTCGCGTTTGCTAAAGAAAGTGTCCAATAAAGAGTTTTATTATTATCAGGTTTTTAATGCGCCGTTAACCATTCCTGATCGTGACTCTATTATTCATTTGGTCGTTGAGCCATTTACCGCTAAAAAAGGTTTTATGGCGATGAAGCTTAGCGCGTCACCTGAGTTTATGCCAATTCAGCCGGGTAGAACACGCGTTCAAGCTCAAGAGTATTACGTAAAGTTCACGCCCATCGACAAAAAAACAACACGTTTAGAAGCCGAAGGTTATATTGATCCGGGTGGGGTGATTCCATCTTGGGCGATCAACTTTGTGCAACGAAGTGCGCCCTATACCACTATGTTGGGCTTAGCTCGCATGGTGCAGCTTCCTTATTATCGTGAGGCAACAGGCGAGACTGATTTTACGGTGATGGAATAAATAGCCTGTCAAAAAGACCTCTTCGGAGGTCTTTTTTTTGCCTGCGAAATAATATAGTGGGCAATGGCCGCCAAATGACGGCAATATTGACCGTACTGCCCGACTATTTAAATATTTGGCCAATGTCGCCCGCATCATTTGCTTTTAATTTCCTGCAAAAATTTACACAAAATTGGGAAGTTTTATGCTTAAGAAAATATTAGTAATGACCGTTACCGTAATTACCGCCTCATTTACCATGAGTAGTTATGCAATTGGCGGTAATGATGTTGATGACTTGCGGGCAGATAGCCAGCGCAAGAATGAGTGGATTCTTGTCAAGAAAGATCGATTAAAAAATATTACTACATGGGCAAAGCAAGAGGACGGTAAAGCGATTCGTTCATTCAAAGTTGAAATGCTGGTGAATGCCAACTTAGAAACATTGGCGCGTCTGCAAGTTGATATCGACAATATCAAACGCTGGTACTGGGAAACGAAAGAGTCACGGATGCTAAAAAAAATTTCTAATAAAGAGTTCTATTATTATCAAGTATTTAACTCTCCGTTAACGTTACCTGATCGGGACTCAGTTATTCATGTGGTGATAGAGCCGTATACTGCTAAGCGTGGCTATTTGGCGGTAAAAATGAATGCTGCACCTGATTTTATGCCTGCACAACCGGGTAGAGTACGAGTATTGGCGCAAGATATGATTGTCAAGTTTACTCCGATTAATAAAGATACCACTCGTTTAGAAACAGAAGGTTATATTGATCCGGGTGGAGTAGTACCAGCGTGGGCGATTAATTTTGTCCAACGCAGTGCACCGTATGTCACCATGGTTGGTTTGGCGCGGATGGTGCAGTTGCCGATTTATCGTGAAGGAACAACACCAACCGAGTTTACCTATATGGAGTGAGCCGTTGGCTAAAAAAGACCTCTTCGGAGGTCTTTTTTTTGTTGAAAAATCATGACCTGAGTGGCTAAAGCTTGCTGATTGTAGTTAAAGCTAGTACAAGATACGGATAAATTCACAACACAATGATGTGGCTTAGGAGATGATATGGGTGGTTTTTTTGTTTTGGCGTTTGTCGGCTTTGTTTTTGTTGTCGCCTACAAAGCAATTCAGCAAGTGCCTCAAGGCTATGAATATACTGTGGAGTCCTTTGGCCGTTATACGAAAACTCTGCAACCAGGTTTGCATTTTCTTTTGCCGTTTTTTGAGCGTGTAGGTGCTAAATTGAACGTCATGGAACAAGTGCTGGATGTTCCTCCGCAACAAGTGATCTCGCGTGATAATGCCATGGTGACGATTGATGCCGTCTGCTTTTATCAAGTGATTAAAGCAGCCCAAGCGGCCTATGAAGTCAGTAATCTCGAATACGCAATTCGCAATTTAACAATGACTAATATTCGTACCGTGATTGGCTCGTTAGAACTAGACAGTATGTTGTCGCAACGTGATCAAATTAATTCGCAATTGTTAAATACCATTGACCAAGCGACCAGTCCGTGGGGCATTAAAATTACCCGTATCGAAATTAAAGACATCACTCCATCTCATGATTTGGTCGAAGCAATGGCTTCACAAATGAAAGCAGAACGCACCAAACGAGCACAAATTTTAGATGCAGAAGGCCATCGTCAAGCCGATATTTTAAAAGCTGAAGGTGAAAAACAAGCGCAAATCCTCAAAGCCGAAGGCGCACGCGAAGCCGCATTTTTAGAGTCCGAAGCGCGTGAGCGACAAGCACAAGCCGAAGCACAAGCGACTTTGGTGGTGTCACAAGCCATTGCTCAGGGTGACATCAACGCCGTTAATTATTTTGTCGCGCAAAAGTATATTGAAGCGTTGGGTGAAATTGCCAAAAGCCCGAATAGTAAATTGGTGCTAATGCCCTTAGAAGCATCAAGTGTCATTGGTTCAATTGCGGGTATTGGCGATTTAGTCAGTGAAATGAGAGGCTCCGCCGCCAAAGCTGCACCAGCCCCGAGCCATAGCCCCGCGCCATTGTTTAACCGATAGTTGGCTTGAGTAAGGAAAGTATTATGTGGCAAGAACCGTATTTATGGTGGGCAGCTTTCGGCTTTATCTTGTTGATTGTTGAAATGGTTACTGGGACTTTTTTCTTTTTAGCGATTGCAGTCGCCGCATTTATTACGACTTTTGCCGCGTGGTTAACACAGGATTTGTTTACGCAATGGGTCTGTTTTGCGGTGGCGGGTATCTTGTCTATCGTCTTGTGGCAACAACTACGCCATAAGCATAAAACCAATACCCATGATGCTGCCAGTAAGCTCAATAATCGCCTAGCACACTTAATTAACCGACAAGCGGTGTTGTCAGAGCCAATTACTAATGGTGTTGGCCGTATTAATATTGATGATAGTTGGTGGAAAGTGACAGGTGAAGATTTACCCGTCGGTACACCTGTGCGCGTCACCGCCATCCATGACATGACTTTAACCGTAGAAAGAAACTCATAGGAGAGCTGCTCAATGAAACTGCAAAAAATCGAAATCGTTCATGATTTTCCCCAGTCAGTCGAACACGTTTTTGGCTGGTTAAGTGACCATAACAATCTCAGTGCCATCTTCGCGCCTTTCACGGTGACTCGCATTAAAGATGGTCAAACGAGCGTCAATGGTGTGGGTTCGGTGCGTAAACTCAGCGCATTTCCGTTACCTCCTTTAGAAGAAACAGTCACTAAGTTTGATGCTAATAAGCTGATTGAATACACCGTTACCAGCAAAATGGCTCCGATTAAAGAGCATTTGGGCGTGATGATATTTCAACCGTTTAATGGCGGTACACGGTTACATTACACCATCGTTTTTAAAGGTGTTGTGCCATTATTAGGGCCAATCGTTAAAATCGGTTTGAGCCAAGGTGTTAAGCGGGGCTTGAATAAATTGGCGACAAAAATTCTCTAGTTCTTAGTCGAAGGGCGCGTTATTTACGCGCCCTTTTTCTTTGTCTTAATTCCTTTTTGGCTCACTCCATGATTACCCCTTCCGAACGTACTTTTTCCGTTAATGGCCAAACGATGGCTGCCCGTTGTTGGCATGACAGCACCAAGCCGCCATTATTGGCATTGCATGGCTGGTTAGATAATGCTGCAACCTTTGATTTATTAGCCCCGTTATTAGATGATTTTCATATCGTTGCTTTAGATTTTGCAGGGCACGGTTGGAGTGAACATCGTGCGTCAGGTATGCGTTATCATATTCTTGACCATGTCGATGATGTGCTGTCGGTTGTCAATCAATTGGGATGGCAGAAGTTTACGGTGATGGGGCACTCAATGGGCGCAGGAGTGGCTTCGTTGTTTGCCAGTGCCTTACCTGAACGTGTACAAAAATTAGTGATGATTGAAGGTTTAGGCCCTTATACGGGTAAGCCTGAAGATGCAGCCAAACATTTACGCACCGCCTTGTTGGAGTGGCAAGATTTTGCCGATAAGCCGCGCTTAATTGCGACGATGGATATTGCTGTTCAAGCGCGGATGAACGGTTTATTGCCTGTCAGCGAAAATGCCTCACGTTTGTTGTGTGCGCGTGGTGTCAAAACGGTTGATGGTGGTTTGATGTGGACAGCGGATAAACGCTTGCGTCTAAGTTCCCCATCCCGTTTTAGCGAAGCGCAAGTGTGTGCATTTTTGTCGGCGATTACTGTGCCGACCTTACTGATTATGGCAGAAAATAGTTTGCCCTTTAATCCGCACGATTATGCTGCCAGAGTGGCGGCACATCCGCAATTAACGCTGGTGAAATTGGCAGGAGGTCATCATTTACACGTTGATGATAATGTTGATGGTGTCTTTGAGGCCATCAATAACTTTTTGTAAGTTATCCCTTTAAAGTCAACGAGTGATACCCCCATATCAGAGTCATCCCATTATTGTTTAAGGATTATTGAGATGGCAGCAGTTCATTATGTTTGTCCTCACTGTTTCGCTGTTAACCGTGTTCCTACCGAAAAACTATTAGCTGCGCCGAATTGTGGCCAATGCCATCAGGCATTAGTGCTGGGAGAACCTGTTAACCTCACCAGTGCTCAGTTCGACAAGTTTATCAGTCGAAATGAATTGCCCGTTGTTGTTGATTATTGGGCAAGTTGGTGTGGGCCTTGTAAAATGATGGCTCCGCATTTTGCTAAGGCGGCGGACGCGTTAAAAGGGCGGGTGCTATTTGCTAAAGTAGATACTGAAGCGACACAAGATATTGCCTCACGTTATCAAATTCGTAGCATTCCAACCTTAATTTTATTTAAACAAGGCCTAGAAGTAAAACGGATGTCAGGGGCAATGTCGGCGCAACAGTTAATGCAATGGCTTGAATCTGTTTAAATTGTATTCATAAAATATAGATTACCCTTGTAGTTGGCAGGGTTTTTCTAGTATCTGTAGTGCTTTGCTGATAGATTTAGAGCAAATGCACTAAAGGTTAATAATAATGACAAAAAAGCCGACTCTTCGCGTGCTGGCCGCGACTATTTTTTTCGCACTTTCTACAGCGTCTTCTGCCGATGATATTCGCGAACTGCAAGATACTGGCCCTGCTAACGAATGGCGATTGATTAAAAATGATGCTCGCAAAAATATCAAAGCGTGGGATAAACGCGATGATGACAAACGCTATCGTTCTTTTAAATTAGATTTAATGATTGATGCACCCGTCGATGTTGTTGCCCGTACCTATTTTGATGTCGAAAACTATCCGCGCTGGTTTTGGGAGGTTCAAGAAGCCAAACTACTGAAAAAAGTATCTTCAACTGAATTTTATTATTATTTAGTGCATCGTGCACCCGTAAGCCTTCCTAATCGGGATGTCATTATTCATGCCGTGATTGAGCCAATGACCGCCAAAAAGCCCTATGTCTTATTTAAGCTTAATGACGTGCCTGACTATTTGCCTAGCAAACCACCATTAGTGCGGATGAGGGCAGAGGATATGGTCATTAAATGGACACCCATGCCCAATAACCAAACGCGAGAGGAGGTTGAGGGCTATATTGATCCGGGTGGTGATATTCCTGCATGGGCAATTAATGCTGTGCAGCGCCAAGCTCCTTACTACACGGTAATTGGTTTACAACGAATGGTTAAGAATCCTAAGTTTGCCAATGCCACTGAGCCATTGCCGTATAAAATTAAGGAAGGGGAGTAAGCGATACGACTTCAATTCGGCTTTGCTCAGGAAGCGTTTTTACGTTGGCTGAGCGGAGTCGAAGCCTCTGTTGATGTTTCATCCGTGTTGTATAAATCAATTGTCCCCATCCTCGCCTATCGCTACGCTCTTAAGGAACTCAACTCATTTGTCGTAGAAGGCTTAACCTACACCGACTTTAATACCCACCAAGAACTAGACCTGTATAACGAAACCACAGGCGAAGGCAGCTTAACAGCGCAATGGCTAGAAACAGGCAGCCAAATGTTAGCTGCGTACCTCAAAGCCAATTCACGTAATCAACTTTCTACCATCCATACAGGTAGAGGCAATTTCATTTACCAAGATCTCGCTGATAGTAATCACTCCATTAACCTAACAAACAACTCTGCCACTAGCATCCCCGTTAATGACCCCGACAGCCCACGAATCGAAGACACAGGCAATGACATCTTTAATGGCAGCGCAGGCAACAACGAACCGTTGGGCGACTCGCATTTAGAAAATGTACTATGGACATTGGGAGGGCAACGCACATGGCAAAACCACGTCTTGATGATTCATCAGAGTGAGATGAGGTTCTCTAAATTAGCAGCCTAAATTAAAGTTTGAAATAGCTTTTCTTGTCTAGAATGTCTGTTAATAATGTGTTAGAGATGCCCAATCAGAAAATTCTAAAAATACGACGATGCAGGAAGCTTGCTCTATGTCTTTATCATCAAACTTTAAATCCTTCATACTGATTGCTTTGGCCTTTAATTTAGGGGCTTGTGCTTCGATAGTACCTTAAAGAACTTTTAGGTGGCGTATTAGCTGAAAAGGGCGATACCCGCCCCTTTGAAACGCCTTTACCTGTTAATACGGCACATAAAAAACTGGCTTTAGTCTCGTAAGGTGCGTATCACACACCATTAGCCAATCCAAAAGTCAATATTTAAAGAATAACCAAGGAAGATAATGTCTAATTATAGACGTTCACTCGCCAAAGGTGGCTCGTATTTTTTTACGAAAGTGAGCTTTAAAAGACGTAAGATTTTGTGTGATGAACCAATCAGACAAGCCATGCGTGATGCAGTGAGAAAGGTTCGCCAAGCCTATCCTTTTGAAATTGAAGCATGGGTGACTTTGCCAGATCATATTCATGCGATGTGGACATTACCCAGTGATGATGCCGATTTTGGCAAAAGGTGGGGTTTAATAAAGTGTTATGTTTCAAGGCAATGTCTTGAATATGCAGCCCCAGTCGATATGTTGTCATTATCAAACATAAAGCGAGATGAAATGGGTCTTTGGCAAAGACGCTTCTGGGAGCATCAAATTCAAAATGAAGCTGATTTTGCCAAGCATATGGATTACATGCATTTTAATCCTGTAGGTCATGGGCTTGTTGAGCGAGTTATGGATTGGCCGTATTCGACATTTCATCGTTGTGTAAATAAAGGGATTTATCCTATGGATTGGGCTGTGTCAATGAGTGTAGAGGGTGGGGTGGGAGAGTAAGTTTATGGTGCGCATTGCGCACCTACGATCGCTCAGAATGTGTCAGCCTCGTATGGAGCGCGCTAACATTACGACTATGGGGTGACACGCATTTGGAAAATGCCCAAAGCATCTGGCTAAACCCGCTTTTATATAAACAAGCTGCTTAACCGTATAAAAATATGTCCGCACACTAGAAACTCTATTAATAATATGTTAGAAACGCGTGTTAGAAAACTCTAAAAATACGACGATGCAGGAAGCTTGCTCTATGTCTTTATCTTCAACCTTTAAATCCTTCTTGTTGATTGCTTTTGCCTTTAATTTAGGGGCTTGCAGTTATTTTTTACCCAATACCAGCCCCAATTTAGGTGGTTTATTGGCGGAAAAGGGCGATACTCGCCCCTTTGAAACGCCATTGCCTGTTAATACTGAGCCTAAGCGGATGGCATTAGGTTCAATGTTTGCGATTGGGGTTAAAGCGGATGGGACAGTGTGGAGTTGGGGAGATGGAGGGGGGGGAGTATTAGGAACGGATGGTTTTAAAAGCAGAGAAATACCGCAAGCTATTCCTAATATGACTGATTTTGTAGAAGTAGCCGCAGGGAATAGTCATGTTTTAGCCTTGCGTAAAGATGGGGCAGTATGGAGTTGGGGTAATAATGAAAAAGGGCAGTTAGGTTATAAAGAAGACGGTTTATCTCATTATAGTGAGCCGTTAAAAAAAACACTTTATAAGCCATATCAATTAAACGCCAAACAAATTCCAGATTTAAAGGACATTGTGAGTATAGCGGCGGGGTCTAACTTTTCATTAGCTTTAGATAGACAGGGGCGGGTATGGGGATGGGGGAGCAAAGCACATATATTAAATAATGTGCAAAATGAGAAAGATATTAAAAAAATACCCTTCGTTGTTTATGAAAATAAACAAGCGGCTAAAGTGATAGCGGACTCTTTTGATAGTGCTATTTTAACGAAGGAGGGTAACGGTTTAGTGTGGAAATATCTAGATAGCAATACCAGGCCACCGATGCCTATTTTGTTGAATACATTAATGAGTAAATCAGATGTTTCAATTGCCGATATAGCACTATCTCATTCAAATATATATATTTTATCTCGTGACGGTTTTGCCTATGCACAAGGCTTTAATTATAACGGAGAGTTGGGCGATGGAACTTTTGAAAAAAGAAAAGAGTTTGTCAAAGTAAAAAATATTGGTCATTTAACACAGATTACACGGTCAATGGCTCTAGATAATAAAGGGAGATTGTGGCGGTGGGGGGGGGGATTGTATTTGAGGCCTAATATAGCAGGTGGCAATAGTAGTAAAGAGCCGTATCCAATTAATATCTTAACAGATAGAAATATAAATTTTATCTTACGAGGTAATTATGGTGGAGCAGTAGGGTTTAACAATGGTGATGTTAGCTTGATCTCGAAAAAAGAAGTATTTACGATTAGTTCACCAGAAAAATCGTTATGGACTTGGAAGTAATTTAATACAACACGGAGCAATAAAATGAATCAGGAAATTAAAACAGCCTTTGAGTATGCTTTATTAGCAAGAGCAGCTTATGCAAATTTAAACAAGGATAGCAACATTGTTAACGTGCTGACTGATGCTGACCCTAGTCTAAATAGTAAAAATGGTTGGCCACCTGCCTTAGCGATATATTTTGATAGAAGATACAAGGTGTTAGATTCTGAATTAAACGGAGAAAATGACTATCAAGGCATTATTTTTCAAGAAAAAGATGCGCAAGGAAATTTAACACAAAATTACATTTTAGCTAATAGAGGCACTGAAACAGGCAGTTTAAATAGCTTATGGAATGATTTGCTGGTGACTGACTTAGGACAGTTGGCCTTGCTAGGAATAGCAGACCAAGTCAGAGCGATGCATGAGTTTGTGCGGCGTATAGTAACAGAGCATCAAATAACAGCATTAAATGCAACAGGCCATTCCCTTGGTGGTTATTTAAGCTCTATGGCCATGATAGAGGGCGATAATAAAGCATTGTTCAAAGAGCTTTATACTTACAACGGTGCAGGAGTAGAAAGTGTATTTTATATAAATAATTTTATTAATTTATATAATCAGTTAGCAGGGCATCCATTGACAATGGCATTGCCAACCTTAAATGCGAATAATTATATTACATCAGAAGGTCTGGAAATTATATCAGGAACAGGTGATAGAATAGGAAAAGAGCCAGTTTATATTAACGTTGATAATATATCTGTATTGGGACATGGGCTTGCGCCAATAGCTGATACACTGACGGTTTATTATTTATTGGGCATGGTCGATAATGACATTAGCATCAACGACTTAAATGCCATTAAAGAGGCAAGTAGTAGTCAAGGTTTTACAACTAATGCTGATGTGATGAATGATAATGATGCCTTGGTTAAAGCCTTTGGTACGTTGCTTAGTAAAGCGTTAGATTATAGCAGTGATACTAAAGATGCAGTAGCAGAAGTCGGCTCAGATAATGCCAAAATGCACAAAGCTATTTTTACATTAGTAGATGAGTTGAATAATGCTCCTCAAGCCCTCAACATCGCCCCTCTTGTTACCTTTGATGGAAATGGCAATTTTCAACTTTTGACTAATAATCAAAGCACTGACAACATCGCCTACCGCTACGCCCTAACAGAGCTCAACTCATTTGTAGTAGAAGGCTTAACCTACACCGACTTTAATCAAAACCAAGAACTAGACCTGTACAACGAAACCACAGGCGAAGGCGGCATCACAGCGCAATGGCTAGAAACGCGCAGCCAAATGTTAGCGGCGTATCTCAAAGCCAACACACGTAATCAACTGTCTACCACCCATACAGGTAGAGGCAACTTCATTTACCAAGATCTCGCCGATAGTAATCACCCTATTAACCTAACCGACAATTCGACCACCAGCACCCCCGTTAATGACCCCGACAGCCCACTAACCGAAGATACTCACCTCATTAAATTTGCCGGGAATACCGCCCAAACACTCAACGGCGGCGCATCCGACGATTATTTATTTGGCGGAACAGGCACAGACACGCTTAATGGTAAAGAAGGCAACGATTATTTAGAAGGCGGCTTAGGCAATGACGCATTAGACGGTGAAGTAGATAATGACACCTTGTACGGTATGGCAGGAGAAGACTCTCTTGTTGGCGGTGCGGGAAACGACACATTAAAAGGCGGAAAAGGCAACGACACCTTAACGGGAGGTTTAGACAAAGACATCTTAGAAGGCGGCGCAGAGGACGACACCTATATCTTTACCACAGGCGATGGCCATGACACCGTTATCGACAGCCAAGGCAACAACCTATTAACGCTCAACGGTGCTAGTAACATCACCGCCACAAGCCTTGATGCTGATAGCAATGTTTATCAAGACAACCATAAAAATCGCTATTTAAAAACAGAAGACAGTTTGTGGATATTTGCTACCCAACAAGGTGACATCATTCAGATTAAAAACTGGAGTACAAACAACAACTTTGGCATTACTTTAGACAACAGCAGCACCGTTTCCCCCTCAGGAGAAACCACATCAACCGACATTGACATCAATCGTGCCTTAGCCCAAACCCTTACCGACCAGCTCAACGCCCCGTATCAACCCTATGAAGCAGGCGATCCGCAATGGACAGTTGAAGACATCAGCCGCTACCTCTCCAGCTACCTATCAAGGCAAACCCGAGAAGAAGTGATTGCCTATAACAATGCTCGTATTCATTACGATGGTAGTCTTCCTCAAGCCCCCACAACGGTGATCTTTAACCACACCACGTTTGAAGGCGGCGATTTGAATGATGAGCTTGTCGGCTCTAATGACCGCCAAGAAACACTCAACGGCATGGGTGGCAATGATTTTATCTCTGCAGGTAATGGGGATAATATTGTTTATGGAGGCACAGGGTCAGACATTGTCATCGGCGGTGCACAAAGCGATGTACTGTACGGCAGTGGCATAGGTTATCAGCACATTAACCTCACGGCAGCAAGCCTGAGTGCGGTACAGGCATCCAGTGTTTATCGTGAACTCAAAGCGCAGCACGCTCTTATCATCACCCCGTTATCTAACGGCAACTACACCTTATACCAAGTGCAGTATCAAGCCGATCAGATCAGCGACATCAATCTATTATCAAGCGGTGCAGGCGAGGACTCCATCAGTGCAGGGGAAGGCAACGACCTAGCAGATGGCGGCACAGACAATGACACGGTTTTAGGCGACACAGGCAGTGATATCCTCAACGGTAGCGCAGGCAACGACGAACTGTGGGGCGACTCGCATTTAGAAAATGTACTGTGGACATTGGGTGGGCAGCGTACATGGCAAAACCACGTCTTTATGATTCATCAGAGCGAGATGCCAACAAATGAAAGTGTCAGTTATAACGACACGATCAGCGGCGGCGCAGGCGACGACACGCTCATGGGTGAAGTGGGCGCAGACACCCTGACGGGAGATACTGGCGACGACTTTATCGTTGGTGACCGATTTAACAGTGAAGCCTATTATCAAGATAATCACGTCTTTTTAGAAAAGATAGGGGCGGAGCCATTTAGCATCATAGACGCAGACACGGACACACTCAGTATATTCACCGCCAGCGAACAACAATCGCGCCGTGACAGCACACTCAACGGCTGGGTTAATCTAGAACTGTCACTGCATGGCAACGACCTATTAAGCGGCGGCGCAGGTAACGACAAACTGCTAGGTAATGGCGGCGATGATATTTTACAGGGCGACGAAGGCGACGACTGGTTATGGGGCGACGACCCGACAGAAATACAAAATGCCACAGATCCCAATAACCCGATTAACATTGCAATAGACACACAAACCATCGGCAATGACACGTTATGGGGTGGCGCAGGAAACGACCAACTCATGGGCGGCGAAGGCAATGACGTATTAGATGGCGGCAACGACAACGACACCTTAATTGGCGGGGAAGGCAACGACACATTACTGGGTGGCAGTGGCCATGATATTTTGTATGCCAAAGACCCCTCAACCACCAGCACCACATCCGATAGCGATACCTTATACGGCGGCATGGGTAATGACACGTTGTATGGTGGTCTAGGCGGTGACTTATTAAGTGGAGACGAAGGCGATGACCGTCTTGATGGAAAAGCAGGTAATGACACGCTGATGGGCGGCTTAGGCAAAGACCAACTACAAGGCGCAAAAGGCAACGATCAACTGCTGGGCGGAGCAGAGGCAGATACGCTAATGGGAGGAGAAGGCAACGACCAATTAGACGGAGAAGATGGCAATGATATGTTGTATGGCGAAACAGGCAATGACGTATTAAAAGGTGGCTCAGGAGCAGATCGTTTGTACGGCCAGCAAGGTAACGACACCTTAGAAGGCGGCGCAGGTAACGATCAGTTGTATGCCGACGTGGGCGACGATATTTATATTTGTAGCATCGGCGACGGGCGCGACGTGATCATCGCAGCGACCGCCAATCCCATGGGTTTTGGCGAATTAGAGACTGCCACTGCTAACCTAGACACCGATCGTGTGATGTTCACCTATAGTCCGAATGCCGTGACGCGTGTTAGCCGAAGCAGCACGGACTTAGTGATTGATTATGGCACAAACGACCAAATTCGTATTAAAGATTACTATCATGCGTACGGCACAGCCAGCCAACATTTTGCCATTGCCTCGTTTCAATTTGCCGATGGCTCAGAATGGACCAGCGCAGACATTTTAAGCATGGCATCACCGCCCGCCATTTCTGAGCCATTGCCGAACGTCGCTTACTTTATTGATGCTTTAGTTAGTCGCGAAGATATTAAAGTCGCTGGCCAAACGACAATGACCTATAGCTTTGCCAGCGCAGCCACCATAGAAACGGGTTTTACACTTTTTACCCTTGAACAACTCGCTGCTATTGAGCAGGCTCTCGCCACTTTTGCAGCATCCCTCAATATTCAATTTGTTAAATCGACGACAGGCACATCGGATCTCTCCTTCTTTTTAGACGACCTTGCCAGTGGAGATTTGGGAGTCGCCGCAGGCTATGCCAACGCAAGCACAGGTGAAATCCATTTGAGTTCTGAAATGTTTAGCACCACAGACGCACTAAACACAGGCCAATACGGCTTTGAAGTGTTATTGCATGAAATAGGCCATGCTCTTGGCTTAAAACATCCCTTTGAGGCTCCTGTATTACCCGAAGCCGAAAATACTCAAAACAACACTGTCATGTCGTATAGCAGTAATCAACACAATGACACAGGCTTAAAACTGTTTGACATTGCCGCCTTACAGTATTTTTACGGCGTTAACAACGCGCTGAACACAGGCGATAGTCAACACGGCTTTACTGAAAAATACATAGCAGATGCCACAGGTAATGATGTCTTTGATGCGAGTGAGCAAGTAACTCACGTCACCGTTAACTTAAACCAAGGCGGCTGGTCTTTTATTGGCGAAAAACAAAGTAGCATTTTAGCCGAAGGCCAAACGTTTATTGGTTATGGCACAGACATAGAAAATGCCATGACAGGCACAGGCAACGACACACTTATCGGCAACCACTTAAATAATCGCCTTACTAGCGGAGAAGGCAACGACACCTTAACGGGAGGATTAGGCAGTGATGAACTGAACGGTGGCGCAGGTGCAGATACTTATACGTTTACCGTAGGGGATGGCGTTGACCACCTCATTGAAACTGGCAACGACAATACCATTGTCTTTAATAGTATCGCTCTTAATACAATAGGTTACGATAATGGTTTTTTATATTACGGAATCAATGGCGACAAAATTCAATTGGATACTAACACTGTATCAACGTGGATAGTGAATGATCAAAGTTACAGCACTCAAGATTTTCAAGTGGTTTACGGAGGGGGGCAAGTATCGGATAACAGCATCACTTTAGATGAGCAATCGAATAGTGGCTTATTAACAGGCAGTGCCAATGTAGATGTCACAGGTAACCAACAGGCGAATAGCTTACGCGGCAATAGTGGGCATAATGTGCTTGATGGCGGTTTAGGTGCAGATACATTAATGGGTAGCTTAGGTGATGATACCTATATTATTGATAACAAAGACGATATGGTTATCGAAAAATTAAACGAGGGTCAAGATCATATTATCACTCGTGTCGATTACACCTTGAGTGAAAATGTTGAGCGTTTAACTCTGGCAGCTAATGCAAAAATGGCAAAGGGCAATGCGCTCGACAACGTCCTCACCGCCAATGACTTGGGTAATAAACTAAGTGGTTACTCAGGCAACGACAGCCTGTGGGGAGGCTTAGGCAATGACACTCTCGAAGGACAAAACGGGCAAGACATTCTTTGGGGTGGCTCAGGAAACGATTTGCTCTATGGGGGCAGCGACAATGACACCCTCTTTGGAGGACAGGGAAATGACACCTTGATCGGTGGTGATGGCGTGGATAGCTATGTCTTTTATCGTGGAGACGGCCAAGATTTGATTGGTAGTGGTTACTCTTCCAGCGATGTCGCGAATGACATCCTACAGCTTCAAGTGAGTGCGGATGCGTTATCGTTTCAGAAGTCAGGTGTGGACTTATTTATTCGGATAGTTGATAGCAGCGATAGCATTCGCTTGCCTTATTACTTTTCTAATGATGGCGCGACTATGGCGACCATCAACGATATTCGGAGTAGTGACGGTCAAGTATTTCGTTATGCCGATGTGCGCCAACGGGTATTGCAAGGCACACCTTTCGATGATGTGATTAGCGGCTTTGATGTTCCCAATAGCATACAAGGTCAGGCGGGAAATGACACACTAGTCGGCTCGTCATTTAATGACACCATAGAAGGCGGCGTGGGCAATGATGTTGTAACAGGGCAAGACGGCAACGACTTTTTAGATGGTGGAACAGGTGATGACATTCTGAATGGCGGATTAGGTGCAGATATTTTACAGGGCGGAGCGGGCGATGATCATTATTTAGTGAATTATCTGAGTGATTTAACAGAGGACGCCTTAGTTGAGCAAGTTAACGCAGGCCAAGACACGATTAAAATAGCGCATATTTACGCCATCAATAACGCCATTAATGTCGATTTACGAACATGGCAAAATATTGAAGGCGTGGATCTGGGTAAAGATATTAGAAGTTACCAAGCGGCGAGTGTCGCCATTATCGGCAATGATAGCAATAACACGTTTTATCGTGTTAATAACAGCAATGTGACCTACACAGGTGGCATGGGCGACGACACCTATGAAGTTGTGCGGATATTAACGCCAGCCGATGCCTCAGCACCTCTACCACAACAACAAACCATCGAATTAGCCAATCAAGGCACAGATACCGTCATTGTTTATGACCCCATTGGCAGTGGTATTTTCAAGTATGATTCCTATGTGCTGGCGGATCACATAGAAAATATGATCCTGCGTTACGAGAAGGTTTACTCTGAAGCACTGAGATTCGATGGTAATAGCCTCAATAACATTATTACAGGCTCTCAAATGATGGACACCATTTGGGGTAAAGACGGCCATGACACCCTGTATGGGGGTGCCAGTGACGATGTGTTATTTGCGGGTACGGGCAATGACCAATTGTATGGTGGTGCCGACAATGATCGACTTTATGGTAACGAAGGTGATGACCTGCTAGATGGCGGTGACGGTATTGACCAATTGCACGGCAATGAAGGCAACGACACGCTATCAGGTGGTTTAGGTAATGATACTTTATATGGCGAAGAGGGTAATAATCAGCTACAAGGAGGTGCAGGTGATGACCTTCTTTTTGGTGATGTCGGTGACGATAATCTGGACGGGGGGGATGGTCAAGACCAATTAGACGGCAGCTTAGGCATGAACACTCTTACGGGTGGTGCAGGCAACGACACACTCACGGCAAATGGCTCCGTTGATGTTTTTATCGGTGGCTTAGATAACGATGTATTATCGGTGGGTAGTGAAAAGGCGGCCTGTTATTTTACTTCGGGTTTAGACGTAGATTTTGATGTGGTGCAGCTAAATAACGCCACAGGCAGTATTGAGCTCAATTTTGCAACAGAGTTGAACAACTTATCATTAGGCGTGTATGGCCAATCGTATATTATTTATTATGCCAACAATAAATCCGTGGAATTACAAGGTATAACGGACTCTCAATCGATCCGCATAGTCACGCAGGATAGCAGTTTGACACTGGACGGATTTTTAAGCTGGCTACAAGTAAACGCCGATCATTATCACTCCTCCGTACAACTCATCAGCCCCGATATGAGCTCTGCTTATTATCAAGTCAGTTAGCAAGCCAACAATCTCGTCATTAGTGCGCGTGGTGTCAACGGTGAACATTATGATTTTAGTGCAACAGGGCAATTAACCAAGGTGGATGGTTATCGCCTCACCAATGGTGATGTTACCCTATTCAATGTACCGTCAAGCATCACGCAACTTAATATGGCAAATAATACCCATTTGCATATCGGCACGGAACAAGAGGATGATTTTTTTGGGGCAGGTCTTTGGGGTGAAAGTGATTGGTTTATCGGGCAATCGGGGCAAGATAGCTATTATATAGGACTTGGCTATGGGCAAGACACCATTGACGTGTCGAATAGTCAAAGCAGTCCAAGTGGGGAAAACGATCTGATTGTACTCGCCGATACCTTGACGCAAGCAGCGACACAACTCAGTTTAAGCGGGCAAGACTTGGTCTTAACATGGAATACCAATGATAGTTTAACCCTGAAAAACTATTTTAATGACACCGCCATCGTCCCCATCATTCAATTTGCCAATGGTCAGCAATTACGCCAAGACGATATTTATTTTGCAGCATACGGTGCAACATCCTCGAATGATACGCTTAATGGCACAAGCAGTGCCGATAAGTTATACGGCTGGTTAGGTAATGATACTTTAAGCGGCTTTGCAGGTGACGACACGTTATTGGGTGGAGCAGGTTCAGATAGACTGGTCGGTGGTGTCGGTAATGATCTGTACGAGGTCGATCAGTTGGGCGATTCAGTGGTTGAAAATGCTAATCAAGGAATCGACACCGTTCAAAGTGGTTTGACTTGGACATTAGGCAATAATCTCGAAAATCTAAGCCTGACAGGAGCTAATCCAATTAATGGCACAGGTAATAACCTTGCAAATACCCTCATCGGTAATAGTGCGATCAACACCTTAAATGGAGGTACAGGCGCAGACCTGTTAATGGGAGGTTTAGGCAATGATATTTACATTGTTGACAATATCGGTGATGTCACCACCGAAAACAGCAATGAAGGCCTAGACACGGTACAAAGTAACATCACATGGACGTTATCCGCCAATCTTGAATATCTGACGTTAACAGGCAGCACGGCCATTAATGGTACAGGCAATGCTTTAGCGAACAAACTGACGGGCAATAGTGCTAAAAACATCCTCAAAGGTGGTGCAGGGAATGACGTTTATATCGTTGGTACAGGCGATACCGTTACCGAAAACGCCAATGAAGGCCAAGATACAGTTCAAAGTAGTATTGCATGGACACTAGCCGCCAACGTCGAAAATCTCACCTTAACAGGCACAACCGCCATTAATGGCACAGGTAATACCTTAGCCAACACCCTGACAGGTAATACGGCCAATAACACGCTGACAGGCTTAGCAGGTAATGATACGTATTGGTTGAGTGCAGGTTGGGCGACCGATACCGTTATTGATAACGATACGACGGCAAACAATGTCGATATCGCTCGTTTTGGTAGCGGCATGAGTCGAGACCAGTTATGGTTTAAAAAGAACGGCACGGTAATCGTCCCTATAAATAACCTCTTTGAAAAGTAGAATTTTCTCGTAAGATAAACGCAGGAGATTTTGCATGAAAACATCGAAATTTAGTGACAGCCAAATCATGGCTATTCTCAAACAAGCTGAAGCAGGGACACC
>JAUSLJ010000034.1 GCA_030646715.1 Agitococcus sp.
ACGCGAAATCTATAAATCCTCATTATTGCATGGTGCTTCGGTATTTCAGACCAAAGAACAAGATGTCACCGACAACGCCACTCACTTCGTCAATGAAGTCAGAAAAATTATTGGAGTTTGAACATGGTCGCAGCAAAAGACATTAAAGGTGGTTTGAAGCCTAGATCTACGGGCTCCTCCGCTGCTCGTGTATCTTGGGGTGATGAAGAATTATTGGGCAAGTTGGGTGTTCTTAAAGAAATTCCAAAAAATAAAATATCGCCCGACCCACTGCAACCGCGTAAAGTTATTGATCCAGAAGCCTTGGCAGAACTGACACTATCGCTCGAAGAACATGGCATGTTGCAGCCTATCCTTGTTGTTGAAAGCGAAACAGGGATTGGTCAATATAAAATTCTTGCTGGTGAAAGACGCTGGCGAGCGGCTATGGCCTCTGACAAAATTCAGATTATTCCCGTCATTGTCCGTAGCGATTTGACCAATGAGTTGCGTATTTTATTGGCGCAAATTGCAGAGAACATCCACCGTCAAAACATGAACCCCTTAGAAACGGCAACGGCTTATAAACGTATTTATGAAGCGGTTAACCACAATCAAGATGAAGCAGCAAAGCTATTGGGTATCTCGAAGTCCCGCTTGTGCCAGGTGCTTGCTGTCGATGATGCGCCTGCAAAAGTTAAAGCACTGGTTGAAACTGGCGTTACTTCCGATGTTAATGTCGTAGCAGGCTTAAGTGTATTAACTGACTTGAATGCCTCCAAAGCAGAAGAGCTGATGGACAAGGCTAAAAAAGGTGAAATTAAAGGTGTTGGACTGAGAACTGCCGTAAAAGACACCGTTCGGGAAGAAAAAGCTAATCTCAAACAAAAACGTGTGGCAAATTCTCTAGCTGCTCAGGCGACTACAGACTTAGCAACACCTACCGAAGTGACTACTCCACTTCCTGCTTCTGAGACAGTGGAAGTCGCAACAAATGTGAGTGAAGTATTGAACGTAAAGCTGGAAAAACGCCTCGTTGATGAGCTAGTTCGCTTTTTACGAGATATTGAAATCAGCGAATCCAATGGCGTTATTGGCCGTTTTCTACTGGCTATTAACGCGGCTCAACCAGCAACAACAATTTAGCATGCTAAATTAAATCGCACCGCATTAAATCGCCCCCCTTAATGAGGGCAGAAACTTGTTTTCTGTTCTCATTAGGGGCATTGCTATTAACCTGAGTTCGGTTTAATTTCCTTATATCGCAAGGAATTGCGAGGGATAAGTGGTTTGAATCGATAGTTTTGGCTTCTTTGGTGGCCGATTTACGCCGCCTCAAAGATGGCTCCAGTGTGGATGGCCTCAACCCTACAAGTTCTGCTTTGCTTGTTAATATCCCAAAATCTTGGTTAGCACATTGACCGCTGTCCCTGCCGCCACTTGAAGTGAAGTATCTGACGATTTTTCAAATATCGCCTTCAAAACAGAGATGTTGGTTTTATCTTTATCATCAACTATACCCCCATCTTTAAAAGACTTATTCAAATGAGAGAATCCTTTTGATGTGAGTTGATATCTGTCATTGGCATACTTTCTGAGAAGCACTTCGGCAGTTAGAAACTCCAAAGTTCCTTCATATACTTGCTGTTGCCTATCCTTGTCATTACGTTGAGCTTCCTCTAGTTTAGTAATTTGCTCTAAAATAACAGGAAGATTTTTTGGGATTTTTGACTTTAATTCTTCATCGTTCGTCGCGTCGATTAGGCTAGCTATGTCACGCTTAGTATTCAGTACCTTGAGATTCTCGCTCTGATCAAAAGTCAAATATTCGCAAATTATCTCATTATGATCGATTGATTTTGGGATCGGAAAATAATCATATAGAAGCTGAAATATCTTTGCTGAATAAATTGCAAACTGATCAATATTTTCTGACATATTTACACCAAAAACTTAGCCAAACCGTTTGAGTTCATGCTGCGACCCGCTAGGGCCGTCGCACCTGCAACAAATGGTTATGTTGCGCCCGATTATTTACCACGTTGAACCCGCCACAAACCTTGTTACCAAAGCCACTCCCAAAACTGACCTAAAAATAGCGAACGATTTACACAACTGCCATGCCTGCACACCGAGTACTTCTGGTGCTCCATCACAGCCTAACTCAACTCTCAATGGATTGCTTGTCCATACGAATTCGTGAATACTAATGATGCAGGATCTGCCCAGTTCGCCTGTTCCTGCAGCGAGTGTTCTTCGAACACGCCCCTACCGGGGGGCTCCGCCCCACTTCATGGTGGATCTCAGGCCTGTTCCGAGGCAGCGGAACAGGCCTGATTGTCAATCCGGTGCTTCAAATTTTGAAATGCTTCTAAGCGTAAAGCCGTATCTGACCTACGGCTGCTTTCGAGTAAATCAAGCGTCTCTGAGAAAGAAGATGCGCTATTACGCTCGACGAGCCTTTGCCTGACAAAGCCATCGTTGTCTTGGTGTAATGTGCGGACATGAGACATAGACTTATCCATTCGGACAGATGCCTTGATCGGAATGTGCAAGTCATCGATCTGTCTGGTCGCCACATGGAAAGAGCGATCTTGAAATGGCTGCGCCCCATCACCAATACTCCGATTCCTAAACTTCTCTACGTTGTTGGAATATAACCAATATCTCCCCGGCTCTAGCCAGAGCCCATGTGCCGTGACCGATTCGATTTTGAAGGCACCCATCTCTTCGGATGCTTCGGCTCGAAGGAGTTCAAGGATACTATCCAATTTTGCAGTTGGTACAGAGAAATGCACGGAATCGATATTTACATAGCAGATATCAGTGTCGGAATTAAGCGCGAGTACCCACTCCATCAGTTTTAGAAGATGGATACGCCCATGAGCCACAATCCGCTGGGCGAGCATGAAGCAAGTCGACCTGTCGTCCTGACTTGGACTAACGACACAAATCCCTGCTGACGTTTCGGCCAAGGCAATTCTCTTGCTTCGACTGATCCACATATAAGTGGCGGCTTCCGGCTCGTCGGCTGGCGGTGAAATTCCGTGCGCATCGGATAGATACGCCATCACACTGAAACGATCGATGAATTTTTTTGTAGTAATGCTGGGCCGATTCCCGCATGACGAGAGCAATGTCGCCAAGTATTTCTCGCGGTCTGCAAATGGCTTGTTGCCTTGAGTACGATAGTTCTTCCTACGCGAAAATGCCCGTTTAGATTCCCTAGAAAGTGGATGGGAAACTACCTTGTTCGCGATAACAGCATCCAGAATATGGATTCGAACGAAATGCTGAGCAAAATAGACAACCTCAAACTCGTTAAGATCCACCTCAATTATTTCATGCAGCGATGCCCTGAGTCGTCGCCCACAGAAGAACGTAGTGAAGGGGTTATGTCGCTGGATGAACTCCGTGCGCGAACTGCTCAATTGGCAACGATA
Organism: Agitococcus sp.; assembly: GCA_030646715.1. GTDB lineage: Bacteria > Pseudomonadota > Gammaproteobacteria > Pseudomonadales > Moraxellaceae > Agitococcus. Next base: position 3,423 of record JAUSLJ010000034.1, read on the forward strand.
TAGGCCTGCTGCCAATTTCTCACCGACCAGATAATCCCGGCCAAATTCAATTTTAAAGACGGCTGCTGGGTGTGGAATATCATGTTGCATGCACGCCGAGTACATCGCGTTGACATCAATCGCAATGACGCTACGATCAACACGTCTTTCCTCTAACACAAAAACATCCTGTATCGGAAGATGCCATGCCATTTGGAATCGCTTATCGAGTGACGTCTTGCGTCGCATCGCATTGCAAACGGTGTTCCATGCTAAGTCGCAATAGGCAGAAGCTGAAATCAGATGTCTCCCGTACTTCGCGCGGATATGTGTGAGAGATCTATAGCCAATCTTTGAAGCAGGCACAAATGACCGCCTTGGCAACCATGGATGCATATCCTCAAGTGCAGTTGGTGGACACATTCCAGGGTTGGCAAGCGCAATGAGATCGGCCTCGCGACGCGTGAGCGTCACAGCTGAATAACAGCTCAGATTCTGAAATTCTTCGATAGGTCGTGTTCCATTTGCGTCGGTGATAGTGAGCTCGTCTGCAGCGAGATAATAAAACTCATGAGAACGCTTGGCCTTGCGCTTACGCAGCAAAAATGGCGCCGCTCCATCTGCATCTCGCGCTGATCCATGAAACCGATACACGCTGCTCATTGGCTAGCACCACCTTACGACCGTTTGCGCATGAGCAAAATTCCAGAGTGCGCAAGCGCAAGTTCATTTACCGCAATCTCCCGTTGTATTTCCACGCCCGAGGCCACGTGACACACTCCACGATCCAGAGCGTCACGTATCGAGTAGGGAAACAGGTCGGTCAGCGGGCGTAAATGCCGTAGCCGCCAGTTGGAAATGTACCGGCCAATATGGCTGCCTTCTTCATCTGCCTCACGAGCTAGCGCATACATGGTGAATAGCCTAGCGACGTCAGTAAAGTCGTCGAGGCGAAGCTCCTCGACCGAATAGTGCAACCTAGCCAGAGATAGAATTGTCCTAGTCGAATTGCGTCGTAGAGATACGGGGCCATGTTGGCCAAGCGCGTCATAAGCCAAACCATGAATTAGTGCTTGAACTTGGCCGACACGTTGATATGCCACTTTGCTCTCTGCTTTTGATGCAGCCTTCAAGGTAATCCAGATACGCTCGCGGCTACCAAGGGCTGCAAGCAGGCCCTCCCCACTCAGGTACTGCGAAAGGAGCGCCCTGAAACCAAGAGGAAGACTCGCAGTTAGCGCTGATGGATGTGGGATCTTCTCCCATCTTGCGTATCGCGCAACAGCATATGCTCGACCGAGATCAATCAATGCACGAATCAGTTCTTTCTCTAGAACTTTGCCAGAGGCATGAACGCTCAATGAAATTTCTGCTTGATGGACCGCCCATCGCCATTCGGATGGTTCGAGTTTCTTGGATAGCATCGAATGCAATCGGATAGATTTTCCGCTGAGAAGGGAAATGTCACCGATGCTATCAAACTCCCTTGCTCGCCATTCTTTTTCCTCCTCAAGTCTGTTGCAGTGGTCGATAGCATTAACACTGATGTAACCATCAAGGTCTCCAACCCATATCGCTTCTGCGCTACCGTAATTGCTCATACTCAGGTGCTTTTCTTGAAAATTTAGGGGGTAATCAAAATAGCACTTGGCGGATCAGCGATGACTAGATGACTGTCCAACTATTCGCTTAACGCGCAAGTACTCACAACAAAATTAAAAACTGAGACTACCTCAGAGCCATAAAAAATAACACAATAATCGCTGGGTACTTTGTCGCAGTTGATTACTGTGAGGGTTTACTCCTACCGTCAGCGTTTGCATTATCGAGAATCTAAATGGCAGACGTTCGACCTCAAATTCCGAGCCAGCCTTAAAAACGAGCAATTTCTTTCTCAATTACAGACTACTAGAATACTTTCGTGAAGCAGGTGGGCGCAATGCTCTCTTCAATTTGGCTCCCACTCATCAATTTTAGTCGCGCAATATAATGCTTTTTCGACGTCTTTTAGCTTCTGGTTCATAATACTCATTCCCAGTCATTTAACTGATTACGCAGTTCGAATTCCTGTCGGTGTTTTGCAATATACTTTTGTTGTCCATGACGTAAGCCAATACGCATAGTTGTTGTAAGCCCTAGTGCTAACAGTTCTTTTGCAGATAAAGCCGTCGAGATCAGTAAATCGCCGTTATCGTTAAAGCTAATTAGGTACCGATCGAAAAGTGCATCCACATGAGCCGCTAGAAGCAATCCATTGTCTGGGTCAAGTCTTGCTTCATTGTCAGAGTCACGCCAAGGACAAATATGAGAGGCACGCAGAACTTCCTCAATACCACAGCCTGTCAGAGCGCAACGATGTTGCCAGAGGCGCAGCAGGTCAGCACGAAATTTTCCTTGACCGAGGCGTGCTTCTATAAGAGCCTTCCGCGTCGTTTCATCAAGTTGTTTTTGATTGCGCAGATTGAGTATATCCTCAGCAGCAGACTCCACCTGTAGTAATTCTCTGATGGTTCGCCATGCATCATTACGTTGTGCAGTTGGTATCGCATCCAACAAATAAGCTGCGCGTTCGGCAGGAATGATTTTGAAGGAGTTGAACCTAGCAACCAGTTTGCTTTTGCCTGTGATGGCTAGAGCATCAATATCGACGGGCTCGTCTAACCAGAGAAAGGCCTGTTCTGGGCAAATCCAGTTCGGGTTGAGACAGCCTACGTTATCCCAATGCTCGCGAAATGACTCTTCGTCAGGATAGATTTTCTGCACGAGTGGAACGCTCCAAGCTTCGCGCCAAAGCTTTTTTGCACCAACTCTTTTATTAATAGATTTGAGTAGTTTTGTCTCGTCGTTTTGCACATATCGGGCATTGCCGGCAATGCCGACCAGTTGCTGGCGCCCGTTGTGGGATGCGTACATCATCAGAAGTGTATCATTCGGAGCGTTCTGCCCTACTGGCTCGGTGTGCAGAACGCGAAGGGGTACTCCATCCAGTTCTATTCGCATTTTAGGCGAGTTATTCCATTCTTCGTGTCCGTAACCGTGCTGTTTGGGGTAGCCGCCAGTGGCTTGATGCCCAGCTGGAGAAGTATAACCTTTGGGATTCCAGTGTATGGGTTTAAGGAGGCAGAGCATGGTAATAGTCCCTTTTTTTATTTGATGTCCCAGTAGCATCATTACATGAATGCTGCTAGCGAAGAAGTTATTGATGAGGGCTTGCTTTTCAAATGTTAGTTGCCCACACACTTCAACTAAACAGATGCACCTTAATATGACATCACTACTTAAACCATGCCAGCAGAGGTATTGAGCAACTATGCGGGATGGAGTTTTGCGTCTTTCTGTCAATTCTGATCAAGTGGGGTTTGATTTAACACCCATAAAAATGGTCATCATTTTTATGATGAAATCAGATCATAAATACATTAGACTTCCGTTATAACACAAAATACACTACCTACCAAAAGGAAAGTGCACACCCAAAAAAGGACAGCTTGATACCATGAACTCAACATCCGATCTCTCTGAGTACTCGGTGCCCCAGCGTGATCGACTGGCGTTCATTGAGCTACTGCTATACTTCATGGGCGAACTCCGTCGCAGTGATATTGTCTCGCGCTTTGGCATCCAATCCGCTGCCGCCACTCGTGATCTGGCCATCTATAAAAAGTTAGTCCCCAGCAATATCGACTACGATACCAAGGAAAAAACCTACGTTCTTGGCCAAGCTTTCAAACCTCTTTTTCAATTCTCTCCTGAGCGCGTCCTGTCGTGGATCACCCAAAGTTTCGGTGACGGCGAGCCTGCCCAACTAAAATCTTGGCTAGCTGCTGATACTCCTGCTCGGCTGACCCAGCCAGCTCTAGATACTTTGTCAGTAGTAACGCGTGCCATTCATCAGCACGCAGTATTGGCCATGCACTACCACTCTTTATCTTCTGGTCTGACTCAACGGGAAATTGTTCCGTTCGCATTGATAGACAACGGTCAGCGTTGGCATGTCCGTGCCTATGATCGCCATCATCAAGACTTCAGAGATTTTGTTATCACCCGTATTCAACATCCGCGACTGCTAAAAGACAGCACAATTCAACCCCACGAACTCAGCGATCAGGATATCCAATGGACTCGAATTGTTGAGCTGGATCTGGTGCCGCACCCCGACCAGCCTAGGCCAGGAATTACTGAGCTAGACTACGGAATGATAGACGGTCATCTACGCGTACGGTTGCGAGCGGCTACCGCAGGTTATGTATTGCGTTGCTGGAATGTCGATTGTTCGGCTGACCATCGCCTTAACAGCACAGAAGTTAGGCTGTGGTTAAGTGATCCGCTGACACTCTACGGTGTCAAGAATGCGGTGCTAGCACCTGGCTACGTTCCTCCCACCAATCAGATGGAGAAGAGCGCATGAGCCACTATACGGCCGATATCAGTGCAGGTGCCCTGCTTCCAGCGGAAAGCCGTATTCTGGCCACTCTACTTCTTTCGGGAGTGGACAAGGCTGGTTGGGTTCATGCTATTAAAGAAGACAACATCCTCCAAAAAAAGAGCCCTAGCTCTGCTATTCGTCAGGCACATCTCATACGTCAGCGCCTAGATACCTTGGATGAAGAAGGTCTGACCCTGATTGCTCATGAATCTGGCGAAGTATTGAACCAAATGCTTTTGGTTGTTGCGATTCGTCATAGCCGATTGCTCGGCGACTTTCTGATTGATGTCTATCAAGGGCGATTGAAGCGTTTGGAGGACACCATAAGCTCAAGTGACTGGTCAACCTTCTTGCATGAGTGCGAACAACGGGATGCCGCTGTTGCCACATGGAGCAAAAGCACCCAAGCAAAACTACTACAAGTTATCTTTCTCATGTTGGCACAAGCCAAATACATCGACTCCACACGGAGCCGACGGATAACGCCCCCCCTGCTTCACCCCCGCGTGCTGCGCTACCTGAAAGACCATAACGATACTTACACCCTTAAAGCCATGGACGTGAAGCGATGAACGAAATAAGTAGCCGATATCTGCCGCTGGAGGAGCGACTGAATCTGATCCTGCCGCGCATTACCTCGAATGAGTTGCTCAACAATGAGGGTCTAGGTAATGAAATCGGATTTCATATCTTCGATTATCCTGCTGAGCGTGAGGAAGTGGTTCGCGATTTTATTAGCACAGTCATTGATCCTGCGCTGGCTAAACATCCAGCCAAGCTACGTTTCAAAATCGTTAATCTTTTTCAGACTGTGATTCAACTATTGCAGGATCGTGGACTGCTGGAAAAAGCCATTGCCATGCAGCAAGCCAAAGGCGACGAAGCATTGATGAAGGCCATCGGCCCTGTATTAAAGGAAGACAAACTAGCGAGTTATCTCGTCAACCAAATGGCAGTCGATGATCTCGATTTAGTGCTATTAACAGGTGTCGGCACGGCCTACCCGCTGGTACGCCTGCACACCCTGTTGAATGGCCTGCATCCGTTGATGAAGCACACACCGCTGATTGTGTTCTACCCTGGCAAGTACGATGGCGTCAGTTTGCGCTTGTTTGGTCTTAACGCAGACCGCAGCGATACCAATGCCCCTTACTACCGAGCATTCCAGTTGTTGAAATAATTAATTAAGAATATTGAAAAAGGTGATCTCCTGTGCAAATTCGTGAATTGTTTGTTAAGAAAGTTGACCGTCCCATCAATGGAGTCATCAAAGCCGACCAGCGCGACCGCGACAGTATCTGGCAAGAGCTAGACGAATATGTGGTTACTAAGCAGATTACCGAGTATCTGCGTCGATTCTTTGATGCTTATTTGGCGGGTTTCGATCGTCCCAATGATCCAGTCATCGCCTCACACATGGGCGTTTGGGTTTCTGGCTTCTTTGGTTCGGGGAAGTCACACTTCATCAAGATTTTGTCCTATCTACTTGAAAACATTCAAGCGATTGATCCAGAGTTGAGTACCAAAAAACCTGCTCTCAGTTTTTTTGATGATGCCAAAGTCACTGATCCCATGCTACGCGCCGACATCCAGCGCGTGGCTCAGTACACTGCCGATGTCATTTTGTTCAACATTGATGCCAAGGCCGATAGTAGCTCTAACCGTGATGTCATCCTGCAAGTCTTTTTGAGAGTCTTCAACGAAAAATTAGGATTTTCGGGAGATGCGCCGCACATCGCCAATATGGAGCGACATTTAGTCAAGGAAGGCGGCTATGACGTTTTCAAAAAGGTCTTTAAGGATAATAACGGTGACTCGTGGGAATCCCAGCGCGATGCAGTCGGCTTCCTGCGTGATGACGTGGTCAATGCTCTCTCACAAGCCCTCGGTATGAGTGAAGAATCCGCTGGGCAGTGGTTCGACAAAGCCGACGAAACTTTCAAAATCAATATTGAATCCTTTGCCGAATTGGTTCGGGATTACCTAAAGACCAAGCCAGCCAACCATCGCGTCATCTTTCTAGTGGACGAAGTGGGTCAGTTTGTTGGTGACAACACGCACTTAATGCTGAACTTGCAAACGATCACAGAGCAACTGGGCACTGTCTGTAATGGTCGTGCTTGGATTGTGGTGACTAGCCAAGAAGATATTGATGCCGCTATCGGCGAGGTCAACAAGGCTAAGAGCCAAGACTTCTCAAAGATTCAAGGTCGTTTCCACACTCGGCTATCACTGGCCAGCTCGAACACCGACGAAGTCATCGGTAAACGTCTGTTGTCAAAGACTGATGCTGCTCATGATGAACTGCGTGATGTTTTTGTCGCTCAAGGAGACATCATTAATAATCAGCTGGCATTCAGCTCCGAGGGTGTCACTCTAGCTGGCTACAAAGATGCCGCCGAATACGTTACCTATTATCCTTTCGCACCTTACCAATTTACGTTGTTATCCAAAATCTTTGAAGCCATTCGCCGACATGGTGCGACAGGACGACATTTGTCTAAGGGCGAGCGTTCGCTACTCGATGCCTTCCAGACTGCCGTCAAGGGCATACTGAATCATGACATCAACCGTTTAGTACCTGTATTCGATTTCTACTCATCCATTGAAAGTTTCCTCGATAGTACGGTACGCCATGCTATCGACAATGCTGAAAAGCAAGTCGGCAGGCTGTTTGAAACCTTCGATATCAAGCTGCTGAAAGCATTGTTTCTAATTAAGTACATTCCAGAAATGGTCAAGGGTAAAGTGGATAACCTAGCGACCTTGTGCGTCGAGGAAATTGATACTGATAAATTGGTATTGAAGCGTCGCATCCAAGAAAGCTTGATGCGGCTAGAAAAGCAAAACCTAGTGAGTCGCAACGGTGATGAGTGGATGTTCTTGACCAACGAAGAGCAAGACATCGCCCGTGAAATCAGCCATGAGGTCATTAACTCATCCGAACTGTCACGAACGCTAGCGGATTTAGTATTTGAAGAAGTATGGAAGAGTCAAACCAAAGTACGTCACAAAAACAGCAAAGCGGATTATGAATTCAACCGACTATTGGACGGCAAACCGTGGAAATCAGCCCACCATGAGTTGTCTTTGGAGTTAATTACCGAACTGCACGACGAATACCCGCTTTACACCGAGGCCAAGTGTCGCCTTTACAGTGGCGGCAACCCCTCGCGTATCATTCTACGTCTGAGTCAGGGTGAGCGTTTGTATGAAGAGCTGCAAACCTATTTGAAGATTGAGCAATTCATCCAAAACAAGTTTGACAACGCTAGCCCAACTGGCCGCAAGATCCTAACCTTTAAGAAGGATGAAAACCGAGAGCGTAAGGAACGTCTGCGTTTTCAACTAGAACGTCTTATTGTGACAGGTGATGTCTACGCGTTAGGCGAGCCAGTGCAAATAAAAGCCGCTGGCTCTATGGCGGTATTAGAAGAGGCTATCAACTACTTAGTGTCTAACACCTACACCAAGCTGGCCTATCTAAAACCCATTGCTAATGCCTTTACCGAAATATCCGCCGTGCTGACAGCCGATAGCGTGCAACAACTTAATTTAGGCAACGGCGACATCCCCAACCATCTCGCCTTAAAAGAAGTGAGTGAATATCTAAAAATTAAGGCGGGTCACAGTGCAGTGGCGTTGGAAGATGTTGTTAAGCACTTCAGCGGCAACTCCTATGGCTGGAAGCCTGACTGGGAAATTGTTCTGCTAGTGGCTCGGTTGTTTATGGCAGGTGAAATCACCTTGATGATGGACAGCACACCGCTATCCCCTGCTGCTGCGTTAGAGCCGCTGAGCAAAAGCCAAAAATTCAAGTTTGTATCCATTCTTAAACGAAGAAAAACGGGAGCATTGGAGCTGAGCCAAGCCCGCACCTTGTACAAGGATTTGTTCGCCAATTTGGCACCTGAGGAAGAAGATGCGCTCGTCGCCGCTTTTCGCAGCAAGCTGGATGGCTGGGATAAATTACTGGCGGTCTATGCGCCTCTGGCCAATCAACCCCACTACCCTGGCAAGACAGCGATTGATGGACTGCAAAGCCGTATCAAGAAACAACTGGCCATTCAGGACAGCGCAGCCTTTATCGACGCGCTGCTAAAACAGAAGGAAGATTGGCGCGATGCCGAAGAGGAACATCACGACCTCACGGGCTTCTATGACAAAGACAAGGGTCAGATTCTTACATGGCGGCGATTGCTGAGCGGTTTGACTGCCGTAAAAGACAACCGAGAAAAACTACTGGAAGATTCCAAGGCGGCTAACGCCCTGCACCAATTGGAGAAAATTCGCGACAACGTCAGCCCTTATGGCGTCATCAACCAAATTGAGCCTTTACTGGCGACAGTGGAAAGTGCCAACAATTTGCTGGTGGGCGAGAAGAGAAAACATGCTTTAGAACGGGTGGACGATCATATTGCTACTGTGCAGACCGACCTCGAACAAATCGACGCCGACCCGATGCTGCGTAATAAGGCGTTGCTGGGACTTCAGCAATTGCGTATCAAAGTGGAAGCCTCCAACAGCATCCCGACTATTTTCTACCTGCAAAATCAAGCGTTGGAGCTGATGGATACCGCGCAGGACATCATCCAAAAAGCACATGAAGAACAACTTAAAGCCATCGCAAAGTCGCCTGCCGTAACGCCAAAAACTGACAATACGGGCGCAACAACACCAACCGCCTCTGCACCTAAGCCACAAGCACCCGTATTAAAGCCGACCAAGACGGTGAAAGCCGCTAGTTTAACCATTGGCAAGAGCTATCTGGAATCCACAACCGATGTGGAAGCGTATCTGCAAAAGTTGCGCAATGAGTTACTGAAAGCGATCAACGATGGTCAGCGCGTGCGGATTGAATAATAAGTGAAGTTCCTACCCTTCCTTTAACACAGGGAGGGATGCTTCAAGAAACTAAGACCTTAAAAGAACTGACAGCCCTCATCGGCTAATTGAATCAACGAGCAAACTCATGAACAAGTCCAACCTTAAAACCTACGCTCCGCAAGCCCGCCGTGACTTTATCGACATGGTCACCAGCCGTGCCGCGCAACTGGGCATTGCCGAACAAAACGGCGAGCTGAGGGTAGAAAACAGTCTGGTTCAAGGTGAGGTGCTGGTGATTGCTGGGCAAGCCTTTCCCGTCAAGATTGAGCTGTTGCGTAAACGGTTGTTGGAGCGCATTCGTCAACAGGGTTTTAGTCAGACGATGGAGGCTATTGCCTATACGTGGTTTAACCGCTTTGCCGCACTGCGTTACATTGAGCTGCATGATTATTTGGAGCATGGACAGCGGGTGTTGTCTAGCGTGAGTGCGGGTGGCTTGCCCGATATTCTGACTCATGCGTTGGATTTAGCCGAAGCTGGAGAACTGCCAACGATTAGCCGCGACATGGTAGCGGATCTCAAACTGACCAATAAAGACGGTGAGCTTTACAAACGTCTGCTAGTGGCACAATGCAATAAGTTAGCGACAGCTATGCCCTTTCTGTTTGAGAAAATTGACGATGATTCTGAGTTGCTGCTACCCGATACCTTGCTACGCACGGACTCGGTTATTCGTAAGTTAGTGGACGGCATTCCTGAGGAAGATTGGCAGCAAGTGGAAGTGATTGGCTGGTTGTATCAGTTTTATATTAGCGAAAAGAAAGATCAGGTTATTGGCAAGGTGGTAAAAAGCGAGGACATTCCTGCCGCTACGCAGTTATTTACACCGAATTGGATTGTGAAGTACCTCGTGCAAAACAGCATTGGCCGTTTGTGGTTGATGGCGAATCCGCATTCAGGATTAGCGGCGCAAATGGAGTATTACATTCAGCCTGCGGAACAAACGTCCGAAGTGCAAGCGCAGTTGGATGCGTTGATTAAAGTGCGGGTGGAAGAAGATGGTGAAACGCTTAGTCCCCTGTCGATTACGGTATTGGATCCCGCTTGTGGCTCTGGGCATATTCTGGTGGAAGCCTATGATTTATTGAAGGCGATTTATTTGGAGCGCGGCTATAAAATCCGCGAGATTCCGCGTTTGATTCTAAAGCACAATTTGTTTGGCTTGGATATTGATGATCGGGCGGCGCAGTTGGCGGGTTTTGCGTTGTTGATGAAGGCACGGGCGGATGATCGGCGGTTGTTTGAGAATACGCCTGAGTTGAATGTGTTGGCGATTCAGGATAGCAAGGGTGTGGATGATGCGGTGATGTCTGAGGCGGTGATGCAAGCGGCTATTCGGTTGGAGGGGGGTGAGGTTTTAGGGAATAGGGATTTGTTTGGTGGGGGGGCGTTGGCTGCGGTGCATTCGAGTGGGTTGGTGGTGGGAGATGTGCGGGAGTTGATTCGGCTTTTTGAGTTTGGGAAGACGTTTGGGTCGTTGTTGATGGTGCCTGAGACGTTGGCGGGGAAATTGCCGAAGTTGAAAGCGTTGTTGGAGCAAGTGATTAAGAGTGGCGATAGTCTTGCTAAGTCGTATGCTGTGCAAATTCAGAGTGATTATTTGAGGCCTGCTGGGGTGTTGGGCAAGGTTTACGATGCGGTGGTGGCTAATCCACCGTATATGAGTAGCAAAGGAATGAACAATAAAATCAAGGACTTTGCAAGAACCCATTTCGATGAAAGTAAATACGACCTCTTTTCTATGTTTATTATGAGAGGGTTCGGATTATGCAAAAAATTTGGATTAAATTCGCTTGTAACCATTCAGTCATGGATGTTCCTTTCGAGCTTCGAAGATATGCGCCTAAGGCTAATATCAGAAAAAACATTCATCAATCTCGTTCAAATTGGTTATAACAGCTTTCCTGAGCTTAACTCCAAAGTAGTTCAGTGTGCTGCTTTTATAAGCAGTAACTACTCTAATCCATTTTTCAATAGTCGCTATATTAATTTGAATTCGGCGGCACAGTCAGCCGATAAGAAATCTGTTTTTTTAGAAATGTCTCCATCAAACGTCTTTGATGTAACTCAAAATGATATTGCCAGTATTCCTGGTTATGCTTTAGCTTACTGGGCAAACAATATAGCTTTATCACACTTTCAAAAACAACAATCTTTGGGCAGTATTGCCGACCTTCGATCAGGTATCAGCACTGGTGATAATGAACAATTCTATCGCAGCTGGTTTGAGGTTTCATTTGAGAAAACCAACTTCAATCCCGATAGTTTTATTGGTGGAAAATGGTTTCCAATTATTAGAGGTGGCGACTATAGACGATGGTATGGCAACAAAGAAAGTGTCATTAATTTGGAAAATGATGGTTCTGACATCATTAAAAGTGGGAACAATTTCCGCCTCAGAACGAAAGAATTCTACACTAAAATCGGAGTGACATGGTCAAGGATAACATCTGGCCCTCTTTCATTCAGATTAAAGACCAAAGACGTTAATTTTGGCGAAAACTCTCCTTGCCTATTTTCTGATTCAAACGAGAAGTTAATGCTTGCCATACTAAATTCTAAAGTGGCAGGCTATTTCCTTGGCTTGATTAGCCCAACCCTTTCAAATCAAGTTATTGATGTAGCGAAGATCCCAATCATTGCCAGCGACCATGTCAACACTACCTTAATAGATCAACTCATTGATCTATATAAATTCGACTGGGACTGTCATGAAACTTCATGGAATTTTCACTCATCACCTATTGCCCATAAAACAAACTATTCGATGTCAATAAAATCATCTTGGGGAAAATGGGGAAAACTTGCTAATGAGAACATTACAAATGCAATGGCCGCTGAAAAAGCAAATAATGAAAGTATTATTAAAATATATGGTTTAGCTCATGAGCTATCACCAAGTGTTGAAATCGAGACAATCACCCTCACTCGCCCCGACCGTGAAAAAGACATGCAACGCTTTATCTCCTACGCCATCGGCAACATGATGGGACGCTACAGCCTAAACGAAACAGGACTCATCTACGCCCACGCCAACAACATCGGCTTCGACCCCACCCGCTACACCACCTTCCCCGCCGATGCCGACGGCATTCTCCCCGTAACCGACATGCTTTGGTTTGCCGACGATGCAGCCAACCGCGTCCGCGAATTCCTCTTAGCCGTATGGGGTCAAACCACCCTCGACGAAAACCTGCTTTGGCTCGCCGACAGCCTAGGCCGCAAATCAGAAGAAACCCCAGAAGAAGCGATCCGCCGTTACATTGCCACTAGCTTCTACAAAGACCACCTGCAAACCTACAAAAAACGGCCTATCTACTGGCTGTTTAGCTCAGGCAAACACAAAGCCTTTGAAGCCTTGGTTTACTTGCATCGCTACAACGAAGGCACACTCTCGCGTATGCGTACCGAATACGTCGTCCCCCTCACAGGCAAAATGAACGACCGCATGCGCTTTTTAGAAACAGAAGTGCCCAAAGCCACCTCCACCGCCGAACGCAAAAAGCTAGAAAAAGACATCGACCGTCTCAAAAAGAAACTGGACGAGCTGCGCCTGTATGACGAAAAACTGCGACACTACGCCGACCGCCGCATCGCGCTCGATTTGGATGATGGCGTGAAAGTGAATTATGGCAAGTTTGGTGATTTGTTGGCGGAAGTTAAGGCGATTACGGGGGGTAGTGATGACTAAGTTGATTAGCCTTGAGGTTAGGAACTTCAAATCATTGGCGGACGTTAAAATAGATTTTTCTCATCTAACTTGTTTGATTGGTATGAATGGGGCTGGTAAAAGCTCCATATTGCAGTCACTTGACTATTTCTCACAGTTGATGCGAGGAAACATTCAAACATGGCTGGATCAGCGCGACTGGACGGCGGGAGACCTGAACTGCAAACTCATATCGGAAAGCAACATTACCACTAATGCTCTGCTTGAATTGAACAGTGGAGTGAAAGTCGTCTGGTTTGCCGCTTTCAACCGCCGCGACCTGAGATGCACTCGTGAATATGTGCGTACGATAGATGGAAAAACCATCTTCACGCTAAGTAGCGGACGATACTTTATTGATGAACCCAGTACCCTTCAAGATATTCAAGTGGGCTATCAGGGATCCTTCATTGCCCACTTGCGACTTGGCGACGATCCAATTGCACTCATTTTGAAAGAGATTCGTGATTTCATTAAAGGAGTCCAGTCTCTGGAATTACTATCCCCGAACTTAATGCGCAAGCGCGCCCGCAAGACGGATAAAGACATTGGCGCAGGTGGGGAAAAATTATCTGCTTTCTTGGGTTCATTAAAAGGCGAAGCGCACGACAAGCTGCTGGGTCTTCTACGTAACTTTTATCCAAACATTCAAAACTTCAGTGTTTCCAACCTCAGGTCTGGCTGGAAGAGGCTCAATATTATAGAGCAATTTGGTTATCAGAAATTGGAAACAGAGGCACGGCACATCAATGATGGTCTCCTGCGTATTCTGGCTATTCTGGCGCAGACCGAAACGGTACCGTCGATACTATTGCTGGATGAAATAGAAAACGGCATCAATCAAGAAATAGTAGACAAGCTGGTCAAGGTACTTCTGGAGGCTCCAGCTCAGATTGTGATTACGACCCACAGCCCATTAGTGCTTAATTATTTCCCTGATGATGTTGCTAAAGACAGCGTCCAATTTGTTTATAAATCACCTTTGGGCAAAACCAGTATTCGCCCATTCTTCAAAATCCCGCGCATCGCTGAAAAATTGCAAGTCATGGGGCCTGGCGAAGCCTTCGTGGACACAGATCTGAAGTCACTTACTCAAGAATCGTTGGAGCAAGATATTAAGGATGCAGAGCACAAGGCAATGCGATTTGAGTTTGAGCTTCAGCACTCTTTAGGCGCCAGCTTACGTAGGTCGAAACCATGATTTTAGTACTCAGTGGTGAAGGGCCCACCGATCTTGGTCGCTGTAACACAGGCTCAGAGCAGTGTCAGGACAAAGCGTTTGATATTGGGCCAATGGCAGTGATCACAGACAAGCTAATTGAAGAGAAGATCGGCTACTCCCTTAGGTCTATCCCTGAGGCTATTCATTTCGTTTCAAAAAAAGCATTGGTTGCATGGAGCAAAGCGCAACGAACGCCTCGTATGCCATCTTTACGGGGCTTACAAACACAGGTTGAAACCCGTTACTTTTTTTTCAATGCACGTGCTTTAGGGGAAATTGCGAAAGATATTCAAGACAGAAATACGGATCAACCAGTGATTGCTATCCTCTTCAGGGATACAGACGGCACTTGTAGTGCCCCAAGTCAACTCTGGAGAGATAAGCATAAATCCATAATGGATGGCTTTGAATCCGTTCCGTTCATGCGAGGTATCCCCATGCTTCCGAAACCAAAATCTGAAGCATGGTTGCTTTGTGCCATTAGGGAGCCTTCCTACCAACATTGTCGGCAATTAGAAGATATCTCTGGCAATGATAAGGCTCCTAACCCCGCCAAAGACCAACTTCAGAATACCATGCAAACTGAACCATCTCGTGAAACTTTGATTGAGTGGATTGAAAGCCACGGCTTCAGATGGGAAGCCGTTTCTGAACAAATGCCAAGTTTCCAATCATTCACAATAAGATTGAATGAAATATTAGACCAAATAATTCGACCATCTCGCGAAGGATCTGCACAATGATCGAATCCAAAATCTTAACCGCATTGAAAACCCTGTTTGAAAGCCAGCGTTTTGTTTTTTGGCACGATGATGACGCGCACTTTGCTGAAGAAGCAGCCGCTCTGGAAGGTAATAACATTCATGTGGTCAATACCGAAACAACCCCTTCTCTAAAGCTTAAAATCGACATCGAACAATCCGACCCCACCAGCAAATGGCTCTTCTACAGCCAACGCCCCGTGCCCGTAGCCGACCAAGACTGGCTATTAGACATCCGCATGCGTAGCAAACCCTTCTTTGCTGACGAAACATCCATGCAACTTGAAGAGTTGGGACTACACACCCTTTCCTTACGCAGCCACCTCAAGGCTCGAGCCCAATTCCTGCGCGCTAAAGACCGCTTTGAACGCATGAAGAAACTGGTACTCCCAACCGATACTCAAGCCGATCTTGATCGTAAGATGATGGCCATCCTTATTCGTGCTGACCAACCAGACTTGGCCAGTATGCTGCTCAAATTATTCACTAGCATGGATCAAAATGGCAACGTTGACCTGAACATCGAACCGCGTGGATGGGCTGAGTTAAGTACGTATGGCCTACTACCTTCATTTTGGACACTGATGAAGGACGAACTCGGCTACGAGGTTTCAGATCCTTCGCTGCGCGACTTGCTGTTTCGGATAATGGTGTCCGACCTCGCTAAGGGTCTAGCGGGCAACCTACCTGTTGGTCTGACTCACTTTTTGCTTCCTGACCGTGCCAAAGCCGCCAGTGCTTCAGTATTTCTTAGCCAATGGCGCGGCAACATTACCCACTTTAGCAGCTACGACAGTATTTCTACGGAAGTCGCTCAACAGCTCCAACTCAGTCAACTGATTTCGGGCATCCATGCCGAAGACCTGCTTAACGCCATGACTTTCGCCGAGATCGAAAAGTTAATTATCATCGACTTGCGTGACCGCATTCTCACCAGTGCTGGCTCCGCGCTGGATATCGTCCGCGATGTATTTGCACGTCGTCGGGATGGCCATTGGGCTAATCCCAAGCTGGCATCCAATAGTGACACCACGCGTGCGATGCTGTGTTGCTACGAAGCACTGGAAGCTGCCGCTCACTTTTATTCGTTAAAAAGTCGCTACAGCGAGGGCTTTAGTTTCGCGACCGCCGTTGAAGCCGCTGACCTCTACCGTAAAGAACTCTTTCGCTTCGACCAAACTTACCGTCACTTTCACCGTGCAGCCGAGCAAGTGGACGTTCATGGCTGGACGCTCCTCCAAAACCTGCGTAAACAAGTCGAAATCGCTTACACCGACTGGTTCCTGCCGCATCTTAGTCTAGCGTGGGGCAAAGTTATTGAAGGTGATAACGGACTGCTATCTCATTGGAAACTACCTGACTGGACTAGCCAAACCGACTTTTATCAAAGCAAAGTTAAAACCGTGTTGGCTAACCCCAACATTAAGCGAGTATTTGTCATCATCTCCGATGCGTTACGTTTTGAGGCGGCTGAAGAACTGAGCCGAATCATTAATGGTCGCAACAAATACGAAGCCAGTCTGAGCACCCTATTAGGCGTTCTGCCCAGTTATACCAAACTAGGCATGGCGGCACTTCTGCCCCATAAGTCACTGGCATACAAAGAAGGATCTAGCCTGAATGTCACCGCTGATGGCAAGCCAACATCCGATGTCGCTGACCGAAGTGCTGTGCTTAGCAAAGTTGGTGGCATGGCCATTAAATGGGAGGAGCTGATTGGTCTAGGTAAAGACAAAGCTCGCGAGTCGGTTCGGGATTACAGTGTAATTTACATCTACCACGACCATATCGACCACGTAGGAGAGACAGCCTCCTCCGAACGTAGAACATTTGAAGCGGTTAGTACGACCCTTGAGGAAATGAACACCATTACGGGATTCATCATTGGCAACTTGAATGCTTCTACTGTGCTAATAACTGCCGATCATGGATTCCTTTATCAAGAGTCTGCACTTGATGATGCAGATCGCTCGACATTGGACATAAAAGCTGCGGGTGCCATCGTCACCAAAAAGCGTTATGTCATTGGCAGAAAACTGGGATACACCGACAAGGCATGGTGTGGCAACACTTCCGTAACCGCTGGCATGGCAGAAGCCGACAGCCTCGACTTTTGGGTGCCTAAAGGTGCGACTCGCTTTCACTTCGTTGGCGGCGCCCGCTTTGTTCATGGCAGTGCCATGCCACAAGAAGTTGTCGTACCACTCATTACGATCAAGGTCAGTGGCTCAGACAAGGCTAAAACCAGTCAGGTCACTATTGCCCCACTCATGATGTCAACCAAAGTAGTGAATAATCTCCCTCGTTTCGAGTTCATTCAGACTGAACCTGTATCGACCAAAGTTCTACCGCGCACAGTGGTACTCTCCCTGCGTGATGGCGATACGCTGATCAGCAGCGAGCATACCATCACCTTCGATAGCAGCTCCAACTCCATGGATGAGCGCAAGAAGTCGGTCATATTGACGGTCAAGAATGGCGGCTATGACGCCAAAAAAGATTACCACTTGGTCGTACGCGACGCCGACAGCAAGGTGGAACTACATCGCATCACCCTGAAAATCGACTTGGCCTTGGCCAATGATTTCTAATTTCTGGAAGACCTGACCCATGCAACCAGACAAGCACACCGACCCCGAACTGGATAACCTACTCATCCGACATTTTGCGGGAAAAGTGGTTCGCAAGGATCTCACGAAGCTCATCAAGGAAGGCGCGAATGTACCCGTCTACGTGCTGGAGTATCTGCTAGGTATGTACTGCGCTTCGGAAGATCCCGAGGTCATCCGAATTGGCCTAGAGAATGTGAAGCGCATTCTCGCCGAGAACTACGTGCGTCCAGATGAAGCGGAAAAGATCAAGTCCAAGATTCGTGAGGCGGGTAGCTATAAGGTTATCGACAAGGTCACGGTCAAACTTAACGAGAAGCGCGACAGCTATGAGGCGCTGCTTTCCAACCTCGGCGTCAAGAATGCAGACATGCCCGACAGTCATGTCCGTGAGTTCGAAAAACTGTTAGTCGGCGGGATTTGGTGCATTGTCTCCATACGCTACCATTTTGAGGAAAATCAAAAAGGCTCGCCCTTCCTAATCACTGACCTCAAGCCTATTCAGATGCCCAACATGGATCTGAACGGATTGTTTGAAGGCCGTAAACAGTTTACTCAAACTCAGTGGATAGATGCGTTGATCCGCTCCACAGGTATGGAACCGACTTGTTTCAAAGAACGAGTGAAATGGCACCTACTGGCTCGCATGATTCCGCTAGTCGAGAACAACTACAACCTGTGTGAACTAGGGCCGCGTGGTACAGGTAAAAGCCATATCTACAAAGAAATCAGCCCCAACAGTATTCTTGTGTCGGGTGGCCAGACCACAGTCGCCAATCTCTTTTACAACTTGAGTGCTCGTAAAGTTGGACTAGTCGGTTTATGGGATGTCGTCGCCTTTGACGAGGTGGCAGGTATTAGCTTTAAAGATCATGACGGCGTGCAGATCATGAAGGATTACATGGCATCTGGCTCCTTCAGTCGAGGCCGTGAATCAATCAACGCCAACGCTTCGATGGTTTTTGTCGGCAACATCAATCAAAGTGTCGAGTCTCTGGTGAAAACCAGTCACCTACTGGCTCCTTTCCCTGCTGCCATGATTGACTCCGCTTTCTTTGATCGCTTTCACGCCTATGTTCCTGGCTGGGAAATACCAAAGATGCGCCCAGAGTTCTTCACCAACCAGTACGGCATGATTGTCGACTACCTCGCCGAATACCTAAGAGAGATGCGTAAACGCAGTTTCTCGGATGCCATCGACAAATGGTTCCGACTTGGCAACAACCTGAATCAACGGGACACTATCGCCGTGCGCCGCACTGTCTCTGGCCTACTGAAGCTAGTCTGCCCACATGGCGAGTATGACAAGGAAGCCGTGCGTCAGTGTCTTGAATACGCACTTGAAACCCGTCGCCGCGTAAAGGAACAATTGAAAAAGATTGGTGGCATGGAGTTCTATGACGTTCACTTCAGTTATATCGACTTGGAGGACGGCCAAGAGCGTTTCGTCAATGTGCCTGAGCAAACAGGTGGTGGCCTGATTCCTGAAGGTCGCCCAAACCCTGGCATCGTGCATACCATCGCCATGAGCGGCAATGAAATGCCCACCATCTACCGCATAGAAATACAAACGTTAGCAGGTACTGGCAAGCTGTTGGTATCTGGCCCCCTCTCACGAGAGCCGGTTCGCATAGCCTTTGATTACTTTAAAGCACATGCCAGCCGAGTCAGTGGCAGCATCCGTGCAGGTGAACATGACTTCCACTTACATCTCGTTGATCTGCAAGGCGGCGGTGAGCCAAATGCATCTACGCTGGC
This sequence comes from Agitococcus sp., assembly GCA_030646715.1. Lineage (GTDB taxonomy): Bacteria > Pseudomonadota > Gammaproteobacteria > Pseudomonadales > Moraxellaceae > Agitococcus. The sequence goes on from JAUSLJ010000034.1 coordinate 22,774, forward strand.
AAGCCTAATAGCCTTGTGCTCTGGAGCACTAGGTCGCCCAGTACAGAGTCAATTAGCCATAATGGGAGATATGAGTCTAGGTGGCGTCATCACCCCTACAAGAAACCTAGCAGAGTCACTGCAAGTGGCTTTCGATGCTGGTGCCAAACGAATACTTTTACCAATGTCGAGTGTCGGTGATATTCCAACTGTGCCTGGGGAACTGTTTGCGAAGTTCCAGACAAGCTTTTACTCGGATCCTGTGGATGCTGTGTTTAAAGCGGTTGGTGTCGAATAATCTTGCTTTTTAGGAGATATTGAAGAGAAGGAATCCAACGGTGTAATTGGCCGTTTTCTCTTGGCTATTAATGCCGCTCAATCAGCATAAACAATTTAGCATGCTACATTGAATCGCACCGCTTCTAACTGGAACGCCTAATGAGGGCAGAAACTTGTTTTCTGTTCTCATTAGGGGGAAATGTAATTTGCCAATCAGACGACTACTTTGTCAAATCAAACTTTTTAGCACAGACTCAAAATATGTTGGAAATTTTTCCAAAATCTGGGTTAACAATTCTTCATGGGTTTGAAGGGAAGGTTTAAAGAATTCCTGCTCATATCCGTCTTCAATAAGTGAATTTCTTACCGTTAGCGCAATGACTCTATCAGCAAAGCCGTGGTCATAGGCATGTGTCGTCAAAGGGTAAGCTACGAGACGATGGGAAAAAATTACTCGAAATGGCTTAACGTGCTTTAAATTCCGTTTCCTGAGACGACCCCACGTTGAGCACTCCGGCACGCCCGACAAGCTCATCCTCAAAGCCTGTAGTGCCGACTTCAACAAAAACATCCACGAGAAAAAATCCACTAGCTACCATGCCAAAACACTCGGCGAGATTGTGGCCACCATCGCCAAGGCCCATAACCTGATACCTAAAGTCAGTAAAAACGTGGCCAGCATTCACATTGATCACGTCGACCAGACCGATGAAAGTGACCTCAACCTGCTCTCTCGTTTGGCTACCGACAACGATGCCATTGTTACCGTTAAGGCTGGCCACCTTCTGTTGTTTAAATCGGGCCAAGCGACTACCGTCAGTGGCCAGCCTATACCGACAATCACCCTCACCCGCGCCAATGGCGACCAACATCGCTATAACATTGTTGAGCGTGAAGGTGGCTACACCGGTGTTAAAGCATATTGGAATGACAAGCAAGGTGCTCGACGTACAGAGGTGATGATTGGCAAAGTGGGCAAATTGAAAGTGCTCCGCAAGACTTATCGCACCGAAGCACAGGCCAAAAGTGCCGCGAATGCTGAACTCAACCGCACTAAGCGCAACGGCGCTACTTTTAGCCTGACGATGGCGCTTGGCCGTCCTGATATTACGCCAGAAACACCGATTAAACTTAATGGCTGGAAGGTAGAGATAGATAAGCATTCTTGGTTAGTGACTAAAGCGACTCATAGTTTGAGTTCAGGCTTGACGACTGTGCTTGATTTGGAAACCTTTTTGGCCGCAATTAAGTGAAATTTACAACGAGTCTTTTTTATACCCATAATTATCATAACAAGGGCTACTCGACACCCCATTTTGCAAGGCGTATCCTTAAGTAGCAAGTCATTTCCAACCTAGATACACAAGTAATGGATTACAACAACTATGAATGATTCAGATAACTCATTTGAAGACTTGCTGCTTAACCGCCCTCAACTTCCTAATGCAGAAGACCAGCTTTTTACAATTGGGGAAGACTGGCAGAATAATGCGTGTATCAACTGGTACCATAATAATTGGGAGCTCTATGCCGAAGGCTATAAAGAAGCTGGCGACTTACTTGTAAGACAAATTGGAGAAACTCGAACAGGCCAAGACACTCTGGTCTACCCGATAATATTCTTATACCGTCAATACCTTGAACTCATGCTTAAGAGCCTGATTCAAGATGCAAGAAAATTACAAGATATAGATACTCCGATCCCGTTGAACCATAAGATCCTTGACCTTTGGAAGCTCTGCCATCAACTTCTTGTAAAAATTTCACCAGACGACGCTGTAAAGGAACTTGAACATATTAATAGGCTTATTGGAGAGTTCTCCAAAATTGACCCAACATCAATGGCCTTTCGTTACCCTCAAGACAAAGAAGGAAACCCATCATTGCCCGGTATAACCCACATCAATCTTAGGGTGGTGGGCGAAGTGATTGGCAAAATATCAGTCATCCTGAACGGATCAAGCATGCAGATCAGTGAGTACCTCTCTATTAAAGCCGAATTAGAAAGTGAATATCGGCATGATTTTGATATATAAATGAAGTGACTTCTCTTTGTTGATGGCAGGCTCGCTTTCTAGTGCATCATGACATTAAGGAATAATTCTCACGCTAGCTCTACCCTCAAATTAATGATGATCGTATAACAGGTGAAATTATGGCAGCCACAAAAGTTATAGGCCCTCACTCTTGGCAGCAGTCTTTAACAAACCGCGATCGAGACTTTAAGTTGTTTCGTATCCCCGGAAGCATTGTTAATACTAACGAGATCAAATCAAATACGAAACGGAATATTAAAATTACTCTCAGTACGGGAAAAGTATTGCAAGGGTTTTGCTCTGTAACCAGCGGAACTGAAATCTACATTCCGAAAGAGTTTTCTGAATATCTCAAAGAGTCTAAATGGTTTGATTGCGATATCATTGGCAACAATACTGGAGAGAAAACAACTCTTGAGTGGGTCTAATCATTTTTAAAATATCCTACTTGTCAGGTAAGTGGCCAAAAGTGCTTCCTTGACAGATGTTCAATAAGCTATCAAACTTAGGCTGTCGATAGAGAACTTTCGATTTTACATACGCGACAATGATGTTGACGTTTGGCATATAAAATAGATGCCGGAAACTTATTACCGTTAGGTACGAGTCCTTTCATGGTTATAGCAGCTCAACGTTCTGGAAAATTTCGGAACAATACAGCCCCCATTCAGATACCTGAGTGGTGGACAATAGACGTACAAACTGAAGTTCTGAACTTCGGAAACTCTATTGCTGCCCAACAAATCCTGAAAGCAAACAGTCTAACCACAGGTTCCGAGCATGAAGATCACCCTCAACATAGAACTCAGCCCAAACGCAAACGTACTTAAGCTGGTACAAGAATTCCAATATTACAAGCAAACTCACCCCTCCGCTATGGCTGTTTACAGCCAGACTGAGCAGGAAAAATATCCATCTGATCATGCTTTGTTTGGTCGTGATAAACTTTTCTTGAGTCCTCTCTCAGCAGAGAGGGAACAACTTCATCACCTACACTTTTGGACAGCTAATTCTGCGCACCGAGAATGGAAACCAGGCAACCCTGACGGTCTTTTCCAGTGGTATTGTACAAGCGATAGCTACTTGATTTATTCGGTGATTAATCATGACAAAGACTTTCATCATTTTCATATCCATGCCGTCGTAGACCCCAATGCCCATGCAATCTATAAAGACCACAAGCTGATCAACATTTGGGCTAAGGAAGCTATGAATATTAGACTTGGCTGTACATCTCCCTATATCTTCACCTCGCCAGAATAGGCTTAATCACCTAGCGTTATAGATATCTAGTGATTTAACTCTCCTGTAATAACAGCCATCATGGAGCCTTTTATATAGGGTATGTGCGGAATAAAAACAGCCAAACGTATAGGACTTCCTTGACTATACGAAATTGAGTAACTTCATTTTAAACATGATGAATCGTAAGAAAACTTCTTACGATTTTTGATAGTTAGTTTGCCCTTATATAAAGCATAGCTGGTAGGAACTTCAGGAGTGAGAAGACATGTCATTCAATACAATAAGATCAATTGTAACTCGTTTTGTTAAGGACGGTACCGCCAATGTCCTCGTGATTAAAGGTGCATGGGGTGTAGGGAAAACACATGCTTGGCGTGAAATTCTCAAAGAGAATAAAGGTAATATACTGTTTTTTAAAAACTACTGTTATGTCTCATTATTTGGCATATCCTCAATGGCTGAGCTAAAAACAACTATTTTCTCAAAAACTCAGCAAATTACGGTATTAGAAGAAAAAATATCCTTCAAAGTTTTGAACCAGCATTGGGCAACACTGGCTTCCGCTAAAACCAAGGAAGCAATGCAAGGTCTTTCAAAGTTTATCAACGAGCTGCCGTATGGAAAAAATTTAACTATTGGCATAGAGTCTATTGCTCCGCACTTTATGAGAGATATGATTATTTGCCTTGACGACTTTGAGAGGCTTGACCCCAAACTTGTTAACCATGAAGAGCTACTTGGGTTTATTTCAGAACTTAAAGAAGAGAAAAACTGTAAAATAATTTTGATTTTTAATGAGAAGGCGCTTAGCTCAAAAGCCGCTTATGACAAATATAAAGAAAAAGTAGTCGATATAGAGCTCTATTTCAATTTAACCTCACTAGAAGCTTTTGAATTGGCCTGCCCTTTAGAGCTTCCAAATCGAGAAGACATCAAGAAATGTATAATCTCTTTAGATATAAATAACATTCGAATACTACGTAAAATATCAGACTTAGTCCTCATCATTCATAAAGAAATAGGTCATTTACATGACACCGTAATGAAGCAAGCAATAAACACCCTTGTACTCTTTACATGGTGTGCATATGACAATCATGATGATAAACCGTCAACTGAGTTCATATTAAAATGGAACAGTTTTACTTGGGCTATGGGCCTAGATAGCCAAGCAAAAAAAGAAGCGAAACAGATCGTATGGGCTCAAAAGCTTCAGCAATATGGCATATTAAATATTGATAAGTTTGACTTATCCATACTTAATGTAATTAAGTGCGGTTATACAGATGAAACTGGGCTGTTAGATTATGCAAAGGAAGTAGACAGTGAATCTCGAGTTAGTGATGAGATTAATGAATTCAGGTCCACTATTAATCTCATATATGAAACTTTTTTAGATAATGAGAGTACTATAATTGAGCAGCTTACATATTGTGTAAGAAATTCTGCCCGCTATATATCTCCGAACAATTTGAACTCTGCCATAATAATTTTAAGACAGCTTGATCAGAATACTCTTGCAGACTCATTGATTGATTATTATATTGAAGCCCGAAAACTAGAAACAAGAATTTTTGACCTAAAAGGCTCATTATTCTCTCGAGATATAAATGACCCTGTCCTTATTGAACGCTTCAATAAAAAATACGATGAAATTGAAACACCTCCAGCATTGTACGATGTCGTAAAAACTGTCGCCGATAATAATGCATGGTCTAGCAGGCATCTAGAAGTATTAAGCAAAGCGACTGTTAGTGACTTCGAATATCTATTTCAAAGCAAACACGGCTCAGAACTAGCTAGACTTATTCGAGCATGTCTTCAGTTTGAAAGTTTTGAGAATTCACCAGAATACACGCTAATAGGTCAAAACGCGCATGCAGCACTGGTCAAAATAGGTCAAAAAAATAGATTAAATGCCCTTCGTGTTCGCAATTTTGGCATTCCTATTAGTATAAGCCAACCCTCTTCTTCAACCTCAATTGTAGAAGAAAGTGCTGATAGGTAGCTCTCCTATGAACGCCTATTTTTTTTTATTGGAATTGCATCGGTAATCACCCCTAAAAATAACCGCTTTCAAAAGTAGAATTTTCTCGTACGATAAACGCAGGAGATTCTGCATGAAGACATCGAAATCTAGTGACAGCCAGATCATGGCTATTCTCAAACAAGCGGAAGCAGGGACACCTGCGCCAGAGTTGTGCCGTGAACACGGCATCAGCTCAGCGACTTTCTACAAATGGCGATCACGATTTGGCGGCATGGATGCCTCCATTACATGGCTCGACTGAAAGAGTTGGAAGCGGAAAATGCCCGCTTGAAAAAGATGTATGCCGAAGAACGGCTTAAAGCCGAAATACTCAAAGAGGCTATCGAAAAAAAGTGGTAAAGCCGTCGCGCCGACGGGAGTTAGCGCAAAAGGCGGTGAAAGAAAGAGCCATCCCTGTACGCCTCGCGTGTGCCCTGTTTGGCATGTGTTTTTACTTTTTACGCAACGTGAAACGTTTTTGCTGGAATCACAAGCGAGTGCTGCGGATTTATCGCGAGCTGGAGCTGAACTTACGCATTAAAGTGAAGAAGCGGTTAAAGCGCGACAAACCTGAGGCTCTATCCTCCCACCAACTAATAGTTCCAACTTTCTGGGCCATACTCCAGCCACACTGACCTTGTGCTTTTGTCCGTTGACCATCATGTTGCTATTGATGATCAGCTTATTGCTTCTATTGACAACTCCAACTGCACTTCAATAATGACAAACACAGCCATCCATAATGTGGCCACTCCCGTGAGTTCTGGGACCAGCAAGACGGCTTTGATATGTGGTTACAGGCAGCGGCGATTATCGTCATCACCCTAACTGTCAACGCAATTTACTGGTTTTGCTGTAAGCGCAGTGCTGTTGGGCTTGGGCACGACGTTGGTTTACCCAACTTTGCTGGCAGCGATGACATGTGGTTGACCCCGCTTGACGAGCTTCAGCGGTAGATATTTATCGACTCTGGAGTGATCTGGGTTACGCCGTGGGCGCGTTGTTATCGGGGTTGGTCGCCGACAGTTTGGTGTCATGAGTGCTATGTGGCTATCTATGGCTGAGTCGTACAAAGTTGGGACTAGGGAAATTTAGACCGCTACGGCTACTGTGAAATCCTTAACGTGCTTTAAATTCCGTTTCCTGAGACGCCCCCATTAATGACGATAGTGTAGGTCTTTTGATATAAATATCCAGAGAGGGGGAGCATATCGCTAACGCCCATATTTTTTATTGACATCTATTTGCTAGAAATTTCAAACAATCTGAAATTTTGATCGTAGAAAACGAAAAATCGTACGCTATAAATACGATGAAAATGTCGAGAAAGTTGCTTTTTCATTTATTTGGTGAGTTGGCACATAATGAAAGTGCCTTGACGTAAGAGCAGGTTGTTTCTGGGTTGGTGGGCGACCTGTGGCTATTCGAAAACTTGGAACTATTCTTGATGCTTTGCGTAGCAGTATGTCAAAGGCCGCTTTTGGCGTACCGCGCACGACGTTGAGGATACTCCTGCCCGAATTGGAGCAACACCATCTGATTCGGAAATGATTTTAGCTTAGCGTACTTTAAATTCCGCTTCGTGAGCAGACACCTAATTAATAATACGCACAAGCACTCCCTTGTACGGCGAGGTCATTAAAGAAAGCCAAGAAATTAACATAATTGCCTCTTTTCATTGCTTGCACACCCAGTTCACAGTCGGCTGCTGCGGCTGATAAACTAGCGGACATCAACACAAAAAGTGCTTTTACCGTCATTTGCCAACAGGCATCAACGTCATCTTGCCATTTTCATCTTTTACCAAAGCGACCAGATCATTTATTTTTAACCCATTCATTTTTTCGTTATATTTCACTTCATAGACAAAAGCTTTTGACAGTCCCTTTGGATCGCCTTTAATGACTTTGACGATATAGTCATCATCTTGATAAGACTTTTTCAGACGTGTGGGGATTAAACTGACTAACTCTCCCACAACAATTGAAGCGACAATATTCCCACCCAAATTACCTGCAATATTTGTCGATTGTACGATTTGTGCGGCAGTATTACTGGCGGCTTGACCATTGCCTATGCGTCCTTCTTTATCAATTTTTTTAGCGATTATTGAGTCGGGCTTTAAGAAACCACCTTCATAAAAAGACAAGGACTCTCCCTCTTTGGGAGCAGACACACATCCCGCCAGTAGTAAAACCACGCCCACACTTATCAGCCTCATCATCACTTTTACTCCTAGAAAAAATCATTAACCCATAAATCCGACCAATAAAACCCACGCGCTCTACGTTTTGGCTGTGCTTTCATAAAGCCATAGCGTGCCAAAAATGGATTGCGTCCCGTGAGATATAAATGGTTTACATGGCGCACTGCCTGTTGGCTGATATGCCCTGTCTGGATCAATGTCGCCAACGCACCTTCAAAATCGGATGCCACAAAATCGCGATGTTGGTATTTTTCTACCGCTTGCTTAATGGCAGAAGACGCAGGAATGCTAGGCATACCCCAGACTATTTTTGCCAGTAATTCGCCTTGTTCATCGGCTAGGTACAGAATTTCATTGTTTAAAGCCTCGCCCATTGGCACATTCCATTTAGGAAAACTCTCGAAGATAGTGGCGTTACGATAAAACTCATACATCATGCGTGTACGAATCACCCACGGCCGCAGATCTAAAGCCTGACAACACAAGTCAAACGTCAGTTCCTCGTCACTGACATCAAAAACAAAGGCGATACTAGCTGCCCGTAATTTCTGATTTTTGGCGTTTAAAATCGTGCCGAGATGCTCAGACAAAATATCAAAAGCAGCGGCTTCGGTTTCATCAAGAAAATGCTCTTCTATGATTCGTGTTCTTGCTGCTCCTCGATTGTCGGTAAGAAAACTGAGCGCGGCTTGATCAAATGCTTCAATATTTCCAAATGCGCGGTCAAAATCCAGTTCATCGCCCACACTATCCAAATCACTGCCTTCTCCATAACCCATAAGAAAGCCTTGATTAAATGCTTGTCCAATAGCCATATTAAGGGCTTGTTTATCGTGGGTATAAGTATCCATATCGCTGATCCAATCAAGAGTGCCAACATCAAAAAACGGGTATCGTCGCCCATTGCCTAGCCCTGTTCGTCAACCTTGTCATTTTTAATCACATCACTGAGCCAACGGTTGATATTTTTGAAGAGATCCAAACCTTTGCGCGCTTGATGGTCGAAATAATTTAATTGTGCCTTACCACACTGTTGACGAAATTCTGGCGTTAACGTCAGCATTGGCACTCGAATGTTATATAGTTTGTCTCCGCCAAAACTGACAATACATTGCCCCATGTCTAAACTCGCCAACTGGTCGGGATGCACCCGATAGACTTCTTCTTCACGCTGCGAAATCGTAATCCCCGCACTATCGCCCGCCTGTTTAATGGGGGAACTATCTATTTCTTGGCCACTTTCAGAGCGTCCTGTATTTTCGGCAATCGTCAGTGACGCTTTGCGCTCCATGCCGATGATGTTGGCGGCTGTTTCTGCCGATTCAGGTGTGCCAATTTTGAAAAATACTTTGGTCCAGGTATTACCAATAATCATCTGTTCTAATTCTTTAGAAATGGCTTCAAAGTTCGCTTGAGTTTGGGTTGCAGGCATTAACCAAATACGCGCACTCCGCGCTTGTTCAAACATACGCGGCCATGATTGGCTGACATACGAACCCGCCTCATCAGCAAAAACCATAAATGGCGGATTGGGTCTTTGTGCTTCGGGCAAGGCTTGCACCCACGATAACGCTGTTCTGAGATCACCAATCACCATCTTGCCAAAGTTTTGCGCTTGCTCATTTTTGCCCATCGTTGGCAGCATCACATAAATCACTTTATTGGCGCGAATTGCTTCAAAAAGGTTGACATCAGGCGTATAAGTATTCAAAACCTCGCCGAATGTTCCTGTGCCAAAATCATATAAACGGCCAGCCATACCACCTAAAATGTCTTTTAAGCGGTCAACATCAATGGTGGTTACACCCTTATTACTGACAGTTTTATAACGGTCTAGAAATAGGCGATATTGGTTGGTAATGGGACTATCGGGTTTGTCACGGACTAACAAACTCTCGACATACAGTAAAGCCTTACCGTTGAGCAATAAAATCGACAAATCCATGAAGTTGTACGCCAGCCCTGTTTCTTGAAGGGCAGCAATTAGCGTGGTGATGGCTTGCTTGGTGCTTTGCCGATAAAAGTCGGCACCTGGACTATCTTCTGAAGACGGGATTAGCGATAACAGACGTGAGGCAACCTCGTCAGCATCGCCATACAAAATAGGGTTATAACTATTACTCAATTCTGGCTTGCCAGGATTAATGACCAGTAAGTCCTGCTCTCTGCCTGCCCATTTGCAAATTTGATACATCGTCTGCAAGTCGTCGCCGTTCATCTTGCCGTCGATAAACAACAAGCCTCCGCCTTTGACAATCTGTTGGAACATCAGGTTGGTACCGAGCACCGTCTTGCCAACACCTGACTGCCCAAGAATCCAGACGTGACGCATAAGAAAATCATAGGAAATATAGACAGGCTTGCCTTCGTCAGCGGTATAGCCAAACAACAAGGCATTTTGTTGTGCTGTTTTGTCATGCTCAGCAATAACTAATTCGGAAGACTTGATAAGGTATTTCGATTTCAGCAGGAATTTTTCACGCAGCAAAAACATCAATCGTTCATTAAAAATCCACCACGCGCCAATACCAGAGAAGGTAATAATCAACAAGCGGCGGTAGGGTTCGTAATAATGAAAAAATGGCGAGGTCAGCACTATCGAAATGGCAATCAGTAACACGGCAATCGCGTCAAAAGGCCCAGCAAGGGTTATTTTGCGTATTGTCTCAATTCGCATCGGCAATGCTTTCCATTTGTTCGTAAGGATAGTGGCGAATTAAACACATTCGCACACTAATAATTTTACCTTAAAAACAAATGGAATTGCACCGATATTATTACGCCATGAACAACTATTGACCTAATAATCGTTACGATTCGGTATTAGCTGGCGCAGGCACGGCCAATAATTTCTTGACCAGACGCTCACCAGGATAAGGCTTGGTATTAGACACTTTATACTCCGTGAGCATATTCTCAATTGTCGTCTTAACTGAGATGAAGCCTCCCGTTTTAATACGCTCTTCCATGAGACGAATCACGAGGTCATAACGATTGATCGCTTCATCTGTAGGACGAGAATAATCTTCACGCCAGCGACGCATGGTGAGCTGTGATATGCCGCCTAAAATTAGGCCAATCATATAGAGCGTACTGTTATCTTCTAGCTTCAAGCCTAACCGTGTCGCCCAATCATCACAAATTTCCGACATTTTCTTGCTGCGATAACGCTGATATATCTTGATATCACCGTCTTGAAAAAGCCTTGCCTGCTTCATCACATCATCGGGCACACTTTTGGTGTTAACGTACAAATACGAGCACAACGCCTCTCTTTGCACACCCATCTCTGATGCAAACGCATTCAAGGTCAGTCCTGACGCTTTATAAATGGCAATCAGCTCTTTGTGTTCAGGCGTACCTCTGTCTTCACGCAAACGCTTAGCACGCGAATAGGTTTTTGCTTCGGGTGCTGTATCCTCATCCATTTCCAGTAAAAACAACTGAAGTTTGCGCTGGTTTAACGGCGGCGGCTGTATGGCCGATATAGAAATATAGGGGCGGTTAAGATCAAGACTGCATAATTGCATTTTTTTATCCCCGTTATGGTGTGGGGCGGCTTTGATATTTATGGCTAAGCCGCCGTCGTTGTTCTGCTTTTTTAACAGTTCTCTAAGGTTTACAAGGGCGCGATTTTGATCTAATGCTTCGGGGATATAATCCAAGAATTCATGGTCTCGGTTCTCCCCTCCATAAGCCGCTGCGTCAAAATCCGTCATATTCGCCAAGGCGCGCGCCTTGGATGCCTGATCTGTCAGGCTTTGCGTAATACACTCTTTCATGAATTTGGCAAACCATACCCCTTCCTTGACATGTTTGGCTTTTTTCCATAGTACCATTTCCATTTCTTGCGCCACTTCTTCCATGAGAAAAGGCTCTAAAATATTACTAAATCGGGCATGATAGACCTGTCGCACTTTTTGCTTGATCGAGGGGCGAACAAGGGTTAAAAACGCCTCAAAGGTCATCGTTCCTTGCTGATAATCGGCCAACGCCTCATTATCTCGCCGAACATTGTCAAGCTCTGGCGAAACTAAGGACGGTTGATCCTTTCTCATTTTTACTTACCCGTAGCCCTACTACTGATGTTTGATGTTTCAGTAGCAATGCAATATGTTGAACAGAGACTGGCACTTCCTGACTCGCTACTCGTGCCGCTGATATACAAAGCCATTGTTCTTGGCCGTCGTGTAATTGGGCAATCAATGGATGATTCACGCTCACCAATTGATTCAGCTCGTCATAAATGGCCTTGCGAATTAACTCCAACTCTTTGGGACTTGGCTCAAATTGTAATTTTATTACCCTATCATCACAACTTTGTTGTGCTTCCGCCTCTTCAATCGCCCACAAATCATCCGAACTCACGGTTTTTTGGCGTGAATAAACAATACCGTTAGTGGGTGCTACGTCATTTGGTGCTTCATTACTTTTTTCCGGAATATCTTCATCAAGAATACGCGGGACAAACAAGCTATCACCGCGATTGGCAAGCAAGGGCATTTTTTTACGCCAAGCAAAAATAATCATGCCGTAATAATTATTGGTTTTTTCCTCGTCTTTAATCACACCGCGAAATTGGACATTAAAATCTTGCTGATTGGCTTTTTGATAGAGCATACCTTTAGCATCCAAGGCATTAATGATGTCCTGTTTCCGTTTGACATCTTGCTGGCTGTCGCTGTCAGAAGTACGCATATTTTCTAGGACTTTCTCTGTAATCAGATAAACATACTCGCCATGTAATAAGCCTACCCGCAAACTGGCTTTTGATCCGTTCACGCGAAAAGGTTCATGCAGTAACTCGTACAAGGTGTTGTAGTCAGCATCATTATTCTTATGTACGGCCGTTGGCTGGTCAGCTGCTTCCTGAACCGACTTCTCTAGCGTCACAGGGTGCATTTTTACGTCTTCAACTGCTTTCAACGTGCCATTTGATGAGTGCGTCTGATTACACGCTATCGCCGCTCTCAGCAATTCCACTAATGCCACAATTCGATCATCGCGGAGAGTAATACTGTCTTTAACTCGATTGACGGGTAGTTTCTCAGGGATCAAATAATGCCCTAAGACTTGATACAGAATATGTTGATCATTGAAGCTTAAGTTTCTCACCTCTGCCGTGCGAGTCAGCAAACTAACAGACAGCAACGCACATTGGGGGTCATCAACAGTGATATTACTGCGTATCAAAACACCGAGATGATGAGCAAAGGCGATAACAGGAATAAGAAAATCGTCAGCATCTAAGCAAAATGAAGGATCGGTTGGCGGGATTTTTCGGGAGAGTAGACCGTGATAACTAAATGTTTGAGCCATGCCCTGCATATTGCTACAGGTTTGCCAAGCTCGATGCAGCAACGCTTTGTCTTGGCCACTACCTGCGATATAACCCAGCAAAGCGTTGAGCAATGACTGAATATCGGCATTTTGTCGTCTCAACAACTCAGACACCACAGGTTCTAACTGGGCATTTTTTAGCAGTGCTGAAATCCTCCCATCTCGCCGAGGTGGACGCTCATCGACGACAGGAAAACGGCCTAAGGTAACATTCACACCCCAATAATGGCTTGGCTCAAGAATCAAGCGCAAACTTTCCCGTTGATTTAATAAAATCAAACTCGCTGCTAGTCCTGCGATGCCAATACCAGCCAGCCAAAATAACAGTCGTGGCCATACCTGCGCTAAAACACCATCGGAGTGCATCCATACGAGGCTTAAAGCCACCCACCAGCAAATTGCTAGTATTATCCCCTTTGTTAACAAGCTGAATGGATTTCGCATTAAAGATCATCAAACGAAACTAAGCCAGACTCAGACAATGATCGTTTGGACAGGTCAATGCCCTGTTGGTCATCCCCTGCCTCAGTTAATAGCGAACCATCCGTATCTGCACCCTCTTTATTCACGCCTTCATCACGCATGGTTTGGATTATGTGCTTCAATTCATCACTTTCTGAGGTTTCAATCATAAATTGATACGCCCAAGGTGGAATGAACAAGAACTCCGAGCCACGCTGCGGCACACGAATATCACTGGTCTGGATAAAAGGGACTAAGGTAATCGTCTTCTCTCCATCGTGCCCGACCGCTTCTTCCGCCCGCATTCGTGCTGAGCCTTCAATCATGATCGGCATACCACGCTTCAGCCGTGTACGATAAGCGCGAGCTAACCCACCATACAAACGCACAGGAATTGACTGATCACTTTCCTTATGCTGTTTGATAAGAACAATCAAGCCAGGATTCTTTTGCGAGGGCAAAGGCACGCATGCTTCAACCAATCCAGCCAGATGCACCACATTGGAGTTTGGATTCAATTTAGGATTTAGTGTCTTAACGTCTTCAGAAGGAATAACTTGTGAGCTTTGGGCATTGTGTTTTAGGGCAATTTGATAGGCAGAGGCTGGCGGCATATTCAATAGCTTTGGTCGCTCATAGCCCAACACTTTTAAAATGGGTAATCGGTTCAAACCCTGCTTTTGACCAAGAACACGACAAATGATACTCACTGCCGAACCCTGTTTGATGCCTCGTGGTTTGGTCTTGTCATCGAAAAAAACCAACACCGCCGTATTTCTATAGCCATTCTGAGAAATATATAAGCAATTCTCTTTAATCTCCTCAATGTACCCTGTCAGCCATGCTACATTGCGGAATCCGCTCACATAAGCATAATGCCTCATATTGCGTTTTTGCTCTAAACTTAACTGCATCCAGCTGATACTCCGCTCGTTATGGACATAACATTACTAATAAGCGATATTATATATAACAACTTCTAGGAGGCAAGATTGTCTATTAAAGGCCTGGCACTTTTAAATGCCATTAGAGAAAAAGCGGTAGAGAAAAACCAACGATTTACTCAAGCCTGCAAAGAAATGGGAATTAGTCAGACCTATTTGTCTGATCTTTTTTCAGTGGAGTCCGAAAGAACCATTGAGAATCTTGACGTGCGTTCACTGCGCCAAATTGCCAAGTATCTTGAAGTCCCTTTGGGTCAAATCTACATTTTGGCGGACATTCTGACGATTGAGGATTTTATTGTTCACCGCACCATTGATGAAGACTTGGCAACTGTTTACCAGTTAATGAAAAAAGATCGTCTTTGGGCAGATATTTTACCCCCACAAGCGGATTTTTTGACGCTGGATACGCGGTTCAAACTGCTTATTGCCTTACTTTACGAAAGAGATGTTGGCAAAACCTTGCTTCACAAGGCCGAACTATTTATTCAAGGCGAAAAAAAAGAGGGGTAACTCCCTCTTTTTCCTCAACTTATCGATATTTACCTGCGGCACTAATAACTTTTTCAATTTCAACTTTCACACTTCCTTCATGTTCAGTCCTCATAATCTCTAGAATCGCACCAAATGCGATATCACAGGCATTGTGAGGATAGCTTTTCATTCCTTGAATAGCGGCTTCCGCGATATTATCTCCTAGCTCTTCCACGCAATCCATGAAGATCATGCTAGAAAAACTAGCCTGATTAGCACTGCGTCCAATATCAACATTCATTTTCCAAGTCCTTTAACAATAGCGGTCAAATTTTTTAGGGCGTTATCATCTCAACAAAAATCCATATCAGGAGTATTTTTGTTGGATAGTCTGACAAATCACGTCAATTTCACAGACAAATTAACAGTCAAAGCAACCTTACCGACATGAAATCAGGTCATATAGATAGACAGGCGGCCGATCAGAGTGGCTAGTTAAAGCCGTTTGGGGTTGAAGTTCACGCAGTAAAAAATGTGAGCTATTTCACAATTGCAAAATAAAAACCTACGTTCACCATATGATAATTTCTATCTTTTAGAAAAACTAGCTTATTTGTACAATACAATCATAAGTTAATAACATACGCTCATTTTTTATTTTTATTCTGACACCATGAAACACTTTTAACACACGAATTCCTTCATGTGTTTTCAGTTTCGTTATCATTACATGATATACTTTTTTAGAAAATCCCCTTATCACCTGCCCATCTAATGGAGTTTTTTGGCTCTAGGAGTGCTGCCAACTTATGAATTCATCAAAGATTTATAGACTTTTTGTAACACTTTCTTTCATAACCGCTCCAGTTGCTTATGGGTTTGAACTTCCAGCTTTACCGTCAAACACGCAAAAAGGCATGCAATCGCTATTCAGCCACGGCAAAGATTACTTTTCCACCTTTGGTAGTTTACGGCAACAAGTCCTTATAAAAAAAGACAAACACGCTTTGGCCGAGATATACAAAATGGCTCAACAAGGCTACATGGATGCCGTCATTTTTATTGGCTATTTGTATGACAATGGCGAAGGCGGAGTAACAAAAAACTCCACGTTAGCTGCGAAATTTTGGTATGTCGCCGCTAAAAAAGGCGAAGCTTTAGCCTGCTATAACTTGGGTATTCTCTACTGGCAGGGTCGAGGCGTGGCAAAAAACGAAGAGACTGCACGGCAATTATTTACTGTCGCTTCCGACCATTTTATGTCGCTATCTGATTTTATTCTCGGGCTAATTGCTGAAGAACGTGGTGATGCTACTAACGCCTTAAACTATTACAAAGACGCTAACTCACAAAAACATCCAACGATTGCCGCACGTCGAGCGATTTTATTGCTAAAAACACAAGGCCCATCAACAACGGATCAAGTTTTTCCTGTGCTGTTACAGGCGGCCGAGCAGTGGGATGCACTAGCTCAGTACCATCTGGCGCGTTTTTATGCGAGTGGAATTGGCAATGCAGACAATACCAACAACCCTATAGAAGCATCTTATTGGCTACAGATTCTCAAAAACAATCCTTACGGTAAGCCATTCTGGAAGCAAATCTCAACGACACGCCAAACATTCAACATTAGTAATCAAGATATTGAACAGGCGCAGTCTTCTGCTGCTGAGTGGGTTAAGACCCACCCGACTATACCTGTGCCATTCGATTATACAAAAACTCTGTATCTTGTTGAGGGTAGTCAATAACTGCTCAACATCAATTTAGCACGCTAATTCACTATATTATTTGACGCGGACACCATTAGTCGTCGGGAAAGACAACCAGGCAACCAACCTCCTTTTAATACTCTTGAGCGCACTTTACTGCGATAAGCGGCAGGCTCAAGAGGGCTACGCGCTTTATGCCTAGTTTGGTTACAAAATCGACATGCTGCGACTATGTTAGATGCCGTGTTCAATCCTCCCTTACTTCTAGGTAATAAATGTTCCGCAGTACATCGAAGCAGTTCCGCTTGGGATTTTGAAATTTGGAATTTCGCAATAAACTCTACGGGATTGCGCTCCCAGATTGGCGAACTGCAATAAAAACAATGACAAGATTGATTGATATAGGCTTTGTGACGGGCGTTAGTTAGTGAGCACGACATAATGGACTCCAAAGGATAATTGAAGTCCCGTATTTCCTTATGGATATTGACGGGCACTGAATGCTTGGCATCCAGCGACTAGCCGCTTTGCGTACTAGAATTGCTTTTCTATAGCAGTGACAACTATTTTGCCGAATGATTTTAGAAAGAGCAAGAGATAGCTTTAATAGGCTATTTTGTTTGATAGTTCACTAGCCGATGCTTCGAGAAACAGAAGTTTAGTACCTTACCCTATAATTAACCCGCTTTTGCGCCGCGTGCGGTGTGACGTTTGAAGGAGCGAAGATTTTGCCAAAGGCAAAATCACAGTGACTGCAAAACGTCCTATTTGTATTGACTCTATTTTTTGCATTTACGCAGTCTTGTTTTTCATAAATACCACCCGTTAGGGTGCAGCATTTTTGTATTTAATCCATAAATCTGAATATATTCATTATTTGATTAAGGTTAGACACTTAGCAATTATTTGACCGACACTTAATATCAATAAAAATGAGCTTTTCTCCTGCATCTACACTACAGAATCACAGCTTTATGATTTTTTGATGATTTGGACAAGATTGAAGACGCTAAAATTTGCACATCAGTCGTTTTTTGTTGAAGAACGGCAAAAGAGGATTATGGCAGCTCGCTAAATTTACTGTTTTTAGAATATGGCCTGGTTAGATTTGTCACTCACGGTCGCTTGAGGATATGTTGCCAATTATTTCTTTCTTCTTGATTCGCAGCAGCACGAACCTCATCATCAGACCAGGTCGGATTTTCGCTTTTCAACCGTAATAGATTGAGTTGGTATTGCTGTTTTGCATGACTTAAAGCGGCCTCGTCACGTTTCTCACGGTCGCCCCCCACTTTGTATGATTTATTGGATTTAGGACTTTTGTCACCTCGGCTAAATTTAGCAATGAGCATCGCCTCAAATGTGGCCTGCTCTGCCGAAAGCAACTTTTTCTCCTTTTTATCAACGGCTTTCTTTTGTGCTAGTTTGTGGTCTACATCTATTCGATACTGCTCTATCACGCCTAAAAACTTAAACAGTGCCATAGAAACACATTTAACCGCTGCAATACTCTTATATGCGCCATTTCTGAATGCTTTACGCTCTTTGACTTCAATCAGACCCGCACTCTTAAGCCACTTTAAAGCACGCTCCATACGTCTCAAGCCAATCCCCGCCTCATTGGCCAACCATTCAATATCAAGCGCCATCAGGCCATTTTCGGTGGGAATTTCACAACGCTTTGTTAGGAGATTGGTGTATTTAAGCAGTATTTTAATAACCAGAATCAGGCACTCACGCCCTTCACTCCGATGTTTACGGCCACTCTTTATCTGTGCATTTCTAGCAATTGCTATTGAGGGGAAAACGTCGTCAGGGGCATAGTAATATTTGTCGGCATTATCGGTTGCCGCGAGGATACTGGGGGGCAAGTTGGTACTGGCTGGCTTTTTGAGCGTCAGCTTAGGATTCGCAGGATCATGTCCGCAACGATTACCACTTTTGTAAGAATGAACAGAATGACTAAAATCCTGCCCGTCCGTGAGAATACACGCACTCATTTTTCGTAGTTCCAACTACTTGCATGAGTGACTAGACACGGATAGAATACCAGCATAACTCGAAAGTAGTGCTGTGTGGCATTGTCTGTTCTTCTCGACCGCCAAGAAGAAAAAGAACATTCAATGTGGTATCTATTTCGTCGAGTCACTATGGCCCACTCTGTGGGCCTTAATTTTTTGTATGTCCGCTATTTATTTCACGAACCCCGTTCACGCTTATTTTCAAATCAATCGCCAGAGCTTTGCTCAGCCGTATAATTCATTACTCTTATTAATAACATAAGCAACGTATCCAAAGCAAAATAGCCAATGTCATGACTAAAACGCGGCGATATTACTACCAACAGATATGTTTTTGCAATCTAAAACACACAGATATTATTAATCTAATGGGCCGTGGTGGATATTTGCGGGCAGATGCCTATGCTCTGGCGAAGAAATTTCCGCTACTCGTTGAGCTTCTGCTTTACGTTGCTCATCACACCATGCCATTAACATCTCAGCATGAGTATTAACCGTCGGTGACATCGCTGTTTCCTGACTATAATCAATCACCTGTGACGATACAAGCGGTAAAGTTGTTCCACGGTCACGCCCCACCATCCAGCAAAATCCTAGCCAGATAACGATCCCACTTATAGCAACCCACTCCATCTGTTCAGCTCCTATTTCGGCACTTTCGGTATATGTTGATTATTCGGGTTGTAGTCATCTATCAATTTCTGCGCTGAGTTTCCCGATAAAAACCGCTTCTCATCAAGATTCTGTACCGCTTCGGACATACGAATCCCTAATTCGGACTTGTAGAACGCCCTACGTTCATCCTGCGGCAAGCTGATATTATACCTTGCCAATTCAACCGCTAAGTGACGCGCCTGCATTTTTCGCTCACGTTCGATACTTGGTAAAGTATCTGCCGTTACTGCATCTGGCTTTAATTCGTTTAACCATCCATTTGCTTTAGCCGATGCCTCAAGTAGGCGGGTAGCTCTTGGGTCATGGCTTTTTTCATGCTGAAAATCAGTCAACGTGTCGCTAACATCACGATAATACCGATCTTGATGCGGTACTTGGCTTTTGTTGTTGACATCGGTTTTATTAACTTCATTTGTTCCCTGCAAATAGGCCAACTCTACGGCATGACCACCATCTTTTACTTTCCCAGACGCAATAGCCTGAATATGTCGTCCTTGTTGTCTCAGATCTTGTTCTGACAGCCCTGATCCTTGTAGATTCCATGCTGCATCTGCACTATCGGCAATCGTTTGATGGCTGGTTGCAGTGAGAGTAGTTAAGGGGGTATTCAGTTTGGTATCATCCACAACGCCATCATAATAGGTTGCAGCGATATGTGCAGCCTGCTCAGGTGCTGTTTCGCGTAAAGCCATCCAGCGCGCGACAAGACTCTTCGCTTCGGGAGAAAAGCCCTTGGTCTCAAACTGATTCACTTTTTGTTGCCAATTGTCATAATTAGCCGTTTGCTCAACACCTGCGCTGGCTTGAAAGAAACTCTCTCTAAAGCTGGCATCATTGCCAATGCGTGTTACCAGTTGATTGGCATCAAACTCGCCTTGAGTTTGTAGAGCAGCCTCTCTGGTGCGTGCCTCTTTTGCTTCTTCGCTATACTGCATCACTTGCGATGCGGAGTGGTTGAGCGAGTCCTCCTGCTTTAAGTTTTTGCTATCAGTGACAGTTTTGGCTATGCCGAATAAGTCACCAGAACTCAATCTGTTTTTAATGGCCGCTTGAGCCGCCTCACTTTTACTCGCCTGAATATCAGTACCCAGATTTTCTTGTAATGCGCCTTTTTGACTAAGACTGCCAGACTTCTCGTTGCCCTTGGTTTCTTGGAAACCTGTATTCTCACTTGAATTAGTCGTTTCTGAACCAGAAAGTTCAGCATGGGCATTCACAAGAGCAGCCAGTGATCTTGCTCCAGACAAAGCACTGGCACCACCAAATACAGGCTTACTGCCGCCACTCGCAGCTGCCCCTGATGCGGGAAATTGGCTTGCTGCGGATGTGGTACTGCCTCCACCTAAGTTCAATCCTGCCCCCCATGATTTTGTCGCAGCAACCAACTCGGTGACATTCCTGGACGTGCTTGAGTTATCACCTTCTGTTTTTTTTCTATCCGCACCCTGAGTGTTATCTGAAGTCACTCTTGCGCCACTGCCTTCCATGTTTTTCAGATCAGCCATGATTTGTTTGCCGCGTTCCGTATCTTTGAGCGAGCTAAACAGGTTTTCGACACGAGACATACCACCGACGGCATAGGCATCACCGATAGCTTTGACAAAGCCTTGTTCCGCTTTTTCACTTCGGCCAGTGGCACTGGCCAGACTCTCGCTATGACTGTTTTTAAGCGTCTCGCCAACACCCATACTGAGCATTCGTGGCATACCCGTGGCTTGGGTCTGGCCAAATCCCTCCTGCTTAAAAAAGCTACTCACCGAGGCCAATGCCTCTGACCGCACGGGATCAGGCACATTTTGTTTCTCATTATAATAGTCACGACCTCCCCAGCGTTGGGCAATCTGCGTCGTGGCATACATAGAGCCTGTGAATATGCCCATACAGATTAAAGGCACTGAACCCAGTACATCACCCGCCAATGCCACTTTGGTTGAAAGCTGATCATAGAATTGAGGGGCGTTATAGACGTTGAGAAAAAACTCCGAACCGCCAGCAGAGTCTACGGAATTACCGATCTGTAGCTGAATAAAGTAATTAACAATGGCGGCAACAGGTAGCCACATTTGTGTACTCATACCAAATAAAGCAAACGACCCCACGGCTTTTACGCCTTGCATCCCTAATATCACTAAGACCAACGCCATAATCGGTGTTAGCGCATAAAATAGAAAAATCATGATGTTCATGCCATGAATCATCACTTTCGAGAAAAAGCTACCACCTGCCGCTGCGTCTTCTTTCCACTGCTCACTAGCCGCTGTAAAAGGCATACACCGTGCCATATCTGCTTCCGTGGCATATTGAGACGCACAGTACATTGCACCGTTAATATGCGGACTAAACAGCGTTAACAGTACAAAATCTTTGGCCTGAGTTGACCCGCCTTTAACCAATCCAGTGAATGCTTGCTCGTAATTATCAAATCGGTAAGGTTCATTACCGTTGGCACCACGACCTTCACCCATACCCGCATTCATAAATATTTCTACCGCATTCAAACCTTTAGGGTTAACAACACCATTGCCTGTCATTTTTTTAATAAATATATTATCCAGTTCGGTTTGCAGGTTGGCTTTAGCAGTTGCACAAGACACGCCCTCGCCTTGTGGTTTGGCATCGGAGTAGTACATGGTGATACCAGCGACGGCTCCCCCTGCATCTAATAAATACTGAACTGGCGCACTACTTTTCTTATAATCGGCTTCATTGAAGCCATCACGGCCATTAACACAGTCAATAGCGAACATTTGCATGGATTGGGTGAGAAACGGAAAACTATTAGCAACTTGATTTTGCCCGCTTTTTAGTGAATTGAGCACTTTGAGGGGTGTCATAAAACCCTCGGCTGACATGGAGATGTAATTGCCATCCACTGTCGCAAACACGGTCTCGAAGGCTTTGGTGGTATGGTACATAATGCCGCTAATCACCGTTGCGGGTATCGCAATGCCTGCGGGAACATTCGCAACGACGGCAACCTGGCCAGAATAAACATCTTCTATTTGCAGGTCTATTTTCGGGACAAACAACACGACATAGAGCATAAAAGGCAACATGAAGTGCTTAACATCGAATTTCTTGGACAGCACACCGTTGTACATGAAGATGAGTAGGCCAACAATCATGCCTAAATACGGGCCATAACCTAGTCCTAAAGGGTTGTCGTTAGACACCCATAATCCTGACACATCATCGTTATCGGTGCTAAATATCATGGCAATGGCGTTAAAGGCGGCTTGGAAGACGTGTAAATCGCCCAATGTGTACATCGTGAAATCCATGTTCTTGTCCTATTTATTACCGCTCGGTGGATTGCCGTCGCTGCAAATATCAAACTGTACCTTTGTCCAAAAATCACCGACTTGACCATCTAAACGTGGGGTATTCTTGATAGTCGTAGTCGCTTGAATGCGGCCGCACTGGTCATCAATCGGATGCACTAATTCCGTGGTAATCATGATTGGCCCTTGGGCATGTGTTTCGCTTAATATGGTATCGGCATACGATCCAACCAGTTGTGCGCTCTGTGGCACGGTCAAACGCACTTGTTTTCTGGCTAACTGGTTAATATTAGTGATGGTCAGGGCGTATGATGGCCATGCACTCACCAGCGCAATGACACCCATAACGACGAATTTGATGTTCAAGGTGTTACTCCTGATTGCGTTGTTGGGTCATAGGAAATGTCGGGGGATTGTGTGGCCGTTGCTTTATCGACACGGGATTTAGCGCGCTCCTGCCAATACTCCTCATCTTCGTGTACACCTTCACGGCTATATTCATCGGGAATAATGTCTTTAAGAAATTCGGACAGATCCATTTTGCCAAGGTCAAGTTTTTGAAATTCTTCTAAATTAAAGCCGCCACAATTAGGATTTTCGGCCGTCCCCAAACTGACACCAATCTGTTGTTTTCCCTGATAGTTGATAATTTTGGCGAGTTTGGAGTTAAAACAGCAAAAGCCTTTGCTTTGTTCGGTGCAAGCACCAAGGACTTCTTTTGAGCAATAATCCCCTCCCACTTGAAAACACAAGCTATTCCCACGTTTAACACCAAGCTGTTGCTCTTCTGGTTTACAACTCATGGCCTCCACCACCAACATGACGGCGATGGCCAAGCCAAAAGCAAGGGGATTGAAGTAAAAGCCATTGCCCAAGCTAGTCGATTGAACGCCCATTGTTGAAGTTTGAGCGACCGCTCCCGAAGTCCAGCCGAAGCCCATAAAACTAAAATTGAATGCGGGTGCAGCGGCAGCAGCTCCACTACCTGCGGCGGCTGTTGACGTTGCAGCGGACGTGGCTTGAGCACCACTGACCATTGCTTTGGCTTGGGCAATCACGTCTTGAACATAAGGGGTAGCTTTGAATTTGGCGTAGTCATAGCCATATTTTGCGGTCGTCATAATCGTTTCAAAAGCGACTTGGTTTGAGGTGCTGGGTCGGCCTGCGCTTGCCTCGGTTTCAATGTCACAGCAACTTTTTAAGCCGCCCCAGCCTTCGCGACAATGTTCTGGATTGCCATCGAAAAATACGCCTTTCTCTGGGTCGAAATAACGTCCCGCTTCTCGAACTGCTTCAAGGTTGCCAATCACCTGAGCCATGTCCTTATCTGCGCTATAGCCCGTATCAAAGCAGGTGCCATCCATGCAGAATGTTTTTACCGCACAGGAGCTATGTTCGGTTTTGGCGGGATTAATATCACAACGATAGGTTTTTTTCGCGGCCGCACAATCATCTGTTCCATCTTGCAAACAATCAGAAGCCATTTCATAACAGCCTTGTCCTCTGAACGTTGCACAGTCATTTGTTGTGGCAATCACCGATGACTGACACTGATATTGTTTTTCCAATCGCCAACAGTCGCGAAAGACCTCGTAACCGCCAATTTTTTTGATGCCTGCGCCCTCTACACACGTCTGTTGAACGACGTGGCATACTTTTGCCGCATACGAAGCCTGGCTAAAAGAGGCGATAAATAGCGCACTGAGATAATAGAGAACACTAACAAGGGTGAGATTTTTCATAACAGGGCAGACCTTTTATTACAGACTGGGGCAGTTGCCATGCCAGTCATCATGAAAGGTCGGGACTTTAGAAAACATTCTCAGGGTGATTTTATTGGTCCACCGCGCTCCTGCTCCATCATGGATATTGTGAAAATTGATATCGCCTGATTTGCCGAAAACCAACTTCACTTTACAGTTTTGTTGATCCACCTCCGCGACGGAAACCGTGCCTACCGTACAAGGTTTACCATCACATCCACCTCCTGACGCATTGGCCACGACGCGAAAATTCTGCGGGCTAAATAAGGCACAATTAAAATAACTGGGCTTATCAACCGCTTGAAATGCCGTTTTTCCCTGCAACTGGAAAGGATCATCGCGCCACGCCATCAATAAGCCGCCATTATCACGCAGCTCAGCGTAATTTATGTCAGCCGAGTCATGTTCTAAATCAACCCATAACCAGATATTGGCATCGTCCTCTTCTCCCAACTGGCTGTATTCTTTGAGGAATTGATTCTGGGCGACGATATTACCCGTCGCTGTAGGATTGACGCACTGACACGTTCCATCTCTGGCACAACTAAACCTATCGCAGTGCAGTTCTTCCATATTGCATTGGGCGTCTGCTCCATAAGTATGTGATATATCAATACCGACAAAGCGATACGGCTTACTGTTGACCATCACTATTTTATTAGGGTCAAAATTCTTGCCAAAAAACGTAAACCGCCCACTGTCGTTATTACACCAGGCGCGATATTTCCGCAGATCGGTATTGATGATAAAGGTGTAATCAATGTCTTTAGTTTCTGTCGTTAAGCCGACCGCCAGACTCTCACCACACTTTTCTGGTTTGAACATATTTTCGATGCAACTATGTTCGCTATAAGCATCTGACTTCACCGCTGTCGGCAAGTCGCAGCTTGAACTATTGATATCGGTGGCTGCTTTTTTCGCATTAACATAGCCAGTGAATAACGGATCTTTGGTTTTATCGAGCGTGAAGTGAGAGTCATTTTTGCGTTTAGCCAAAAAGTTGATAGCCTCGCACTCTTTACGTTCCGCGACACTGAGCGTTGATAAGTCAGTGCTGGCACAAAAATCTTTACGCTCATCACCTTTGTTTTTTGGAACAACATTGGGGTCGTAATAAGCTGCTTCTTTAGGCGTGGTTTTGTGTTCAGGTACGGCATAATCCGCTGATTGATTAGACACCATACCTTGTGTAGCTGTTTTGGCATCATTAGCAAAACTTTTGCCTGCCTCTAATACATCCATTTCCGACAATGACCCAGACTTTAGCGTCGATGTCGTCAATGGCTGATACGGAAAATCTTCCGCCATCGAAGGTGTGGCCAGCACGATAGCAAGCAAACATAGGGCAATACGGTACACGCTCACCCGCCTTTTTTCAGATATTGGTTGGCAATTCCCGACAGCGTGGAATCGGACTGTTCTTGGATTTTTTCTAACGCATAGTCTACTGGAATATCACCATAAACCACGGCAAACAAACTCTGCGGCGCACACCCTGTTTCAGTAATTAGGCTATCACCTACAGGTTGAGCGACAACCAATGCTGGCACTTCGGTAATGGCAAACTGTTTGAAGGCGACGGGATTAATTTGAATCTCAGGATAATGTTCAAGCTTAAAAGCGAAAATATATTGCCTCAAGCCCTTTAAACTTAAAGGCTTGTCGCCCATCGCGCCGCGAAAAACGACCGTAACTCCATATTCTTGTGCCTGTGTCAGTAACTCTTTGACGGTTTTTTCAGGGATACTGGCACTTAGAAATAGCAGTACGGCGTTTTTCTTGGCATCAACAGAAACGGTTTTTTGGTACTGGTCTAGCCATTTATTGATATCAATGGCACTCCGCACCTGCTCTAGTGGTGGTGCTTTAATATCAAGATTGGGTACTCGTGCCGTGGCTTGTAGGTCGCCAATCGCCTGCGGCGTTAAACTCTTTTGCTGGAGATCACGCTCGTTCGTTGGTTTGATTTCTTGCTGTGTGGCGCGTAATTGCTGAATCGTAGGGAACGGCGATTGATGAACACTCTGAATAATTCGTTCATCAGGGAAAATGGCAGGATTAGCCGACACATGACCACAAGCTAGCATCGCGATGAAGCTCCAGGTTTTATTCAAAAACTTATCGCTCCCTGACAACAATCGCGTTTACGAAAAATCAGATAACTAAAATCTTCGCCAATAGCAGGAATCTCTTTCCCTACACCCCAAGTAATGGTGGATTTACCAAAAGGCTGACAGCATTTACCGTCAATTTTGTCTGTCTGCGGAATAGGAAAAGTCATCTGATATTTGTAGGTGGTTTTATCAATAAGAATTTGTGGGTAATAGCCACACATACCTGCTGAACCCGTAGAAGCCCACATAATGCCCTCACGGTGCATCTTGGTGATCAGTCGCTGCGTCAACATCGAGGAGGTCACGACTCCGCCATAATGGTAAATGTTGCGCCCCGATAAGGGATAAATCATGCCATTGCAACCTGCACACCAATGCAAGGCTTTTAATGGCCAACCTGCTGTTGCAGCAATACAGTCGGCACTACACGCAGCGACAGCGATAGGATTGCCATATAAAAAGGCATCGGGATTGAAGATATTATTCAGCTCATCATCAACCCATGACGGGTCGGCTTCGGTCAGGTACGCTAAATCAAAACCCTTACGTTCGATGCAAGCATCGTCTAGCAGTAAGCCCAAGTAATACATCATCGGGTTAAGGTAGTAATGGGCATGGTAAAAAGACTCTACCCGTGTCGAATCCATTGTGTCCTTACTGACCTTACCAGGAGCGTCCGCAGGCAATCCTGCACCCGCCTCAATGCCGCCCAAGCCCACCAAGCAGTAAGGCTTTCTAGTAATATCGACTTGACGCACAGGCTCCCAAAAACCCACAGGTACACCAATGTTGGCATTACACAGGCATGGCGTGGATGGTGTTGTCGGAATATCTTGTTGCCCACCAAAGTCTAAAGTCTTACCAAATAAAGTGATGGGGAAGGCGCAACTCCAGCACACATCGGTGATTGGATTCATAAATTTTCCTTGGCAGTTATCGCCAGCACCAGCCCCCATCGAGGCCAATACCAAAACACTGATAGCAAAGAACTTAAAGAGCAATTTCATCTATCCTTAATCTCAAGCCTTCTTGATAGACCCGACTAGGTACGGCTTTTAGATTGAGTTTGGCCGTCATACTGCCCTTTTGGTCGAAGTACACTGTGCGCTGCCATTGCTTTGATAATTCGAGATAAGAGCCGTTGACCAAAATAGGCACAGCTCTCGGCTCATGTTCCAGCCAAGATTTAGCCCAAGCCACCTGTTTGGCATCCTCACCATCAAAAAAGAGCATGGATTTTGTCAGCGGAATTTTCTCAATGGGATTAACAAGCGTGCCGACAGGCACAATAAGCCGACCGTCTTGGTCAGTGATATTTTCGGTGACGATAATGGTGGGGTCGAAATAAAAGGTATTATTTTTACTGGCGGCACTGAGTCCACTCACGGCGGTAGGATGGTTGATTGAGTTTAAAGCATGCTCCTGCATTTCTTTTTGCTTGTTGGCCAGCCAACCACTCTGCTCTAAGCCTGCCAGTTTTTCATAAATAGCGGCCAACATATCTTTTTCTTGAATAGGATAAGTCTGCCCAAAGCGTCCTATTTCCTCCGCTTTTGCCAACGACTGACATAGGCTTACAACCATCACCAAGCTAAGGCTTCGCCCAACAACACGTCTAGCGGACATAGAAGAAAGCCTTTATTTACTATCAAGCCAATAGTCAATTTCACTGGCCTTCAACGCGCCAGCCTGCTGCTTACCATCACCACGCATTAGGGTTGGCGTACCGACAACATTAAGTTTTTCACCCAAGGCCAAGTTTTTTGCCAAGGGATTAGGGCAGTCCAGCTTTGCCGTTGGTTGAATATTATTGATAAGCAGATTACGCCAAGCATTTGCCTGATTAGGGCTACACCACACACTGATCGCTTTATTCAAAGCATCAGGATGCAAGCCTTGAAGGGGATAAGGAAAGACATGAATGGTGACGTTATCCAGCTTGGCAAGCTCAGGTTCGAGTTTTTTACAGTAATGACAGTCGGGGTCAGAAAAGACGAATAACGCTCTACTTCCCCTACCCTGCACAAAGGTAATTGCCGAATCCAAGGGCAACGCGCCGACATCTACTTTGTTCAAGTCTTTTTGCCGTTCTGCGGTTAGATCACGTTGCGTGGCCATATCCATGATATGACCAAAGAGAAAATAATCTCCAGCAGCATCGGTATAAGCGACATTCTTACCCATGATGATTTCAAACAAACCGTTAAATTGGCTTTTTTGAACGCTGGTGAATTGCGTTTTTGGATACTTGGCTTTGAGCCGCTGCAACACTTCGCCGTCATCATCCGCCAAGGCATTGCCAACCATTACTACTAATATAACGGCGAGAGTCCACTTTGTCTTCATCACTTGCCTAAATAAAATACTATCTGTTATTACTAATATATAATAACAGACAAGCCTCTTTAACTCAATTCTACTAATAACAGATATATTTATTAGCACATTTTGAGCGTAGGTCTCTATCCGCAATTTCAACTAACCCATTACGGAGACGACTATGTCCTCAACGGTAACGCTGCAAATCAACTCTCAACGTCTGATTAAAAACTTGATGTTTTCTTTTACCAACAAGACCACTTTTTTGAGTGAGTTAATGCAAAATGCTCGGCGCGCAGGTGCCACGTTTGTGCGTTTTAGTTTTGATGAAGTGTGGCCTAATACCTTGGTCGTAGAAGATGATGGTGCGGGTATAGCTAACCTTCAAAATTTACTGACTATTGCGGAATCTGGCTGGGATGAAACTATTCAGGCGCAAGAAAATCCGTTTGGTATGGGCTTTATGTCGGCTTTGTTCGCCGCGCAACGTATCACCGTGCATAGCAATGGCAAACGCCTGAGCTTTGACCGTGAAGAAGCGTTAGAACAAAAGCCAATCATTGTCGAAGATAGTCCAAAGGATAGCCAGAGTACCGATGTCAGTACCCGTATTGAACTTTACGGCATTGGTTTAACGCAGGCAGAAGTAATATCCGCCATTGAGACAGCCGCCCAAGGCTTTGCCATTAAAGTGTTTTTTAATGGTAAGGAGTGTCGTCGTCCCTTTGCATGGGATAATTTGATGCACAATTCCCCCTCGATATATGACGCAGTATTGTCATTACCGAATCTAGGCGGAATAGCATTCTCAACTCATAACACCGATTTTGAGGTCTATTTATTGGGCATTAAAGTCTATCAAAGTCAGAAGTACAAATACTTTGGCGGCCTATCAACTATCATCCATTTAGACCCAACGCTATTTACAGCAAGGCTGCCTGATAGACAATGTTTAATTGATGAAACCACGGCCGTAGAAACCATTAAACGGGTTATTAAATCGTGGTGGGCTCAGCACATTGAACCTCAAATCGGCGTTATTTCTGACGAGGCGTTAATCAGCAAATATTGGACTGTACTTACCCAATGGGACTTGCCTGATGTTTTGACGCAAATCAAAGCTATTCCAGCAAACTATTTTTGTAAATATACCGATACGCCGATGTGTTATCGCTCCGATGGTGACTCTCGGAACAATAATATGGACGACCTCGACGGTAAGCTTATTACAGAGGAACAACTGCGTTCAGGTGATCTTATTGCTTGTCACAATACGCCAGACTCCTTGTATGGCTACAATATGATTCCTGCGTTAATTGCCTATTTGAAAGGATGGATTATTCTCAAACAGCATTTGCCATTGAACCATTGGATTCATGACTATGCTCTCGACTTGGCTGAAGGCGAGCCAACGATTGCCTACCATGCAGAGGCCGAAGGTATGTTTTATGGCCGCGTAGATTTGTTGGTCAAAACCTACAAACAGCCAATCACTTTGTCATGGCAAGGGCATATTGTTGAGACGAGTGATGTCCCAGTTGTTTTTCATGACAGCCAATCGTACAAGTGCATTGCCCTAGCACCCGATGTTTTCTTGACTGACAATCTTTTACTGATGGCTGATTCTTATAGCTACGACGAGTTTGAGCTTTTTGATGGTCAATTGGAAGATGACGGGAATCAGTTGTGCTTGGTGATTCAGAGCCTCAACAATACCAGCCCTGCTCGGCTACTGGAAACGATCCTTAATCAAGGTCATTTCAATTTACCGAATGCCAAAGGTAGTGCGGTATTAGTGGTGACGGATGATAAAGGTAAGCGCAAGGTCGTTAATATGACCCATGTGCTTGCTGCTGATTTTGTGGGCGATATGGCTTACGAATTACAGTCATTGTTAACGGCTAATGCGGCTTAGTTTAGTTTTAACCCCAAAACCCCGAAGCTTTGCTTTGGGGTTTTTCTTTATCGGCGATCAATAGGGAGTGTATAAATTCAGCCTGTTTCTGTAACGAATCACGATTACTCACTCATTTTTCTGCGTCAGCACATAAACCGTAGCCCGTCCCTGACCTTGGCGTGTAATCAAACCAAGCTCTAACAACTCATTAAATAATGACTTTAACTTTGTTTCACTCAGTTGCAATAACGCCACTCCATCCGCACGGGTCATTTTAGATCGCTCCAGTAAGTAGCGTAAAATCTGTTGTTGCTCAACACTTAATCGGGCGTAATCGGGCGCAATCAGACTTAATCGGGCATTATCGTTCGTAAATGCCACAGAATCTGGCTTTTGCGGGTGTGAATCGGCTGCTATCGGACGGTAAAGCTCCACATCGACAAAATCACCTGACTCTTGAATTTTTGGCTCTGGCAATCCTTGCGCGACACAGACTTGCCTAATGCGCTGCAAACCACTGCCCCACTGCTCAATATAGCCCAACGCCTTAAACACCCTAGCCAAAACCCGATTACGAATCTCCGACCGACCCTCCGCCAGATCTTGCACCGTTAAGGTATTAGGAAACCCACCTGCTGATACGATGTTAAGCACATCGTCATAAATGCCAATTTTGATATTGCGGCCAAAATTGCTGTAATCGCGGTGGACATAGGCGTTAACTAATGCTTCCCGAATAGCACTCTCAGGGACTTCTAAACTATCAGTCCGTTGCAAGCCCTTGATCTCACCGCGTAAAAACAAATGGTTTTTAATGAACATTTCACTGTTTTCTAACTGAGCAAACAAATCACCTGTGTATTCTTTACGGTCTAAAAATACCTGCATATCTGTACCTTTAAACCGCGCACATTGCGTACTGACATGCTCAAAATAGCCTAGTAAAATCAGTAAGCCATAACTAGGGTAATCCTTACCCTGCACCGTTTGAATCAGCCGAAAATTACGCAACTTGGCTTCGTCCAAGACTTTATGCTGGGCGGAAAAACGCTGTGTTAAGGTGGATAAATCTAGCGTCGAAAGCTCTACATCCACACACGCTTCTTCATCAAAACTCAGGTGCTGCTTTTGTCGCTCTAGCTCGGCAATATAATCCAAACTGGCTGAGCGATTACTTGCACCGACACGAATATAAACCCCGTCTGCTTTGCCTTTACTTTTTAAGAAGTAAGGTAATGATTGCCCACGAAACACCTCAACCATTAAAATCAGCTTGTCTTCAACATGACTGGTATAAATTTCTGGACGCAAGGTCGGGTGAATTTGCTCATACAAACTTGCATAAATACGGTCTTGGATATCTAAAACGCTGTCAGCATCCACACCCACCAATGAACCATTATCATCAACGCCAATCAATAGCTTGCCGCCACTGGTATTGGCAAAGGCAATCACGGTCTTGGCAATTTGTTCAAAGCGTGGCAGTTCGCGCTTAAATTCCAGCGTTTTACTCTCGCCCTGAGCAATCAATGACAGAACACTCATAACTTTACCTTCGCCACGTTCTCGACAATATTTTTGCGTAATTTGTTAGCCATCTTCCTGAGCTGTTTTTCTAAAGGCTCTTCTTTAACTGTTTTTTCTACTTTGATACGAGCCATTGGGGTTTATCCTTTAACAAAATATTAAAATTGGTGGTAAAAATTTATATATTAAAAGTAAATACGCCACTAATCGTATTTACTACCAAAACAGATATTATTAAAAATAACCTATATCTTCACTAGTATGTCTTGGCTTTATTTTATCGTAAAAATGCCCTTCACAAATTGCAAAGGGCATTAAAGTTCAATCAATCATCGCATGGAAACATAATCGTTAATACAGGTTCGGCATTATCGCCAGGGCCAATATCAATAATCACGTTATGCATACTACTCACAGGCAAGTTTTCATCGCCGTAGCTAAAATTAACACGTCGAGCATTTGGACGCTGTTTACTGGAGTAGATAGCCTCACTACAACAACGCGCAAGAAACGCAGTCAGTCTCAACGACTCAATCTCAGCATTACCACTTTCAATAATGCTCGACCACAATGTTTGAGTAACCACCGTCGGTAGTCTAAAACCAACCTGACAGGCGCGCTCAGTGACATCAATCAGAACACCATCAGCAATAGCATTCGCTCGTGTATAACAGGACACAACCTCAAAATCTTCAAACATGATAAACCTTCTCAGTAGTTAAATTTGCACTGAAAAGACCTAGATTCATCACATCATATTTTGATGGTGTCCGCACATAAATCGACAATGGAAATCACAGAGGTTTTTTGCCGCTTGATAAACGGCAGCCCTTCCAGTTTTGGCAGTGGCGCATCACCATGATGCGTCACCCACTGCTTCCGTAATCGACTAAATAGCTTGCCTACCTGCACACGCAGACCACGAAACATCGGCAGCCATAACAGGAGTTTTTTCGCATCCTCTAATGCTTGTTCGCCTGTTTTGGCACGTTTGGCGGTATCGTCAATTTTACTCTCAAAGACTTTATATTGACTGTCCACCAATCGCCATGTCCACGAACTACCACCGCCTGAATCACTAGGTTTAGTAAGCTGCACTAGCTCGAATCCCATGAGTGATAAACGCTCTTTTTTCTGCGTTAGGTTCTTTTTACCTTTTTCTAAAAGGTGGAAGTCGTTGTCACCATCGGTGGCCAACAAAATCCAAACCAGCTTTTTACGCAGCTTAACCCCTAAAAAATGGACATTGCCGTACCCAGCTTTTTTACGCCGCGTGCGCTGCATCGGTGAAATATCGACATCATAAGCGGCATTTATCTTGTCAGAAAAGGCACTGACTTTGATGTAATCCGCTTCTTCAAAAGCACCTGAAACATACCAAATATAACCATCCGTAGCGTGCTGTTGAACACGTTGCAGGAAGGCATTTATGTTATCAAATAAAACCATATTAAATATCTATTTATTAACCTATTCAATAACATAGCTTAACATATTCGAAGGTTATTTAATAATGAAAGATTCCAATTTCTAGGGGACATCTCCCCTAGAAATTGATTAAAATGGCGATGACGGTAAGCCATACCGTTGAGGCCAGCCAATGCTTGTTACGAGTTGAGGCTGCCACCTCAACTCGGTTTTTTCCGTTCACAACTTGGAGCTTACTCTGAGTTAAATGCGGGTTGCCAACCCGCATAGTCTTATGCCGAAGCCGCATGCTTGTAATTAAGCTGGTGCGGCTACGTCGGGCGCTGGAAGGTGTAACTCCTTCCTTCGACCCAATCTCAGCGCACTGCGCCGAGACGAGGATTGGGCGACACGGAAACGGGTCTCTAGGTAACTAGAATCACCCTGTTGACGACTGTGTGAGTAATCAATCTCACCCAGGGGTGGCAGGAAACTGTCGAACCTGTGACCACACGAGGGCTGCTGAGGGCGTAGAAATGCGTCAGGGACATGAGGAGAAATCTGGACTGTCTGGTACCAGCAAGAGGGGCAACCCCGCTGGATCGTTGTATAGCTCAACCGTGTAACGGGGACTCATAGAAGTCTCTGTGGGAATATGATGCGTATGCTGTCGCGGAGCGGCAGTAAGCCTGTGGTGACGACGATTGTGGGAGGTAAGCGAGCCGTTTTGGAATCTTGGGCCGCCGAAAACCTATTGGGTGAGGGGGAATACCCCAGCATATCCTGCAATCTGAGCCAGTACGCTAAGTATTGAACGTTGTCATCTAACGTGGGAACCACTGACGGCCAATGAAGATGGGTGGCACCATCGAGGCGCAAGTGGGGGAGATTCACTGAGTAGGGTTTGAAATCAGGGGCAGACGGGCTGTTGTGTCCTTTGAGAGTACCGAAAGGTGGAGGCGTAAGCGTAGTGAACGGTTAAGCGCGTGGCAGCGCAAAACTGAGGAATTGCACTGGGAGTGGCATCTCAGTGCAATCCTATCGTGGAAACGGTAGGGTTCGGTATGGTTATTGGTACGAGTGATTCTCGTAAAAAATTCAATTAGGCCGTGGCTGGCCTCTGTATTGGCAGTACCAATTAATTTCGGGCTTCTTCGTTTAGTCAAGGGCTTAATTCTACGGCGTGGAAAACCGTAACCCAAAGCCCCTCTCATTTCGAGAGGGGCTTTCTATACCTATGGCTTGAAGAAAGTTATTTAGTCGTATATTTATAAATCAGTTATTTATTGACTCTAGTTGAATATCCAATTATTATTTCATTTCGACACTGGCTTCTGCTTAGTAGTTGAAATTGCATCATAAAGGCCAGTTTACTGGCCTTTATTTTTTTGGTTATAAAAACCACTTAAATTATTATCACTATTATTAATAGAGTCTTATTTATAATATATCTTAGCGCAAGATGCTATACTATAAAAAATATCAAGCTCTTGGTCGAACACCACATTTGGTGACAAATGCGTTGCCCTTCAACAACATTCACAATAGTGGGAAACTATTAACTCTGTAATTTAAGCATGCTTAAATGTTAATCGCCTAATTTAATATTATCCCAAATTCTCTTTGGTATTTAGATGTGACTTGATAGCCATGCTCCACAAGTCTATCAAATTCTGACTCACTTAATCGTTTAAGAGTCGTCGGAAAATTAGCTGAAAATAAAGCTGACGGACAGGGCCGCATTTCGCTAATTGGCTCTCCAATGTAAAGATATGCTCCTCTATTTACACCTTTCAAAAGATAGGCCACAAAAGTTCTAACTCGCAAAGCACGCGCTTGGTCAGACATGATGTCATTAACCCTCTTCATTCGCCACGGATTCAACGCTCCAAGTGAGAAACCCTGAGCCAGAGGAGCTCCTGCATCCGAAACTACGAGAGCTACTTCGCTTGGAAGATTGCCCTTTACCTGTCCTTTACCTGCGTCAAAGAATGGCTCCAACCCTAAATTATCATAGACTCCACCGTCATATAAGTGCAGTTTCGGATATAGGGGAGTAACAGGTTTAGCTTGCTCTGGAGGTTCATTCCACGGCCTTTTATGCCATTCATAACTTGAAGCATCAATCACAAGTGGCCCAATTCCACCTGGAAATGCTGCCGAAACAGCAAGAGCATTTGCCAATGGGAAATGACTGGAAGAGGCATAACCCAAGACATAGTCCCCCAGATCTTTTTGCTTAAAACGGAACCGTTTTCCTGTCTCGGCTGTTGTCCCATTGATTGACCACTCGGGCGTCACTGGTAGATCAGCAAGCGTTCCTGAAACCTGCCAAGACTCACGCAATGCCATGGCGACCAAGTTGGCACGTGACAGCAAAAACCGCCAATTAGAGGGATGACGCAATTGACTTATGGCATCATTCATCAAACTCCGAGAACACAACTTCTGTCGCAAAGTCGGCATGACTAGCTCTTGGAACACTTGAGATGTTGGCCATTGCAAGCTCGTTTCTTGCAGTATGAGCCCCAAAATCAGACTTCCTCCCGATACCGTGGAAATATGACTCACTTGTTCCAAAGCCTTATTTTCTGCCAGCCAACGGAGAACCCCCAAATGGAAGGCCATTGCTCTTATTCCTCCGCCTGACAAGGCTAAAGCAATAGGCATATTTTGCGCTTCGCTCAAAGCACCACCCCCTGATAAACACAGACTTCACTCTCGCTCACGATAAGTGAGAATGCAGGTAGACCGTCCTCCCTCATACCCATCGCCAACTCAGTAAGCTGAGCGAGATCATCATTACTGAGCCTTGCTGGGCATCCAGGCGGATGGCTATGCCACTCACCAATATAACCAACAACTCCTGCTGTGAGTTGTGCAACCTCCATCAATCGTTCTGGCACGCCTACAACTCCACGCTGAAATGACGCTTCAGTAGAGATGCTGTCCTCTGGAGCTACACAGGCATCCACAATCACAATCACTTTTTCTGTTAGATCGTGATAGCCCAGCAATACCCCACCTGTTTCGGAGGGTAACTTTTCAGACCGCATCTGCCAAAGCTTCTGTTCAAGCCCCTCATCAATAAAGACTCTGAATACACCATGCTCTATATATCGATTTGCTTGTGTCTCTACTGAGTGAAGCTCTACTGCGCCAGTCTGAGGATTTCTCTGCCAAATCCTGATAAAAGAACCTTCCAACTCTGAAACTTGTTGTACCTGCTCTGCAAGACAAGCTGCATGAACTAATACGCGAGAATAGGGCAATGCCATCGAAATATCCCGACAACTTGCGCCACTCCAATAAGTTCCCAGATGGCCATTAAGATGGTTCATTCCCCAACCACTATTTATCACCGCTCGATAATACTGCGCCTCTAGTGACAATAAGCGGATCAAACGCTCACTATCTTCTGCCAATATCACTGCAGCATTACCATCTGGAGTAATAAACACAGAGATATGGCGTCCTACCTGGTCTACTTTGCTAATTGCACGCGGGAAATCCAAGCTTGCCGATGCATCCACAACAAGTTGAGCTTTTTGAAGGGCCGCGACGACTTCTTGCGTCAGCGATGTAGCATCCGCATTGATTGGTGTAACTACCGCAGCTCCGTGTGTCGTGGCTTCGCATAACTGAGACACTACCTTTACTTTCAGCTCCCCAACTTGCGCTCCAAACGCAGTATGCCGAACCAAGTTATGAGGTTTAATATGGTCATTATCAATGACACTCCACTCTCCCCATCCGCAGCGAGTCCATATATTGAGCATGGCACTACCAAGAGAACCAACACCGACAAGCACACCTTTGGGGCCTTCTGAACTAACGCCAGACTGTATACGTAATCTAGACTT
Organism: Agitococcus sp.; assembly: GCA_030646715.1. Lineage (GTDB taxonomy): Bacteria > Pseudomonadota > Gammaproteobacteria > Pseudomonadales > Moraxellaceae > Agitococcus. The sequence goes on from JAUSLJ010000034.1 coordinate 60,347, forward strand.
GCTATTAAAACTCAATACCTCTATAGCTGATACGACCTTCGCTCTCCATCCTGCATTTTGGCTCTCATCAACATGCCCCAAAACATCCGCATAAAACTTATTCCCTGAAAATAAATATGCCCCAATTGCCTCTCCAATCTCTCGACGATCAGCATGAAAAAAGAAGGCTTTATGTTCTATTCTCTCTTGGAAATTTCCAGCAGCCCTAACAATAGGCGTCCGTAGCAAAAGTATTACTCTTAGGGCCTGTCCTTTGGAAGCCAACCCATTCGCTGTAATGTTTTCAAGAAGACTTTGGCGTAGGGGCGACAGCACATCTATCCTTTTGGATGCCATTTGGTCTGCCAATTCCCCTAAATTTGATGGCAGCCGTTCCACTGCTCCATGAACAACTGGTAGTGTATCCACTGTAATAATGGAGATATCCATACCAAGCTGCTGCCCATCTTTAGGTAAAGCATCTAAAACAAGAGACAGTCTTCCACCCGATCGCTCAACAACCCTGCTCACTTGGTATGCCATTCTAGGATCATTGCTAATTTCATCAAAATTCCAAGGAAGGATAAGCTCATAAGGAGTCATAAAAAATAGCTGCTCTACAGGCTGGTCTGCTGCATGCAAATTTTCATTAGCAGTTGATGTAAGCCACCATTGCAGTTGACGCAAAAACTTTTGAGGGGTCCACGTCCGCAACACGGTTGCTTTCGGCCCAAAATAAAGGCAAAGGCTCAATGGATTACCAAGAGGTGTGGAGTTCATATGCGGCAATGCAGGGAAATCAGTCCTTAAAGCCAGCACATCAACCAATTCACGGTCATTTTTATCCACCACCAGTGCAAACCGTTCTGGATATTGAATCCCAAGTCGATTGCCTGGCGGAAAGCCATCACAAGCGACCTCGACAATCAGAGCCTCTTTTTCTACTTGACCATCCTTCGTACTAAAGAGAATTTCTAAGAGCTGACAGTCTGGATTATTACTAACTGCGTCTATTAGGCCTTTGGTTCGATTAAAAGAGGGTTGCCCATGGGGCAACACCTCCATATTATCAAGTGAGAAATAGCTCATACCGACTTACCGGCACGCACGGGCGCTGCCGCCGCCAAAGCTGTTGCCCCAACCACAGCGGAACGAATCCACGATACTCCGCCATACGTTACGTCAAAAACAAGCGGCTCTGGATGTTTTTTGTTTGGTGTCTCCATTGTTACCAATATCCGGCGTCCTCCCACCTTATCAAGGTAACGTTGATAAGTATTGTAAGCCTGTACATGTGGAGGTTGTATTTGCAAGTAGGCATCCTTATCTTTCTCAATCGGGCGACTAGAGACTACCTCATACGCCTGCCGCTTCCCCATCAAGAGAAGGTCTTTAACTAAAGGCTTGGGCTCCGTTTCGTTATCCCCTTTGGTGTCGCTGAGTGCCAAATAACTACAATGATGTGGCACATTGAAAAGATCCCAAGCAAGGCGATCATCATTTCCGTGGTAACGTGTAGTAGATACTATGTCTTCAAGAACAGACCATTCAGCGTCACCAACAGCAAGATAATCGTATCGATTGCCTTCAGCCTCAAACCGGATGTTAAAAATCAACGACGCATCGTTACGAACAACATCTCCATCTGGACAGTGCTTGATAAAAGGAGAATGACAAAAGAACTCTACGCCATCTTTTTCCAAGGTAAAGCCAGAAACAATAGTTCCTGCATCAACAATTAGATGATCACGTGCCGTAGCCGCCTCGCCCCTTTCTTTAAGTTTACGCTCTAACAACTCTGCCAAAGCTGGAGGCTTCGAAAATACCCGAATCCCCTTTCCTTCTAAAAGTCGATGCTGAGCCTCTCGACGTAGAATAGCAAACTCATCAGACTGCTGATCCCTGCAAACATGCTCTATCACCATTGCTGCAGGCACCCAGAGTTCGTCAATCTTAATGCGCCCATTTCCTTGGTATTTCAGTGCATGATTCAGCTCAAAAAAGTCAGTGCTGCCAGAAATATGGTCAGAGTCAGCATGAGTAAAAACGACCACATCAAAATTGTCACGACCAGCATCTTTGAGCTCTTTTTTAAGACGAGCCTTTAGATCAATAACAGGCGAAGTTGGATCTTCACCTTTCAATTGATGACGATAATCCATAAGGATCCGGCGTTTGTTGGAAAGGATAATTTGGCTTGTATCGCCATTACCCACTGGATAGAAAAGAATCTGATGTTTAGTTGACATAAACGATACCTAAAAGTCTAAAAATGGATTACTCGCCCACTCAGCTTCCCTTCTACCGTCCCACAATCCGTAATAGTGCCAGTTGCAAAAACACTACATATAGTGTTAACCAACTCAAAGTAGCACAAAATATACTACCTGACATCGTAACGCTAAAGACCACACTGATGCGTCTACACGACAGTATCTGACGTGAAGCCTTCTTATGTATCTTGGATTAACCATGAGCACTATAGAAGATATTTCATCACGTATACGTAAGATATATCTTACGACGCGTCTTGTAAAGTCGTATGCTATAATTTCGTAATGATATATCTTACGAGAAAAGAGTAATAAACGATGTCTTTGTCTAACAGACTTAAGGAACTACGCCTAAAAAAGGGAAAGTCACTTCAGGAAGCAGCTGATGCATTGGGCTTCTCCAAAGCCCATCTGTGGGAATTAGAGAGTGGCAAAAGTAAAAATCCCTCCGCTGAGCTGCTTAAAAAACTATCAGATTATTTTGAAGTTTCGATAGGTTGGCTATTAGGAGAAGATGAATCATCTACTGATGATCAAAAGATAAAAGTGCTTTTTAGGCAACTTCAAGAACTACGACAAGAAGACCTTGATCTCATTCAAGCCATAATTAACACTAGACAAAGCCAGGGTGAAAAAAAGGTGTAATCATGCTCATTGACAGGATGGAGTTAGCAGATATAACAAAACCAGGTCCTATGGCAGCTGCCGTGCTTAAGCAAGTCAGGGAGCAAAATAATGGTGTACTCCCCATTCCTATCCCGATAGAAGAGATTGCTTATGGAGCAGATATTTCAGGAATTTCCCCCATACAAACACCAGGCTTTCAGGGAGCGCTCATCATCACTGATGGCGGCTCTATCGGCCATATCCTGAAAAATGCCAACAGTCCCATCACCCGGCAACGATACACCGTTGGACATGAGCTGGGTCATTGGCTATTGCCATTGCACTCTGTCAAAACCAAAGAACTCTACTGTACATCCGTACAGATGACTCGGGACTTCTCCAAAAACTTATCTCCCGCTGAAAGGATTGAAGTCGAAGCCAATATGTTCGCAGCTGAGATTCTTTTACCTGACAGAGAGTTCAAGAACGATTTAAGACCTTTTGGAGAGCCATCTCTGCAGGCACTTCTGGCATTATCTGAAAAATTTGAAGTTAGTAAGCTCGCCACTGCTAAACGCTATACAACGTTAAATGATCACCCATGCGCAGTTGTCACATCGAAAGACTGCCTCGTCCAACACATCTTTCGTGGCCGAGACTTTCCTTCTTTGGGCCTCAAGGTTGGATATCCTCTTCCTCCAAGGAGTCATTCATTCACACTCAAGAGGACGCTGAAGAAATGCAGCGAAATCGTACTTGCTAGATGGGAGAACTGGCTTAAAGATCAGCCTCATGCCACTGCTGAATTGTACGAACAAGTGCTCCATCAGGCTGATGGTTACATAATGACTTTACTGTATCTGAATATGGATAACTGTCCTGATGAAGATGAAGAGTTTATTGAGCGCAGCTCCATCTGGAATCCGACATTGCGGTAAATGTATTGCAGCACACCGCTAACTGAAAAGAGGCAATCGCTCATATTTCGACAACAGCTGTCAATTCTTCAATTGTAAGTTAAGTATTGTTCATGACAAAATCAGCTCATCAATCAAAACTCCTAACTTGATTTCATTCGAATCACAACCAAAACTAGCCATTCCTGCTGCAATAACACATGATGAATGTAGGCCTCTGGAGCGCAATTTCAATTCACTCCAAAAGGCTTTATCTATGGCTAATCATGATTTGTACCAAGAAGTCACTAACACTTTCATCGCTTTATTAGAACAAGACGGTATTCAATCTTGGCGTAAAGCATGGAAAAACATCTCCAGCTCACCTATCAACATCATTACAGGTACACAATATCGTGGCTGGAATTGGTTTTCTTTAACCTTAGCTGCTGGCCCTCGCCCCAATCAATGGGCGACGTTTAAGCAGGTTCAAAGTCAGAATGGTCACATTCGCAAAGGATCGGCTGGTGTTAAAATAGGCTTTTATACACCACGCGAAAAAAATGAGTCAGGCGACGAGCAGACATCTGACGAAGCTTTAGCAGAGAAAAGCCATCGGTTTATTTTTCGCATCTACCATGTGTTTAATGCCTTGGATATTGAAGGTATTACCGTTCCCTCCCCTATTCCATTTGAAGGCAACGCGATTCAGTCATTAATGACAGTTTGCTTGTCTAAGCTCAAGAAAGATGGCTTGGTATATAAACGTGTCGGAAATAAGGCTGCCTATTGGCCTAAGCAAGACATTATCACTATGCCTGAAGGAAGCTTTGATAGTCCTCAAGATTACTGCGCCATTCTTGCCCATGAAATGACTCATGCGACAGAGTCACGTTTAGGTCGCCGTGAGAAAATAAATGACTGGTTTCCAGACTTCGATGAGTCCTATGCTTTTGAAGAGCTGGTCGCTGAGCTAGGTGCTGCTTTTATTTGCGCTCATTTTAACATTAAGGGCGATTACGACAATCATGCCAGCTATTTGCATAGTTGGCTGAAGATACTTAAAGGTGACAAATTTACGTTGTATCGTGCGGTAAAACTAGCACAAGAAGCTGCTGATTGGCTTCTTGATCAACAAGTAGCACCTGCTTTGCAGGAAGCTGCTTGATGGCTTGATTTCTTAACTCTAAAACCCCGAAGCGTTTGCTTTGGGGTTTTTCTTTTTGTGGCGGATTTCTGCCAAAAATATAGATTATGCGTCAGATGACAGATAAGGTGTCATTGCCGCTAATGATAAAACAAGGGCTTAGGAAACCAAACGACACGAAGGAATGTCATTTTCATTTATTGATCTAAATCTTGTGCCTACGCTAATTTAGAACAAAGGGAAGTGACGAAGAAGAGCTACCAGTCGTGATCCAGAAATTTGTCTACGGCCGCCTTCCATACTCGGCTTGCTTTTTCCTGTTCCGTTGTACTCCATTCATGTTGAACTATGCTTGGGACTCAACATAATAACCTTCTGATAAGCACTGATCATTGCAGCTTCACTGGTATCAGATGTTCCAAGTACATTCTCCAATGTTATGGTGGCTTCTCAGTTTGGCTTGATACACCTATCATTCTCATATAGTCTAAATGGCACAATATTAATAGAAAAAAGTGGCGCAGTGCCACGGAAAATATCATTTTATCAACGTGTGCATAGGGAAATATATGAGTGCAGTCTGTCGTTTTTTCCATAGGCTTATTGTTAAAGGTACAGGTGCTGGAGTCTTAAATGGCGTTTGATGCATCTCCTTCTTGGAGCGGTTTCAATTATCAGGGGAAAGTTGCTCTTTATTATGCCTTGAAGCTGATAAACGATCATCCTATAAGCCAAGACTTATCGAATTACAGCTTGATGCTTGAGGCCACCGAGGACTTCGAGATTCAGCGTGACGGTGTTTCACTCTCTTATCATCAGGTGAAAGCCTATGCCCAAAGTTCATATAGCACATACTCCAATGCTCTCTTTGGAGTTCTTCTAGAGCTGTATAAATCGCCGAGTGTGACAGGATGGATTCATACTTGGAATGCTATAAATTCTAAGCCTGACTTTGCGGATCTGACCAGCTCAATCCAAGATGATATGAATATTGTCATAGCGCAGTATACAAACAAAAAGCCTGGCGAAAAAGGAATAGTGCTGGACGATGCAGCGTCTGATAAAAAAGGAATAACTAAGCAAGCAGCAATTATCAGGGCCGCTATTCCAGGGAAAACCTCGGATCAATTGAGAGATATACTTAATGAAATAGTTCTAAGACAAAATGACTGCCTTAGCCGCTTTGCTGCATATGAATACGATGATGGCAATAAATTTTGTGATCTAACTGAAATAAATATAAAAATAAAATTCGAGATATCTAGAGCCATGAGTGCTAGAGGAACTGTCGTTACGCAAGAACAGCTTGAGAAATGTTTCAACTACTTCTTAGGGTATATAGACGAACACATCATCTGTAGGCATGAAAATAAAACAAAAACAAGCTTGCCAATAGGCTTCCAAGAAATAGTTGTAGCCTTGAGGACTGATCATGAAGATATTGGCAGTGAATATCTAGTCTATAAATTTAAAGATCAATTTGCCTATTTAATAGACGAGTACCTAGGCGATCCAGATGACTACACAGAGCCAGCGGAAGAAGTATATTGCAATCTAATGGAGGCAAGAAAACTTCTTCTAGGCCTTAGCCCAAAAGATCTCTGGAAACATTATCGTAGTTTTTCCCCACAGATTTACCTTCAACATACACACAATACGGTTAACGCTCTTTCGACAAACCCTGAAGGTATTCGGCACGTACTATTAAAAATCCTTCATGCAATTAACTTCGCTTGCGCATCACACAATGCCACAAAATACAAACTAACCTATCGAACGACAACATCGCCATATCAATTTTATTTGCCAACAACCATAACAAGCACTGCCCGTGTAAGCCAAATAGTTAAGAAAATTACAGAAAACCCAAGTATGAATGAGATTTTATTTGAAGTTGAAAATCTTATTTATGGAGGTCAAGAACGATTCTCTTTTTCTCCTTCTTTGATAGTGCGCACTGAGGCACCAATAGCGGATGGAGATGATACTCGCTCAAAAAGGGACGAAATTTTAAAGGAAATAACACTAGTGCCTATATCAATTGCAAAGGATTTATTAACTTAATGATCAATATTATAAATAACATCCTTACTAGCTTTGGCTATCAACAGGCTAATATAGAATATAGTCTCGATAATCTAGCAATGTTTTTGTTTATTCCAGCTAGTGAAAGTAATAGGGAAGAATACTTTGTCACGTTACAATTAAATATCCAATCCGATGAGTCAGCACAAACCATCCTTGAAGAAACAGCACAAGAATTATTTGAGTCAATACGTAATTCTGGAAAAGTTGAACGCTCTTTCGAAAAAAACTGCACCATGATCATCTGCCATGAAGACGCCATGATCAGTAGAAATACAATACTCGCACTTGAAGAAGATCAATATAACTTTAAGAAAAACGTGGTCACCTACGCCGAACACGAACTTCACGCCTTAAAAACTCACCTTTCCGAGAGTGGCGTAGAACATCTAACCAACAAAATTATCAACGAGATAATCAATTTTGGAGGCGGGAAAAGGTTTTTGGAATTCAAGAATAACCACAAAAACATCAATGACCATTATTCGCTGATACTAAAAATAGCACTCAAGCTTCCATTTATAACCTACAGTCCGCATGAGCAGCAACTTACCAATTTGAGCCTTGAGATTGAACAATCTTTCAACCATTACCAGTCTGTAATTTTTACTCAACTGATGGAGTCAGGCGAGTGGGCAGATGAAAACACCCATCAACAAGTCGAGAGGATTTGGGGAAATATTGAATGATCAATCTGAATAGAATTACGGTCAAAAATTTTAAGATATTCGGTGAAGAGCCATACATTATCAGTTTTGAGGATCACAATCTTATTCTTTTGGACGGGCCAAATGGATATGGTAAGACTTCCGTTTTTGATGCCATTGAACTAGGTCTAACAGGAAATATTACACGTCTTATTTCACTCGAGAACCGCCAGAATCCCGCAGACGTAGTCGTTGCACATCAAGGTGCTAGAGATGTTGAAATCATCCTAGAGTTTAAAGATAATGATTCTAAAGTAAAAGTGTTTCAACGAAAGCTAAAAGATACAATTCCTAATGACGCAAGGAAAATATCTAAATTCACAGAGCTTTGGGAGCTCAATGAAATTGTAGATGGTGTGCCAGTATCTGCGCCTGAGAACGCATTAGATGCATACTTTGACAGCAAAGATTTTTCTCGTGATTTCCTGCTATTCCATTATGTTCAGCAAGAAGAAACATCCCGATTCCTGAAAACAAATAATGAGGCGCAAAGAGCCGTCGAGCTTGCTCAACTATTCGGCAACACTCGAGAGGCAGATGAGAAATTTAATAAACTCTCAGACTTCTCCCGAAAGATCACCATTTCCAAAAGAAATGTGACGTCCCAAATTGAAAACATAAAGCGTTTGTACAAAATTGATGACAACATGAGCATCGCAACAGGAGTCGTTGGGCTACACTTTCATGCGTTCCCATTGCTAGCCTCGCTCGGTAAAACAGTATCTTGGGATGCAGTTACAATTCCCGAATTAAATCAAGAAAAATTCAACAGCTATTTAGCGGAAATCAACAACGTTAAGAACCTCCTTAGGCATCAAAACTTTTTCTTGAGAAGTCGTCGTTTTGATAATGCTACTCTCCAACAAGAGATGCTTGGACTCTATGTTGGCTATTTCCACTCCATCACGAATAACGAACGACTTGTCGCAAACAGCGATACATATCAACTTATCAGGCACGCTCATAGCATGCTTAGAAGTGGCGATCTCAAGCAAATACGTTCTATTAGTAAGTTTGATGTCATATTCCAAGCGGTAGGCCTGAGTAGCAGTGCTTCATTTGAAACCGCACTACAAACGCGTATAGATGAGGAAAATAACGCCAATGGCCTGAGCTCTATATATTCAGAGCTCATCAAGCACCATGATGCTATGATTTCAGGGTTCAATAAGATACCTAATGAGTCTACTTGTTTGTTGTGCGGGCAGGACTATGAGAGCCACGATGCTCTATCACGCGCAATATCACAACATGGACACCTGCTCCGATCAGAACTCTCAGGAACCGATAACCTTTTAGTTGCTGCTAGGGATACCTTCAACTCGAATCATCTTTCTCCTTTGATTCAAATGTGTACAACCTATCTGGAACAAACGCTTGCGCCGTCCCAAGAGGACTTGCGATCTCTTTCGAAGGCGGTAGCAGCGAGAGAGCGTTTAGATGGACTTCGAAAATGGCTTCTATCAGAGCGTATTGAGCATGATGACTTGATAGCGAACTCCTTTCCTGTTGAAGGTGGGAGTAACTACATTTCAGGGGCTATTGAGATTCTGTGTCAGCGGATACGCTCTGTAATTGGTACAGCCTCAGAAGGTTATTACGAAGCTAATGGATCCAGTATATTTGAAAGAGTTTATAGGGATTATTTTAATAGTGAACAGGAAAAACTCGGACAGATAGATATATCACTACTGGATAAAAAAGAAGATTATATTAAAAATCTCTATTTTAACTCTTTAAAAGATATTTCCGACGAGCTCATAAAACTTTCAAAGCAGAGTCAGCTTTTAGAGCGTGCATTGGGTGACGTTGCAGAACTCACCACGATTGTTCGTACTCAAATACGGCAGTACAGAAAAAAACTAATTACGGACATCGAGATACGGTAATCGTCCCTATAAATAACCTCTTTGAAAAGTAGAATTTTCTCGTAAGATAAACGCAGGAGATTTTGCATGAAAACATCGAAATTTAGTGACAGCCAAATCATGGCTATTCTCAAACAAGCTGAAGCAGGGACACC
>JAUSLJ010000038.1 GCA_030646715.1 Agitococcus sp.
GAACTTGCGGGCTATCACCGTGCCAGAACTGTCCACGATGGCCGCGACCATCGCTGTGTTAATACCGACATCCACCGAGCACACACGGCGAATATTGGCGTCTTTCAAAAAAGGAGGGCTGCGTACTTCGACCGGGCAAGACAACAGCACCTTGTTGCTGCGCAGCTGCAGTGAAGGGCACAGGGCATGTTGAAGATTGCCGCGTTTGAGCCGGCCCCGCACGGTCAGAGCGGAGCTAAAGGACCAGTGTCCGTCTTCCTGCAAGAGTTTGACTTGCACGGTGCGCCAGCCCGGGGCGACCAACACCATGTTACCGCCGTACAGTGGCGGATTCACATGCGAAATGCCTAAGCGAGGGGGACGCGCGCCGCGTTCCCGTTCTGGGTCATCAAGCCAGTTGCTGTAGTTGGACAGAAAGGAGCTCACCGCGCCATAGGCTGCTTCAATCGCCGCACGGCGTAAATAACTAGGCATCTTGCCCAGCTTGCGGCTCAGTACGGCATATTTGGTGACCGGCCGCTTGGCGGTCGGGTGAAACAACGACTCCACCGCAAAGCACTTGCTGGGCGCCTTGGTCAGTTCGGGCCAATGGGTCAGAATCACCGTCGATAACGCGCGCACCGCTTGTCGATACACCGCAATCGTCCGTGCAACGTCAAGCCGTAACGCCGGCGTTGAGGCAAGTTCGTGGGATTCGGAGCGGATGAGCTTAGACATTGTTGTAGTATAGCAAGTTTATCTAAAATAGGGGCTAAACTTCTATAGTTTAAGAGATTGACTTCTTTAAATTTAGTAGCACAGGGTACTTTTAGTTTTTATGGTTCTAAAGACAAAACCAAGAGTTTCTCCGTGCATGAAAAACTTCGTGCCGCTAACTCGCGACTAAACGCTACGCGCTGTAGTCGGAGGATGCGCGGCACAGTTGCTCAAAGAAAAACGCATTTCCCTTGGCGTAACCCAGCAAGAAATGGCAGCAGCGCTTGGTGTGTCTCAGCAAATGGTAGCAAAGTGGGAAAAGGCCGGCAGTCTCCCCCATAAAAAAACAAGAACACTTATTTATAGCCTTTACGAAATTCGATGAGAACCAGGGGAGACATCTCGCACGCATGGCCTCTATCAAACCAGCGCCAGTTGGCTGCTGCTGGAACGTCGTGCATCGCGTCCCTGGCAATGTCGTGAATACTAACTCACTTGCTATCCTGTCAAGAACCTAAACAAGGGGCCGCTGACCAAAAACGCAGTAACTGGGCTTGTTCCGCGAAACACCGACGACCGAATTATTTTGCAATTTAAAGAACTCGATGACGCGTTAGCTCCGGTTTTATGGTATCATGAAGATACTATAAAGTGGTTCATCTACACTTTAAAGACCGAGTGTCCCTAACCCAGGGAGCACTTCAACGACCTATAAGATTGCTCAACGGCGAAAATCTCGAAACTATGTCTAAGAAAAATCTACATTCAATACCGTCGGCCTCCCCGAAAGGTTATGTGACCATAATCAACCTCGATAAAAACAATCGTATGCTGCGAGTTGGCTTTGGGAAAAATGAGGGAAGTTGGTTTGTGCGATTCGACTTCTGGTTCTTTGGAATCAGGTTTTAAGCTATGAAGGACCTTAAGAACGAACAGGAGAATTTCCATGAAAAAACCATGGTGGATGTCGGATGACGAATGGCTGAAAAGCTTGGGTCTATTGACTAACAAACTGACGGATACGCACGATGCGCGGTTATCCACAAAGGACTAGGGAGTGATTCTGCCATGGCACTAATACTGGCATCTGACATAGATGAAACCTTGGCGCGGGTCGGATTTCACGAAGAGAGTGGATATGGCCAATTTAATCGCTCCCTCTCCTGCAGCGAAAAACCGTTTCAGGTCCGCACGCTTCGGAACAATAATGTTAATTGGCTCGGTTGGCGCTACTACGAGAGCCACCTCGACTTAGCCGGCGCCAAAGCTGCTTGCAAAAAGATAAGCGGCAATCACTCAACTTGTGCTGTCGCTATTTTTCAGTACATTAATTAAAAGGAACGATGATGACCATCACCAAAAGTATCGCTGCTGAGTCGGTGCAAGTGGGAAAGTGGGTTTGCTTACAAAGCATTCGTATTTTTGGCATCACCGATGCTGTACGCAAAGTTACCCGCGTATCTGGCCAGCGCGTCTACTTTATGGGAACGAAGTCTGGTGTGGAGAAATTTCGCTTGATGAAATCCATCGCATGCGTCTGTGACACCGAAGGTGAAGCACGCGCTGTCTTGGCAATTTCAACGTCCCAAATTGAGGCGTTTGAAGAGGTTCGTCGCACGCACGCAGAAAAGCTGCGTGCATTGATAACCGGTTAGAAAGAGCATGCTTGTCAATGGGGCGGACTCAAATTAGCCCGATGAAAAGAGAGGAAGGTATAGTGGATTTTACCTGAAAGGACGCGGACGAAATTGGCGCATTGACTGCTATGGCAATTTTGAGGCCAGCTGTCCTCTCGAACATTTTGACCGATGGGCGAATTCTCGCGGAGCTGAAGGTAGTCGCATTCCGCGAACGGAGAAAGAATTTGTAAGTGTTGTTAAAGCGTTTTTATTCGAATCTAAAGACGCACGTTAATGTTGATAGGAAAAAACATGGATATGAGAAATGATATGTTTGCCGACCAGCCGTTCGGTAAGATAGCACTGAAGCATCTGGCATCGCCTGATGCGAATTTTAGGTTGTACAAAGCGGGCTGGCTTGGAACTGGACGCCAGCGTGAAATCATGAGCGTAACGGGTGCGTCGTTCCGTGAAGCTTTATCGGGTCGTAACAAAGGTCAACTATCGATTATGATTCCGCATACCTCGCGTTCTGTCCATGTTACAGCGCAAGAAATGGCCGAATTCGAGGCGAAAGAACAGCCTGCTCAATAACTGTTGAGAAAAGATTGTGATTAATAAATCAAAACTGGTTGCGGGCATTGATAGCCTGGAACACTCGACTTTTGGTCTAAAACGTTAGTTCACCCTGTTTATCAGAAAAGTACAAAATATGGATAAGAACCGAATTGTTGCGATGAGAACGCTTGCAAAAAACTTATTGTCAGAGGGGCAATCAAGTCGCGCAGAATGCGTTACGGAGCTCATTAACGAAGTTGAACGATTGATGAGCTATGCGCAAGACGTAATCGGATTTGTGCATTCACATGATGTTGCTCGCGATTCCAGAATATACTCAGAACGGACATCTGAAGACCAAATAGCTGTTTGTCTCGTTCCTCCAAAAATATAAATAGTATGCGGATACCCACTGTAGCAGCCTGCGTTGGCGCTCCTTTCTTACCTAAGATTAGGCTATCCACATGCTCTATGCTGAAGCGTGTTAGCCACATAAGTGAATACTCCCGCGACTAAACGCTACGCGCTGTAGTCGGAGGATGCGCGGCACAGTTGCTCAATTCAAGGAAAATTTTGCATGAGAGTGTCTCGATTAGAAGATATGAGCCCGTCCGGTACGCTGCTATTGATGCAACAAAAGGATGGTGACGTGATAATCGTTATTGAGCAGGACCCGGGCTCTGACTCCTCTGGAGAAGGTCGCGCATCCGTCGAATTTTGCGCCACAGGACGGGGCGGCGGAAAGAGGCCAAAAACGCACGCGGCGTTAGTAGCGTTAATTGCAGCTATGGCAGAAGACAATGCGGATATGCGCAGCCAGTCTCGAGCAGTTAGGCAATAACGGAAAGTCTAAAAGAATTGCACCTAGCAGAACAGAGCTACAATGCCGGGCATCCTCCGACTGCGATGCTTACCGCGTTCAATACGCCACAATTGAAGTACAAATCGCCGACACAACAGGCGCTGTCTGCACGTGGCCCCAGGTTCCTACAGCGGCACGCGCGCACTTACTCCCGAAAGTCTACCATTGCAATAAAAGCCCATATATAGGACGTTAGCCTAGCTATTAGACTTTAATATGTTAAAAATAGGCTATTAAAGATTTCCATGAACGTCCTCTTCTGCTCTGGAAGCTCGCGCCTTGCTACGATTTAACCTATTGTGAGGGTCCAGGCGGTGAGCATCAGATGGATATTGAAGGGGATGGCCCTACTCCTTACAAATCAGATTTGCTCAAGCTGGCCGTGACGAACCGGCTGCATCTATTGTGGGCGGAGGAGGTTATTGAGCCACTGTGTCGCGCATCCTCCGACTACAGCGCGCAGCGTTTAGTCGCGAGTTAGCGGCACGAAGTCCTTGACCTCGCCGGAGTTCCTTGATTTAAGGGTGTCGTGTCCCTAAAACCTAAAGGACGTAGGCCCTAACGAATTTAAAGAAGCCTAGGTCTTAAATGA
>JAUSLJ010000041.1 GCA_030646715.1 Agitococcus sp.
GGTACCTGGGGTGGTAGTGAGAGAACACTCCGAACGCACCGGCAAAAGTTCCGGACGTTCATCGAGAATACCGACGGTGCTAGCGGATGTCTGGGCGTGTCACGCTCAGTCCCTCGCCAGAGTGCCAATGACTGCGGTATAAGCGTTCGCACGTGTGGTTGGGGGAAGATGCCCCGACTACAGCGCGTAGCGTTTAGTCGCGGGAGTATTCACAGGTGACGGCTGCGGCAGGAAAGTTTAACCTAATCGCAAAGGACTACCCCATCCGCCCCGCCACCCGCCATAAGATTGTCCAGGCTATGGAGGAGAACAGGAAGCGCATGGTGTAAGCTTGGCAAGGACCGTCGTTACCAAAACCTGTATTTTTCGTTCCTAGCTGCTATGGGGCGTGTCGTAACCACCGACCCAACAGCCTTCAAAAGCGCAGACCGGCCCTCGTTTCTAAGGGGTGCCAACCCGATGTGCGTAGGTGGAAAAATTTTATTTTACAATATTCGATTTTTTTTGATGCCTCGGTGCCTATACAAAATAGCATGACTCATGTGAGCCTGCTATTTTACTTAACGCTGAAAAGCCGGGTAAAAATCAACCCTTCTTGGAGAACGACAATGCAAGTATTGACACCATCACAAGCCGCATCCGTAGCCGGAGGCGAAGTACTGCCACCAAAAGCTGCAGGCGAAGTACTGCCACCAGAAGTTACCGGCATGTAATAGCCGGTCCGCTTCGGCGGACAAAAACGGTGCTAAGCAATTAGCACCGTTTTTTTATTGACAAACCCGCTCACATTTTGATGGTGCCGGGGCTTAGATGCAGGGCCTTTTAGCGATGACCACCGGTGCGCTCCTTCTGCAAACCCCGGAGTCGACCCCCCGTGCTGGTTTGGTCAATAAGGCTTATCGTAAGAGAGTTCGGCGATATTGCGTTTGACAGCAAGAAGTTCTGCTTTTTGTTCGGTTGCCGCGTAGGCATCCGCCTCTTTTCCGAGTATTTCTGCTTTGTTACTGTAATCGCGATTCAAGATAGGCCCGATTTTTACCCATTCCTTCAGGTGCTCTCGACCAGCAGGGCTGCGTTTTGCAATTGTTTGTAGCTGGATGTAGTCCTGAGTGGAGAGCTCAAGAGGAGCCCGCTGAGCCGCTTGATGGACCTCTAAATTAAATGCGCAACCCCACGCTACGACGATAGTCCCTAGAATGAGGCACATGCCTATCAAAAAGGTAAATTCAAGTCCCGATTCGTCCCGCTTGCACACATCGTCTGGCTCAACTGTCATGGTGGCTCTTTTGAAAAAATGAATAGATACACATTATACGTTGAAAAGCACATATAGTATCTATTTAATTTTTAATATTAGCCGCTTCTTCCCTGCGCTTGACAACTTTTTCATTCGTCTGCCGTCGTGGGAAGTGGTTTTGGAGCGGGACGAGGGCATCCGCACTGCGGGTGACAACCTTCCATGAAATCGAGGCCTGTTATTTCGCAAACCCCGGTGCCTTGGACGGAAGTTTGCGCGGCGCACCCGTCCCTTTCTAGCACTGCCGGCGTTAGCATACGGTATAAGAAAGCGACAAAACGTCTGCTGTGCACGGCAAACCCTGCCCGGCCCTGCCCTGTGAAGTGGCGCGCGGCTGTTCGCCCGCCCGCCCGCCCGCCCGCCCGATTGACGCCCTGCTAGGCGCATCGCCTGCCTTGAGTTCTGTAGTTTCAACGTTGAAACGCGGCCTTATCCCTAGGCAAACCCCGGCCTTATCCGTAGGTTATATCCCCCTTTAGTGCGCAAATAAGAAAAGAGACAGCCCATGAGCGCACACAAAAATGAAGGCAAACCCCGAAGACACTGCCCTGTCAGCAGGAAGCCCGACCGCAATCAGGAGAGTAGTCGCGCGAGTAAAGCGGGGCCTGGTCCAAGGCAGCCCACCGCAAACCCGGCCTGAGGGATAAGGAAGCACAAGGTACTTGGCAAGGGACGAGAGGTGTGCTTTGAAAACAAAAATAACGGGGACCTTTCCCTTGAAAAGAGATACGCCCTGCCCCTCCTGAGCCGAGGATTGGCCTGAGCGAATAGAGAAAAAAACGGGCCTTCCCTCCAGCGATAGCGCCCTGCAGGCCCGTGCCCTACCGGCAAACCCACCGCAAATTTGTGCCTGGTCAGCAGAAAGAACGAGGTGCCTGCCCGGGTTGAGAGCGTGGGCCTTTTTGTTCTAGGTGAGCAAACCCGCGCCCGCACAGGGTGCTACGGCACGTCCGGAGAAACGCGGCCGGCGCCAGAAAGCAGGCTTGAGCGGGGGGCACGTTATAAACCATAGCCTGTGCCGAGGATAATAGCGTGGCGATACTTGCTACTTTTTGGAGAGTGCGTGGGTCACCTGCGAGGCAGTCTAACCGGTCATTTCCCCCTTGCGTATCCGCCCTGCGTATCGCCCATGGAAATAAGAACGTGTCTTGTGCAAGGACAAAAATAACATTTGCCCCTAGTGAGAACGCTTCCTTGAGAACAATGTTATTGAGAGCAAAGTGGTCCTGCCCGTAAAACGCGGCCGCAAACCCCGGGCCTGTTCGCAAGTAACATGGCGTAACCGCGAGTGAAAAGGCATCTCCGCATGAGACAAGTAGCCGGCAACCGATGCCTCTCACGTTGTGTAAGCGAGCTACATTGCGTGTAGCGGTTACCGCTAGAGCGCGCCTGACCGAGCGCAAAACAGAGGTGTAGCCGAGAAGGAAGTGCGCCGCGCAGGAGATAAGGAGTGCTTTGATTTATGCGGGAGTACGGGGCTCCGATAGCGTGAATGTTCGAGATGTGGCGTCTTAAGAGGGGGCGTCACTGTGCGCGGTTGTTATAGGGAGAGCGAGTGGTGCACGCTTTTATTTGTGGTGTTCGCATGAAAGGGCAGTGTCCTTTGCGTTGTTGTTAATGCAGTCTGTTTCGGTGAACAGGAGCACAGTTGGGTGTGTCACGCGACTACGGCATTGTTAGTGTGTGTGTGTACGCACGCTCTATCGTAGGGTGCTATAGCTGAACTTATGATGCCTGATATACGCAGTAGGTAACAAAGGGAGACTGGGGTAGCTAGCATTAAATCGCAGCCAAAGCGGAAGTGCTAATACTAAAAGAGAGGACACCTCCCGATAATTGCTCCATTCTAATTAGGGCGGTGTTGACCTGCGTTGCTGTTACAGATGCGCAGAGGGAGCGCGGCTACGGGGTTTGCTTTTAAAGGTATATGTGCGCTGCTGACGTTGCGAAGGCCTGTGCGTTAGCACAGCTAAACGAAAAAGGGCTCTTCTGCCGTAACAGAAAAGCCCTCTCATGTAAAAGCTAAGGTAACGACCGGAGGCTAGTCCGACAGTTCTTCGACCCCCGAAGTGCTAGGGAAAAACAATTGCACGAGAACGCACAATCCGGTGACGGCTGCGAAAATTTCCATTGCATTCATAATCGTTACTCCTTTACATTTGTTAAGCCATTATACCCGGAAGAGTCTAAAATAGGCAAGCTAAATTTTAGATTGTTGTTTTTAGACGAGCGTCTTTTAGGTTGAAAGGTCGGCGAGTATCTTGACACGCACGGTATGACAACGTTAGTTTGTCCTAGAGCGAGAGAGCCTTTGCATCCTATTGTACGGAGTAACGCTTACTATTATGACGTATCGCCAGATAGACGGGAGGCTTTTATAAAGGATGGCACCTGCTGTTCGTTCCGCTCGTCCGAGTACTTTTTTGACGTCAATTTTTATCAAGTTGCGTATCGCCAAGCTAAGCTCCCAGCGCCAGAGGCGCGGCGTGACACCTTGTGTGCCTTGTCTTTTTAAGCGGGCTATGTGCGATTATTTTCGGTTCCCCAGACTTGCGAGGATGACCTTGATTTTTTGTTCGTGCTGCAAACCCCGTAAGAGAGGGGGACATTTAGATTTGCCGGGCGCTTTGTTTTACTCGAGTGTAAGGCATGCCTTTAGTCCTTGTCTTGTAACAGGCCCTTCTTTTAGTGCCTGGTCGCAGTATAGGCCAGACTGTTACTTGCTCCGCAAACCCTGTAGTTGAGACGCTTTTTTATTCCCGGCGGAGCGACGTACACGCTGTTTTGTTTTAGGATAAGGCACGGTTTTGCACCTTGTTGTAGAAGGAACCCCGCCTTGTCATTCGAAGTGAATCCGCGTTTTACTCGACACAGGGACCGCTTTTTGAACCTCGTTTTAGGGAAGGCGTCTCTTTTACTTGTTCCGCAAACCCGGTATTGTCCTTGATAAGGCAGGGGTTTGCACCTTGTTACCGAGGAAACCCAGCCCTTTCCGCGCGCAGCTAGCCCTGTGATGTTAGGGGTTTGCCTCCTAGCAAAGCGCAGGGAACCCGTGTTTTACTTGAAGATGAGGCCCGGTCTTGAACTGCAAACCCCGGCCCTGCCATTTAAAGAGTGCTGCCTTTTATGCCGGCGGAGGAGTACGCCCTTGTGATTTAGCCGGCGTGACATTTGAAGAGCCATGCCTTTTTAGCGGGGTTTGCCGGAGATGTTAGCGGTGCACCAGACCTGCGAGGCGGACCTTGTCTTGCCTTGTGCTTTCGTTTTACATTCCTTAGCGAACCCGGCCCTGACCTGATTAAGGGAGAACATTGCTTTCAATTTAACCTAGGCGCTCTGCTGTTGTCGTTGTGTCTTACTCTTGCTAGCGTCGCAAACCCTGTGTCAGATAAGGGGTTTGCCGTCATATGGCGCGCGCAGAAACCCGTGTCCTGCTCGTTAGTGCACCCGGTTTTTGTGCCTCGTTGAATTTCAGGCGCCCTGTTGCTGGCTCCGCAAACCCCGTCTTTAAAGGAGTCCTTTCTGTCAGGCGGAGCATAAGGCACCCGGTATTGCCCTTGATAAGGCAGGGGTTTGCACCTTGTTACCGAGGAAACCCAGCCCTTTCCGCGCGCAGCTAGCCCTGTGATGTTAGGGGTTTGCTTCCTAGCAAAGCGCAGGGAACCCGTGTTTTACTTGAAGACGAGGCCCGGTCTTGAACTGCAAACCCCGGCCCTGCCATTTAAAGAGTGCTGCCTTTTATGCCGGCGGAGGAGTACGCCCTTGTGCTTTAGCCGGCGTGACACCTGAAGAGCCATGCCTTTTTAGCGGAGTTTGCCGGGGCCTTTCTCGGTGCCTCAGACCTGCGAGGCGGACCTTGTCTTGATTTACCCTCCTCTTACTTCGCGCCGCAAACCCTGTTATCAACGTGCTTTTGCTCTCCTGCGGCGCGTAGAGAACAAGGGGTTCCACGATGTTCAGGCCCTGTTTTAACCTCTACCTTAGGCAAACCCCGCCCTTTCAATGTGAAGAAAACCCCGCCTTTTCCGTAGGTAGTTGATTGCTATTGCTCTCAATGTAACCCTTCAGTCCCTCGCTTTACGCGGCATGACCCCGGGCCTTGTCTTTTATTTTAGGACGGGCTTCGGAGGATATATAGGAACGCCACAGCCCTGCGGGAGTGCTCGATGTTGACGGAGGATAGGGTGTACGGCCTTTGCAAACCCGGGCCTGTTCAACACAACGTGAGTCCCTCGCCTTTAAAACTTCGGCCTCTTGTACAGACCATGCCTTTTAATTGATGTCAATATAGGGCCACACCTTTGCCCTCTAAAGAGCCAAGCGCACTCCCCTTGAATCCAAGGAACCCCGGCCTGCCAACTTTACAGGCCCCTGTTTTGCCTCTTGAACAGGCGGGGTTTGCCCGCCGTGGGACCCCTTGTGCCCTTCCTTTTAGGCCAGGCTTTCCGGCTTCTCTCTTCCGGTGCACCAGCCCTGCGAACCTGCTCCTTCCCCCGAGTAAGGCGCCGTGAGACAACCGAGGACCTTGGTTTTTTAAGGGGGTTTGCGGGATTTTAGTACCGGTGCCTCAGACCTGCGGGGGAGACCGAGCCGACGATTTATGGCGTAGGTCCCTTGCGGTCGAACCTCCCGATAAACAAGGGGACCACGTTCGAAGGGACTCGATAGAGAAATTAATAATTTAAGGTTATTAATCAGTAACTTAGTATATTTTCTTACTAAAATAGAAAGTATAAATAACCTCCTTACACTGTTTACTTGACTGTTAGTGGGCTCATAAACAGATAAAACAACAGTTAATAATTGACAATATACTAAATATTTCCTTTAAACAACTATTAGCGATGATACCTTGCATTAATGCCAATTCCTAACCACCCTACGACTAAGTATGGCCGTATCGTTGCTGCTGAAAATGACTTGCGGGTGCTCAGTACCGTGCGTCACTTCGGCTATCTTCGCCGGCACGAGATTGCGATGGCGGTATGGCCGAAGAGTACGCCGAAGAGTAGCTACATTATGGCGTGCCGGACAGTCACTCGGTTAATCAAGGACGGTAAGCTAGTGGACCGGCCTAATTCCTTGGGGGGAATGGCGCTCATCTTAACGAACAAAGGCGTAAGCAGCTTACGTGACGTGGGCATCGATGCGCAGGACGGATATGACTTAAATGTGAACGGCCCCCAGTTCTTCCACCGCACCATGGGCACTAACTACTTGCTTGAAAAAGCGCGTTACGGTGATGAAGTTTTTGGGGAGTATGCAATTCTAAAGGGCTGGTCAACACTAGACCTAGAAATGGTACGACGGCAGTTTCATAAAATACCGGATGGGTTAATCTTACATTCAGGTGCGGCACACGGGCTACGTCCTGGTGTTCATCTTGTTGACTGGGTCGAAGTAGAGTCTGGGTTTAAGTCCTACGAAGACGTGAAGAAAGCGTTCATGCTGGTGTCTAAAGGCGCGGAGCTGTCCCGTGACGGTAATCTCATTTTGAATAAACTTGTGTTTGTATTTGATAGCCGTAATACGCATGAAAATCGCCTGTTGCAATACCTAAAGAAATTTCTGGCTGAAAATTTGCAGCTGTCAGCTGACTTAGTCATGGAAGCGATTATCTTAGTGCGGTGCTACCTGGATGTGCCTTTGACGTGGCACGGCATCGATGAAGCAACGGCGGCCGACCGTGCGCTTACTTCTAAAAATAAAGTAGACGCGTCTGAGACTAACCTTTTTAACTAACTATCCTACCATTACCTAACCCCTTAAAAATATGACCACGTTATACATTGCAGAAAAGAAAAGTCAGGCGCAAGACATCGCTAATGCCATCGGTGTGAAACGAATGGGTGACGGATGTATCGAACTAACTACCGGCGACTGTATTACTTGGGCGCGCGGACACCTGCTTGAGCTAGCTACTCCTGAAGAACACAACCCTGCGTGGGGTGGGAGATGGACATGGGCGCAACTTCCGATGATTCCAGATAAATGGAAATACAATGTCAACAAGAAAACAGCGGAACAATTCAGAATTATTGTACGGTTGGTCAAGGAAGCGACAGCCATTGTTCTTGCAACGGATGCGGGGCGAGAAGGCGAACTTATCGGACGCGAAATTCTGGAGTATTGCAAGTACAAAGGCCCGATAAAACGGCTGTGGACAAGTTCGTTGGTGGAGAGTGACATCCTGCATGCCTTACAGCATCTCAAGCCAGGCGCGGAAACGTATCCGCTGTATGAAGCCGCGCTGGCACGACAGCACTGCGATAACTTGTTTGGACTTACAGGAACGCGTGCTGCCTCCCTCGCAGCCAACGTACACAAGGATTACTTTCCGATGGGCCGGGTGCAAACGCCTACCCTTGCGCTGGTCGTACGCCGCGTGCTTGAAATAAAAAATTTCCAAGTAAACGCGTTCTATGAACTTGAAGCAAAGGTACGCACCGCGTCAGGTAAAGACTTGATTATGAAACACGCACCTGAGGGAGATAATAAAATTACTTCCAAAGAAGAAGCGACACGATTAAAAAAATTAGCGGATAAAGCGAAGGCACCTCTCAAAGTTGTCAAAGCAAGCGAATCGGAAACTGCGCCGTTGCCGTACTCGTTGCCTGCGTTGCAAGCCGATGCCAACCGACTGCTAGGTTTTTCTGCCAAGACAACTCTTGAACATGCCCAAAAACTGTATGAGCTTAAGACCACGACGTACCCACGGACTGATTGCCAACATCTGGCTGCTAGTCAAAAACGTGATGTTGAACAGGTGCTAAGTGTTGTTGCACGACGGTTTGACAGCCAAGTACGCTTACTGCAGTCAAAGGGTGTTACCAAGCGCGACTCGACATTTGACGACTCTAAACTCACGGACCATCATGGCATTCTTCCTACTAGCTTATTTGTGCATCTGGAAGGCCCGCTCCTTCAGCTCTATACCTTGATTTGTCAACGCTACTTACAAATGCTTGCGCCAGACTGCCGCTTCAACGCGACGCGCGTGCAGATGAATTGTAATTCCGTGCTTTTTAAAGCAAGCGGAAAAGTGATTACGGAACCGGGCTGGAGAGGCATTAGCTTGCTTGGCTAAACAAGGGGCCTAGCGTAAGACAAAACGTATGATGAAACGTGATGTGCGGCGAGCGGGTCACTAACTTATATGCTGGTCACGTATCACGTTATTACGCTTAAGCAAACCAGCGGGTTGCTTGTCGATGCTCGATAGGCAAATGAAATATCAACAATAGCGCGACCGGTGCCAACACGAGGCCCACCGTGCTATGACCCGCTAAGCGGGCGGGTTCATGCTGCTTGCTTGAGCGCATGACGGCGGAACCTAGCGTTCCTGTTGGTGCGCACAAAAAAAAGACCCAAGATGGGTCTTTTAAAAATAAAGATACAAAAAATGACTTAGTCGTTCGTGGACTTTCTCGCCTTATACTCGGTGAGCGCTTCACGACGTTGTGCCTGAATTATCCGTAGCTTCTCAATGTCAGAAGCAAGCGTGTCAGGTTTGATGCTTCCTGGAATTAACGACTTCTGTGTTGCGGCTTCGTACAACTTTACAATCAGAAAATGTGTCGCGTAACTTCCATTCCGAATATCGGCAGAGACGAGATGTCCCCAATCCGGGTCTTCACAGATGTAACGCATGGCTCTCGGAATAGATTCGATAACCAACTCTTTAGATTCATAGATGTCTTCAGGAGAGATGCGGCCTGCTAACATCAATACTGTCAATCGCGGGATGCCTAAGTATAAGGCGCACGCATTTGCAAAATCATCACTTATCTGGTTGATATGACGGGTGCCATTACGCAACTGATTAATGTACCCGTAGGTCACTCCCAACTCTCTGGCCATCTCGGCCATTTGATGTCCCGATTCATTTGCGTGCCGGATTAACGCAGCGAGGAGCATACCGCCAGGGCGGGTCAGTTCCTCGTCATCCAGATTGCCCGACCAGGGCGTTCTGTAGTTTTGACCAGCAAGACGAGCTTCAGGCGTTAAGTCTGAAACATTATCCATTTCCATCTCCTACGGAGTCTTTTACTCCTTTAGTAATACTACCTGTTCACTTTTGACCTATTTTATACTAAAACTTTCTAGTACTACCGAGTAAAGATACGCTAAAAAAATCAGTTTGTCAATTGAACACATTTTTTGCTTCCTTCGTAGATACTGACAAAGATGCTAAATCGCACAAATGTCGTCATTTCTCGTTAAAAACCCGGAATTAAGCTATCTTCCTGCTACTTCAGTGCAATCTGGTGAAACGTGCTTGATAACAAAATGTACCGCTAGATGTTGCTGTAGTGTTGCCAAGGGGGAACATTGAAACTTAACCACTTTTGGGTTTATTGAATTTTAGCCTTTTTTCTTAAAAAAAAGGGCTGTTCATGCCCAAACTCCTCAATATGCGCGTTAATTGAGCAGGACTGCAACTTTATACTGTCTCAAAGGCGTTGCTGGCTTATTTAGTTTAACTCCCAACCAATAAATGGACTCGAGCAGCCTATAAGGGAGGCTTTAGCGTATTTTGTTGCTGGCCAGTACGGGTTTAGCGCACGAATTTAAGGCACCGGAGGGCAGAGCAAGCCGGATTCCGCTGCGTGCAGGCCTCGTCTTTTAAAAAGAGGTTCCTATACGAGGCAGGCCAACTATTTAAGGAATACCTACCATGAACCACTCTATTGCTAATGCGTACACGTTGCACCTTGTTCTGATGACTATACAGGTTATCATGTACGTAGGTATTGCTCTTTTTGTAGGTTACTACGTACGCAAGCTTTTATCCGTTCCCCGTGTTTCCCGGCACGGCGACCTCTCCTCTAGAATGGCACCATCCAAGAAATCAACTCGGGCTTCCCCCCCTAAGAGTTACCCCCATTTTTAGGAACTATTTTTTCTTATTTTATTATTCTAAAAGCCTAAATTAATTTTTAGGCTTTTTTCTTTTAGACTTCTAACGTGAAACGCTGGTGCCTATACATTCATGTGTACTGCTCTGGCAGTCACAGTTAATCCACTTCATCTAGCTGAACACGAGGAAACTCCTCGTCAGTAAGCGCCCCTTTAAGGAACTGTAATCATGCAAGCATTTGGAAATATCGCAACCGCCATCGAAAAACGTACGGCGAAGGTAGGCGGTAAAGAATTTTACACTTTTCGTATGGCCGAAAATATTGGCAAAGACGAAAACAGAACCACGACGTGGTACTCGGTAACCGCGTTTATCAGTGAGCTAGACGCCGACATGCTGGCTAAAGGACAGTTTGTTAAACTAAGTGGCCGCTTGGAAGTGGACGCGTTCATGAAGAAAGACAATACCCCCGGCGCGGAATTGCGTTGTTTAGCGTTTAAGGTGGAACCTATTGAGCGCAAGGCCCGCGATTCTGACTCCACAGGTAATGACCAAGACTGATTTTGTAGACTGAAGTCCATCGTGACTTCATCTCTCGATACCCCTTGCTTCACCGCTTGGGGTTTTTTTTATGGCCCACGTTCCTTGAACAATGCTTGATAGGTTCAAATGCTATATTCATCTTGACAATCAGTATCTATTTGAACTATACTCGCTTCATGTTATCCGTCGTAGCCAACATCTCTCTCCCCTTACTTATTATATTAATCCTATGAAACTTAAACGCATTGAAAAAGCTGACCCTGTTCAGCGTATCACTACCAGCATTCGCGGCAGTACTCTCGATATGTTGTCGAAGTATCAAATGTACTATAAAAAAACCTACGGCGAAGACATAGACCGCAGCCAGCTGACGAACGATATTCTTAAGGAATACATGAACGAGGACAAAGCGTTCTTAAAGGCATTGCCTAACCTCGAGCTTCCGCCTGCGCCAGAGCCTAAAGCTGGTGAAAGCGATGACGCAAAGCTGTGACAACGAGGTCCTAACCGGCCTTCCGTTTCACTGGTGCCCGCCGGGTATCCTCCGTTTTACGCTGTTGTTTGACGAAGCAACTCCTTCAAATAATGTCTTGAAAGAGTTGCACTTTCTGGCTTACATGAAATTACGTCGCGAATGGTGCGCGCGTACCTTGGTGGCGCTGGGCAAGCAACGACGAACTAGGCCATTGGAAACTGCTTTTTTAGTCGTCCACCGTGCGTCAGCCGGCGGCGGCTTGGACTGGGATAACGCGTATGGGGGGCTAAAGCCTTTGCTGGACTGTTTAGTCATGCCATCGACTAAAAATCCCAGTGGCTTAGGCGTCATTAGAGACGACAACCCGAGAAATATGCCGTATCCCCCGTTCGTTTGGCAAGGTCCCGCTAAACGAGGGGCCGGTTCCACCAAAGTTGAGATTTACGAATTAGCGACACCTGCAGTCACCGAATGAACTCTGAACACGTCACGCGAGCCTCTGTGCAACGCGGGTAGTGCGCCCCTTTAACCCCTCCGGGAGTATATTTTAATGTCCGAAATTGAACAAAGCAAAGAACCGCGCCAACGCAAAGAAGTTGGGCCACCGGCCAACTTAAAAGCAGGAATGTCACTTTTTGAGTACTTGCATAACTGCCAGCCCCCTTTAGATAAAAAACTGGTTGATATCGCTTGTTCACAAACAGCGACACCAGAGTCATTACGTAAAGAAGCGGCGCAAGATATCTATCTGATGTGGTGCGAGATGTTTCCGGATGTACTGAAGTATAAGCCCGGCCAAATTGCGGCATATGCCCACAGAATGGCACGTCATGCTGCCCTACGCTGCCGACGTGAAATTGGGGCGCCTGTTCGGTTGCCTGGCTCAGCTTTTCGCAAACGTAAAGACGGTTCGAGCTATGTCACGCCGGGGGTACTCGCTGACGCGCTGGACTGGAACGAATTAGAAAGCTGGTTCTCGACCGGAGACGGCGATGAATCTGGTAACAGTATGTCCGCTCCTTCTTTGGACTTAGATGGCGTCTCGCAACTGCTGTCCGAAGATGAACAAGTCGCTTCCGAGGAAGATGATGAAGACCGCACCCGTAACGAGCGTATTGAACTCTTAGCGGAAAAATCCCAAATTTTGACCCAGCGTCAATCTGCTATCTTAAAGATGCTTATCGATGGCGCCACTTTTGCGGAAATCTTGCGCGATATGGATATTAAAAAAGGCGTGTTGATGCGTGAAGTGGCCATTGCCAGCGAAATGCTGGGACCAATGGATTACTGACCCTTCGCTATTCTACGTATACGACAACAAAGGTCCATCATGCATCGCAAACTTCTTATTCCCGTACTGCTCATGGCCTGCGCCTGCAGCAGTACATATGCAAAAGACCATGGGGTGCAGGGTAACACCTGGCCCATTACCGAGGTGGACATCCGTCAGTTGCTTGTCGCGTCCGCCGCTAAGGTAGATTGGTCCAAAGTACAGGGCGATATTAAAGAAAGCAGTAAGCACTACTTAACGAACCTGCCTAAACGACACCTACCGGTGGTGGACCGCAGCCAGACGGTATGGCTGGACCCCTCTATCACACTTTCGTCAGATATTCAGGCTCCCGTGCAGCAAGGTGACGGAGGTTACCGCTGGCAGATGCTGTACCCTAAAGGAACCCTCGTCAATCCGTTGGTCACCTCCCGTCCCGTTACTGCCATGCTTTTTTTTGACGGGGCAGACCCCGCACAAGTGGCTTTTGTGCAAGATATGCTGGAAAAAGAACCCTTACGCATCGTCCCCGTTGAAGCCGGCGCGGGTAATGTTCAAGACACCCATGCTTTATTACGTCGTCCCGTGTTTTACGCCAATGACGCCATGATTAACCGATTCCAGTTGCGTTACTTACCTTCCTTGGTCTACACCGGGGAAGGAGCGCATAGATTGGAGCTAGGCATCTCCAGTTTTAGCTTGCCGTTCAATACCAGTACTGCGTTGACCGCGTGGAAACAAGTCATCGTAGCTCGCCCTCCTTCTTTGGTGAAAAAACCGCGATGAACTCTTTTAAAACTATCCTAGGTATGGCCACCTTGGCCGTAGCTATTTCCCTTTCTGGTAGCACCCACGCGCAAGAGGCGAATGCGGCGCAAAACTTGGCGCAAGCACAATGCAAAGGTGCCTTATTTAATCCAGTGACGGATACGGACTGGAATAATATGTTTCCCATTACTATTGCCGGCGTGCCATTTAATACAGGCAGTAACTCCAATCCGCCTTTGATGGCGGCAATGCCCCCTATCTGCGAGTGCCCGACCATTATTGGTATTCCCTGGATAGGCATCGGCATTACTTTTTGGCAACCGATGTACATTTCTGAAATTGAGCGCAGGCCCGGTTGTCTTAGTTCCATGGGCGGTATCAGCACCTTAAAAGGCTATGCCATGCTAGCTTCTAACCAAACCGTGTCCGACAACAATAACACAGGGGACGCCGCTAACCGCATGCAAGTACATTGGTTTGAGTACCCTATTGCATCCATGTTGCAAATGCTCGAGAACCTGCAATGCAAGAACACCAACGGGTTCAATTTAGCCTACATGACAGAAATCGACTCCCTCTGGCAAGATGACCTTTGGGGTGCCGTGTTTTCCCCTGAGTCATCCTTATTCGCCAGTCCGCTGGCGCATGCCGCCTGCGCAGTTGACGCCGTAGCGTCTTCTCTTGACTATCCGCTAGATGCGCTGTTCTGGTGCGCAGGTGCGTGGGGCAACTTGTATCCGTTGACGGGCACCTCCAGTCACAGTGGCGACCCGTTCACGATGAACAACCAAATTCAAGCTAAATTTATCGCCCGCAATCACCGAATGGGCTTGTCATGGCAAACTATAGGCCCTTCCGCCATTTGTGGCTCGCACCCTAATCCAATTTGGGTAAAAAGCCAATACCGTTACGACCAAGTTGGCCCCATTAACCGACGTGGCCGCGCCGTGGTAACCGGTAGTAATGGAAAATTATTTCAGTTTCCTCCCGTAACCCATGTCCCGACACAGGAACATACGATTAACTTGATTTGGCAAGGGCAACAATGCTGCGCGAAAGGTATTCCATAATGAAACGCTTCCCTCTTTATCAACTGGCGCTCTGCTTGAGCCTAACAGCGAGTCTGCCTACGCTGGCACAAACCGCTAGCACCGCAGCGCTGACCAGCACAGAAGTCCCTGTGGCCGATGTTGTGCCTATCCTCCCCTACGGCAATCTGCAAAACGCCGCACCGGAAGACGTTGCCCGCTCCATTGCCTTGGGTAAGACATTAGCCCACGACATGCTGGAGTCCTACAATAACCGTAAGACCCCTGAGATGGTCGACATGGCCAAACAAGCCCGCCGTAAGGCAGACGATATCGCAGACGCTACGCTGTCGGCTGAGCGCAATAAAATGCTCAATTTTCTAGGCATCGACCCGGAAGCGGACAGCGCTTTGTATTATTTTGTCTCTTGGTCCATGCCGCTCGATATGCTGCGCTCATACGCTATCGAAGCGATGTGGGCGGGTGGAAGCCTGGTCTTCAAAGGAGTGCCTCCTAATAAAGACTTAGGCAAATTTATTATGGACGATTTGCATGGGCTCGTGTACGGAAAAGGTGCTGCCGCCAATATTTCGATTGACCCCCGTCAATTTGAAGCCTACGAAGTGACCGTTGTGCCCACCATCGTATTTACTACCGTCCGCGCCAATATGCAATGCCAAGGCGTAAACCCAGTGAGCTTTAAAGCAGAAGGTCAAGACCTGTCCTACGATACCTGTCCTGCGCTGGACCCGGCAACGTATTCCAAAATAAGTGGTGCGGTCACGTCGAGTTATGCCTTGCAGAGCTTTATTGACGATGGCTTTGTGCAAGCAACTCCGTACGCCAAGTCGCTTGCGAAGGGGTATGTCACAGGCGCTGCCCCCGTTAAAGAGCAACAGCCCTTTAAGGGGACGTGGTCCGATGCCCTTGCCCCGTCGGAAGCAGCGGCAGTCCAAGGCGTGAGCCAAGCGATACAACAGCCGCCCCCTGCAAAGGGAACCCACTAGTTTCGCTATACCCCGTACACCTTGTACCTGAAAGAATTGAATGAAAAACCCTTTGCTCCTGACTGTTCTTGTGTCCCTGCTCCTTCCTTTGGGGGCGTTGGCACAATCGCAAATACCGGCACCGCCCTCTGCCGCAGATATTGCTCGGGCGAAAACCTTAGGTGCCAATGCGGCGGGGCAAGCTCAAAGCAGCGCCCCTACCTACGCCTCTGATGGTAGCGTCATTCGCGATACCAAAGGCGATGTGGTTACGCAAAGTAATAATGCCAATGCGCTCAAGGATAGTATTGGCGCTTTCAAACAAATAGCGGGGCTGGCGGATATTGAACATGTATCTTCGCCGGGAAATAAGAACCGTACGGGGCTGGCCAACTTGTCGATGGTGAAAACCATCGATTTTCAGTGCAGTAGCTCACCGCCCGCAACCCCTCCCCGTTACTCTGGGGGCCCTGTCGTCTTTCAGGTAGTTAGCTGCAACATTAGCACGGCAGGCGCGGGGGCAGTAACCTTGCGCATGTGCGACAACCCTGCAAAAGGAAGTACCTGCAGTGAGGATGCTGATTTTGGGCCTGCCTTTGATTTGCCGGCCAATCAGTACACGCAAAGAAATAATTTAAAGCTTGGTCTGGGCTGTAACTCCACGCTAGCATGCCGAATCACCCTTTCAGGCACCTATTCTGTGGGCGGCAGCGACCAATCACTCAAGGCCGATGCGCAAAAAGCGGCGAATAACTCCTTGGTGACTCAATTACGCACCTCGGTGGATAACGGAAGCTATGCGGGACAGATGCAAGACACCGGCCCTACCCTACAGGCGTGCGCCACGGCCAGTATCACCGGTGCCGAGGTGGCAAAAAATTGTCCGGGCGCCGCAGATGTGGCGCCTGCCGGCAGTGCTAAATGTACCGGCCCCCGTAAGTGCGTCAAAGAGGCGACGTCGACACAAAATTTCAGCCGTAGCTGCACCCGTACTTTCCCTTTGACGGAAAAACTTACCCATAGTCGCTACACGCAGTCGGCTACCTGCACCATTTTGGAATCGCTTGCTGCGAGTACTATCCCTCCTGCTCCAACACCTGTGTGGACCAATACCACTACCTGCTCTGTCCCTACTACCTCAATGACCAAAATAGGCAGCAGCGCCAGATTGTGCACAAAACCAGGGGCGACAGACAGCGCCTGTAGTGAGTACTCCACCGTCGAAAGCTGGATTGACTTGAAAGAGGTGTCCGTAACCGGCGTCAGCGCGTCTCCCGCCGAAGTGACTGGCGCGTGCGATACCAATCCATTGAGCGAAACGCGCGTGCAATCGTGCGAAGGGAATGCTTGGTTTGGCCGGACGCTTCCTGCCGACCAGTGTGCCGCACAATTCATCAATGAAGGCACCGGTGCCCCTAACGGCACCACTAATGAGATGGACTACACCCGTAAAGCCGGTTGCGGCGTATGCTTAACCCCCGTAGTGGGCCAAACATGCTATGGCGCACCTCAAGTAAAGGACGAGGCCGATACCTGCGGCAACATGGATTTGGCCGGTTGCACCCTGAGCAAAGCGACCCCTCGCAACTTTACGGGCAACGGGGGGCTAGTTTCTTCTCAGGAAGAAACATACGCTTGTGCTACTCAGGCAACGTCCTGTGTGCAGTGGACAACAGGGGAAGGGGATAATAATTGCTTGACCAGCAGTTCAACATTTGGACTCGACGAGCTAAAGCAAGGCCCCTCAGCAGCCGACGGCTCGCTGAATAATGCCATGATTGCGGCGGCCATGCTAAGCTCGACCGCGCAGGGCGTTGAAGGAACACAGGCGCAGGCAACACCAAAAATATTCACCGGAACCGATATGCGCTGCAGTCGCGCCACTGGCGGTATTGGCCAGCTTGCCGGGCGTAACTGCTGCCGCACAGACATCGAACGTCCCATTGGTGCTCAACTAACTCGTGCTGGCTGCACCATGGAGGACGCAAAACTGTCCGCTGCACGCCGTTCGAGCTATGCCACCTATATTGGTGATATCTGCTCTAGTCGTCTCTGGTTTCCGCGCACTTGCCTGGAGCGCACCGAAACATACTGTGTGTTCCCAGGGATTTTGCCACGGTTGGTGCAAGAACAAGGTCGACAGCAACTCGCTAAAATGACAGCAACAGCGGGAAGCCTTGCGAAAGCACCCTTAAACTTTAGTTATTATGATGCGCAAGGCGGAAGCTGGAGCCCCGCGATAAAAACGAATGGGGTGACGGTGCAGGCGTGGCAATGGCCAAGTTACTGCGCGGTACCGGAATCGGCGGCTAATAAGCTGCTTAGCGACCCTAGCGCCAAGGAGTGCGCAGGCGTGGTTTCCACGTGGATTGCTGCCTGTGACAACCCTAACGGCTGTGGTGCCCTGCCTTCGCAGCCATCTGAAGGGTCCAGCCAGTGGCAACTTACTGCGCTCAATCCACTGGAGAATATCACCACCGCAGTGAGCCACTACGCCGTCGTGTCTGGCGCGTGTTCTACTCAAACACAGTCCTGCCCGTTTGTCGTCTCCGCTTGGCCGGCGGGCATAGGTGGTCATGCGGTGGTAACACGGGACCTCAACTGGAGCCTGTTTGCCAATGAAGTTATTACAGGGGGCACCCCCTCGTCGAACGTCTATCAGGTAAATAATATTGGAGACTTCATGTTTAAGGGCTTCCCCACGCCGGGTGCCAATGGAAGCGCATTACCGGCCACTGTTCGCATGGACTTCAGCCGAGATGGGGGCCAAACATGGACTACTATTGCCTTGCCAACAAATACACCTACCACCGAAGTGGCGTTAGCCGCGGACATTGCCTTGGTGGGCCAATGCGAAGTGGCGACTAATGCCTGTCATTTCAGGGCGACAGGCACCACTACCGTGACAGTGAAACCATGGGGCAGCCCCGAAGCACCGGACTGTAGCGGGTTTACTCCCGGACAATTGTCCATGCTTGATTTTGGAAAAATGGATTTATCCGAATGGCTTTCATCCGTGATGGCGAAAGTGCAGTCCCAAAGCCAGACCCAACTGGCTGCGTCCGCAACTGACCAGGTAAACGCCTTTAATAGCGCGTTTAGTCAAGGAAGTGTTAAGCAATCCAAGCCGTCCTCCGCGACCTTCGCACGCGCGGTACCTGCCGAAGGCTTTGGGCCGTTTAGCGTCAAGCTCGTGGTCAGCGGCGTATGGCCCGAAATAACGGGGGACCCTGCAGTGGATAAAGACACGGTGAGTGCTGTTGAAGTGGACTGGGACGATTGTAGCGTACCCGAGGCTCTCGTACGTGTGGCACCGGGGCAAGGTTCAGGGTTTTCGGCAGCCCATTTGTTTAAGGCGCCAGACACAATGACATGCAAAGGGGGCAACGTAAAACAGAACATTACGCATAAAGTAAAAATCACTGCCTATACTACATTAAGCGGTAAACAAATTCGTTCCGTATCGGTCGAAAACGCATGGTCAAAGTTTCCAGGAGGCAAAGGAAACAATGATAATATTACTGAGGTTATTACAATTCAGACACCCGCAAATGGGGGGCCTTCGTCCAACGCACCCCCAAAATAATAAAAGGATATTGATGATTATCGAAATTAGTCTTATTGCTCTGGTTATAGTTGTGCTTTTAAGCATGAATTGGAAAAAAAGTGCCAAAGAGGTGCCTGTCGCCAACCCTAGCGTGACATCGCCACAGCCTGCGCAAGTGAAACGCGCGCTGCGTATTGAGGGTGCCGAGACCTTCGACCAAGACCGCAGCGTGTTAGCAGGTTTTGGCTTAGGCCAGTTACATGTTGAGGACGTTAAGATGTTTAAGTGTCCCGCCGAGCCGCTCGCGTTAAGTGACTTGCCAGCTAATATTGCCGAATGCATTCAGGGCTCGTATAGCCAGGGTCACGGCAGAGGCCTTGATTTAGCCTATTTTTTAGCAGGACAGCGATTGTTGAAGTTCGGTGAAGCCTTGTACTTTGTATTAGTTACCCCTGTGCATGCCAATGCGTTTATCGTTTCTTTTTTAGCGAAAACGCGGTAAGCCTTTCTCTTTATTGATTCCCCTAAACGACCGCCACCCGCGGTCGTTTTTTTTTATCCTCCTTCGTTTTGTTGCGGCACTTACCGGGCCATTGTGCCTCGCCGGTATGCGTCGTTGCCTGCGTTTTTTACGTCAGATAAGTCCGGTTCTTATACGTTCTAAATAACCGGAGATTTTACCTTATGTTACTGGGACGAAAAGACGCATGGGCGCTAATGGGAGTGGGCCTAGGAGTGGCCGGAGCCAGCCCATGGCTTGCAGGGGAACCTGCCGTATTAGGCGCGCTGGCGGGACCCGCTCTGGGGTCCGCATGGCTGACCTACCGTAAAACGCAAGAATGGCTCAACCGCGTCGACGCCGATAAGCGCGAAGACTTCATTCTAAAGTCGGATGAGACTTTTGGTGAATTAATGCCGACCAAGAAGGGTATTCGACTGGGCTATACGCGGGACAACGGGCTTCCCCTCGATATCGCGGACACATTTATGACGCGGCACACTGCCATCATCGGACAGTCGGGAGTGGGCAAAACAATTTTAGGCGAATACCTGCTGTGGCAGCAAGCCATGCGCGGGGGCGGCTTCATTTTTATTGATGCCAAACTCGATGCGGCTACCCGCGACAAGCTTGCCTACATGATGAAGCTGGCGGGCCGTGAGGACGAATTTTATGTACTCAATGTTGATGACCCCCAAAACAGCAACACGTATAACCCGATTTTAGATGGCGACTCCGATGAAGTTGCGTCACGTCTGCTAAATTTGTTGCCCAGTGCAGAAAACAGCCCTGGTGCCGATTACTTCCGCCAACAGGCAAACTATGCTCTGACTGTTTTAACGGGGGCCCTCAAGTCTGCCAAACGCCGTTATAACTTTAGTGACCTGGCCATCATCATGCAGTCCGACCGCGCGCTGGAATCTCTGCTTCGGCTTCCTATGGAGGCCGAGGTTCGCATGACACTGGAAGTGTTCTTAAACCAGTTCAGAAAACGCGATAAAAATGGTACGGCCATAGACGTCATTAAAGTAAAAGAAATATTAGGCGGAATGGCCGGACGTATTGCCCACTTTGCGCAAGGAAAGTTTGGTCAGGTTTTTAACACCTATACCCCCGAAATCAACCTAACCGATATCGTCAAAAATAATAAGTGCCTGTACGTCATGCTGCCCACCATGGGTAAGGATACTGCGGCGTTAAGCTTAGGTAAAATGGTGCTGTCCGACTTGCGGAGTGCGGTCTACAATATTCAAGGCTTAGACGCCAGCAAACGACCGGACCCGCCATTTTTGGTGTTTGCCGATGAAATGGGTAGTTACGTGATGTTGGGAATCGCCCGTTTATTTGAGCAAGCGCGCTCGGCCAATATCTGCATGATTCCCGCGTTCCAGACCTTTGCCAACTTGCGTGCCATCTCCCCCGATTTTGAAGACATTATCATTGGGAATACCTGGAATAAAATATTCTTTAAATTTGCTTCCAAGGATAGCCCGGAGACGGCGGCAGAAATTATTGGTAAAACTAAGAAGTTCGTTCGCTCCCTGTCCTTAAGTGAGAGCGAAGGTGCCTCCGCAAATAATTTACGGGCAACTCCACAAGGAAGTGCTTCGAAAAGTGGTGGCATTAGTGAGTCATGGAGAGAAGACGAAGCGTACAGAGTCATGCCCGAACATTTAAAGAGCATGGGAATGGGTGAAGCCATCGTTATGAGCGGTGCCCGCGTCTTTCATATTAAGACACCTTGGGTTAAGTATGACGAAGTGCCGCCCTATAAAGCGGTTCGCCACAAAGTGAGCTTACCCCCCGACCAGCTGGGCCTTGACCTTAAGGACAGGTATCAGGAGTTTCTGATGGCGGCCCAAGATGAGGGCGCCAAACTCGCGGAGATAGACAATAATAGTTTTAAAAATCCGCCATCCGCTTAACTTTTTAAGGAGACTACGATGAACACACTTTTTTTTATCGGGGCGGGCATTGTGCTTGCGCTGATTATTCTCTCGAAAATTCCGGGGCTGGAGCATACCGTCAAGCCCTTGATTGACTTACTGTTCACCGGAATTAAATTTGCAATTGAAAATGCATTCTCTTGGACCATTTGGTTATTCAAATTACTCTGGGCCGCCCACCTCGATGTCATTACCCACTTAGTGCTAAGCGATGAGGCAATTGACCCTTCAATGGCTTTTAAGGAATAAGACCGACGAGTAGGGTAAAAAACAGGGTTATGACAGCCCTGTTTTTTACATCTCGGTTGGAGACGTGTATGCCTCGTCGGGAAAAGCGTAGTCGCTCGTAGCATCATTAAATGTAGGGTTAAAATCGCTGATAATGCCATAGGCATTGCCATTGACGTCACAAATTCCCCCTGGCAGCATAGCAGTGCCGTCCACGTTAGCCGCAGGGCCGTTATACTCGATAGCAGCAAAGTCCATCGAGTCATCCATGCTATGTGTGAGCATATACTCCTCACGTGAAGCCCGTTCTTCTGCGCTTCGCGCACCTCTCGCCCAGTGCACCAATAAGGCATGCTTGGTGTGCTCGTTTGCGTCTGCCCATTCATCGAATGCGGTTTTAAATAAGACGGTATTTGCTACAAGGGCTACTGCAATAAAGCTCCCTGTCAGCCAAAAACTAAACACGGCGTTGTACTGCAGGAGCAGCATTACAACAATGACGATGGTAAATATCTTAAGCAACGGTGCATTACCCGGATTGACCAAAGCATAGTAGCAAGCGCTGCGTCTTTGTTTTTTTGTCATTGTGCCCATAAACCCTCCTAAACGACTAGCTTAAATTTTAGAATTGCCACTATCCCTTAGCTTACGCGAGATTCGGCATCGATAACCACCTTGTTACTGCATTTGTTAGGCGCCACTGCGTTTTAGTTCGCGCAATCGCGATAGTCAACCATTATTGCATAACCTATGTAGCCTGATTTTAGATGTTATACCTAGTTTAGCACATGAGGCTATATTACTCAACATTTTAGAGTGCCTTGGGTGACAATTATTCTAAAATTTAATATTTAATGGAAATTTGAGCCTTTTTGGCGATATTTCATAAAAAGGCTAAAACTCAAAGACTATACCTTCCATTTCCACCCTTTTTTAATAGAGCACAACATGGCAGATGAAGCAGATTTGGGCAACGAGCAAGCAGCTCGATTTTTACAAGAAGCAATCCTTAACCGTGCCGTCGAGGATAAGCTGACTCCCCGAGGTAATTGTTACTTTTGTGAGTGTACTTTTGATAAAACGCACCCAAGCTATAAAGCGGAGGATGCCACGTTTAGTCAAAAGTTATTTTGCGACGTGGACTGTTCTTCCGATTACGAAAAAGAAAAGCGTATCCGCAGTCGCCGATAGTCCCTGTTACTCTGTTCGTGTCTGCCGTGCCCGCTGAACTAATGCGGGCGCTTTTCGTTATCTGCAGGAACGATAATCCTAAAATTTAGGGTTATCGTTCGGATAGCCACCGGTTAACAAAATATAGAAAGCTTGCGCATGAACATCTTTAGTGGCGAAATCGGGCTGGGCGCTGCGCTTACCAATCCCACCGAACTGGCCAAGCATAAGGGCGGGATTACCTGCTCGTACCCCGTAGTCGTGTCGCACCGGCGGTTTCCTGACGCAGAAGCCGCGTATCATTTTTTTAAGCTAGGAACCGCGGCAGAAAACGACCGCTTGATGGTTACCGTCCTGGTGCACAAACTGCGGCAGCACCCTCGATTACTGGAGGCTATTACCCAAAAAGGCGGCGAAGCGTTCTTGCGTAGTTGCACCCATCTGACCAACAGTACTCGGAATCCACCGTCCACCTGGGAAGGGGTGGGGGTTAAGTCCCGGTTCATCCAAGCTTTAGTAGAAAGTTATGTTATCGCTTTAGCGGGTGGGCCTCCCCCCTCGCTTACCCCACAAGGTTCCTTGTTTGACTAGCGTTTCCTATTCATCGGCCGGCTCGAAACGGATAGGCAAAAAAAAATGTCCCCGAACACAATAAAGGTGCAGGGACAGTCGGGTAAATAAGAAAATGCAGTATATAGAGAGAAATTCTTTGCTCTATCAGCTTAAAATAAGGAGCCTTGTAAAAGAGCGGTAAGCTGCTCTGGAACGGGAAGCCCCTTGCTTTGGAGAAACACTGCTAATTTATTGCAGGATGATTGGTTCTTTAGGTTGTAGACGGGCACCTTCGCTCGCTCAGCCAATACCACCGCTGTCGCCGTTCCTCCACTACTACGTGTGCGCTGCGAGGCCATTTCGATACCGTCAGGGGTCCAGCACACCGCTATGTTTGAGGGGACAGTCAGTGACGCTCCTAACAACTGAAAACAGTTTCTTGCATGCAGTTTCTGGGCGGCCTGACTCAACATGGCCCATGCGGGATGCACTGTTGCGGCCATGCTCAACGCTTCCTTGTTGACGCGGGTTGACATCGCGCCGGTTCGAGTTGAGAAGCCGGGCCAGGGCTCGTAAATTTCTTTGAGCCCACCTACGTCGTCAGCACCTTCTTCAAACGCCTCGTCGGCACCGCCAGCGCCTCCTGAACGCAATGTCCAGCCTGCTTGCCCAAAAATCCTGCCCAGCTCTTGCATCAGGCGCAGTATGTCAGGCGGGGCCTTACGCGAGCCTACTCCCGTGTATATCATCACATTTATCTCCTGGTTAAAAAGGGTCTCTCAGGTATAGGGACTGCTGGTTATACGTAAAACAAGAACTGCGGCCGAATTTTCAACGAATCGACAATACGCTATACATAGGAAGGAGACAATCATGATAACGGACATAAAATTCTACGATATTTCGCGGATAAAGAAATTAAAACGCAGGTCGGATACGGTTGTTATCTCAGTGCTAGACGTATCTGAGTTGGCCGCCCGCCCCAAACTAGGGGGCTTTGGGGGTGTTCTTTGCTTGCAGTTTGAAGATACCTACGAAGAAGGTAAGCTAGCATCGCCGGGCAGTTGGCCAGATAATCCTACTGCCGAAGAGCACGTCACGTTGGCACAAGGAAAGGGGGAACGTGTCCCAACGTTAGACGATGCGAATCGTATCGTGGGATTTTTGCGGGAGCAACATGCGAAAAACCAACCGCTTAAGCTGGCAGTGCATTGTTATGGAGGTATCAGTCGTTCTGCTGCTATTGCTCAATGGGCCGCTTTGTACTTTTGGGTGCCGCTTACTGTTTTACCTCATCAATCCTTGGATTATGCTAATCCCCGTGTAACCCGGTTACTCGATAAGGCAGTCAATAGAAAATGATATTTTAATTAAAAAGCCGCTGAACTTCTCAGCGGCTTTCGTTTGTGCCCGTTTTTGACCCCACCCGCCCGACGAGCCTTACTTCAACTGAGCCTGACATGACGGACTCAGGACTTGTATCGCTTTTGTGACCATGCCACCATCGACCAAGTAGGTATGCACGCCTGTCGTTGCTGCCGATATCTGCAGTTGAGTAGAGGAGTTAGCCATCACTTGCTTTAAGAAGTAGCTGGGGTTATGCGGATAAATGTTGTAGGTTTTAACTTTGGACACGTCCGCACCTTTATCCCACAGCTCTTCACTCTGCCCGCTTAGCACCACGGGAGTAGTAGTGACTCCTGTGGTAACAAAATGCGGGTCCAGTCTCACGTCTAGGCTGCTCTTGTTGCACAAAATCCCTAGCAAGGCTCCCCCGCCTGATGCAGTGGCACTTTCTAACGTCGTGGTAAGTTCAATGGCATCGCCTTGTGTTGTAAGGCTCCATCCAGCTGGCGCTGACCCCTGCGCCTGCGTGGTGGGGGTCGTCTTAAGGTACGAGAGTTCGTCGGGAAGTTTTTCTTGCAAATTGGTAAACATCATCAAGCCAAATGCTATTGCAATAAAAATCCATAAGATAGCGTTCATTCGCTCACCAAGAAGTTTGGCAGTTCTGCCGCCGAAATAGGGGGAAGTATCAAAGGGCCATAGCCCGACTGAAGGGACAAGGACGACAAGGTTGCCCGGATGGACCCTGTCAGCAAACCGGGAAAGGTCTGTGTCAAAGCGAGAGTTCGTTCATCTTCGTCGATTCCCTCCATATCGAGAATGGCTTCCATCTCGCATGCCGCGTCAAAACAAAGGACCCCGTCCGTATTGTGGCCTGCAACCAGGAGCTTGAGCAAAATACGCCAATGAGTAGTGTTTTTGAAGTGTTCAAGCCGGAGCTTCCCCTCCACTTTGTTTTGCACTGGCGTCTTATTTTCATAAGGACGAACATGTGTGGTGAGATGGGACGAGATAACGTATTCTGCGAGTAGAGGAATCTTTTTGTACATGAATATGGACCTTTCAGTGAAGTGCAGTGTAGCGCGTTAAGTTAAATTCCTAATGGACTGGGTGTTCTCTTTTTTTTGCTCTCGTTACGCGCGACTAATAGCAATAGTTTGGCGATATCTTCACCCTTCCAGGTCAATGACAAAGACACCTGCTTTCCATGACTGTTCGTCAACCAGGTGAGTAAGTCACGTGCTTCGAGTTTGAAAATAATATCCGGGAACTGCTTATCAAATTTTGCAGCTTGCGTCTTATGCATTCCGGCTTCTCCACCTAAGTGCACCAACAGCAAGCACTGTTTGTCTCCCTCGGAAAGCCAAGCCAGATTCGCCGGCAATTTTGTTTGCTTAAGAATTCCCAGTACATCAAGTTGAAAGTATTGTTCCATAAGTCCACGTCTAAAAATAAGGGAGATATACCTTTTAGCATCTGAGTTTAAATGTGGAGGCTATACCTTTGACTACATTTAGGAAAAGCCATGCTCACAATCGCCCAAGCCATTAGCCCCCCTCTTGACCTGCACCGCACGTCTTTAGGCCAATACTTACTTGAGAAGAAACTCATATCTCCTGTTCAGCTACACGCTGCCTTAGCAGAGCAGCAAGTGACGCAGGAACGATTAGGGTTCATTCTTGCACGGGACGGATTCATTTCCCGAAAAACCTTACTTGACGCCATCATTGCCACTAATGCTGACCAGATTCACAGTGAATATGTGTTCTCTAATATCGTGCCTGGTGAACTATTATTATCTACCCAGACGATGGTAGTTGCCGAGACTGACAGCGTCATTTACCTCGCTACGTTAGGCAGCGAGAAACAAGCGTTAGTCGAATTTGCGCCTTACTACCCGGGTATCCCGCTTGTCTTCGTTTCAGCAAACTTTGAGCAGATGGATAATTACCTAGAAGACGTTCGGGCGATGCTGCAAGACGATGACTCCTTGGTGGACAAGCTACTACGTAAAGCGTTTTCGGACGGAGTCTCTGACATTCATATTGTGCCTCGCTACAACTCTTATAGCGTGCTATGCCGGCATCTGGGCGTTCGACAGCTTACGCATGAAGGAGACCTTGACGAATACAACACCTTAGCTGCGCGTATTAAAGACTTGTCTCGGATGGACTTGGCCGAACGACGTATTCCACAAGATGGCAGTTTCCAGATGGAGTTCAATGGCAAGTTAGTTGACTTAAGGGTCTCCTCGGTCCCTACGACCAATTCCGAATACATCACTATCCGGTTGCTAGACCCGGACCGCGTTCAGCCGTCCCTTACAGGGCTGGGCATTTCCCGCGTCGACGATTGGCGTAAAGGTTTGTCTCGTCCCGAAGGAATTAATTTGATATGCGGGCCAACGGGCTCCGGAAAAACAACTACGTTGAGCGCCTCGATTCGAGAACTGGACAGGTTTGGCAGCTCTATCTTTACGTTAGAAGACCCTGTTGAACTACGTCTTCCTTATATTGGACAAGTCAACGTGAAT
Source organism: Agitococcus sp. (assembly GCA_030646715.1). GTDB lineage: Bacteria > Pseudomonadota > Gammaproteobacteria > Pseudomonadales > Moraxellaceae > Agitococcus. The sequence continues at coordinate 27,050 of JAUSLJ010000041.1, forward strand.
CCGGCGGTAGGCCTCGATTTTGCCCGAGGTATTCGTGCCTTTATGCGAACAGACCCAGACGTCATTATCGTGGGAGAAATTCGAGATGTAGAGACTGCTCGCAATGCGATTAAAGCGGGGGAAACGGGCCATCTCGTGATGGGGACATTGCATACGCGGTCGATTCACGGCGCTGCACAGCGGCTACGCGACTTGGATGTGCCAGCAAATGAATTGGTCTACCTGCTTAGGTCGGTTTTGGTTCAAAGGCTTATTCGTGTCATTTGTCCCAAATGCAAGGGCGCACGCTGCCCTTTTTGTCGTGATAGTGGCTACAGCAGCCGCACTATTATTTCGGAATGCGCGTACTTTCCGACGGACGTTGAAGTGTCACGTATGTTGGCAGGTGAACGCTGGTGGCCATCTTTGCTGGAAGACGCCATCGCTCTGTGTGAAACCGGTGCCACTGATAGAAAAGAGGTTATTCGAGTCTTCGGTGAAGATGCTATCGTCTATTTTAACAACGTCGATAATTTTGGTCATGCAAGCGCACTGGCTAAACTACCTACCATTGAGAAGGTGAACTAATGGCCCGCTACGCTGGAAAGATTAAGACCCGAAACAATCATGTGCGAAGTGTCGAAGTACAAGCACGCACGGAAGAAGAAGCCCTGCAGCATATTAGTAAGATGGGTAGGGTAGTCACGTTTAAACGAAAGATGTCGTTCGACGTAGGCAAAGGACTAACACCGGCAGACAGGCAGATATTTTTCGCGCGCTTATCTTCCATGCTGTCATCCAGAGTAGGCACGTCAGACGCCTTAGTCTTAATGCGTGACACATTTAATGGGAAAATTCAAGAGGTAGCTGGTCGGCTCCTGAGCTATGTTGAGACGGGCGCCGATTTGGCAACCGCAATTGAAAAAGTAGGCACACCAGATTTCCCGGAATCCACTATTGCGCTCATTAAAGCGGGTTCGCGGTCGGGGGAGACCTGGCGTTCCTTGAAAGATGCGGCAGTGTTTGAATACGAGCTACACAATATTAAGAAAGGGGCGGCTAAAGGCTTGATGACGGGAATATTTTCGTTTTTAGCAGCAGGTGCCTTAACTGTGAGTTCTACGCTATATGTAGGTCCAAAAATCATGGCATCAGACTTAATTAAAGCGTCTAATAAAAATGGAGAGGTTGATATTGGGTGGATTAATACTACTGCCACTGTGATGGGCTACACCATGGCAGTCATTATGGTGATTGGGTTCCTATTTTGGCTGCTAGCTTCCGTAGGCCGACAATTGTTACCGGTCCAAGCAGACAAAATTATTTTAAAAGTACCCTTCTATAAAGACTTGGTTTTATCTCGAGACAACTTCGTGGTGCTATATGGACTAGCTTTACTAATTAAGTCTGGAGTCCGCACAGAGGAGGCATTACGATTATCGTCTGTCAGTGCCCCCAAAGGGGCGCTTCGTACAGACTTAACTAATGCAACCGTTGCTGTTAAAAATGGGCGCCCGTGGCCAAAAGTAATGCAAACGTTACACCCTACCGATATTGCCGCACTAATGAGCGCGAGTGACCGGGAACAAGTAGCGAGTACTTTAGATACGTTAGCAAATCAATATAGAGAATTGTATGGGCAGCGACTCGCGTCCTTTGTCCCTATGATTAACTTGGCAGCGGCTTTATGTATGTCGTTGGCAGGCGCTATTCTTTTCGGCCAGTCTATTTTGCCTATGCTAATGGCATCACAAGGACTGATGGGGTAGCCTACGATAACGTTAAGTCCCGAAGCCCACTAGGGGACGCGAATCACTAGTGGTTATGACCCGACGCTCGGATACTGGTTAGCCGAGCGGCGTGCCTCTTAATAGCGCGGTAACTACTAATGTAATAGGCCAGTTCTTTCGCGGTATGCCTCATGGTGACGGTTTAGCTCTCAAAAAAGATAGTCTCCAGAATCGATGCGGACTATCGTTACAACGAGGCTCTAAGCCCTGGGTCCACAACTTCAAGGCAGCACTGCTTACCTCGGGTACCCCTTCCCGTTTAATTTTTTTTACTCAAACTTGGTGTAGCAATGATGATGCTTTTAGTTAATGAAACGTTCCGTGAGAAAGCACTATTAACTAAAAATGGGAGTGTTTTTAATCGATTGCTATACAAGAAATCTTAAATAGGAGATTTCTAATGCAATGCCGATTCTGTCAGTCGAGCAAGACCAAGAAATACGGGCATACCCCTAAAGGCATGCAACGGCACCGTTGCAACGACTGTGGCAAGGCGTTTGTCGAGGTCATGGACCCGCGCAGGATGACACCGGCGGAACACGCCCATGCCCAGCGGCTGTTTGAAGAAGGGTTATCCGGGCGTGCGGTAGCACGCGCCTTGTCTCGAGGTGTGTCGACGATATGGGTCTTTTTAAAAAAGTCGGAGAATGCGCCCGACAACGGGTCACTCAAGAGCTTGCCCGCTTGCGGATAAGGGTCCCCGAGTTTAAGGTCCTGGTTCTCGATGATATTTACACCTATGTGCAGAAAAAAGCCAAGAAGTGCTACATCTTCACCGCCTACGGCGTCACCGACCTTGGGCACGTGGTGCGCTTTGGCCGCGTGTA
>JAUSLJ010000042.1 GCA_030646715.1 Agitococcus sp.
GCAAAATGCGTATGTGGAACGCTACAATCGGACTGTTCGCTATGACTGGCTTAATCAATATTTGTTTAGCAGTATTGCCGAAGTTCAGGAACATGCGACAGAATGGCTATGGTTTTACAACCATGAACGACCGAACAAAGCTAATGGTGGGATACCACCAAAGCAAAAGCTGGCTCTAATAGCCTAACCTCTACTTTTAACTTCGGTTAAAAAAGGGATGATTACCTTGCTAATCCATAAAAAAAGACACTGATTACAGTGCCTTTTTTCTCATATCAACCCATCATTAACTGGCACGTAAACGGCGAGTCTTAAAGGTATTCCAACCATTCTCCGTCATACCGCAAATCAATGACAACAACGGCGATTCATTAGGCTTAGGATTTGAACCTTCGGCCATACGGCGTAACTGACGAGAATACCAAGCAACTTCCATCAAGCCCATTTTATCAATCATCTTGATACCCGTCATAATGGGTTTCACAGCATAACGCGGTTGTTTACCTTCCAATAAACGGTTAGGGGCATCTGGTTCAATCGCCAACGCGCGCGCCACACCCACCAAATCAATCGCGCCACTGCTAATGGCATCAGCCATCACTTCTGCCGTTCTAAAACCACCTGTTAGCATTAACGGTGTTGTCACTGCCGCACGCGCTTTTTCAGCAAACTCGAAGAAATACGCTTCACGTTGACGCGTCGAATCTTTCACTTCCATCTTTTTCGTGCCGCTCATCACAGGAGCTTCATACGTTCCGCCTGACACTTCAATTAAATCAATACCTGCGGCGGATAATGCACGAATCACATCTAAAGATTCTTCTTCGGTAAAACCACCCCGTTGAAAATCCGCTGAGTTTAATTTAATGCCAATTGGAAAATCATTACCTACGGCTGCGCGCATCGCCTCAAATACAGATAATACAAAACGACGACGGTTTTCGGGATTGCCACCCCATTGATCCGTACGGGTATTATGATGACCCGACAAAAATTGACTGACTAAATAACCATGCGCACCGTGAATTTGTACGCCCGAAAAACCTGCTTTTTTAGCCACCGCTGCTGTGCGGGCATAACGCTGGATAATCTCGTTAATTTCGGCTTCAGTTAATTCGCGAGGGGTTGAGAAAAAAGCTGCCATATCTTTTTTGAACGGAATCGCAGACGGAGACACGTTTTCTTGATTTAAGCCCTTCGGTGATTGTTTACCAGGGTGATTAATTTGCATCCATAATTGCGTACCGTTTTTCGTGCCTGCGGCTGCCCACGCGCTTAATAACGCCAAATCACGCTCATCTTCCACCACCACGTTGTTTGGTTCACCCAAAGCGCGTTGGTCAATCATGACGTTGCCCGTAATTAACAAGCCAATACCCCCTTCTGCCCAACGTTGATACAAACGCACTAGGCCATCGGTGACATGATTATCGGTTGTACCTAAAGCTTCACTCATCGCCGATTTCGCTAAACGATTTTTCAGCACCGTGCCATTAGGCAAGGTAAATGGTTGCGCTAACACTTGTGCAGAGGAAAGTTGTGTCGTCAAAGCCGTTCTCCAGCAAAAAATTAAAAACCCAAGTGATAACGCACAAAGCAATGATTGACCTTTGCAAGCTATCCAAGAATGATCGGTACAGTAATATACATTTCGATAATTGTCAAACTATAGAAATAATCAATAAATCCCTCCAAACCTCCCTTTGCAAAGGGAGGCTTACCGCATACGTTGAACCGTTCTCCCCTTTACTAAAGGGGAGTTAGAGGGGATTTATCAACCCATAAAACTCAATATCAAACCGACCAACGCACCAACCAATGTGCCATTTAGCCGAATCATTTGTAAGTCACCGCCAATGGCTCGTTCTATTTCACGTACCATTTTTTCCGAATCCCAACTTCTCACTTGGTGGCTGATAATCTCAATAATGGCATCAGAATAAGCGGTAGTAATAAAACAGGCAGCATCGGTAATGCCTTGATTTAAGTCTTTCTGAAACTGGCTATCTTGAGCCAAATTACGCCCTAACATCATTAATGCATCACGAATAGACAGCAAAATGGCAGGTTTGGACGAATTTAAATCTTTTTGAATAGCCTCACGAATACTTATCACCATGCTGCCAAAAAATTGCACGACATCAGGACTATTAACCATCTTATCTTTAAAGGCATTCATGCGCCGCGACTCAGGCGAATCCACACTTAACACACCAATATAATATTTCGCTATTTCATCTAATCTCTGTCTAAAGGGATGATTGGCATCGTTACGAATTTCATGGGTTAAGTTAATGAGGCCATCAATAATTTTTTGCTCAACATTCAATGCCGCGCCTAAATTGGCACGTAATTGGTCGGCCGCTTTCCGTGTTTCAGGTTTAGCAAAAGTAGCAATACCGCCGACAATTAACGACACCACACCTTGTGCCTCATTACTAATCGACGAACGAATTTTAGTGAGAATCGGGCCTATTAAAGCATCAATAACAGGGGCGAGTAATTCACGCGCTTGATCGGGATGACGACGCAACCAATCATCTGCCTGCTCCAACGCAAATTGAAATGCTTGTTGATGATTGCCGTTATTAAACACTGCTTGTAGCATTTGGGCAGTCATACTATTGGTATCACAGGTTCTTACCCATTCCACTACATTACGCTGAACAAAACTTTCTACTGCATTATGACGAAAAAACTGCAAAATTCGCGGCGCAATAACGCCTATTTCATGAGCTAATTTACTGGAATTTTGTTCTTTTTCCAGCCATTGCGCGACGCTGCCACATATATTGTGTTGGCTGGCACTCCGACGAATCGCTTCTTCGGTTAAAAAATTGGATTGAACAAACACGCCTATGGTCGTGGCAATACGTTCTTGGTTGTTGGGAATAATCGCGGTATGAGGAATCGGCAAATTGAATGGCCGACGGAAAATCGCTGTTACCGCAAACCAGTCGGCCAAACCCCCGATTAACGCCGCTTCAAACGCCATTTTGACGTGTGGCATCCACGAAATATACGCAGGAAAATTTGCGACTAACGTTGGTTGAACAGCAAAACCAGCCGCAGCAACAACGAGGGCGGTATTGGCAATTAATTGATTTCTTTCAAGAGGAGTGTAAGTCATGGCGAGTATTCTTGTTGTTAAGTTGAGCTATGGCTCTTTTTAACATGAATTCATCGTCAACATACTGGCAGTAATAACTTTATTTAATGAAGAAATAGCAAACAATAACGAAGGCGAGGCTGGAAAAATCACCCGTAAAAATACTCAGCATCCATGTCTTATTCAATATGTATAACTCCTAAAAAATTGTGCTTTATTTATGCATAATTGAACGGCTCAAAAAAGAAACCTATCCATATTGTTATTGTCTAGCTATAGACCTACCTCCATATTTCCAACTATAAATCCTCAAACAACAACAAATTCATCGCCTGCGCTGGCTTTTGTAATTTATTTTTTTGAACTTGTTCAACACCGTTAGCTAGAGCATTCACCTTTTCTAGCGTGCCCACTCTCACACCCAATAAGCGTATGCGCCGATCCAAAGGCACACGCTTTAAACATTGCCCTGCCCATTGCCGTATTGTTTTTGCATCCGCTGTAAATTCGTCTGCCGTATAATCACGGGTGACTGAGCGAAAATTATCATATTTAATTTTGATACCAATCGTTCTACCGACATAGCCTTTACGCTGCAAATCGGCCGCGACTTGCTCGCATAAACGGGTAAAAATTGCACCCAACTCCGCTTTATCTTGCACCGCGTGTAAGTCTCGACCAAAGGTTGTTTCTCGACTTAATGATACGGGCTCACTCGTCGTCACTAATGGTCGTTCATCTTGGCCACGCGCCGCATGATACAACCATGCACCATAGCTATGACCAAAATGAGCCATCAACCAAACCAAATCTCGTGCTGCTAAATCGGCAATACTATAAATACCAAAAGTTTGCAGTTTTTCGTCCGTCTTCGGGCCAATACCGTTAATTTTTCGACATGGCAACGGCCAAATCATTGTTTCTAAATCAGATTGATAAACAATAGAAATACCGTTTGGTTTATTAAATTCGCTGGCCATTTTTGCCAATAATTTGTTAGGTGCTACACCTATTGAGCAAGTTAAACCCGTGGCAGTAAAAATAGCTTTTTGAATGACTTGTGCCACCAACAAACCACCTTGCTCTTGCCCACCAGACACATCAGTTAAATCAATATAAACTTCATCAATACCGCGATTTTCCATCAGAGGGGTTATCGTTAAAATTTGTGCTTTAAAGAGAGAGGAAAAACGACGGTATTCGTCAAAATCGACAGGCAACATAATCGCTTCAGGACAAAGTTTGGCCGCTTTCATCAAACCCATCGCCGAACCGACACCAAACTGCCGTGCGGCATAAGTTGCTGTAGTAATTACACCTCTGCCAACATAGTTTTTTAAGCGCGGAAACTCATCAACAGGAATATCAGCTAAAACTCGACTCTCAGGCTGACGGCGACCACCACCAATTACCACAGGCAAACCTTTCAGTTGCGGATAACGCAACAACTCGACAGACGCATAAAAAGCATCCATATCAAGATGAGCGATACGACGAATCACTGCGGCAAACTCAACATTGAGAAGGTCAAAATAAACAATAGCGTAAGAAAAATCATAGGCTAGTCCATTGTTTTACTAGAGAAGCAAATATTACCTCTAATAAAGCACAGATCTAGCCTATAACATCAACCGATAACACAGACAGGCGACAGACTTAGACGCTTATCAGTTTAAATCAATATCACGCCATCGCAGGATAATCGGTATAACCTTCTGCGCCACCACCATACAAAGTTGCAGGATTCAGTGTATTCAAAGGCGCATTCAACTTTAAGCGATTTGCCAAATCAGGATTGGCAATATAAGGACGACCAAATGCCGCTGCGTCGATATAACCTTTATCCAATAACGTATTTGCTTTTTCTAAGGTATAACCGCCTGCGCCAATAATTACACCCGCGAATTCGGCACGTAAGGCTTGGCGGAATTCATCAGTATGTGCAGGGCCACCTGCCCAATCTGGTTCAGATAAATGCAAATAAGCCAATCCACGCTGATTAAATTCTTTGGCTAAATACAAACCCATTTCTAAGCCATCTTTATCGTCCAAGCCATTAAAAATACCTAAAGGCGAAATACGAATCCCCACATGGGCAGCATCCCAAGCTGAAATACAAGCATCTAAAGCTTCCAAAGTTAAACGTGCTCGATTTTCTACACTACCGCCGTAATTATCTTCACGATGATTACTTTCTAAAGATTGAAATTGATGCAACAAATAACCGTGTGCAGCATGAACTTCAACCATATCAAAACCCGCAGCGCGAGCGTTGAGCGTTGCTTGATGATAATCATGAATCAAACTAGGCATCTCTTCTACAGTCAGCGCACGTGGCGTATCACAAGCGACACGATGCGGTTTACCATCTTCACCCATTACCGTCGTTTTATTTTCATAAGGAATTGCAGAGGCTGATACAGGTAAGGCTTTATTTGGTTGCAAAGAGTGATGAGACACTCGACCGACATGCCATAACTGGATGGCTATTTTTCCGCCTGCCTCATGCACAGCTTGGGTAATCGACTGCCATGCCGTCACTTGCTCGGCACTGTATATTCCCGGTGTGCCCATATAGCCCTTACCTTGCGGCGAAATTTGCGAGGCTTCAGTGATGATCAAACCCGCATTTGCCCGCTGACGGTAATAGTCAGCCATCAACGGTAAAACAGGGACGTCGGTATCGTCGCGACTACGCATCCGTGTCAGCGGAGCCATAACCACACGATTCGCTAAAGTGACTGCACCAACGGTGACAGGAGTAAAAAGTTTGCTACTCATAAGATAAGGTTCTCAACAAAAAAGATGAATCTCTCAACAGTGAATTGGAGAAATTGTTATTTCAATGTGGGGTACAAACAAACAATTACCAAGCCTTAAAAGTTGAATAAAGAAAAAACAACTATTTCAATCATTTACTCTCAACTATCCGCCGAAAACAGCCACTCCCACTGTAACGTCTATTACATATAATAAATATTACGGTGTAATGAGTAATATTACTTACATAATGGCTAGTAAGTTGATGTTTATACTTTTTGTTTTAATTTTTCACCGTCACAATTTTTTGTTGTTTGATGTAAATTGCATTTGAATTTCCGCTCAAATTTAATTCAGTTTATTGATTGTTTACTGCCTGTTTTTGCGATTTATAACTAAATATTGGGCAAAAAACAGGCAGTATTAGCTGCGATAATCAAATAAAATTGGATGAAAATCAAACAAAATTTTGAAATTTTTATGAGGAATAATTTACGAATTCAAGGACTTAGTTATTAACTGAAGAAGGCTATGCGGGGGTGTATTTTTATTTTTTAAAAGAGCAAGGAAGCGAATGAAGGTATCCGAGAAGTGATGGACTTATTTTGGGATGTATTCAGGTAGGGATCAGCCGAATTTATTCAAAGATGCACATTTTTTGTTGTTTACATTCTTGGTGAATGTACCTAACCGCCCTTCAACTAACTCAGGGCGATCGGAGAGGTTTTTACTAAACGATGAAGTCATTTTCCAATACAAAAACTACTAAAAATCTTACCCAATAGATCATCTGCACTAAAGGCTCCTGTAATCTCACCTAAAGCTTGTTGTGCTGCGCGTAAATCCTCAGCCATTAACTCCCCTAATGCCAAACCATGCAACTGCTCGTGAGCTTGCTGTAACGCCTCTTCTGTACGGCGCAAGGCTTCTAAATGACGACGACGGGCAATAAAAGGACTGTGTTCTGCATCTTGATAACCGACTAAACCTTTTAAATGGTTTCTTAATTCTTGCAAACCTAAACTTCGACGCGCAGATAAGGTGATATGTCTATAACCATCAATCATTGTTAATTGTGGTTCTTGCGCCACTAAATCACATTTATTAGCGACAAAACACAGCTTTTCAGGTGGTGGTAGAGGGTCAAAAAACTGTTGAGCCATTGCCACTGGATTGAATCCTGTGGATAACTCTGTGGATAAGTCATAAACCAGTAATAAACCATCAGCTTGGTCGATCTCTTGATAGGCACGTCGAATGCCTTCTTTCTCAACAATATCGCCTGTTTCGCGCAAGCCTGCGGTGTCAATAATATGCAAAGGTAAGCCATCAATATGAATATGCTCACGTAATACATCACGTGTCGTACCCGCTACATCGGTGACAATAGCCGCTTCATAACCCGCTAAAGCATTGAGTAAACTTGACTTGCCTGCATTGGGTTTACCTGCAATGACGACACGCATGCCTTCGCGTAATAACGCGCCTTGTTTGGCTTCGGCTAGTACCGTTTGCACATTGTCGCGCACGGCTTGTAAACGCGCCGCGACAATACCATCACTTAAAAAATCAATTTCTTCATCAGGAAAATCAATCGCCGCTTCTACATATAAGCGTAAATTAATCAGGCTTTCTAATAGTGTATTAATGCGTTGTGAAAATGCCCCTTGTAAAGAGCGTGTCGCCGATTTGACTGCCGCTTGCGACGAGGCGTCAATTAAGTCCGCAATCGCTTCAGCTTGGGTTAAATCTAATTTGTCATTCAAAAAAGCGCGTTGCGAAAACTCGCCTGCTTGCGCCATGCGCGCACCTAGTTCTAAAGTGCGTTTTAGCAGCATATCCATTAACACCATGCCACCGTGCCCTTGCAACTCAACCACATCTTCACCCGTAAAAGAATGAGGGTTGGGAAAGTACAATGCTAAACCTTCATCGAGTATCGACTGATCGGCACTATAGAAGCGTCTAAAATGCGCATAGCGCGCCTTTAAGGGTTGCTGATCCAATACCAATGCTTGGGCTATGGCCAATGCTTTACAACCCGATATACGCACGATGCCTACGCCTCCACGACCATTCGGTGTCGCAATCGCGGCAATCGTGTCATTGGCATTCGATAAGATCATTTTCTTCCCCAAAAAAATAAGGCTGTTCCGAAGAACAGCCTCATTTTAAACTTAAGTTTCTATCAATTAAACAACAACTACTTTTTCGCAGCACCTTCAATTTGTCGAGTAATCACCCATTGTTGAATAATCGACAAGGTATTATTGACAACCCAGTACAAAACTAAACCTGAAGGGAACCACAGCATAAATACCGTAAAAATCACAGGCATTAACTTCATGACTTTCGCTTGCATCGGATCTGTCGGTTGCGGATTTAATAATTGTTGGATATACATCGTTAAACCCATAATCAACGGTAAAACAAAATATTGATCCATTGCTGCTAAATCGGTAATCCACAATAACCACGGCGCATGACGTAATTCGACACTTTCCATTAACGTCCAATATAATGCCAAGAACACAGGCATTTGCACTAGCATCGGTAAACAACCCGAAATTGGATTAATTTTTTCCTTTTTATATAAATCCATCATCGCTTGCGACATTTTTGCGCGATCAGTCCCATATTGCTCTTTAATACGCTGCATTTCGGGTGTCACACGGCGCATATTTGCCATGGATTTATAACTGGTGGCTGATAAATGGAAAAATGCCATTTTCACAATCACGGTTAAACCAACAATCGCCCAACCCCAATTACCTAAAATTCCATGAATTGCTTTTAATAACCAAAATAAGAACTGGGCAATAAACCACAACCAACCATAATCTACCGTTAATTCTAAACCAGGAGATAATACTTTGAGATTATCTTGAATTTTAGGACCCGCATATAACGTTGCTTGAATACTGTTTTGCATACCAGCCGCAACCGTTAAATCAGGCGTGGTAAAACCAATAAAATATTCACCTTTGTCTTTATTTGCGCGGCTGGTTAAATGATTCGTTGTTTTGGCATCAGGAATCCACGCAGCAACAAAATAATGTTGAACGATTGCCGTCCAACCACCTTTCGCTGTTTCTTTGACGGCCTCTTCAGTAAAATCAGCAAATTCAACTTTATTGTAGGTTTTTTCACCTGCGCCCCAAGCACCCCCTAAAAAGGTTACCATACCCAACGATTGATTACTGGCGCTGGGATCTACACTACCGTCACGCTTGAGTTGAGCAAACATTAAACCCTGCCACGGTGTTGGGCTATGGTTAATAATGTTGTAGCGCAAAGCAATATCATATTTACCTTTAGTAAAAGTAAATATTTTCTGAATTTCAACACCGTTTTTATCGGTAAAATATAAAGGGACTTCTAAGGTCTTTTCATTCGCTGCTAATTGATAGTTTGTTTTTAAACTACGATAAACAGGACGGCCTTCAGCACTTGCATCCGCACCGTTTGCACCAATTAAACCCGACTGAGCAATAAATACACGTTGGCGATCATTTTGCAGTAAGTTAAATGATTCGTTGCTGTTAACTGTTTTGGTATAGGTTGGTAAAGCTAAACTGACAACATCACCACCAACAGGATCAATCTGTAAATCCAAAACATCGGTTTTAATATGAATTAAACCCGTTGATGATTGAATAGGTGCTGATACAGGTAACTCTGCTTTAGTAACAACAGCGGGAATATCGGCATTAGCAGCAACTAGGGGAGCTGACGGTAAATCTGTTGCTTTTGCTACTTCAGCAGTATTGTTGCTGACCGCAGCTGTTGTTGCTGAGTTAGTTGAAGTATTACCATAGTCTTGTTGCCAAGCTAAAATCATCAAATAACTGACGATTGCTAAGCCGACTAAAATTAGGTTACGAGCCCATTGCATAGTCATTTTTCCACTGCTGACCAAGAGAAAGATTCTGGCACAGGGTCAAAACCACTGCTGCCCCAAGGATGACACCGTAAAATACGTCGAGAAGCCAAATAACCGCCTTTGAGCGTGCCATGCTTAATTATGGCTTCTTCGGCATAAGCAGAACAGGTAGGAAAGTAGCGACAACGACCCGCCATTAACGGACTAAGAGCGTATCGGTAAATGCGAATGGGTATTAGCAGCAGGATTTTCATGGCTTGCCTTGAGGGCGGCGGAGTATCGACGATTCAATTGTTGCCATGTTTTTTTTAGCGCGTTGTCTAAATCCACATTGGTTAAATCGTCTAAATCTTGCCGTGCAATAAATACCACATCAACGGCGGGCAAATCGTATTGGTGTAAACGAAAACTGTTTCTCACCAAACGTTTTATACGATTGCGTTGCACTGCAAACCGTACTTTTTTTCGGGCAATGACAAAACCGATTCTAGCTTTTGCTTCCGTATTGCCACGAACTAAAACTAAATACTGTGGCTGAGCCACTTTACACTGGCTACTATCAAATACGGCCTGAAAACCTGCGCTATTGCGTATTCGTTGCTCAGGCCGAAAAAGATAGGGGCGAACTAGGTTCACACTGTCAAACGCTTACGGCCTTTAGCACGACGACGGGCCAATACTGCACGGCCATTTTTGTCGGCCATACGAGCGCGGAAACCGTGAGTGCGTTTGCGTTTGATTTCGCTAGGTTGGAAGGTACGCTTCATGATTTTTACTCAGTTATTTGGCCAAAAATGGCCTTTTCGAAAAGGCGGCCATTTTATGTAGCTCTCATCTTTATGTCAATTGATAAATGCGTTTTCTTCTATATGCCTATTTAAGTTCTATTTTTGATGAAATTCGTTTGCGCACTCATCCACTGGATTAGTTATCCACAACTTTTATCAACACTCACTATAAATTCCTTATTGTCTTATAGAAATTTAAATTTAGAATTTATAGTGAGATAATCAATTTTCTGTGAATAAGTCAATTTTAACCATAAAAATCAAAATGTTATGCTGTGGATAACATTGCGGATAGATTGTGGATAACTTCTTGAGGAAAGTTATCCACAATTCAGTCCGCAGAATAATTAAAGTTATCCACAATAGTTATCCACACACTTATCCACAGATTAATCTTGAAAAGTCATGTTTTTTAGCTGACAAGTTGTGCTTGCTTGCGTACAATGGTGAGCCTTTTTGATGGCACTGGAGGTGTAAGATGATCTGGGCGCTTTGTCTTGACCGTCTGCAAGACGAGATGCCAGCAAACCTGTTTGGCATGTGGATACGTCCTCTTCAGGTGGAAGAAAACGACACAACATTACGTCTGCTCGCTCCCAATCCTTTTTTTCGAAAACATATTGCTGAAAAGTATTTAGACAGAATTAGGCTGTTAGCGGCCGATTTTAGCCAAGGGCGTGTCACAGAAGTGTCGCTGGAAGTGGGTACTACTTTCGTTCGTTTGGAAGAACCAAAACGAATTACCCCCCCTCCCCTCCCGTCTCTGATAGTGGAACAACCGAAAAATTCGCTCAATGAAGGCAGTACCTTTGCTAATTTTGTGCAAGGTAAAGCCAATCAAATGGCTTACGCTGCTTGTCAGCACGTCGTCAGTAATTTAGGTGATACTGGCCATAATCCTTTGTTTCTTTATGGCGCAACAGGCTTAGGTAAAACGCATTTAATGCAAGCCATTGGCCATGCTTTATTAGAAGCAAAACCGACTGCGCGGGTCTTATATATGACATCCGAACGCTTTGTCGGTGGTTTTGTCTCGGCGTTACAACGGGGTGCGATTGACGACTTTAAAAAATCTTGTCGTTCCTTAGATTTATTGTTGATTGATGATATTCATTTTTTAGCAGGTAAAGGCGCGAGTTTAGAAGAGTTTTTTTATACTTTTAATTCCTTATTAGAAAGTAAAAGTCAGATTGTTTTAACGTCTGATCGTTATCCTAAAGAAATTCCTGACTTAGACGACCAATTAAAATCGCGTTTTTCTTGGGGTTTAGCGGTCGAATTAGAGCCGCCTGATTTAGAAACACGTGTCAGTATTTTGCGGAAAAAAGCAGAATTAAAAAACATGGAGTTACCTAAATCGTCGGCGTTATTTATTGCCCAACATATTCAGGCAAATGTCCGTGAATTAGAAGGCGCTTTAAATAAAGTCATCGCTTTGGCTAATTTTCAGCGTAAAGCCATAGATATTGATATGGTGAAAAACGCGCTAAAAGATATTTTAGCGGTACGCGCACGACAAATTAATATTGATAGTATTCAAAAAGTGATTGCTGAATATTATCGAATTCCAATTCGTGAATTAACAGGACATAAACGCTTAAGGATTTATGCGCGGCCAAGACAAATAGCGATGGCGTTAGCGCGCGAATTAACAGGCGAAAGTTATCCTGATATTGGTTTGGCGTTTGAAGGGCGCGATCACTCAACAGTGATGCATGCTTGCGATAAAGTGGAAGAATTACGCAAGTCTGATAAAGAAATCGCAGAAGATTATCACAATTTAATTCGTTTATTACACGGTTAACGAGGATGCCATGAGATTATCAATTAGTCGTGACCAGTTATTAAAACCCTTGCAACAAGTTGCGGGTGTTGTTGAAAGAAAACATACCATGCCGATATTGGCGAATGTGTTGTTACGCGTCAAAGAAGATGAAATTTCCTTTACGGGCACGGATTTAGAAGTTGAATTAGTGGCAACGCAGAAACTCAATGCCGACCAACTCGCTGAAATTGGTGAAATTACCATTCCTTGCCGTAAGTTATTGGATATTTGTAAGTCTTTACCGTCAGGCGCAACGATTGACTTAAGTTTAGATGAGCAAAAATTAGTCATTAAGTCTGGCCGTAGCCGTTTTTCTTTAGCTACATTGCCTGCGCGTGATTTTCCTAGTCTTGAAGATGATGCAGGTGCGTTTTCGCTCAATATTAGCCAGCGTAATCTTAAACGGTTGATTGAAAAAACCAGTTTTGCGATGGCGCAACAAGATGTGCGTTATTACCTCACAGGAATGCTGTTTGAAGTCAGCACCAATCAATTACGTACCGTCACTACTGACGGCCATCGTTTGGCGTTATTTGATGCCGTTGCTGAAGCTGAGACCAGTGAAAAGATTCAAGTGATTGTCCCGCGTAAAGGCGTACAAGAATTACAGCGTTTATTGAGTGACGACGACAGTGCTTTGCATTTGACCTTTGGTAATAATCATTTGCAAGTGACTTTGCCGATTACTACGGGTAAGAAAAAAGATGATGAAGTAGTTATTGAAGGTCTAGTTTCATTCACTTCAAAATTGATTGATGGCAAGTTTCCTGACTATCAACGTGTGTTGCCGCGTGGTGGTGATAAGATTGTGTTAGTTAGTCATGAAGATTGCCGCCAAGCATTGCAACGTGCCGCAATTTTGACTAACGAGAAATATAAAGGTGTTCGTTTCTTATTGAAAAACAATGAGTTATGTATTCAAGCTAATAACCCTGAACAAGAAGAAGCGCGTGAGGAATTAGCGATTGAGTATAATGGCGATGAGTTAGAAATTGCTTTTAATGTTCAATACCTATTGGATGTGTTAGGAGTATTGGAAGGTACAAACACCAAACTTATTTTAAGTGATTCCAATGCCTCTATTTTAGTGCAAGAAACGGATAGCCAAGACGCAGTCTATGTTGTTATGCCGATGCGTTTGTGATGCAGATGCGCTTATTGAAAGCTTGAGATATATTCCACCGTGTTACAACGACTCACGATAACAGGGGTGCGCAATTTGCACCCTTGTCATTTGTCGTTGGCCCGGATGAACTTATTTTATGGTTTAAATGGTAGTGGCAAAAGTTCGTTGTTAGAAGCAGTTCATTTACTGGCCACGGGTCGCTCTTTTCGCAGTCATCAAATTCGTAAAATCATTCAAGATGGTCAAAAAGTTTGTACGGTTTTTTCGCAGCTCAATAACGGTCAGCAATTAGGTATTAGTAAAGATTTGCAGGCGGTGCAAATTCTTAAACGTAATGGCGCAATTGTCAGTAGTTTGGCTGAGTTGGCGCATGACTTACCTGTCCAATTAATTCATCCAGAAAGTTTTGAAATTATTGATGGCGGCAGTAAGCAACGTCGGCAACTGATTGACTGGCTATTGTTTCACGTGGAACCTAATTTTTATGGTGTTTGGTTGCGTTATCAACGCGCATTAGTTCAGCGTAATGCACTATTAAAAATTTCTCGTGTTGATGAATCTGAGTGGCGAGCGTGGGAGCAAGAATTAGCAGATAGTGCTATAATCCTGCATGATTTTCGCAACACTATAATTAGTGATTGGTTGATATTTGTACAAAACGCCCTGCTGTTGTTATTACCGCAATTAAGTATCACCATGGATTATGTCGCTGGTTTTGATGTGACAATAGACTTTACCGTGCAGTTGGCAGAATCACGCGGTAAAGACCGAGAGCGTGGTCATACCCAATTAGGGCCTCATCGTGCCGACTTACGATTAAAAACAGACTTAGGTTTAGTTGAGGCGGTATTATCACGCGGGCAAAAAAAACTGTTTATCTGTGCTTTGAAATTGGCGCAGGTGGCTTTTTTAAGAGCGAATAATAAGTATTGTGTCGTCCTTTTGGATGATATTGCTTCTGAGTTGGATGCAGTGGCTCGATCAAGATTACTGACCCATTTGCAGCAATTAGATGCACAAATATTGATGACGGCTGTTGAGGTTGATGATGTATGGCCAATACTTTATCGGCTTGATGAACAGGCGAAATTGTTTCACGTGGAACATGGTGAAGTAACACCAAAGCATTTTTTAAAGTCTGACCAATAATATATTGTTGGTCTTGACTGAGTATTTTCTTGAGGAAAAAACATGACTGACGGCAATAATTACGACTCATCCAGTATTAAAGTCTTACGTGGCTTAGATGCAGTACGGAAGCGTCCAGGCATGTATATTGGTGATACAGACGACGGTTCAGGCTTGCATCACATGGTTTTTGAAGTGGTTGATAATGGCATTGATGAGGCTTTAGCGGGCTTTTGTACTGAAGTAAATGTCACTATTCATACCGATGAATCGATTACCGTTACCGATGATGGCCGTGGTATTCCTGTGGATATTCACCATGAAGAAGGTGTGTCGGCAGCAGAAGTGATCATGACTATCTTGCACGCAGGCGGTAAGTTTGGCGGCGATGATAATTCCTATAAAATTTCAGGCGGCTTACACGGTGTTGGTGTGTCCGTGGTTAACGCTTTATCGGCACGTTTGCGTTTGGTTATTCGTCGTGGTGGTAAAGCCTACGAGCAAGAATACGTGCATGGCGAGCCACAATTTCCCTTGCGTGAAACTGGTGAAACAGAGCGTCGAGGTACAGAAATACACTTTTGGCCTAGTGCTGAAACCTTCACCAATATTCGTTTTTCCTACGATATTTTAGCGAAACGTCTGCGTGAATTATCATTCCTCAATGCAGGTGTTCGTATTACACTGAAGGATGAGCGTACAGGCGCGAGTGATATTTTTGCCTATGAAGGTGGTTTGTCAGCTTTCGTTGATTACTTAAATACCAACAAGAATGGCCTGAATAAAGTTTTTCACTTTAATACCCAAACCGACACAGGCATTGCTGTTGAAGTGGCAATGCAATGGAATGACAGCTACCAAGAAAACGTCTTTTGTTATACCAACAATATTCCTCAACGGGATGGTGGTACGCATTTAGCGGGTTTTAGAGGGGCGTTAACACGCACCCTAAACCACTACATGGAGTCTGAAGGCCTGTTGAAGAAAGAAAAGATAGCAACTACAGGGGATGACGCGAGAGAGGGCTTAACGGCGATTGTATCGGTTAAGGTGCCTGACCCTAAATTCTCCAGCCAAACGAAAGATAAATTAGTGTCTTCGGAAGTGCGTCCTGTTGTTGAATCAGTGATGGGTGAAAGATTACAAGAGTATCTTTTAGAGAATCCTGCGGCGGCTAAATCCATTGTTGCCAAGATTGTTGATGCAGCGCGTGCGCGTGAAGCAGCGCGTAAAGCTCGGGAAATGACGCGGCGTAAAGGTGCGTTAGATATTGCGGGGTTACCTGGTAAATTAGCGGATTGCCAAGAGAAAGACCCTGCGTTATCTGAGTTGTATATCGTCGAGGGTGACTCTGCGGGTGGCTCGGCGAAACAAGGCCGTAACCGTAAAATGCAGGCGATTTTGCCATTAAAAGGTAAAATTCTGAATGTCGAAAAAGCCCGTTTTGATAAGATGTTATCGTCGGTTGAAGTCGGTACCTTGATTACCGCTTTAGGCTGTGGCATTGGTCGTGAAGAATATAATCCTGATAAATTACGCTACCACAAAATCATCATCATGACCGATGCTGACGTGGACGGTTCACACATTCGTACCTTGTTATTGACCTTCTTTTTTAGACAAATGCCTGAGCTATTTGAGCGTGGTTATATCTATATTGCTCAGCCGCCATTGTATAAAGTGAAGCGTGGCAAACAAGAACAATACATCAAAGATGATGATGCCCTCGAAGCCTATCTCACGCAAACGGCACTTGATGATGCGGCTTTATATGTGAATCCTGATGCACCACCGATGTCGGGTATAGCGTTAGCTAACTTGTTGACGGAATATCGTTCGGTACAAGGGACTATTCGCCGCATGAGTCGAGTTTATCCTGAAGTATTGCTCGAGCAATTGTTAAAAATGTCGGTGTTGGCGGTTGAGTCGTTAGCAGATAAAACCATTACTGAGACATGGGCAAACCAATTACAAGTAATATTAAACAATGCCGCCGACCCAAGCCAACGCTTTTTAGTAGAAGTGATTGAAGACACCGAACAGCATCGTTTTGTTCTACAAGTAGAAATGGTCGCTCATGGCGTGCCACATACTTATCGTTTGAGTTATGACTTTTTTGCCTCGACAGAATATCGTCGTATTGGGTTGCTGGCAGTGCAAATTAATGACTTGTTGGAAGAGGGCGCGTATGTCAAACGAGGCGAGCGTATTTTGCCCGTAAACGACTTTAAACAAGTTTGGCAGTGGTTGATGCAGGAGTCGCGTCGTGGCAATGCCATTCAGCGTTATAAAGGTCTGGGTGAAATGAATCCAAGCCAATTATGGGAAACAACCATGGATCCTAATAATCGCCGTATGTTGCGGGTGACGATTGAAGATGCCATTGGTGCTGATCAAATGTTTACTTGTTTGATGGGTGATGCTGTTGAGCCGCGTCGTGCTTTTATCGAGCATAATGCCTTGATGGTGGCTAATTTAGACGTGTGACGTTTACCAATCACTAGAGAAAGGGACTTAATAAGTCCCTTTTTTTATGTGCCTAGTCTGCTATCCTTAGGCAGATAACGGAGCTTGTTTAACGTTTGTCCAAATCGTTTAAAGCTATGCGTAGGGTGCATAATTTCGCCCTAGTTTTTGGTAAATGGGTGCAATCATGCACCCTACGTTATTGGTAGATATAAGGGGGGAAGATCCCCAGTCACATAAAAATAAAGAGTTCATTTAAGGAGTAAAAAAATGCAGGATTTTTCTTTTAGTACCGTTAAAACAATTATTAATGAGTTGGGAAGTTGTCATCGGCAATTAGGCACAGTCGCTAAGTCGTTGGCCGTGACACGGGCGTTAATTGTCACCGATGCGGGCATTGTGCAATCTGGCATGATTGAGCCTGCATTAAACAGTTTAACAGCGGCAGGTATTGTCAGTGTCGTTTATACCGATGTAGTCGCTGACCCACCTGAAGTGGTGGTCGAGCGTGCATTAGCGTTTGCTCGTGAACAACAGATTGATGGCGTAATTGGCTTGGGCGGTGGCAGTTCGATGGATGTCGCCAAAGTCATTGCCTTACTGACAAAATCGACTCAAAGCCTGCAAGATGTCTATGGTGTTGGTAATGCCAAAGGCAATCGTTTACCGTTGATTCAAATTCCGACCACCGCAGGAACGGGTTCAGAAGTTACGCCCATCTCCATTATTACCACAGGCGAAACGACGAAGCAGGGCATTGTCTCGCCGTTATTAATTGCGGATGTTGCGTTATTAGATGCTGAATTAACCGTTGGTTTGCCGCCCCATGTCACTGCCGCAACGGGCATAGACGCAATGGTTCATGCCATTGAAGCCTATACCAGCAAACTACGCAAAAACCCCTATTCGGATATGTTGGCTTGTGAGGCTTTACGTCTACTGTCTAAACATATCGTCACAGCGGTAGAAGATGGCCATAATTTAGTGGCGCGTAGTGCCATGTTATATGGTGCAATGTTGGCAGGGCAGGCCTTTGCTAACGCGCCTGTAGCCGCTGTACACGCGTTAGCGTACCCTTTAGGCGGTCATTATCATATCGCCCATGGTTTGAGTAATTCGCTGGTTTTACCCCATGTCTTGCGCTTTAATTTGCCTGAGGCAACACAGGCTTATGCAGAGTTGGCTCACGTTATCAATCCATATGCGCGGGCAAAACCACTGACCTTGGCTGAGTATTTTATTGAAGCGATGCAAACGCTAATCAACGCAGTAAAATTACCGACGACCTTACGGCAGATGAATATCCCCGAATCTGATTTACCGATGTTGGCAAAAGATGCGCTGTTACAACAACGGTTGTTGATGAATAATCCGCGTCTAATTACTGAATCTGATGCCTTAATGATTTATCAAGCGGCGTATTAGTATTAATAAACGATGAATAAGAAGGATTAACGATGTCTCGTCCACAAGCAAGCGTGCGCGCGGATTACCATTTTTTTGCCCCGATTACCACGCGCTGGAACGATAACGATATTTATGGTCACGTCAATAATGTCACTTACTACGCCTATTTTGATACGGTCGCTAATACCTATTTAATTGAACATGGCCAGTTAGATATTCATCATGCAGATGTAGTTGGTTTTGTGGTGAACTCAGGGTGTAATTATTACTCGCCCATTGCTTTCCCCGATAAGTTGACAGGCGGTTTACGCGTCAATCGTTTAGGGAGTTCTTCGGTTGAATACGGTATAGCGATTTTTAAAGAAGGGCAGGACGTCGCAGTAGCGGATGGTCATTTTGTTCATGTTTTCGTCAATCGTGAAAGCAATCAATCGGTGCCGATTCCTGATGCTATTCGTAAAGCCTTAGCAAAAATCATCATCATAAAATAAGAGAAAAAAATGCTTAAAGCGGCCTATCCTTATTACTTAGCTAATCAAGCCATTTACGCCAATCAAGACTTAATTGTTACTGATAAATACACAGGCGCAATCGCCACACGCGTCGCTTTAGCCGATGCTTTAGTGATTGACCAAGCCATTGCTGCCGCCGTGCAAGCACAAGCCCCTATGGCGCAAATGGCGGCTTATGAGCGTCAACAAGTATTAGACCATTGTGTATTGCGTTTCCGTGAGCGAGCTGAAGAGTTGGCACAAAGCCTATGTATTGAAGCAGGCAAACCGATTAAAGATGCACGAGGCGAAGTCACTCGCTTAATTGATACTTTTAGAATTGCTTCCGAAGAGTGTACGCGTATTCATGGTGAAACCATTGCCTTAGATATTAGCCCGCGTGCAAAGGGCTATCGCGGCATGACCAAGCGAGTGCCGATTGGCGCGTGTTCATTTATCAGTCCGTTTAATTTTCCCTTAAATTTAGCGGCGCATAAAGTCGCGCCTGCGATTGCGGCAGGTTGTCCTTTTATTCTGAAACCTGCGAGTTTTACGCCGATTGGCGCATTGATAATTGGCGAAGTGTTGGCAGAAACGGCGTTGCCTGTGGGTGCGTTTTCTATTTTGCCGTGTGCGCGTGATGGCGCGGATTTATTTACCACCGATGAGCGTTTAAAGTTACTGAGCTTTACTGGTTCACCCGAGGTGGGCTGGCAATTAAAAGCCAAAGCAGGGAAGAAAAAAGTCACTTTAGAGTTAGGCGGTAACGCGGCGTGTATCGTCGATACCGATGCCAATATTGACGATGCCGTACAACGTTTAGTATTTGGAGCGTTTTATCAATCAGGTCAAAGTTGTATTAGTGTGCAACGGATTTTGATTCATGCCAGTATTTATGACACGGTTAAAGCTAAGTTAGTCGCCAGCACGAAAACTTTAGTTATGGGTAATCCTCAAGACGAAACTACCTTTATTGGCCCAATGATTTCAGCAAAAGAAGCGGAGCGTTTGCATTCGTGGATTACTGAAGCAGTCGATCAGGGCGCGTCGTTGTTATGCGGTGGTCAACGTGAAGGGGCGATGTTAGCGGCGACCTTGCTAGAGAATGTTTCAGAAACAACAAATTTATATCGCGAAGAAGCCTTTGGCCCTGCGGCAATTCTGTCTTCGTTTACCGATTTTGATGACGCTTTAGCGCAAGTGAATAACAGTCGGTTTGGTTTGCAAGCAGGTATTTTTACCCGAGATTTATACAAAGCGCATAAAGCATGGGATACTCTGGAAGTCGGTGGCGTCGTGATTGGTGATGTACCATCATGGCGTGTTGACCATATGCCTTATGGTGGCGTAAAAGACAGTGGTTTGGGGCGAGAGGGTATTCGTTACGCCATTGAAGATATGACGGAAATTCGTTTACTGGTGGTGCGTGAAGCCCCGTAAAATATCAGCTAATGGTGCGTGAAAAGCACCGTAAAACAACAATGAAAAAGGATGAGAACAAATGAAGTTGAGTGGACAAAAAATACTGGTAGCGACCTTGCTGGTGTTGGGCATGAATTCGGCACAGGCAGTTGAAGGCTATAAACTCTATCAAGAGACATGTGCTAAATGTCATGGTGAAAGTGGCCATGCCGATAATTTTCGCGGGTACTTATATTTTGCCCGTAATTTTAATAGTAAAGAATGGCAACAAAAAATGAGCGATGCTGATATTTTACAGCGTATCAATCAAGGCCCACGTATTATGCCTGCGTATGAAAAAAGCCTAAGTGACGAACAAAAGTCGGCTTTGATACGGGTGATTCGGGAATTTGGGCGTAATTAAAGTTTTTCGCCAGACAGGCAATTAACCCTCACTCTAACTCTCGGCAACCGCTCCTGCGTTGCACTAGCTACTGCATCCTTGCAGTCGTCTCCCTCGGGGAGAGAGAACTATACTCCCTCTCCCCGAGGGAGAGGGCAGGGGTGAGGGTTTGGATTGCGATAAAAGCCCTTGTAAAAAAGACTTTTTGTCATTCATCTACCTGTTCCCTATTCTTGTTTTCATTCAGTGTTATCTATTCGGCAACAGTGCGTGTCAGCAAACATCTCTTCTCGATAGTCAAAAATTTTCTTATGCTACACCCAACCTCAATAGAAATTTTCTATTCAGGGTCAGAGGAAAATGGTCATGAAAGAAATCATTGGTATCTACGGCACAGCTGCTTCGCATTGGGTGGGTGATGGTTTTCCTGTGCGCAGCCTATTGTATTATGGTGATTTAGGCGAACGCATTAGCCCGTTTTTATTACTCGATAATGCAGGGCCAGCGCAGTTCGCGCCAACGGATAAACGACGGGGCGTAGGTACGCATCCGCATCGTGGTTTTGAAACGGTGACTATCGTTTATGCGGGTGAAGTCGCTCATGCGGATTCGGCAGGCAATAGCGGTGTGATAGGCGCGGGTGATGTGCAATGGATGACGGCAGCGCGTGGTATTTTGCATCAAGAATATCACTCCGAAGCTTTTGCCCGACAAGGCGGTACATTACACATGGCGCAGTTGTGGGTGAATTTACCTGCGAAAGATAAAATGACTGCACCGCGTTATCAGGCGATTGTGAATGCCGATATTCCGCGTATTGCTTTGCCTAACGAAGCAGGAACACTACGGGTGATTGCGGGCGATTATCAAACGACTCATGGTGCGGCTAAAACCTATTCCCCTGTGAATGTTTGGGATTTACAGTTAAATGCCGATAAAGAGGTTTATCTACAAAGTCCTGCTACGCATACGACGATTTTGGTGGTGTTACAGGGCAACGTGACGGTGAATGACCAGCAGGTTGTTGCAGCGAATCAGATTGTGTTATTTCAACATAATGATGAGCAACTAAAGATTCACACCAATGAAGCAACGGTAGCGTTGTTGTTGACGGGTGAACCTTTAAATGAGCCGATTGTGGGGCAGGGGCCTTTTGTGATGAATACACAGGCAGAAATTCGTCAAGCGATGGTGGATTATCATGCGGGGCGATTTGGGGCTTAGTTGATGTGATTTGAGCGATGATGTGTGTTTTCGTCATTGCTCAAAGTTGTAGCCCGTGTGATAACACGGGATTTGCAGCAGAGTAGGGCAACAGTTTGTTATTTTGGCGGATGTTTTACGTGACTCAAGTTGTAATAACCGAGCCTTTTGCCTTTCTTACTAAGCGGACAAAACAACCATAACCTTTGGGATATTTACGAACTTTGCCTTCATAAAAAACCACAACACTGGCTTCTTCGCTATTTTTTTGAGTGGTGGATGTCCAAAATGTAGCATATTGTCCTTCTTCTTTAGGACAAAATAAAATACCTTGTTCTGTTTTATAACCCGCTTTATCTGGCAACATTAAACTGGCTAATTCTTTTTCGGTAGGTAAACGCCAGCCAAAATCTTTCACTTCTCGTTGTGTTGTTAATTCAATCGCTTTTGTCCATGTCATTTGGCTGCCTTGCCCACTAACGCTCCCATTTTGCCATTCTTGACCTAAGCAATAACGCTGCCAAATTAAGTTGCTTTTTTTATCATACCACTCTCCTAAATCCATAAGCTGTGATGGTGTTTTTTTATCTAAGTGTTCTTGTATAGATTGTTGATAGCGTTTTTTTTCAGCAAAAAACTCTTCCACATCAAATTGCCTTAAACCATCAATTAATGGTGTCCATTCGGGATTGAGTGCAACTTCTGAGTTAAATTTAAGATAATCAGCTATAGCTTGCTCAAAATCCTCCTTTTGAGGATTTATAAGACGCGCAATTGCTAATGAACGTCCCCACCAACAAAAAACGTTACGTCTCCACAAAAGAGGAAACTTATCAGTACTTAAAGCAATATATGTACTTTGCAAATCTATTGTGTGATCAAAGATGGGAATAACTATATTTTTAATTAAATTTAGTACTCTGATGACATCAAGTTCACTTTGAATAATATATAAATCATGTCTAGCATGTGTTTTGAATTCATGTGTGAGAGGTCCAAAAAGGTCTCCCCAAATTATCGTGCTAACATCGTGTTTTATATATTCTTGTGAAACCAAATAGCGACTATCATCGGTTGCCAACTTTTTTTCTAGTGCTGCAATACTTTTAGATTCTCCTCTAAATAGGACAATCACTTCGATGTTATCACGATACCAATCAGCCCCTAATTCCAAAATTTGCGACATAAACGGCGTATCTCTTTGAAATTTTACTAAGCCGTCTGGATCAGCTACACGTCTAAAACCATGAGGTACTAATAAATTAGTTAACAATGGTTCAAAGTGTTTTTTCATTTGTTTTGGCGTTTTAGGGAATTTATGTGTGGTAAATTTTTCAACGGTTCTTTGCCATTCTATCTCCGCTGACTCAGGTAAAATCGTATTGGGTGACACACAAGCAATCCATGCTTCTTGGTCAAAAATAACCACGGAATGTTCTTTAGCCGCATCTAATAAAATTTTTAATAATAACGGCCACAGTCCAATCTCTGAAATTTCCATGTTGTAAGCGGCTTTGTGAGTGTCCGCAATATCGGCGGCAGTTCCTTCTAAAAACAACTCTTGTTGCTCATCTTCATCATAGGTTTTGAGTAGTTTTTCTACGGTTTGACCAAAAGCCAGCATATTAGCGGTTTGTGTTTCAATGCGTTGTTTGGCTAGGCGTGGAGCCATATCCATTGCGTCTTCAAAATCTGTCGGCTTGCCATAAACATCAGCATCCCAAATGTATACATCATGACGATTTCCCATGTTTTTCTCCTAATAATATTTATGGTTTACACCTTACCCAAAACTCACTTCATAAACTTCGCAAACATCATCGCCAATAACGGATCAGGCATTAAGTTCATCAAACCTTTCGCAGCTTTCCACGGCATGGCAGGCACAATCACATTCACTTTTTTGCTTTCAATAGCACGAACCATTTGTTGCGCGGCAACATCGGCTTCAATGACAAAGGGGTATTTGTCCATGTGTGGGGCAATATCGGTTTTAATAAAACCGGGGTGAATGATGGTGACATCAATTTTTTTATTCATTAACTCTAAACGCATGGCATTCATATAATTGGTTAATGCCGCTTTACTGGCGGAATACGCAGCACTTCCCGGTAAAGGAGAGAAGGCAGAAAACGAAGACATTCCCACTAAATGCCCATGACCTTGCGCTAAAAAGATTTTTGTCGCCGCATCCAGCGTGGCAATGGCACCAATCAGATTAGTTTGCATAATCGCTTTATCTATCGAAATATCACCGCTACCACTCCGACGTACACCTGTAATACCTGCGTTAGCAACGACAATATCAATCTGACCTAAGTCTTGTGCTAAACGGCTCAGGGCAGTGGCAATGGTGCTATCTTCTTGAACATCTAAGGTCGTCACAGCAACACGAACGTGATAGCTTTCTTCAAGCTGTTTGGCGAGTGTTTCCAGTTTGTCGATTCGACGCGCCGCTAAACCGAGGTTATAACCTTTACTAGCAAATGCTTGGGCAAGAGCTGCACCTATACCGCTAGATGCACCTGTAATGACAACATTTTTTGACATGATAAATTTTCCGTAACAGACAAATGATGGCGATTGTGGCATAAATACCGCGACAAATTGTTAATCAATCATCACGAGTTTTTAGTTTATGTTAGCAAGTTTTTTAACGCGCCTGCGCGCAGGTGAAATAGATTTTGAAGAGACTATCACCGTCATCAACGCCCTATACAATTACACGCCCACACGCTTTAGTAATGGCTTAACTAACACAGTGACTAACGAAGCAGGTCAAAACGAAGGCTCTTGTCGGATTTTTGCGTTTGCGCAATTAAATGCACTCAGTGAAGCGGATACATTGGCTTGTTTTGGTCGTTTTTATCGTGAGGTATTAAATGACCCAACAGGTACCAGTCACGGCAATATTCGGGCATTTATGCGTGATGGCTGGGCAGGGGTTTGTTTTGATGGTCAAGCCTTAATATCTAAGTCATAAACAGAGGACAACAACATGGCAGCATTAGTGTTACAAGAGGGCGATACCGCCTCGGCTTCAATGGTGGTGACAGAAAATGATACTGCTCTCGCCTTAGCAGTGATGACCGAAGATGATTTTCCAGAAGTCTTGGCGACGTCACGGATGATTGCGGTGATGGAATTAGCGGCAGCGCGTGGTTTAGCGTCATTATTAAAAGCAGGGGAGTTATCGGTGGGTGTTGGCATTAATATTCAGCATTTGGCCGCCACACCCAAATACGATGTCGTGCAAGCGGTTGCTAAATATGTGGGCATGGAAGGCAAGTTGTATAAATTTACCATTGAAGCCTTTGATTCAGGCGGCAAAATTGGTGAGGGTACACATACACGAGCGATTGTGAATACCGAGCGTTTATTGGCAGGGGCGGCGAATAGAATGCGTGGGGGGAATTAGGCTACCTAACCATCAAAAAAAGCTGTGTTTATTATTAAATTGGCGCATTAAGTTAAAATTTTGTCACATAACAGTCATGTTTATTATTTAGTTTAGCGTGAATTTATTTCTCCGCTCATCGCTAGGTAATTATCATGACTGAACAAAAACGATTAGATCCTCATTCTCTTGACATTGACACCAATCCTTCCCAAAACCAAGAATTTAGCGCGGTATTGGCAATGCGTTTGTCGCGTCGTCGTGCCATTGTTAGCGGCACATCCGCGACTGCCGCCGTTGCCTTGGGTGGTCTTGGCTTAACAGCTTGTGGAAATAGCGATGACACAGTGGTTGTGCCAGTTGTAGCCAAACCAACACCAACCGCTAAAGGCAAAGTCAGTTTAGGTTTTACCTCGATTGCTAAAAGCTTAGAAGATAAAGTCAAATTACCCGCAGGTTATCAATTTAGTGTGTTAGCAGCTTTGGGCGATCCGCTTAAAAATGGCGTTACTGCATGGGCAGATGATGGTTCAGAAACGGGTGATTCTTATACCATGCGTTTAGGTGATCACGGCGATGCCATGAACTTCTTTGGTTTAAAAGAAGGCAAGTGGGATAACACGGTTTCGACCAGCGGTGTATTGGCGATGAATCATGAAGCCATTAGCCAACAATATTTGCATCCAGTAGGCGAAAGTTTAGCTGAGCCACGTAACGAAAACCAAGCTATTAAAGAAATGAACGCGCATGGCGTGACCTTAGTTAAATTGGATAAAAATGCTGTTAGCGGCAAATTTGAAATTGACAAAGCCTCCGATTTAACTCGTCGTGTGACTTTAGATACCGAAATGGAATTAGCAGGTCCTGTAAAAGGCTCACGTTTTGCGGTCACTAAATATGATAATACCGGTGCTAAAGCACGCGGTGCGTTAAATACCTGTGGTAGCGGTAAAACGCCTTGGGGAACGTATTTAACAGGCGAAGAAAACTGGGGTGCGTACTTCCGTCGTGTGGCAGGTGATGACACTAATCCCTTACGTAAAGCCGAAGAAGTGGCCTTAAACAAGCGTTATGGTATTAACGCTGGTAGTGTTAGCTTTAATGATAAAGGCTGGTTTACCGTTGTGCCTGCTGATGCGGCAAATACACACCGTTTTGCGCGGTGGAATGCCAGCATTGTTGGCACGAGCTTAACAGGTACAGACGATTATCGTCATGAAGCCAATACCTTTGGTTATATGGTCGAAATTGACCCACTCAATCCTACCGCTAAACCTAAAAAACGCACATGGTTAGGCCGTATGGCGCACGAAGGTTGCTGGCCAAGTAACCCAGAAGCAGGCAAGCCTTTAGCGTTTTATATGGGCGATGACTCGCGTAACGAATATATTTATAAATTTGTGACTAAAGCCGTTTGGGATCCAGCTGATATGGGTACAGGTTTAGCCGCAGGTGATAAATACCTCAATGCAGGTACATTGTATGTGGCTAAGTTTAATGCCGATGGGTCAGGTACATGGATTGAGCTAACACATGGCAAAAATAACTTAGTGGCTGTTGCAGATACTTTGGGCTTTCCATTTACTTCACAAGCGGCTGTATTGGTTGGCACACGTATAGCGGCGGATACCGTCGGCGCAACTAAAATGGACAGACCAGAATGGGGTTGTGTTAACCCATTAAATGGTGAAGTCTATATGACGCTAACCAATAACAATACAGGTCGTGGTACAACTGTGCCTGTTGATGCCGCTAATCCACGTGATTATGACGATGTGGATGGTAAGAAATTTACAGGTGGTAATCCTAACGGCCATATTATTCGTTTTGCCGAAATGGACAGCAAAGCCGATGCCACTAGCTTTAAGTGGGATGTCTATGTGTTTGGCGCGGAAGCCGATGATAGCGTCAACAACTTATCCAAATTAACCGATGATAATGATTTTTCTGCGCCAGACGGTTTGTGGTTTGATCCACGCGGCGTGTTATGGATTCAAACGGATGATGGTGCTTACACCGACGTGACTAACTGCATGATGTTAGCAGCGATAACAGGTAAAGTGGGTGATGGTGAAGAGATTAGTGTCAATGGTCAAAAAACCTATAAAGGCAAAAATCCAGAAAGTGATTTGCGCCGTTTCTTGGTTGGGCCAAAAGACTGTGAAATCACAGGTGTTGATATGACAGCAGATGGCAAAGCGATGTTCGTTAATATTCAACATCCAGGTGAAAATGGCACAGCAACGACGTTTACCAGCCACTGGCCAGATAGTGAAACGAATGCTGCTAGTGGCAAACGTCCACGTTCAGCCACGATTGTGATTACTCGTACTGACGGTGGTGTGATTGGTTTGTAAGACTTAGGATTAACGGTTGAATAGAAAAGCCCTTATTGCAAAATAAGGGCTTTTTTTTGGTGAAAATTAAAACGAACTAAACCCCGCCAATAAAATCGGGCTTACCCAATTCCACACCATTGTGGCGCAAAATGTTGTAGGTCGTTGTAATATGAAAATACATATTGGGAATAACAAAGTGCTGCAAATACGTCAGGCCGTCAAAATTTAAGGTACGTGTTTTTAAGCCCAAAACAATGGCACGTTGTTCGGAGCCGTCAATTTGTTCAGCCGTAAACGTACTTAAATAGTCGATGACTTTTTGCACGCGAGCTATCAATTCAGTAATTGTCGTTTCGTTATCATCATATTTAGGCGGCTCTAAACCCGCTAAACGTGCCGCGCCACCTTTCACCATATCGGTCGCAATTTGGACTTGTCGTGCTAAAGCAAACATATCGGGGGCAAGGCGACTATTCACTAACACGGTTGGGTCAAAGTTTTTGGCTTCGGCATGCGCTGCGCCTTTTTCTAAAATGGCGATTAAATTGCCGAGCATGTGTGTAAAGACAGGAATTGAGGCTTGATACATGGAAATCGACATAAATTCATCCTTAGATTTTTAAAAGAACGCCCGATGCTATGCCTCGCATCAAGCGTGTACAAGTGACAGTCTGTAAGTTATTTTTGTTGCAACAACTTCGCAGCTTCTTTAGCAAAATACGTCAAAATCGCGTCTGCGCCTGCACGTTTAATACACATTAATGACTCTAAAATAATCTCATCACGCTTCAGCCAACCATTGCTAATGGCGGCCATGTGCATGGCATATTCACCACTGACTTGATAAACCATAGTTGGCACTTGGAAGGTATTTTTGACTTCACGGACAATATCTAAATATGGCATACCCGGTTTAACCATCACCATATCCGCGCCTTCAGCTAAATCTAAACCGACTTCATGCAAGGCTTCCATGCGATTGGCGGGATCCATTTGATAAGTCTTTTTGTTGCCGCCTTTTAAGTTGCCCGCCGAGCCAACTGCATCACGGAAAGGCCCGTAGTAGTTAGACGCGTATTTTGCTGCATACGATAAAATACATACATTAGGATAGCCAGCCGCTTCTAAAGCCGCACGAATCGCACCAATACGGCCATCCATCATGTCAGAAGGCGCAACAATATCTGCCCCTGCTTCGGCATGAGACAAGGCTTGTTTAATCAATGCTTGGGTGGTGACATCGTTAATAACATAACCGTTGTCATCAATAATCCCGTCTTGGCCATGCGTGGTGAAGGGGTCTAGGGCAACATCGGTAATCACACCCAATTGCGGAAAATGCTGTTTTAAAGCGCGTACTGCCCGTTGTGCTAAACCATTAGGATTCCATGCTTCTTCGGCCAATAAACTTTTCGCTTCAGGCGGAGTGACAGGAAATAACGCCACCGCAGGCACACCTAATGCCACTAATTCGGCGGCTTCTTTCAATAATTCATCAATTGAAACTCGTTCAATACCTAACATCGACGGAATGGCTTCACGACGATTTTCACCTTCCAGCACAAACATTGGGTAAATTAAATCGGCGGCGGTTAAGACCGTTTCTTGCACCAAACGACGGCTAAATTCTTGATAACGAACACG
This sequence comes from Agitococcus sp., assembly GCA_030646715.1. GTDB lineage: Bacteria > Pseudomonadota > Gammaproteobacteria > Pseudomonadales > Moraxellaceae > Agitococcus. Next base: position 29,371 of record JAUSLJ010000042.1, read on the forward strand.
GCGTAAACGCGTATGAGGGAAGGGCGCGCGGGCAAAAGTGAATTGCGACATAATTAGACTCAATAAAAAAATTTTCTACGTAAATTAAAACACCATTGCATGGTCAACTAAATAGCGACCATCGTGTTCGATTAAAACAATTTCTGCGACAAACTCACCTGCTTGTTGAGAGCAAAATTGCTTCCATACAATTGCGACTGATGCAGGTCGTCTGAAAACAGCGACTAATTCACGGCCAGTAAAATAGCCCCAGACGGTTTGGTAATGCTGGCAGATATAATGTAAATGTTCGGGGGTAACAATCGCTTTCATGCGTTCGCTAAAGTCACGCGTATGTTGGGCATGGTCGATGGCGGTAGAACCTGCCATTAAATTATCCATAATGGGGTTAGCAATCGCCAAAATTTCGGCATCCGATAATTGAGCAAGTCTCATCAACATTGTCCTTTTTTTAGAGCTGTCGGCTAATGAATTGTCGCACCACTTTAGCGAGAAAAACACCGATAATTCACGATTGGCCATTGGCATCAAACCAAGCATTTGCTAGGGTGAATGTGAACATTCCTATTTCGCTTTATTTTGAGTAGCAACTATGACCAGTCATCACGACAAGCCAGAGATTTCTGATGAAGAAAAAGGCCGAATTTTACAAGAGCGGCTAAAACTGGGTTTTAATATGGTGCCGTTTAATCAAGTGATTGGTTTGACCATCAAAGAAATGTCTTTAACAGCGATTCAAGCTGAATTTTCGATGCAGCCCCAATTAGTGGGTAATATGTTTAAACAGATTTTACATGGTGGCGTGATTGCGACAGCACTGGATACGGTTGGTGGCGCAATGGCCATGAGTGGCGCGTATGCTGCCTTAAAAGGTACGCCTAGAGAGGAGCGATTAGCGCGAATTAATCGTTTAGCGACCATCGATATGCGTATTGATTATTTGCAAGCAGGCAAAGGTCAATTATTTACTGCTACGGCAAGCCTATTGCGTGTCGGTAAAAAAGTGTGTGTCACGCGCATGGAGTTGCATAATGACAGTGGCGAGATAATTGCAGCAGGAACAGCGACCTATATGTATTAATTTGTCTTTTTCCAATAAGGATATAGCACTATGCTCCATTTTGATGTGATGGCAACCTTGGCGATAGCAACGCTGATTTTACTGTTGGGGCAACACATCAAACGACAAGTGCCTGTACTGCATCGTTATAATTTGCCTTCGCCTGTGATTGGCGGTTTATTGGCTGCGATTGCGCTGTTGTTGTGCAAGAGTTATACAACAGTGGATATTACTTTCGACAACGGTGCGCGCACACCGTTGATGATTGCTTTTTTTACCACACTCGGTTTTGCCGCCAGTCTAAAGCTATTAAAAATAGGTGGCCGATTTGTCTTTATTTTTTTAGCGATTAGTATTTTCGCTGCTATTTTGCAAAATGTGGTTGGGGCAAGTATTGCGACTCTCTTAGGTTTGCCACCGTTGTTGGGTGTGTTGTGTGGCTCGGTAACGCTAACGGGAGGGCCTGCGACAGGATTAGCGTTTGCACCCCAGTTTGAGCAGGCGGGCATCGTTGGTGCAGAAGCGATAGCTGTTGCGGCAGCGATGTGCGGTATTATTATGGGCGGTGTGATGGGTGGCCCGATTGGTACGCTGCTGATCAATCGTTTAGTGCGCCAAAACCAGCCGTTAACGTCGAATCATCATAATCAATCGATTATTAATACCGCTCTTGAACTTTTAAACCATCATAGCGAAACCGCATTACTCAAAAGTATAGGCATGATTTTATTAGCGATGTGGATGGGCAGTTGGGTGAGTGCAGGTTTTCAGGCGCTCGGCATTACTTTACCTGCCTATATTGGCGCGATGTTAGTTGCCGCCACTTTGCGTAATTTGGATGATAAAACAGGCCATTTCAAACTATCAGAAACGACCATTGAGAATTTAGGCGCAGTCGCGTTGTCCTATTTTTTAGTGTTGTCGTTGATGGGTCTAGATTTGTCAAAACTAGCGACTGTCGCGTTGCCATTATTGATTTTAATTGCCGCCCAAGTGCTGTTAATCGCGCTATTGAGTGTGACTTTAATCTTTAAATTTATGGGTAAGGATTACGAAGCAGCGGTAACGGCGACCGGTTTTTACGGCTTTATGATGGGCACAACGGCAAATGCAATGGCCAATATGGACGCATTTGTGCAGCGTTATAGTCCTGCACCACGCGCTTATTTAGTCGTGCCGATTGTCGGGGCGTTTTTTATTGATTTTGCTAATACTATCTTGGTGCAGTTTTGTTTGGCGTGGCTGAAGTGACGCAACAGCCAAATCAGTAGGGATAACAACATGAACTGGTCAATGATGTGGCAACAATTACATTTAACACCACCTCCAACATTGGCCGATGAGTTAAATGTCGCTTATTCGCAGCCACATCGTTATTACCACACGCTACAACATTTACAGGAATGTTTAACCCTGTTAGCACAGTTACAGCATCTTGCCATTCAGCCAGCACAAATCGCTTTGGCTTTGTATTTTCATGATGCCATTTATGATGTTTATGCCAACGATAACGAAGCCCAAAGCGCCGCATGGGCAGCAAAAGTGCTCGCAGATATAGGCGCAGAGTCTAAGCTGATTAGCCGTATTGACACCTTGATTATGGCAACCCAACATCATGCGCCACAATTAACAGCAGATGCGGATAGCCAATTATTAGTGGATATTGATTTAGCGATTTTAGGTCGTGAACCAGCGCGTTTTGCTTAATACGAACAGCAAATTCGCCAAGAATATCATTGGGTCAGTGCTGAGCAATTTAGGCAGGGTAGAGGTCAGGTGTTACGCTCTTTTTTAGATCGTCCGACGATTTTTGGCACGGATTATTTTCGTGAGAATTTCGAACAACAAGCACGAATCAATATTCAAACGACACTCAATAGTTTGTAACCCAAGACAGAAGGGCGTCCTTGCCCTCACAACCGTTAAGCTTCGTTCGCTTTAACGCCGTGATGAAAGCTGGTATAGACATACACAGGAATCGTCAAATCGCCTAAATGCTGTTTTACTAATGGGTAAACGTCATCCCACTCCAAACCACCTACACCTGTCGATAAGCGTGGTAAAGCGAGGCTAGTGAACTTCTCGCTATCAATTAAATGTCTTAATTCGCGTAAAGCATGATTGACGTGTGGCAATGTTGCGCGACCAGGTTTTTCACCATGTTTATAAGCGGCTTCTTGAGTAAACAAGTTCACGACAATTTTGCTATCTGCACCCATCCACGACCACAATGTCCCTGCTTTAGGATGTTGTGTTTGGCAATAATGGCGAAAATCTTTGTACATACTCGGTGCGGTTTCACGTAGTGCGTGAGCAAGGCCGATGGCAAAGTCGTCATTCGGCGCAATACCATGAGCAATCACTTGGGCATTACTGAGCAAAATATCGCCAGAAACTTCAATAATCATAAAGATGTCCACTATTCAGATAAAAATATAAAAATGAGTGAGCTTTGAGTGAAAAGCGCACAAATAACCATATTATTTATATGGCTATTTATTGATGATAATCCTTTTAAATGAAGTTTGATAGCGATTCGCGCTCAGAATAAAATCAGCAAAAATGATAAAATATCGGCGGGAATTTTACGTTCAATAATCCTGTTTTATTAGCAGCTAATGTCTATATGGATACTTCCCGAAGCTAGTTGATGGTGTTGAAAATTAACGCTTAAAAACTGTTGAATCACCGCCATGTTACTTTGGCAATGTGAACTCAAATGGGTGGTGCTAAAACTCCCCGTACCTGCCAACGCCATTGGCAATAACAATTGGTCGGCTAAATATTCATCTACCGTTGCCTCACTGCTCATCAACAAATGCGCTTCTTTGCACGTGTTGGTGGCGATTTTTTCGGCACTGACGCCAAACTCGCCAAAACCACTAAACACATTGGTGACGTGTTCATCTTCCACAAACAACAACAAGACATTGCCATGACCCAATGCGCGTACCGAGCGGATATGTGTTTGCTCTTCCGACCAGCCCATTTTTTCGCGCACAGTGGCTAATTCCCGTTCGGCAATATGTGCAGGTAAAGACGCTAACCAGCTTTCGGCATAACTTGATTTGTTGTTTCCACGCTGCGTTAAATGTAGCGGTTGAAGCTGCGGGCAAGGTTGAATTTTGACGACAATTTCACCGCCGCCTGCGGGATAAAAGCCATGTTTACGAATCGTCAACTCTGCTTGAACACCCATTTTGGCCAGCAATGGCAAAAAAGCATATTGTAAAAAATCGGCAGGAGGCGCGGATTGATTATGTGTGCCGCCCGATATGCTCACCGTGCTTTTACCTTGGGCTTTTATTAAGGCGGGTAAAATGGTTTGTAAGACCAACGTTGCGCTGCCTGCTGTGCCAATCTCAAATTTATAATTGCCATGTTTAATACTATTGGGAATAAAAACAAGGTGTTGGCTGTTTAATTCCGCACCTGTGACTTGCGCGTCACAAATCTGTTGTGCGGCTTTAACGGCAGTTAAATGCTGACGCAATAAGCCTTTTTTGCCGCGATTAGCGCGAATATGGTGCATGGTAAAGGCTTGGCCTGTCCACATACTCAGGGCAAGGGCGGAGCGCAACATTTGGCCGCCGCCTTCACCGTATGAACCGTCTAGGGTTATCATGAAACATTAAATCCTTGTGTTTGATATTTTTATCATGGGCGAATAAATTCGCCCCTACAGCCAAATGGTATCCCATAGAGAATAACTTCCTATATGGCTAACTAATCCAGCACGTAATGGGTTGGCGATAATATATCGAGCTGTTTCTATCAACTCCTTATCCGCACGAATGGCATGATCGTGAAAGCCTTTTTGCCATAAATTACCTTTTTGGCCGTGTTGTCTATTGATACGCACAGCCGAACGCGCTTTAAGTTCTTTAATCACTTGAGACAAATGACTGTTTTCTTTGAGTTGTAACAGCCAATGTAAGTGATCGGGCATAACGACCCACGCCAATGACAACACTTTATCTTCTTGTTCTAAGCGCGATATTTCCTTCACCAATAATCGCCCATAATCAAAATTATTAAAAATGGGCTGTCGCTCATGGGTGCATGTTGTAATGTGGTAAATTTGATGTGCTAACGAGACACGTCCTTTTAGTAACTCATCACGCGCCATGATTTCTTCCTTGTTGTAGGGGCGAATTTATTCGCCTTGATTATTGAGTAATAACCACATTTTGGCGAATAAATTCGCCCCTACAGTTAGCCTTTGACACACACCACTTGCTTTAAGGTATGCACCACTTCCACTAAATCCCGTTGCGCGTGCATCACCGCTTCAATCGGTTTGTAGGCGGCAGGCGTTTCATCGACGACATCGGCATCCTTACGACATTCCACACCCTCAGTCGCTTTGGCATGATCTTCCATCGTAAAACGGCGTTTCGCTTCATTACGCGACATACTCCGTCCTGCACCGTGTGAGCAACTATGAAAACTTTCTTCGTTACCTAAACCACGGACAATAAACGAACACGCACCCATGCTTCCAGGGATAATACCTAGCTCATCTTTACGCGCACTCACCGCACCTTTACGTGTTACTAACACATTGTTTACGCCAAAATGCTTTTCGCGTGCCACATAATTATGATGGCAATTAACCGCTAACATATCCGTCGTAAACGGTTTATGAATCAGACTACGTACTGCTTTAATCACATTTTGCATCATCAATTCGCGGTTTTGTTTGGCAAAACGCTGCGCCCAATCGACGGCAAAAAAATAATCATCAAAATGTTCTGTGCCTTCGGCAAAATACGCTAAATCTTTATCGGGTAAGTTAATGAACCAGCGTTCCATATCTTTTTTAGCTAAAGTAATAAAATGTTCGCCAATCGCATTACCTACACCGCGTGAACCGCTATGCAACATCAACCAGACGTGTTGCGCTTCATCCAAACACACTTCAATAAAATGATTGCCTGTTCCAAGTGTTCCTAAGTGTTTGTGATTATTGGTGTTTTTTAAGCGTGGATATTTATCCGTGATGGTTTTGAAATCATCAACCAATAAACTCCATGCGGCATCGGCTTCGGGCGGTGGATTTTCCCATGAACCTTCATCACGCCGACCACGTCCCACCGAACGGCCATGTGGCACAGCACGTTCAATCGCGGTACGTAAGGGCGCAAGATTATCGGGTAAATCACTGGCCACTAATGACGTTTTTACCGCAATCATGCCGCAACCAATATCAACACCCACCGCCGCAGGAATAATCGCACCTTTGGTGGGAATCACGCTACCAATGGTTGCGCCTTTACCCAAATGCACATCGGGCATTGCGGCCATCCATTTAAAAATAAAGGGTAAATTGGCGGCATTGAGTAATTGTTTTTTGGCTTCTGCTTCGACAGGAACACCTTGTGTCCACATTTTAATCGGTGCGCTGTTGCCTTCTTGTAGTACATCGTAGTTGCCTGTTTTCATGGCTTTTTTCCTTTATATTCATCCAGTTTGGCGAATAAATTCGCCCCTACAATTAATCATGCAATGACAAGGTTTTGACGAAAAACGAGGCCGATGTTCTACCCTTGAACTAGCTACCTTACGGCAGGAGGGAGTCGAACCCTAAATTTTCGGTGGAAGATGTATTTCCGTCAGCATTCATTGCAAAACTTAAACGTGATGACTAGAGTTGGCGAGATACGTGTGCTGTTTAAGGCACACTGATTACCAGTCAGATGTAATCCCACCGAGCATTCATCACTAAACCTAAAAGAGCGACTAATTTTAAAGAAACAGTTATCTTTCGCGTCTCCCCTTCCGCCATATATCAACACGTTGATATAACAGGACTCGAACCTGTATGACTGTGCATCAAAAGACCCATGTAGTTCCTTCAGCATTCGCTCTAAACTTAAATAACCAGCAACAAGGTTTTAATGAAACATGATATCGGCTCTACCAACTGAGCTACTGTTATTGCTAACAGACTGGATTCGAACCAATGACAAGATGTAGTTCCATCAGCATTTGCTAGTTAAACTTTAAAAGCCAACAACAAGTTTTTGTGCCATGCGTTTACTCTACCTATTGAGCCACTGTCAGAGACAGGAGGGACTCGAACCCCCAACCGAACGCACGAACACGAGCATTTGTTGACTTAACTCTAAGAATGCAACTAAAGGGCTTAGATTTGTCGGTAGTCAACTCCGACATAGGGTGGACATGTAATCCAAGCAGCATTCGCATTCAATCTTAAATGGCACGACTAATTAACGGTGAGAGTGTTGGGTTCGAACCAACAGATTAAACAGACACGCTAATCCTCTATTGCGCCTGCCTAACTTCAACCAATGTACTCCCACCAGCATTCGTGCCAAAACTCTTACAACTCCACTTGCTTAATCACTTCCACCCAGTGACCTGCGGCTAATTCGTTATTGGCAAACAAGCCGACCAACTTAAACACTTCATCACTAAAGCCACCGATGTTTAAAATACCTTCCCGTTCTGCCGCTTGGCTATTGGCATACGGTTGAATATCTATACACACCAATTTAGCTTGTGGATTACGTCGTTTAATTTCTGCCCAGTGGTGCATAGTCGTGGTTGCGCCGTGTCCTTTAGCGTCCATCCATGATTGATTGTCAGAAACAAAAATCACCACATCAACAGTCATTTTTTGTTTCACTAACCATGCTAACGGTGCGCTACAGTTAGTCCCACCACCGCCAATATTGGCCAAACGCTTGGCGTTGGTCATCACGCTGTCACGGCCATTTAAACGAATGTCGACAACCTCATTTTCAAACGGCAACACGATGGTTTCAGGATTGCTCCGTAACATGGCCGCCGCCACCAAACCTGCGACATCTATACAACGTACTGAGGTAGTTGCCCCTTTTCTAAAGCCAGTTGCAGGTGACTGCATCGAGCCTGAGACATCTGGGCAAACCACGACTTTTTTACCTGCTAAATGCGGCACATTGACCAAAGAGTGCTCCAAGGCATCTTGCAAGGCTTCGCTAATCACAACAGGCATTTCCTGTTTTGCCGCTTGGTACGCCATTAACAACTGATACGGAAACGCTTTCGCTTTGCGTATGCTCTGTTCATCACGTAATCTTGCGGCGACAAAATCCACCATCGTCACATCGTTAAACACACCATGCCGTAACAAGGTATTTAAGTTAATGCGTAAGGCTTGCCACCCCATATTCTTAGCAATGCTTGTCCATTGTGCGGTGCTTAAATCCAAATGCGTTAACATTTGAAACGGCACATCGGGTAAATCGGTGCTGACTCCGCGTTTCACCATTTCGTAATCTTGAATCACCTGTGGTAACGCATTCATATCAAACGGTTTGCCGATTAACCACGCAAATACCGCCGCTTGTTCAGCATCTTTAGGTTGTGGATGTACCATCTTCACCACATCCGCCAAGGAAGGTTCATTACCGACCGAAGCCGTTAATAAACGATGCGTTGATGCTTCCGTTAACCATGTTTGCACTAAGCGTTTAGGTCGACTACCCAACGATTTACGACCCGTTGCACCCGAGCGCAAGATTTGCACAAAGTTTCGCAACATTTTGCCGTTATCAATCACCCGCATAAAAGCGGGTGCTAAAAAAGCACTTTGGCGAGCGGCTAAAATAGCCAATAACATCGTTGGCATATCTTTCATTGCGCCTTTTTCGCGGCTATAAACGGCTAATTTAGCGATAAATTCGTCGTCCACTTCATTGGCCATTGCTAAAACATCGCTTAACTGCGTTTCGGCAGCGGTGTAAAACGTGCCGTTTAAGCAACCTGTCATCGCGTATTGTGCTAAAGCGTGTTGTGGTGTGAAGGCATAAGCGTTTGCGCCTTCATTATTTTTGGCGTTGGTGCTTGGCAACAATTTTCCTATCATCGACTTAAATAACTGTGCATTTGCCATGTTCGTTCTCCTCGGACTAAGACTATTTTTTCTTAGCTTAAAAATTCACTTTGCTATGCCAGATATATTGCAGAGGATGTGCCAACATTAGAAAATCAGACGGAAAATATTTATAACTAATTGATAATAAATAGATAAAAATACATTTATGACTTACCAAAAAATATTCACCACCCATAAAATTAGTAAAAATTTATCTTTTTAGATAAGAATTTATATAAACTGTAGGGGCGAATTTATTCGCCTTAAAAAATGGTCGAATAAATTCGACCCTACAATGAGAAAGAAGGTCGTTAACAACATGAAAACCATCGTCTTTAGTTTTTTGGGTGCAACCTTAGATAATGCAGGCGGTCGTGGACGATGGGAAAAGTGGCGGCCTAATATTGCGCTTTGTCAGCATGAAGACGTGATTATTGATACCTTAGTCTTGTTTTATAACGCACAGTACCAAAGCTTGTTAGAACAAGTGATGCGCGACATTGCCAGTATTTCGCCAGAAACGGTGATTGAGCCACATTTAATGCCTTTGGCGAATCCATGGGACTTTCAGGAGGTTTATGGCGCGTTGTATGAGTTTGCCCGAACTTATCCTTTTCAAGTGGATACGCACGATTATTTAGTCCACATCACCACAGGTACACACGTCGCGCAAATTTGTTTGTTTCTGCTGACCGAAACACAATACTTTCCCGCGAAGCTATTACAAAGTTCACCGCCCCGCAAACAACAACGTGGGATTGCAGGGACAATTGATATTATTGACCTTGATTTATCGCGTTATAACCAATTAGCCAGTCGTTTTGCCGATGAACGTTTAGAAACGCAAAATCATCTTAAATCAGGAATTGCCACCAAAAATACGACCTTTAACGGCATGATCGCCGAAATTGAACAAGTTGCGCTACGCTCACGTAGCCCCGTTTTATTATTGGGAGCGACGGGTGTCGGCAAGTCATTTTTAGCCCGACGTGTCTATGAACTGAAAAAACAGCGTTATCAATTACGCGGTGAGTTTGTGGAGGTGAATTGCGCAACCTTACGCGGCGATAGTGCTATGTCAACGTTATTTGGTCATGCCAAAGGCGCATTTACGGGGGCGGTGAATGCACGGGCAGGCTTGTTACGCAGTGCCGATGGCGGTTTATTATTTTTAGATGAAATTGGTGAATTAGGCGCGGATGAACAAGCGATGCTTTTAAAAGCAGTGGAAGAAAAACGCTTTTATCCTGTCGGTTCAGATAAAGAAGTCCACAGTGATTTTCAATTAATTGCAGGAACATGCCGAGATTTAGCGCAAGATGTTCAACAAGGCCGTTTTCGGGAAGATTTATTTGCCCGTTTAAATATGTGGACGTTTCATTTACCGCCGCTGAGCGAACGACGCGAAGATATTGAACCGAATATTGATTTTGAATTAAGTCGTTTTGCCCGTGAGCAAGGTCGAGAAGTCCGTTTTAATAAAGAGGCACGTTCGGATTATCTGCACTATGCGTTAAAACCACAGGCGTTATGGAAAGGCAACTTTAGAGATTTATCGGCTTCTGTCACCCGTTTAGCAACCTTAGTGGATGGTGGTCGGATTACCTGTGATGATGTGAATCGCGAAATAGGCCGTTTAGAAAAACTATGGCAAACACCCGCACAAGGCCGCTTTGGTCTATGTCAGCAGGTCTTGGGCGAGCGTTTTGCTGATGTTGATGAATTTGATTTGTATCAACTCGAAGGCGTATTAAAAATTTGCCAAACCAGTCATTCCTTATCCGAGGCAGGACGAAAACTTTTTGCCCAATCACGGCAGCAAAAAGCGAGTACTAACGATGCCGACCGACTGAAAAAATATTTAACCAAGTTTGGTGTAGAGTGGGCATTTACGAGAGCATAGGCTTTGGCTGGGTATCGTGTTAGTATTTTCATTTATACAGATTTAAGCAACAGACTTTTTAGGACTTACGCGGTTATCGCTTATTTGTTCACATTTCAGCCGCTTTAGGCGGCTTTATGTAAACAAAACGCGCTAATCGCGGTGCGATGCGTAAGTCATTATTTTATAGGCAGAAAAATGACACAACATATTGGTTTTGCAGGACAACTCTATCCTGAGCAAATGACAGAAGTGGTCGCCAAAGGCTTTAAGTCGGTGATTAACAATCGCCCCGATTATGAAGAAGGCGCACAACAACCTACCGCCGAAACAATTGCCGCCGCTGCCAAAGCCGCAGGTTTAGACTACGTTTCTCAACCTGTGATTAGTGGGCAAATTACTGAAGCAGATGTGGCTACTTTTGCTCGCTATTTCAATGAGTTGCCGAAACCTGTATTGGCGTTTTGCCGTACTGGCAATCGTTGTAATAATTTATATCAATTAGCCAAGCAAATGGATTTGTTGGATGATTAAATAGATAACCCTCACCCCAGCTCTCTCCCCGAGGGAGAGAGTTAGAGTGAGGGTTAATTTACCTAAAAATTGCCCATAAACAACCGCTTCATTAACCGATCTTTCAAACCGTGCACATCATCAAAACCCATACGCTCTAAATAACGTTGTGGCACGTCGTTATCATGAATAATGGTATTAATAAGGGACTTCACCAATTCTAAAGGATGCTCTTTGCTGGACTTCAACGACTGCAACGCCTTCATAATGGCTAATTCATCCTTACTAAAGTCTGTGCCAAACGGAAAGCTCGGTAAGCTTTTCATAAAGGGTTGTAGTTTTTCCGCTAAGGCTTCTGGCGTGTTGTTTTGATAGATTTTAGGGATGACATAATCCGCCGCTAACTTGCCGTTTTCTACTGCCCAATTTTGCAAATCTGCTTGGCAGCGCGAGTCACTGATATTGAGCAAGGCTTTAATAATATCGCTATCACTTTTGCCACGTAAATCAGCTATGCCATATTCGGTCACAATGATGTCGCGCAAATGACGAGGAATGGTGGTGTGACCATAACTGGTGACAATGCTCGAACGGACTTCACCATCAACGATCCGATGACTACGCAACATTAACACCGAACGGGCATCAGGAATTTCATGCGCTTGCGCGACAAAGTTGTATTGACCACCAACACCGCTGACCACACGCCCATCTTCCAATGCGTCTGATACCGCAGCACCCGACAAGGTCACCATCATACAGGTATTAATAAAACGGGCTTTTATCCGTTGTGCGCGTTTTAACGGCTCATCACCGTAACGGTCACCATACAGTTGATTGATAAAAGCAATCGTACTCATGCCAATCTGTTGACGTTGTTCTTCAGGCATATCACGCAAGGCTTGGTAAAAATCAGCAGGGCCTAAAAAGAAGCCGCCGTGCATGATAATACCGCCCTGCAACTTCTCACCTAAACAGTGGTCTTTGATTTTTTGCAGCGTGTCTTCATCGTCTAAATCCGTGCTAATCGTGACATCACCAATGGTAATTAAACCGTCTTCAAAGGTGCAATCATCATTAAAAATGCCTAAACGTTCCAGCAAGGCAATATCTTGACCTTCGAGCGGAGAACTAATGATATCGTGCTCACGCAATACTTTGAGCGTCTCTAAACTAATGGCGTCACTAATTAAGCCTTTGTTAATCAGTGTTTGTAGTGCGGTATGGTTATAAACAGGACGACGCACAATATTGGCTTGTATTAACTTCCAAAAGCCATTGACAAACATTTCGCTACAGCCATACAAACCTTGAGCAAAAGGAGAGACATCAAGATGGGTGGCTAACGGTAAATTGTGATTTAAGCCCTTAATAATATTACTATAAGTGCCGTTATCTTGGTCACGCATGATTAAGGAGTGGGCAATCGCATCACCGAGCGAGCCAATACCAATTTGCAGTGTGCCACCATCTAACACTAGTGAACTGGTATGCAAACCAATGGCATAGTCCGTTAAACTGATTTTCATATTAGGCGTAGAAAACAACGTGTGTGTGCCCACAGGGTCAGTAATAATCACATCAAATTGGTCAGCGGACACTTCGGCATCATGAGGCATAAAGGGCAATTCACGATTAATAACACCAACGGCAAATATTTTTTCACCTTTATCACGTCGCGCTTGCAGTAAATCTAAGATATCGACGCTTAAATCAGAATTACACGATAAACTATAGCGTTTTTCGCCTGTCGGCTCTTCGCGGACGGCAATCGCTTGGCAAATGATATTAATGCCTTTAGCGGCCATATCGCGCGCGATGTGCGTGTAATTACTGTTGATATAGTGTTGTTGGGCATTGGGGTTATTGAGCCAATCGCCTGACTTGAGAAAGAATTCATTAACGCTAATATTATTGGGAACTTTGCCCGCTTTCAGGTCGGTGACGTAATCCAAATCGGGATAGTTGCCAAAAACCCGTTCCACAAAAGGTTCAAGAAATCGGGCTTCGATATCGCTGTTTGCTTGGGGTTTGTTGAGCGATAAGGCACTGTAAATATGTAAACTACGCTGCGGCGTTTTGGTAATGCGTCGATATACCGCGTTAATAAACGGATTGGATTTACCAATACCCAAAGGTGCACCGAGGCAAATATCGCCGTCGATTTCTTGAAGAATATCGGTCACGGCTTGTTCGATAGAGTCGTAAAACTGGGCTGACATGGACGCGCTCCTACATGGTTTTATCGGGTAATGTGGGCTTTTTTTAATTACAGCAAAAACCCTTATTGATTTTGTGTCATTATCGTTTGAGCATACGCCAAACGCTTGTTTAGGCAAAGATTATTTAGATGAATCCACGTATTAATAGTATGACAATTGAGGCCATTATAACCTGTCGTATGGGTTGTGCGGCCTGTTGCATTGCGCCATCTATTTCGTCACCGATTCCTGAGATGCCGCATGGTAAAGCAGCTGGCGAGCGTTGTGTGCAATTGGATACGGAAGGCTTATGTAAAATTTTTGGCCAACCTGAGCGGCCAGCTGTCTGCAGCAGTTTAAAAGCCACGGCGAGTATGTGTGGTGCTAACGCCAGTGAAGCAATGGCGTATTTAACGGAATTAGAAAGATTAACAGTGTAACCATAACGAGGAAAACTTATGTGCCAGTTATTAGGCATGAATGCGAATGTTCCCACTGATATTTGCTTTTCGTTTAAAGGTTTTGCCTGTCGTGGTGGACGTACCGATCATCATAGTGATGGCTGGGGAATTGCCTTTTTTGAAGATAAAGGCTGCCGTTTATTTTTGGATTATTTACCGTCGGCTACCTCGCCTGTGGCAGAGTTGGTGCAGCGTTATCCGATTAAATCTAAAAACGTCATCTCTCATATTCGCAAAGCGACACAAGGCATCGTGAACTTAGCGAATACCCATCCTTTTCAACGTGAAATATGGGGGCAGTATTGGATTTTTGCTCACAATGGTGATTTGACAGCTTTACCGATGGTGACAGGCGACTGCTATCGTCCTGTCGGGTCAACCGATAGCGAACAGGCTTTTTGTTTGATTTTGACGCATCTCCGTCAGCGTTTTGCTCAAGCACCGAGCTTAGCGGAATTGTCAGCGGAGTTGGCTGATTTTATCCCCACTTTAGCCGCACATGGCGTCTTTAATTTTATGCTATCGAATGGCGAATGGTTGTTTGCTCATTGCTCAACTAAGCTGCATTATATTATTCGCCAAGCACCTTTTGCGGTGGCGCATTTAGTCGACGAGCAGGTCTCCATCGACTTTAACGAAGTGACGACTCCCAATGACCGTGTTGCCGTTATCGCCACGATCCCGTTAACAACGAATGAAACGTGGCAAGCGATGAATGCAGGGGAAATGGTCTACTTTAGTGATGGACAGGTCACGAAGGTGCTGTAGTTTCAGCCTCAATGGTTTGGTGCTGAACGATCAAACTGGTGATGATGTCTCCTTCAACATTCACCATCGTTCTAACGGTATCTAAAATTCGGTCTATTGGTAATAAAATCGCTATCGCTTCCGCAGGTAAACCCACCGATTGCAACACCATCACCATCGTCACCATGCCTGCACTGGGAATACCGGGCGCACCAATCGACGCTAACATCACAGTGATACAAATAATCAACTGTTGCCCTAAACTTAAATCTAAACCCACTAAATTGGCGATAAATAACGCCGCCATCGCTTCATAAAGAGCCGTACCATCCATATTTAATTGCGCACCTAAGGGCACAACAAAACCTGTGATTTGTGGACTGACTTTGAAGTCCTTTTCTAAACAAGTCATGGTCACAGGAATGGTCGCTGAACTAGAGCTAGTAGCAAACGCAGTGATTAAAGCAGGACGCGCACCGCGCCAAAAAGCCAGCGGCGAGACTCGGGCAAACAGCCATAAAATTAACGGTAAGACCACCATGCCATGAAACAACGTTGTCCCTGTCACCACCGCAATAAATTGTGCCAATGTCGTCAGTAATGCGGAGTTTTCGGAAGCGACTAATTTAACTAATAACGCCATAATGCCATACGGTGCAAGTTGCATAATCCAGCCAACAAGTTGCATACATAGCGCAAAACCTTCGTTAAACAGTTTATGCAATTGCGGATAGGCTTCACCTTTAATGGCCAAAGCAATACCGATAAACAAGGCAAAAACCACCACAGCTAAAATACTACCTTGCGCTAATGCGGCAAAAGGATTCATAAAAATCCCTTTGACTAAGGTCTGCAAAAACTCTGCTGAGGTCAATTGCGTGGCTTCAAAGCCGTGCATATGTTCTTGAAACAACGCTAACGATAAGCCTTGTCCTGTTTGAAAGAGATGCGCTGCACCTAAACCTAGAGCAATGGCTAGTGTGGTGGTACAGGCAAAACACAGTACGGTAATTTGCCAAACACGGTGCATTTGTTGATGGGCGCGTAAATTAGCGACACCCACGGCAATAGAGGTAAAGACTAAAGGAATCAGTATCATTTTTAGCAGGCCAATAAATAGCGAGCCGACTAATCCTGCGCTATATAAAATCCCTTCACGCACTGAGCCATCAGGCGCATATTGGCGTAACCATAAACCTAAAAGCACACCAAAAATAGCACCAATAAAAATACGGGTATTCAATGACATAACGAACTCAATAATGGGGGCTTCGACTCCGCTCAGCCTGCGTTAAAACGTTCCCTGAGCGGTGTAGAAGGGTAGAGCCAAATTTCAACAAAACCTAAGATTAACGTATTTTATTCACCTTGGATGATTTTAATGCCGTCAATTTGGCAATACCATGACACAATGCTCTCGGTTAGAATGTGGTTTTTATTTACT
This sequence comes from Agitococcus sp., assembly GCA_030646715.1. GTDB lineage: Bacteria > Pseudomonadota > Gammaproteobacteria > Pseudomonadales > Moraxellaceae > Agitococcus. The sequence goes on from JAUSLJ010000042.1 coordinate 45,564, forward strand.
CAGAGTCGTTTTTAGGCATGGCTAATTTTTTGCATCGGCGTAAATTAACGGTTATTTTGTGTTTACTGTTAACGGTTTCATTTTTAACCGTTTCGTTAATGAGTTATTACGCCTCGAAAAACGCCATTCATTTGGCTTTAGTGGAAAAAGAATTACCGTTAACCTCTAATGCTATATATGCCGAATTGCAAAAAGATTTAGTGCGACCGTTTTTTATTTCCTCAATGATGGCAACCAATACTTTTTTGCATGATTGGGTCGCCACAGGTGAACAACAGCCTGAGTTAATCAGTCGTTATCTCAAAGAAACTAAAGACACCTATCAGGTATTTACCAGTTTTTTTGTTTCCGATAAAACCCGTCGTTATTATTATCCGCAAGGGGTATTAAAAACGGTTTCACCATCCGTTAAAGCCGATAAGTGGTTTTTTAGGGTGCGTGAATTAACCGAACCCTATGAAATTAATATTGATTATGACCAAGCGCACGATAATACCTTAACCATTTTTATGAACTTCCGCGTTTTTAATCACCAGCAACAATTCTTAGGCGCAACGGGTGTGGGCTTAAGTATGAATCGGCTGTCTAAACTGTTGAGCCATTATGAGCAAAGTTATCAAAAAAATATTTACTTAGTGGATAGTACGGGCAGAATTAGATTGACGGGTGATAATCGGTTACACAACACACGGTCGATTTATCAAATGGATGGCCTAAAAGATATTGCCGCTAATGTCTTAAGCCAACATAGTAATAATTTTCAATACCGCAGCCAGAAAAATAATTATTTGCTCCATGTCAAATATATGCCTGAAGTGCGTTTATTTTTGTTTGTTGAAAGTGAAGAAAATCAAGCAATTGCCCAAATTCGTCGGGCTTTGTATCTCAATATTGCTGTTTTTGTCTTGATTGTTTTGGCGACCATTATCTTAACCAATATGACCGTTGGCTATTATCAGAAAAAATTAGCCGTCATGGCGACCATTGACCACTTGACGAAGTTAATGAATCGCCAAGCCTTTGAAGCTTTTAGTGCCAATATGTTAGCCGATAGTCGTCGCCATAAAACACCATTGACGGTGTTGATGATGGATATTGATTACTTTAAAAAAGTGAATGACAGCTATGGTCATGCCGCAGGCGATAAAGTATTACAGGGTATTGCCCAGATTTTAACAAGCACGGTACGGGAAGCGGATCTTGTCTGTCGTTGGGGAGGAGAGGAGTTCGTCATCTTTTTAAATAAATGTGATGTCGTTGATGCCGAGCGAATTGCCGAACAGATTCGTACCAAAGTAGCGACGCAGGCGTTTGAATTTGAGTTGTATCACTTAAAAGTGACCTTGAGTACAGGTCTTGCCAGTTATCGCCATGACGAGCCTGTACAAGAGCTTATGGCGCGTGCTGATAATGCTTTATATGAGGCAAAAAATTCGGGCCGTAATTCGATCGTGCGGCATTGATGCATGACGCCTCCACCTGATAAGGGGGAGGTTGGGAGGGGGTGCTTGCCATGACGCAGAACCCCACCCTAACCCTCCCCTTAGCAAGGGAGGGAATATTTTTAGATTGGGCTTTACCGTACCTCTCTTTTTCAAAGAGGGGCTAGGGGAGATTTACTGCCCACCCGCAATTTCATACGCTTCTAAGGCTTGTAAATAAGCGACTTCGACATCGGCTAGTTCACTATCAACTTTTACTTTTTCAGCCAACAGTTTTTTTAGCTTATCTTTGTTGCTATCTTGATAAATTGTGCTGTCTTCGAGCTTGGTCGCCAAGGCTAATTGCTGCTCATTGAGACGTTGAAACTTCGCTTCAAGTTTTTCGGCTTGTTGCTTGAGTGGGCGCAAAATATGCAGATTATCGCCTGAAGGTTTCGCTTCTTGACGTTCTTGGCGTTTTTCTTCGCGGGTGGCGGTGCTTTCCACTTTTAACGCTTGTTTGGCGCGCCATTCTTTTAACCACGAGGCATAATCGACTAACGAGCCACCAAAAATATCCATCTTGCCATCAGCCACTAGCAAAAACTCATCACAACAACTACCCAATAATTGTCGATCATGGGAAACGACAATTAAAGCACCGTTAAAGGCTTGCAAAGCCATACTCAAGGCATGACGCATTTCCAAGTCTAAATGGTTGGTCGGTTCATCTAAAACCAAGACATTCGGACGTTGCCAAACAATTAATGCCAACGCTAAACGGGCTTTTTCACCACCCGAAAAATTTTCCGCAGGGGTAATCACACGGTCGCCTTGAAAACCAAAACTACCCAAAAATTTGCGCAGTTCGATTTCTGAGGTGCGCGTGGCGATACGTGTTAACGCCAATAACGGGCTGGCATTCATGTCTAAATGATCAACTTGATGCTGAGCAAAATAGCCTAATACCAAATGTTCACTGGCAACACGTTCGCCCGCTAATAACGCTAATTCACCCACTAAAGTTTTAATCAGTGTCGATTTTCCCGCACCGTTGGGGCCTAATAAACCAATACGGGTTTCGGGACTGAAATTCAGGTTAATGTCACTGACCACGACTTTTGCGCCATAACCTGCATCGACACTATCCAAACGCACCAAGGGATTACTGAGTTTAATTGGGTCACGGAATTGGAAATTAAACGCCGAATCCGCATGAGCGGGCGCAATTTGCACCATCCGTTCTAATTGTTTAATCCGACTTTGGGCTTGTTTTGCTTTGGTGGCTTGAGCGCGGAAACGGTCAATATACTTTTGCAAATGCGCCATATCCAATTGCTGTTTTTCATAAGCTTGTTGATGTTGAGCTAAACGTTCAGCACGAGTCCGTTCAAACGTCGTGTAATTACCCGTATACAGCGTCATGGTTTGCTGTTCGATATGAATAATATGACTGACGGTCGCATCTAAAAAGTCGCGGTCATGGGAAATCAGGATTAATGTGCCCTGATAACGAATTAACCAATCTTCGAGCCACAAAATCGCATCTAAGTCTAAATGGTTGGTCGGTTCGTCAAGCATCAACAAATCAGAGCGACACATTAACGCTTGCGCCAAGTTCAAACGCATCCGCCAACCACCCGAAAACTCACTGACGGCTTGTTGTTGATTAGCTTCACTAAAGCCTAAACCAGCTAATAGTTGTGCAGCACGAGCGGGTGCGGTGTAACCATCAATAGAGTCAAAATCACCATATAATTCAGCGAGTTTAAGGTCGTCTTGTTCGGTTTCTAAGGCGTTACTAATGGCACGCCATTCTTTATCACCATCTAAAACAAAATCAATGGCACTTTGGCTAAGTGCTGCCACTTCTTGTGCCATGTGTGACACTGTCCAGTTTTGTGGACGTGACAATGTACCGCCATCAGGCGTAAATCCACCGAGCAACGCGGCAAAAAAGGTAGATTTTCCTGCGCCATTTTCGCCTGTTAACGCGACTTTCCAGCCTGGATGAATCATGGCAGAAGCATTGGCAAATAATACACGGCCATTACGGCGTAAAGTCAGGTCTTGATACTGAATCATGGAGGCAACATCGGCAGGCTATAAAGAAGGCATGTATTGTAACGGAGTTAAGGGCTGATAGAAAACTTCGTTTGCACTGCTAGTGAGATTTCTAGTTGATTGCGCCTACTGGATAGCGGGCTGTTTTTCGGACAAATGCTAGGTTTTTGCAATCAGTGATCAAGATTACATTAGGAACAATCTGCTTTTTTCTAGGGTAATCCCTAATAGCCGTTCCTCATCCGCACCTCTACGATCAAAGCATCGCAATCACGTTCCACTAATGCCAACAACAAAAAAATGGAAAAGCATCATGGCGAATCGTAGTTATTTGACCCGTCTGCTGAAGAATTTCAGCAATTTCAGCCTGATTTATTTGATGGCGCTGGCGGCAGGAGACTGCCCAGAATCTTGGCATAACGTCTTTGATACAGCACTAACATCAGCATTAGGCCAATCGTGAATCCGCAGGCCCTGTATCCTTCTAGGCTCGCTTTTTCTGGGTGAATATCCGCGAACTCATCACAGCAGGATATGGAAAGCCAATTAGTGAAAACCCTTAGTCATTAAGTGGAAACCCTTAATAAATTGAGGGTTTCCCTGTATGGGCATGGGCTTTCCGACGCGATACTCTGTTAACAGAACAATAACGTTTTTGCATTACCTCAGCTTTGTTGTACCAAGATTTTTAACCTATTTTCATGGTCTATTTTTCCGATTGAAAAATAGACCATGAAAATAAATAGGTTAGCGAGTTGTGCAACAGATACTTTGTAATTATAAAAAATCTAATATCCAGATATTCTTTGGACATGGAGGAAGGATTTCGTGACCAGCATGATTCGTGTCATTGGTTGTGTGTCCAGCGAGACACGGCACTCCCTTATCTTCCGATCATTGATCAGGGTTCTTAGCCAAGGAAACACCTCAAGCCTGAAGCACCGTTGGTCATTCAGCGAGTCTGGACCATTCGATGTCTGGATTTTGGACATTGATGATGAAGAAAATATTGACCATCTGCACAGCGACCGTCATGGGGTCATTGTTTTGCTGGCTGGGAATCGACCGCTGCCGGACAGTCACCCCTTCACATTGACTAAGCCCATTCGCGGCAATGAATTCCTGCAATTATTGCAATCGATAGAAGCGGCAGGCTGGGACAATATCGAACAAAACGGCAAGTCGGCGGCACCCGCCGTTGAAAGAGCCGCCCCAGTAACGAACAGCCCGATCAAACCAGAGTCTGGCCTTGCCGCGAAGGATGAAGCCACATTTAGCCTGACCTCATGGCCCGACCTCCCGCAAATGCCCAGCGAGATAGTGCATGACGCTGCTAGGATCTGCGCATTCCTTTCCATCAGGCCGGGCACACTCACGACGATCAGTCACTTTCTTGATATTCCGGCTGATACAGTCAACCATATCCTACAACGCATTACCACGTGCTCACACGGTTTTGACACCTGCATTCTGACTGAATACAACTGCCATCCTGTTTCTGACGCTCAAAATGTCATTCCCATTCACGATCACGGCCAGACCGTAAAGCCGTCATCATTCCTGTCAAAAATCTGGAACCGTTTAAAGGGAGCCGCCTGATCATGGAATGGAGCATTCTTTTCATGGGGCCGGTCGGTGCCGGCAAGACGGAGGCCATCCGTTCGCTATCCGATATTGACGTCGTTGACACCGATGTGGCGGCCACCGATGAAACTGCCTTCTTAAAGGAAAAGACTACCGTTTCGATGGATGTCGGCGTCCTTAATCTGGGCGATGGGGACAAACTGCGGCTTTACGGTGCGCCAGGCCAAGGCCGTTTTGACTTTATGTGGGAGATTTTGGTCGAACACGCCAAGGGTCTAGTGATCATGCTCAACCATGCCAACCCTGACCCTCTCAAAGACATGGCGTTTTATGTCGGCCGTCTGAAGGAAATGCTCGCTGGGCGGTCTCTGCCAGTGGTTGTAGGAGTTACCCATTCTGACGAGCGCCCAGACCGGTCAATCTATATGTATGCGGAGTACATCAACAACAATCCAGTTACGTTTGCCACTGGGAAAGTTCCCGTGTTCCGAGTGGACGCTAGACAGCGCCATGATGCCTCGGCACTGATGGCTGCTCTGGCTGCCATGCTGGAAATGAATGAACGTCTGGCTTCTGTCCCGCACGTGGCCGCCTGATGAACAACATTCTTACGCTCCGTGCTTTCGGGCTCGCCTTCAATGACAGAATCGTCCTGCGGTCGATTGACATGGATGTCCCTGCCAAAGGCATCACCGTCATTCTTGGCCCCTCTGGCACTGGCAAGTCATCACTGGTGCGTAGCCTCGCAGGTTTCAGCGACAACAACCCCTCGCTACAGACTTGGGGCGAAGTGCGCTACATGGACGGCTCCATGAATCTGAGTCGGCCAGCGCTGGTCATGCAAAAGGCGGCGCTCATGGTGTCCACGGTACTAGAGAACCTGCTGTCCAACCTGCCCAACAGGTCGTCGCTGACTAGGTTGGAGCAGATTGAGTTCCTGACGGGTTTTTGCGGGTCGCTCAAGCAAAGCTGGGTGATTGACAAGCTTGGCTGGCCAGTCGTGAAGCTGGACTATCACGAGCAACGTGCGGTTTCCATTATTCGTGAAACTCTAGCACGCCCCGCCTTGCTAATGCTTGACGAGCCCACCGAGAGCCTTTCCGATCATGGAGCTGGGGAGATTTGCCAGTTGATCAGCGAAGTTTCCTCCATGCAGCCAGTGCTGATGGTTCTGCACCACCTAGTCCATGCTCGGCAGCTGGCCGACCATGTGGTGCTGATCGCTGGAGGCATCGTTCAGGAAAGCGTCGACGCCGACACCTTTTTCAGTATGCCCCGAAGCGAAGCTGGGGTGCATTTCCTCCGAAGTGGCTCCTGCCCAGAGTGCTCGCTGGAAACCGCGCCTGCCGAAGATGACGAAAACGGGCTGGAGGATACGCAGACTGCACCCGTCAGACCAGCCGCCATCTCCGCCAAGAGCCGTTTCATGGGGCCGAGAGGGTTTGTCTGGCTGATTCCCGGCAGACTGGCGGGAACACCTTGGCCTGGCATTGTTCATGATACCGATGATGACCTAGCGGCATTACGGAATGTCGGCATAACCCGACTGGTCTCGCTGACGGAAATTCCGTTTGACGCAGAGCTCGCCGCACACTTCGGCATCACCTGCGCCAATATCCCCATTCCCGACATGCACGCCCCGACACTGGCAGTGGCGGAAGCCTTTTGCCGAGATACCGACCACTGGCTGGATGGAGGAGCCACGATTGCAATCCATTGCTGGGCGGGACTGGGTAGAACCGGAACGCTGCTGGCCGCTTACTGGCTATGGTTCGGCAAAGGACAATACAGTGCCATACAGGCCATTGAATACGTCAGGCGGCTGGAGTCAGGAATGATCCAGTCGCAAGTCCAGGTTGACTTCCTAAGCGAGTTTGCCGAACGACTTGGAACAATCCCAGAGTTTTCACCGAGTCAAACCCGAAAGAGGCCCGGGGAAGTGCCTCTATATACAACAACAACCCCCGTAGGAGTTAATTATGAGCAAGCTTGATGATGCGTTGCAACGCGCCATGACCAGTGTTCCAGATTGCGTAGCCGCTGGTTTTGTCGACCTAGCATCTGGCATGGTACTGAGTGTCAAGACGGTAGATTCCCATCCATCTGAAGTCTTCGACTTTCTAGCCGCCGCGACCACCGATCTTTTCCAAGGCCCCAATGTCGTTGCCATCGAGAACATCTTCAAGAAGGCGCGTGGACTGCCAGAGTCCACAGAAATGCATTACTTCCAAGAAGTGATCGTCAACAGTGACAACCTGATCCACGTTTTCCTGCGCGGTAAAAAGCAGCAGCAAGTCGTGTGTTTTGTCTGCCGCAAGGGCGCCAACCTCGGCATGGTTCTGACCAAGGCCCGCGCCGGAATGCCCAGCGTCGAACAGGCACTCTGACCCAGCTTGTCAGCACTGATTTCCAGCAGCGGGAAGCTGCTGTAAATCAGCACTGGAACTGGTCGCAAAGTTCATGACACAATAAAAAAGGACGAATCCAAATCATGGCACTAACAGAAAATAATAATAAAGAGATTTTCGCCCAGAAATCGCGGGGTATCCTGCGCGCGCTCCATCAGGCCGAAGAATATGTTGAGGCATCGGCTATCGTCTCCCGTGACGGGCTGATGGTTGCCTCCCTGCTCTCAGCGGAGTCAGATGCCGACCGTTTCGGAGCGATGTGCGCCTCACTGCTGGCTCTCGCCTCGAAGGCGGCGACCGAGGTGGATCGGGGCGAATTGCGGCAAGTGATTCTGGACGGTACCAAAGGCCCCATGTTACTGACACATATCGGCAAGTTTGCTGTGCTGGCGGTCGCCGCCCGTCCAGCGAAGACCAGTCTGGGCAAACTCATCATGGAAACCCGCGCCGCCGCCGCCAAACTGGCCGAGATAGGCAATGCACTCTGATAACAATGCAAAAATGCTCCATTACCAAGGTCATGCCGTGGCTTGCCGGGATAACGAATCCGTTCTGGATGCCTTCCTGAGGTCGGGCGTGAGTATCCCGTTTTCTTGCAAGAGCGGTGTTTGTCATCGCTGCATGGTGCGCTGTATTGACGGTGATATTCCCCAGCATGCGGCGCGCAAGCTGCCCGAGCACCAGCAAGCGGCCGGCTGCCTGCTGGCCTGCCAGTGCCACCCCACTGGACCAATGGTGCTTGCGCCCCAGTCTCCAGAAAACCGAGTGACTAGGTGTCTGTTGAGTGACGTCGTCTTTACCGAGGACAAGCGCTGGCGGCTGTACTTCGAACCGATCACCCGCCTGAAATACCGTACCGCACAGTTGGCGAAACTGATGAGTCATGAACTGAATGGAGAGTGCGCTGCCACTTTCCTGAGCTCGCCAGACGAGGACTTCCTAGTGGTCGTTGAGCTGGAAGCTGGAGTCCGCTTGCCCGACTGGCTGCAGCAGCCGTCGCCTGAGGGGCTGGAGTTCTGCCTGCGTGGCCCACTGCCAGTAGAGCCAGAAGATCCTGTCATGCCCATGCCGCCGGAGCCGGGGCTTTGGGATGAACTGGGGGGCGACCGTGTCGTCCGAGCTGTCCTGACTTCGTTTTACGAAAAGGTCTATGCCGATCTAGAGCTGCGCCCTTTCTTCGAACGGGTCACCATGGATCGCATCATTGGCAAGCAATTCGCGTTTCTGAAGGAAAACATACAGGGCGAGCCAGTTTTTCTGGGTGAACAGCCGAGGAATACCCACAACTGGATGGTGATCTCCGACGCTCTGTTTGATCACCGGCAAAATCTGATGCTGCAAGCCATGCGTGCGCACGGCCTGACAGACGGCCTGATTGCCCGCTGGGCGCGTTATGAAGAGCAATTCCGGCCAGAGATCGTCAAATACAAACCTTGGCTAAAGCGGTTCGGCGACCTGATGGTCGATACCGAACAATATGAAGTCTGCCTGCTGGATGAAGCAACTGTCTGCGATTACTGCGAGGGAGAGATTCCCGCTGGCACGCTGGTGCGTTATCACAAACGGATTGGCAAAATCGGGTGTGATGCCTGTGTAAGTGCGACGACACCAGAGGAACAGCGATGTCCGCCATGAACAAAACCACCCTGCTGTTTATCCGAAAAGCACTGGAACAGTGCAATACTTGTCCTGGATTTTATGGCGCCGTGCTGTCGTCGCCAGACGGGTTGGTGCTGAGCTCATCAGGTCAGTTTGACGGCGATGAATCGGCCGCTTGTGCTTCTGGTTTGGTCATCCAGACCACGTCCAGCCTGAACCAACTTGCCGCTGAAGGGCCGACGGAAATCCTGATATGGGGCGCAGACAACAAGATATGGAATGTCACTGTCCTGACTGGCGACTATATTCTTTTGATCGCTGCGACAGAGGTGAAAAACATCGACATACTGAGACGAATGATGCACCGGACCGCCGACATGCTGAATCAGGCGTTGAAATTATTGGTGTAATTCAAAGAAAGTCCCTGCAACCACTAATAGAAACCACACTTATAGTATGGTTATTGACGGCTCAGACTTATCAGGTTTAAATATCTAACCATACCCCCCTTGTTGTATAACCCATGCCAAAAGAAGACCTTCTGAATCCATTGTTTTTGGCTCTTGCAGCCAATTTTGATGACTGCCTGCTGGTCTGCGACGCCGATGGACAGATCATTTACGCAAACCCCAGCAGGTATTGTGACAATCCGCCACTGTTACTAGGTAAGAACATTTACCGAGTATTACCATTAAAAGCTGATCTTGAGGTGTTGGCTGGATTGAATATCGGAATATCGTGCTGGATAGCGGATCAGTCTTACGACATTCGCATTCAGCGGGTTTTCAACAATACAGAAACCAGTTTGTTTTTTTGCTGGATAAGACCAGCAACAGCAGGCAGCACTTGGCAGTCATGGCTGGAAAACTTGCCAGTTCCATTGGCACTCAGGGATTGCAATGGTAATTATCTCTGGGCTAACAACCGGTATACCCGCCGTTACTCCGCAACAGGAGTCTGCATTAATGGACAGCATATCAGTACTATTTTATGTGAAGAGGCCTGCCAAAAGATGCTAGATGCAGACCGGTACGTACTGGAAACTGGCCTTCCGACCCTGTTTGAATATGTCAGCAACAATCCTGATGGTGACTCAGAGAACTATCTGGTGGTGCAAAGCCTATGCAAGTTGCCTGGTCATGATAGGGCTATTCTGACTGTCGTTGAAGAACGGGAAAAGCTGTGCATTGAGGTTCCGTGCTTTAAAGAAGCGGAAATCCGCTATCAGCAGCTGACCCGCCACCTGATGACCAAGATGGACAATCATCATGCGGCTGTGGCCCGCGACCTCCACGATATGCTGGGACAGAACTTGATCGGCATCAAGCTGGCCATTCACAATGCCATGGCGCGCGGGCAGGCATCGGAAGACATGACGGAAGCCATGAAATACTGGATGAAGCTGCTGGATGAAAGCATCAGCTTCATCCGCAACTTCACTCACAACCTGCATCCCCGCCTCTTACAGGAATTCGGCCTGCGACGGGCGCTGCTGGCGTGGCTGGAACAAACCCGTCAGCATTCCAGTATCATTTTTGATGTCCGCATTGACGAAGAGTTAACCACCATCCCCCCAGTTATCAAAAATGCCTGCCTGCGCATCGCGCAAGAGGCAGTGACCAACAGTCTCAAACACTCAAATGCAAGCCAATTACAAGTGCGTCTCCTTCAGCGCGATGGACTGTTGACTTTATCAGTTAACGATAACGGAAAGGGATTTCGCGCTACGGGCACACCTAAGTGCGATCAGGGCCTAGGCCTAATCAGCATGAAAGAGCGATGCCACCTGTCTGGAGGGGTATTCATGATCACCTCCCACCCCGGTCATGGAACAACCGTTACCGCCAACTGGCCTATTATCTGAGAACCGTCATGGTCAACATTCTCTTGGTCGACGACCACCAATTGGTGCGAAAGGGTCTGAAAGCCCTGCTGGAAAGCCATCTTAACTACCGTGTGATTGCCGAAGCTGGCAACGGCGCTGAGGCGCTGCCCATTATTGCAAGCCTGCGCCCAGATCTGGTTTTGCTAGATATTTCCATGCCTGGCAAGAACGGCCTAGAAGTGGCGGCCGACATTGCAGGCAAGACTGGAGCGCCCAAGATACTGATGCTGACCATGTGCCACATTGCCGAATACATTAGTGAAGCCGTGAAGATGGGCATTCAGGGTTATGTCGTCAAGGATTCCGCACCGACCGAATTGTTCAATGCCATCGATACGGTCATGCGCGGCGAGATATACCTCAGCCCGTCAGTTTCAAAACAAATTTTGGGATTGCTGCAAAAAAACTCGGAAAAAGAATCCATGCCGAACACGCTCACTGCACGTCAAGTACAGATATTAAAGCTGATTGCCTTGGGCTATTCCAGCAAGGCGATGGCCGATGAATTAAGCCTGTCCTTAAAAACAATTGAGGCGCATCGCAGCCAATTAATGCAACGGTTGGGCATCCGCGAGTTGGCATGCCTAGTGCGTTACGCTGTCCGGATGGGGCTTGTGGATCAATAAAAAATACGCCGTCCAAACGTCTGGGATGGTAAGCCAAAAATACTCGACGTGGTCAGTACTGTGTTAGCCCCTATGGTGGTAGTACGGGATGAGTTGCGAGATGGCCTTCTGGAGGAGTATGTGAAAATCCCGAATCTGTATGAAGATTTTTTTTGCCATTACCGAGCAAGAGCGTGGCTACAGTCTTAGTATTGGGTTGAAAAATACGAAAAAGGGCGACCGAAGCCGCCCTTTGACACCAACCGCGAAGCAATTAGGCAGTTGTTGTATCGTTTGCGGGTGCGTCAGCAACAGGCGTTGCAGGTACTTCAACGGCAGCAGCGGGAGCTTTAGGAGCCGCAGGCTTGCGTGTCACTGTGCGTTTTACAGTGGCAGTGGCAACAGGTGCTTTAGGCGCGGCTGGCTTACGTGCAGTAACGGCACGTTTGACAGGAGCTGTGGCTTTTTCAGCGGCTTTAGTGACTTCTTCAGCCGCGTGAGTCGCTTCCTTTTTAACTTTGCTTGCCGCTTTGCTGACTTCATCAGCAACATGAGAAGCTTCTTTTTTCACTTCATCGGCAACATGAGTCGCTTCTTTTTTTACTTCTTGCGCTAAAGCAATAGCGGCATCTTTACCTTGGTTAAATTTAGTTTGGACATAAGAGCGTAAATCGCTGGATTGAAAAAAGCTTTTCGCTTTTTCGTAATCTTTTTTAGCGGCTTCTAAAGCGGCTTCGGCGTGAGTTTGTGCATCTTTTAATATTTTTTGTGCATCAATATCACCGCTTTTGATGACTTGTGATAATTTAGCTAACACGTCTTTATAGCTCGCTTCAGCTTTTTCAACGAGTTTACGTGCGGACTCAATATATTTCTCAGCTTCTTTTTGTGCTTTTTTCGCAAGTTTTTGCAGTTGCGCGCTAGTGTCGGCAACGATTTTTTCGGCTTTAACAGATTTTTTTTTGCTAGACATGGTGTGATACTCCAAAAGATGATGTCAGTAGATGAAAAATACTCCAAATATATGACAAAAGCGATATTTTTTGTCCGACAAAAATACAATTACCGATGATAGACACAGGTAATCTAGCTTATTTTTTTCGCTCAACGTATGCTCTGTGGGTTTTTAGGATTTATGTCGAAATATTGTCACTATTGAGCTTTAAACTTAAGTGTTTGATGCTTAATTTTAGAGGCGTGTGTTGCCTCGTAGTGCGAGAGTGTTTTTTGATGCTCTATTTTGCTAAGCCTATGTTGAAGAACTTACTATTTTAAATTTGGAGTATGTATGAAGCGTTTATTACTTGTTGCAGCGTTGGCCGTTACTCACAGTGCCTTTGCCGCGCCAGCCGCTGTTGCCGCAGCACCGACAGCAACAGAAGCCAATGCCTTAACGAACGATGATAGCAAAGTGGCCTATAGCTTAGGTTTTGTCTTTGGTAAAAATAATGCAGCGGCTATTGAAAACTTAGATATCGAAAAATTTGTTGCAGGTTTTAAAGATGGTTATGGCGGTAAACAAGGTTTACTTAGCGAAGATGACATTAAAAAAGTGCTAACAGATTATAAAGAGCGTCGCATGGCGCAAGCACAAGAGGAATTTCAAAAGCAAGGTGAAGAAAATAAAACGAAAGGCGCGACCTTCTTAGCAGAAAATGCCAAAAAAGCAGGCGTTATTACGACAAGTACTGGCTTACAATATGAAGTGCTGACTGAAGGCACAGGCAAAAAACCTAAAGCAACCGATAATGTTGAAGTGCATTACGAAGGTAAATTGACCGATGGAACGGTATTTGACAGCTCAATTGCCCGTGGCCAACCTGCGGCATTCCGTTTAGATCAAGTGATTCCTGGTTGGACTGAAGGCGTACAGCTGATGAAAGAAGGTGGTAAAACACGTTTTACTATTCCAGCAAATTTAGCCTATGGCGAAATGGGTGCAGGTACTATACCACCTAATTCTGTGTTGATTTTTGAAGTAGAGCTATTGAAAATCACCAAAGAAGAAGCTGGCAAAGCTGAAGTGAAGAAAGCTAAAAAGAAGTAAGATAATTGCGCGCTGAGACGAGCTACACAGCTTGTTATCAGCGCGTAAAATGCGGGTGTAGTTTAATGGTAGAACGGGAGCTTCCCAAGCTTTCGGCGAGGGTTCGATTCCCTTCACCCGCTCCAGTTTAAGAAAACCAAATGACTGTTTTTAGGCATTGTTATTAGTTCATTCTTCTCTAAAAATAGTCAACTTTTAATCAAATTTAGTTGGCAATGCCATGTCATTAGCCCGTGTTAGCGGTATTTATCGCCGAGAGGGAACGTGGAATCTTATTGAGTTAAAACTTAACGAGCCCGCGCAATTATTTAATTCATTTGACCCTTCGCCGTTCCATGAGCGTGATCTAGATGCCGATGCCGCCGAGTATTTAATTAATGCTTTTCGTGAGCTACATGGCCATAAACACGTCAAATTAGTGATTTATCTTGCAGAAACACAGCCAGAAACGATTACCTTTATTCAGTCATCTATTCGTAATTATTTTCGTTACCGTGAGATGGTCACCCGTTTTCAAGTCAAACAACGTTTGCGTTTAGGGCGTTCCAGTTTAGTGGTGGGTTTATTATTCTTGTTTGTGTGTAGTTTTATTCGTCTTTGGTTGCCGACGGAAGATATGACCATGCGTACTATTAATGAAGGCTTGTTGATTATTGGCTGGGTGGCGATGTGGAAACCACTGGAAATCTTGTTGTATGAGTGGTGGCCGTTGCTGGCGGACTCTCGACTTTATGGCAGGTTGAGCGAAATTCCTGTTGAGGTGAAAAAATTAGACTCACCGATGGTGGATGTAGAGGCCATAAATAAGTAAACACGAATATTTATGGCGTTTATTAAGTGTGCTTCAAATAATGCGTAAGGTCGATTTAGCTCGTATCACCTGAGCGGCGACCACAATAACGACATTTTTCGTTAAAAAAAGTGGGTTCATTTTTACCAACATAGACATTATGACACACGGGGCAGCGTATATAACGCAACGCCAATACCAGCACGCCAGCCATCAGCGTGGCAATTAAAAAAACATCTTCGACTAAATGCCCCAAGTCACTTTTTAAATGATAAATTTTTAAAATAGCACCCAAAAAAATAGCGACACATATTGTGGCAATGGCGATACTTGCTTGACACAAGCGTTGCAGTAAGCGAATTTGGGCGATAGTTTTTATCAAAGAACTTCCTCAATGTTAGTGTTAAATCACGGCGAGTGTTTTAAATAGGAGCTAATTAGATTTGTGATACAGTTCACGTTGGTAGAGTATAGCTAGCTAAGAATAAATGTTAATTAGAAATGGCATTAATCGGGAGAATAAGTCGATGAACGGTGATTTGTTGGTTAATAAATATCCAAAAACTATTTTATTTGAGGCTGAGTAAAATCGTTATGCTCTACGCAAAGCGTTGGCTACAGTGTTTGGCCATTGCTCATATTATTGGGGGCTTGATGTTACCAGTCGTGGTGCAGTTAGAAATAGCTCAACCCTATTTTCGCTTAATGGCGGATGTGTTTGCATTAAGCTCGACGCAAGATTTATTGTTTTTGCAGTTTTTAATTGGGATTTTTGGCCCGACGATTGCCAGTTGGGGCGTACTGTTTTGGGCGGTAGTGACTCAGTCTTTTGCCATACCAACCAAAGGTGCTTGGTGGTTAATGATTTTAGCCAGTGTCGTCTGGGCGGTATATGACAGTATTTATTCGAGCTTTTATGGTTTGTGGGTTAATGCACTGATTAACGGAATTGTATTTGTCTGTATCGTTGTGCCTTTGTGGTGTGTGCGTCATGAGTTTGAATAAAAACCCTCTCAGTGAGAGAGGGTGTGGTTATTATGATTTGTGTAAAGGTAAATTTTTATTATTATCAGCAAGTTGCATTTGTTGTTCGTAGAGTTTGGTTATTGTCTGCATGTGTTTCAGCAAGTTTTCGGTGGTGTTGCAAATAGCCGTTGGCACAAATAAATTATCGTTAGATAGTGCAAAGCCAGCTTTGGAAAATTTCCAAATACTTTTGACTCGAGCTAAGCCTTCTTTGATATCAGGCGTATTCATGCCGCTGTCAGTTAACTCCTGCAAAGTGCTTTCGTATTCACTAATAGCAACTTGGAGGTCGTGGTCGAGGCCATCGTAATTTAAGCCCCAACTTTGTGTTAAATACAGTTTACCAATACGTTGGCTGAGCATCCGTTGACGACCTGAAATATTGACCAAACGGGCACTAGAGACTTTGCTGTAATCTTGAATCTGTTTCACCACTTTTTCACTGAGCGTTAGCACCTCATCACTTTGACGAATAACACTTAAGGCTTCGCTCTTGGACGGAGTGGTTAATACGCGCTTTTTATAGCCCGACCAAACCGCTTCAACATTGCCCAAGCTAGTGCTAATTTCAGGCGTGGGCGCGTAAGTTTTGAGCTCGCTCAGATTCTTTTCAAACAAGACAACGCTTTTTTCGCGTTGTTGTGTAGCTTCGCGCACACTGACTCTTTGTCCTAACATCAAATAACTTTTGGCAATCCGTTGACTCAACATCCGTTGTAAGCCTGACATATTCACTGCTTCAGCATCAGACAATTTAGCCCATGCAGGCAAGCAGGTCGTCACCATGCAGGCAATGACGAGATATTTCAACATTCGAGATAACATGATTAAAACTCCTCAGAAAGGGCTGTTTAAAACGTGTATGACTATTTGTCGATACCGTTCAATCTCTATTGGACAGGATAAATATGTCGGTTTAGAGAAGCCTAAGAACGAGGATTTATAGGGTTTATAAATCCTCAAGGAGTTAGGAGCAAGAATTGTACCCATTTACAGAGCGTGGGTAGTATGAGGAGCTATTATTGACAAATGCGTCACAAAAACGGCTTAAAATCCGCTTTTATGACGCTATTAAGCGAAGGTTTAAAATATTGAAACGCGCTGATTAATGGCATTTTTAATGCCTTGTGCATCTAAACCACAACTGGCCAGCATTTCGGCATGGCTGGAGTGTTCGATAAAGGCATCAGGAATGCCCAAGTTTAATACCGATTTAACGATATTGGCTTGCGCTAAAAATTCGTTAACGGCACTGCCTGCGCCGCCCATGATGGCGTGCTCTTCAATAGTCACTAATAAATCATGTTCAGCCGCTAGATGTCTAATTAAGGCTTCATCCAGTGGTTTAACAAAACGCATATTGGCAACCGTCGCGTTGAGTGCTTCTGCGGCCTGTAAACTCGGTGTCAGCATACTGCCAAACGCTAAAATCGCGATTTTTTCGCCGTGTCGCTTAATCTCACCCTTGCCAATAGTCAGTGCGGTCATTTTTTCTTGAATTGTTACACCTGTGCCTGTGCCGCGTGGATAACGAACGGCGGTGCAGCCTTGATATTGGTAAGCGGTGTAGAGCATTTGCCGACATTCATTTTCGTCGCTCGGGGCAAAAATCACGATATTGGGAATGGTACGCATATAAGCGTAATCGTAAGCACCCGCATGAGTCGGGCCATCTTCGCCCACTAAACCTGCACGATCCAGTGCAAACGTCACATCTAAATTTTGCAAAGCGACATCATGAACTAATTGGTCATAACCGCGTTGTAAAAAAGTCGAATAAATCGCAACGACAGGTTTTAAACCTTCACAGGCCATGCCTGCGGCGAGAGTCACTGCGTGTTGTTCGGCAATGGCGACATCATGGTAACGCTGAGGAAATAGCTGGGAAAACTTCACCATCCCTGAGCCTTCACACATTGCAGGCGTAATCCCAATTAAACGTGTATCTAGTGCGGCCATATCACATAACCATTCACCAAACACTTCGGAGTATTTAGGTTTTTTCACCGCAGGTGTGATGCCTCGCTCAACGGCAGGGGGGATTTTACTTATGGCGTGATAACCAATAGGGTCGGCTTCGGCAGGGGCAAAACCTTTACCTTTAGTGGTGTAAATATGTAACAGTTGAGGGCCAGGTGCTTTGCGTAAACTGCGTAATACTTTCACTAATTCAATAACGTCGTGGCCATCAATGGGGCCAATAGTATTAAAGCCGATGGCTTCAAATAATGTGCCTGTGGAGGCGGCTAAGTGTTTGACGCTTTCTTCGGTGCGCCGAGCAAAGTTCCACGCCACGGGCATGGTTGCTAAGACTTTTTTGCCTTCCTCGCGCAAGGCAATGTAGTTTTTACTCGCCCAAATTCGGGCTAAATAATTGGATAAACCACCGACATTATTAGAAATTGACATTTGATTGTCATTGAGGACAACAAGCATATCGGCTTTGTTATGGGCAGCATCGTTGAGGGCTTCAAAAGCCATGCCTGCGGTCATAGCACCATCACCAATAACAGCAACGACTTTACGGCCAGATTGTTGTTGACGCGCTGCGAGACTCATCCCTAAAGCGGCAGAAATAGAAGTGGATGAATGACCAACACCAAATGTGTCATATTCCGATTCGGCGCGATTGGGAAAAGCTGCTAAACCGTCTTTTTGACGAATCGTTAGCATTTGCTCCTTGCGACCCGTCAAAATTTTATGCGGATAAGCTTGATGGCCAACATCCCATACTACGCGGTCAAATGGCGTGTTATAGACATAATGCAGCGCAATCGTTAACTCAATTACCCCTAAACCTGCGCCAAAATGACCGCCTGTTTGACCTGTACACCACAATAAATATTCGCGTACTTCCCGCGCTAAACTCGGCAATGCGGTAATAGGCAATTGACGCAGGGCGTCGGGCATCGAGGCTGCGTCAAGTAAAGGTGTATTGGGGCGTGTTAAAGGAATGTGATTAAACATTATTTATAAGCTAGCAATAGTGAGTAATAGGGTCAGGATTTACGCATCGCGCTTGATAAATCTCCCCTAACCCCTCTTTTGAAAAGAGGGGGACTTCACCACCCCCTTTAGGAAAGGGGGCTGGGGGGGATTTGTAAGCGACAACCGCGTAAATCCTAAAAGTTTGATTATAGCTTAATGGTCACGGGCAACGAGAAAATCTGCCAACCAAATTAATGCATTTGTCCGACAACCTAACGGCTTTAAGGCAAAAACGGCTTCATCATGCAGTTGCGCCGCTAAAGACTGCGCTTCGGTTAAGCCTAATAATGCGGGATACGTGGCTTTATCGTGTTCGGCATCGGCTCCTGCTTGTTTGCCCAGTTTTTCGGTATCGCCAATAACATCTAAAATATCATCATGTACTTGAAACGCTAAACCTAATTTGGCGGCATACAGGTCAAGGGCGTTGAGTGTGGTTTCATCATCACAGCCCGCTGCTATTGCACCCATTAGGACACTGGCGCGAATCAATGCCCCAGTCTTATGTTCATGAATTTGTTCTAATTCTGCGAGTGATAATTGTTGGCCTTCACCTGCTAAATCTAAGGCTTGGCCAACAGCCATATTAGCACTGGCGAGTGCTAGTTTTTGTACCTGTCGGGATATTTGCGAACTGTCTAAATGGCTGCTGGTTAACGCCACAAAGGCTAATGCTTGTAGTGTGTCGCCTGCGAGGAGGGCTGTCGCTTCATCAAAGGCTTTGTGACAGGTGGGTAAGCCGCGCCTTAAATCATCATCATCCATACACGGTAAGTCATCGTGCACTAAGGAGTAGCAGTGCACTAATTCCACCGCCCCTGCTGCGCTGTCCGCATCGGCTAAAGTCCCTCCACAGGCTAAGCAACTCGCATACGCTAATGCTGGGCGCACCCGTTTTCCGCCGTTGAGGACGGCATAGCGCATAGCAGCGGATAAGTGACTGGCCAGCCCATTTTGTTGCTGCAAAAAGTCGTCGAGCCACGGCTGAATACGTTGTTGGCAATCACTGAGAAAGTTATTTTCGGGGGATGACATAGCACTCACTACTACTAAAAACGTGGACTTTGATTACTTCCACAGGGTTTTAATTTCTAGTAGTAATGATAACTCAGGACTTAGGCGATGGATGAAGTGAATATGAACAAACGATGATTTTCCTGTGTGGAAGTTTATGAGCGATGATGAATGATGATTCGAGATAAGCGCGAGAGGACAGCCAAAATAAGTAATACCGCCACCTGCACAGGGGCAAACGGTTGATCTTCAGTCAACGCGACGATAAAGGCAATCAGATAGCTAACGACACCAATAATCACACAAGCCACTAACGATTGTTGCCAACTTTTACACCAGCCAAACACCGCCCAAGCGGGTAAAACCACCAAAGCAAAACTCGCCATCAAACCTAAAGAAGCAGTGCTAAACGCCAATAACAGGGCGGCTAACAAATCAAAACTGCCGTGCCAACGCCATGCGGGGAGTTGATTGGCTTGTTCATAACCACTAAAAAAACGAGCCCTTAATAAACGTCTAGACCACCAAGGGATACACGCTAAAAACGGCAAACTCACGACTAAAATGGCAATAAATTGTTCTTTGCCGACTAAAAAGATTTGGCCATCACTCAGGGCATGGCCTAAAGACTCTCCTAGTGCACTGTTGGCGGCCACTAAATACAAGACTGACCAACCCGCTAACATCATCAAGGCATAGCCTAAATTGCCTTGTTGCGCGCTGAGTTGTTTCGCGGCAACGGCAATGATGGCGCCTAATGCTCCACTGGCTAATAACGGCCAGCCCAATGCCGCACCTGCCAATTGTGCGGCGGCGGTGACATGAGCCACACCCAGAGCCGCAAGCCATTCCTCACGAGCGTGTAAAAAAGCACCGAGCAACGGCAAAACAATACTGGCACACAGGCCGATCAATAAAGGAATACGAAATAATGGGTCTAACAGTAAATCGATCATAGTTATAAATCTGAACAGTGGAGAGCGGTCAGATCAATTTGTCGGGTAGTTGCTGCGGCGACAAAATCATGGTCATGACTAATTAAGACAATACCTTGTTCGGGGCGACGATTTTTTAACATCGTCAACAATAAATTTACGCCCGCAGGATCAAGATTGTTCGTCGGCTCATCCAGCAATACCAACTGACTGGGTGATGCTAAACAGGCAAAAATACTTAACAATTGAAACTGACCCCCTGACAAACTATCGACCCGCTTATGCCGCAGTATTTCCAAACGCGGTGGTAATGCTATTTCGTGCGCAGCCATTAATTTAAGGTATTCGTTGGCGGATAACGGGAAGTCGGCTAAACGAGGCGGATGTTGTTTTTGTAAGCTGATTTTTAAGGTAGGTAATTTGCTGACGATGCCACTAAAAATACGAGCTTCGCCACTCAAGGCTTTGAGTAAGGTACTTTTACCGCAGCCATTACTGCCACTCAGTCCTAACACTTCGCCTTTTTTTACTTCAAAGGTGACGTTGGCTAAAATGGGTTTTTGATAGCCGACCGTTAAATCTTGCAGATGGAGTAATGACATAAGTACAACCTACTATTTATTATTCGCCGCTGCCGTTAACCATTGCTCAATCAGCGCAAAATAGGCTTGTTGATGACTATTGTTGGCGGGTTCTAAAGGCAAAGCAATATGTTGCCAACCAAGCTGTGACGCGAGTTGAGCAATGCCTGCATTACCTTGATAGACGGTATGCAAAATCACCCCTTTTTTACCCTTAAATTGCCGCACCAAGCTCAAGATATGGCTAGCTGTAGGAGGAATGCCTGCGAGCGGTTCAACCGTGGCTAATAAGGGAATATTGAAACGAGCTAATAAATATTTGGCATCCTTGTGGTAGAGCATGACGCCTTTATTGTTGGCCGCCAGTTGTTGCCAGTGAGCTAATTGGCTATTGACGGCACTTTTAAAGCTGGCGGCATTGGCACGAAAGTTAGCACTATGAGTGACGTCGAGTTTCGCTAAACGTTCTGCTAAGGCGTATGCAATCTCGGCCATCCGAACAGGATCAAGTTGAACATGAGGATTGCCCAAAGGATGAACATCACCATCGCTACGATTAGCACTGCCTTGAGCATCAATCAATGGCACTTGAGCAGCCGCTTCAAAATAACCTAAGCTATTGGGTAAAATTTTAGCGTTTGCTGAGCCTTCAATGGCGGGCGGCAACCAACCTTGTTCTAACTCTGCACCAATCGCCACCACTAACTGTGCTTGTCGTAAGGCTTGCAGCATCGATGGGCGGACTTGTAAGGTGTGAATATCGCGGTCAGGTAACGCCAATTCGGTGACTTTCACAAATTCGCCACCGACGGTGCGCGTTAACATCCCCATGCTGCTGGTAGTAGCAACGACGTTAATGGCAGCGACGGAGAGAGTGCTCCACATCAATATCACAACAGTTAAAATTAAACGGTTCATTTTGGATTCTCAATTTAATGATGGTCTGTTGGTGTTTTTCTTTTTTCGGAAACCCCTCCAAACCTCCCTTTGTTAAGGGAGGCTTAGCCGTAACATCTGCCAAAGTCAGAAAGTTCTCCCCTTTGGCAAAGGGGGAGTTAGAGGGGGGGGTCTTAAAACTTATGTGCCCCATGAGCTCCCAAGCTGTGTGTGTATTGTAAAAACACTTGTTTAAGTGCTGTTTTTGTTCCTGCATCATCATAAATGTTGCCTTTAGCTAACTGCAAACGTAAGCGTGAAAACTCACTGGGCGAAAAAGCTAAAGAAACGCCGATGCGTGAAGATTGCTTAAATTCCGTTGTTGTTCCTGCTGTATTTAGCTCGTTAGTCGCGCCATTGACATCGTAACGGCTGGCAAGCGACCAGCGCGGAGCAATGCCATAACTGGCTTGTAGATAGTAACCATCTTGACTGCCTGTGACGCTATCGCCAACAACAAGGTTTGCCGTTGTGCCTATGGCCGTCACTTTCATGTCTTTTTTCATTCGCAAATATTCACCCGTGACTTTAATATCACCTTGACCCAACTCACCTGCGCTGTCCCATTTATACACCCAATCTAGCCCATAGAGTGTTTGTGTGCCATCAAGGGCATATTCATCACCATTGACGGGTGTGCCATCATTATCTAAAACTTGTTGATATTGCTGGGCTTGAGCATAAGACAGACCAATTTGTAAGGCTTGGCTGTCGCCGACATCAGGAGCAAATTTGGCAAATAAAGTGCGAATCCGAGGGCCTGCTTTAGCTTCAGGTAAGGATTGGGCATTACCTAAAATCGTCTCGGCATCGGCATTATTAATTTGTGTGCCAAAGCGCTCTTGGTCATTACCTTGTAAGGCTTCTACCCCTAACAAGGTATAAAAAGAAGTCGGTGCCACCCAAGTCAGTTGTAAACCCGTATCTTTAAAACCTTCACCGCCTAATAAGCCTAAATAAGCCAGATTTTGGTCGGCAAAGTCCCATGTATGTTTGTGTTTGGCGTTTTGATAACCGATACCACTTAAAAACTTACCCATTTTGACTTTTAGCCCATAGGGTAATTGGCGTGTTTGTAAATAGGACTCCTCCAGCGCAACACCACCATCAGCACCAACGGTCATGATTAACAGGCCATCGAATGAAGGATCAACAACGGCAGACATAACAAGTTCACTTTCACCTAAATTAAAGCCTTTTTGTAATCCTGCTTCTTCTTCGCCAAAGCTGACACCATGACCAATGCCTGCTGCGCCGCCCAGTATTTCGCCACTTTTGCCTTTTTGATTATCGTGATAAAAATTACCATCTAAAATCAATGATATTTGTGGGTTAAAACGACTGCCTGTGGTGATAGTTGTGGTGTTTTCGGCACTTGCGAATTGATTGAAACAAAGGCCAAAAGTTAATAATCCGATTTTATACATAGTTGCGAGTCTCTAAGGCTGAATGAGTTTTGCTTTTATAGTTATACTATAACATAACGTTTTATTTTTGTAGTCTTAATATAGAATAGATGAAACGATAAAAATTGGCGGCAGCATAGAAGGCTTTGTGTTATTTTTTAGCACTAAAGAATTGAAACGAAACCCAAAAAATTAAGTGTGAGTCATGGGAGTGGTGATGATGAGCTCGTCCATAAGAATTTATACTGTTGTATTCGCACTGTTATTGACGAGCATGGTGCAGTCGGTATGGGCAGAAAACGCATTAACCAAATTAGATGGTCAAGGTAAACCACTGCCGATTTATGCAACAACGTGGGCGTGTGTAAAGGACAATGCGACGGGTTTGATATGGGAAGAAAAGACCAACGATCAAGGTTTGCGTGACAAAGAATGGACTTATACATGGTACGACAGTGATGCCAATAACAACGGTGGCCAAATGGGTTATCAAGATCGACATGAAGTTGCCAAAGACAGTGAGCAGGGTAGTAGTTGTGGTAAAACTTTGTCGCAATGCAATACGCAAGCGTATGTACAAACGGTCAATCAACAGGGTGGTATTTGTGGTTTTAGCGATTGGAAGTTACCGACTAAAGCGCAATTAGAAACTTTATTAAGCTCAGCGCATGATAGTAAAAGTGAACAACCGCAAAGAATTAACACCCGTTATTTTGCCCAGTTACCGAGTAATACATGGTATTGGTCGTCTTCGACCAGTGCGCAGGATCATCAATATGCGTGGTTGTTTTATTTTGATTACGGTAAAGCCGATGATCATTTGAAATTTCAAAATTTTGCCGTACGCTTAGTACGTTCCAGCCAATGACAACAAGAACAACAAAGAGCAATATTATGTCTCGTCAAAGTGAAGTCGATATGATTCGTGAGCAATGTCGAACATTAGCGCGTAAACGGGCGTTGGTGTCGGCAGGGGTGGCGGTTGTGCCTGTGCCTTTTTTAGATGTGGTAGTCGATGCCAGTATGCTGACAGTGTTAATTCCTGAAATCAGTCAGCGTTTTGGTTTGGCACCCGAGCAAATTGAAGCCTTTGACCCTGAAACTAAAAAATTAGCATGGACTGAAATCGCTCGTCGTGGTTCACAGTTTTTGGGTTTAGTGGTGACGCGGACGATTGTGCGGCAAAGCGTACAAGGCATGGCTACCAAAGTGATTTCTAAACAAGTCGCAAAATTTATTCCCTTTGGTGGGCAAATGGTGGCCGCAGGTTTAGGCTACTTTGTCTTGCGCCGTATTGTTTATCAGCATATTGAAGATTGTTATGCGGTGGCTAAAGCAACGTATCGTTAATGTCTTATATATTGGCTTCGACGCCGCTCAGCCACCGCAAAACGTTCCCTGAGCGGAGTCGAAGGGATATTTAAGTAAAGCTAGAGGCATTCATCCCGCATTATCAACCCAATTGCTCGGTTGATATTTCTTCAGCAAAATATGCAGCGCATCTTGTTTAAGCGGCTTAGGTAAAAAGTCGGTCATACCTGCGGCTAAACATTCTTCACGGTCACCTTCTTGGGCGTTGGCGGTGAGGGCAATAATTGGTGTTCGGCTACGGTCATGGCTTTGTTCAAATAAGCGAATGGCGCGTGTGGCATCAAAGCCATCCATTTCGGGCATTTGGCAATCCATAAAAATCATCTGATACGTCTTAGCTTCAATGAGTTTTAGGGCTTCTTTACCGTTTTGAGCAAGGTCAACTTGCGCCCCTGCTTTTTCTAGCATTCGCATCGCGACTTTTTGGTTAACAATATTATCTTCGGCTAATAGAACGTGCATTTTGTTGTATTTATGGGGTGTAATTGCAGGTGTATTGGTGGTGGTCGATTTGTTGTCGCTGCTGTCTGGTTCGACGGCATCTTTGTTTTGTAAAAAGGTCTTTTTGCCTAAATGTACCGCCGCGATTTCATTAATTAAAGCATAAAAACGAATGGGTTTAGCGACAAAACCATTGAAAGCGTTATAGAGCGATGGGTTCAGGGCGCGTAACGGTATTTGACTCATCAATATTAAATGGCTATTGGCAAATTGAGGGTTTTGACGAACAGAGTGCGCAAAAGACATACCTTCACTGGATTTAGCTAATTGGCCATCAATTAAAATAAACGGTGTTCTGGGCGATAAATGGTTCATGAGTTTGAGTTTGACCATGCCTTCTTCGGTCGAGGAGGCGCTTTCGACACGCATACCATAACGCTGCAAACAATCACCAATATGTGAGCGGTTAATCGCCAGCGTATCAATCACTAAAATGGGAATAAAATGTAGCTCAGGATATTGGGGTAAGGAACGCTCAACCGCATGTTGACGTTTTAAGCAAATATGGACTTTGAAGGTGGAGCCTTGACTAGGGGCACTGGTCAGCGAAATGTGGCCACCCATCAACTCCGACAAACCTTTACAAATCGCTAAACCTAAGCCAGTACCACCAAAACGACGAGTGGTTGACGCATCGGCTTGAGAGAATAATTGGAAGAGGCTGCCTTGTTTTTCCAGTGGAATACCAATGCCTGTATCAATAATTTCAAGGTTTAACTCAATGTCAGCGGGAGTCACAACATCGGCAGAGATTTTTAACGCGACATAACCTTTAGCGGTAAATTTAATGGCATTACCCAGTAAGTTTAATAAAACCTGACGAATGCGATTGGGATCGCCAATCAGTGTCCGTGGACAACTTGGGCTATAAGACAACACCAATTCAAGGTCTTTATTACTCGCTTGCGACAATAATAAATCACACACTTCTTCACATAGTTTTTGCAAATCGAAAGGAATTTGCTCCATTGTCAACTTTCCCGCTTCAATTTTTGAGAAGTCGAGAATGTCATTAATAATCGTTAACAACGCTTGCCCTGAATGGTACAAAATGCGCGAATATTCTTGTTGTTCTTGATTGAGTGGCGTATCCAGTAATAATTGCGCCATGCCTAAAATACCGTTCATGGGCGTGCGAATTTCATGGCTCATGGTCGCTAAAAATTCACTTTTGGCACGAGTGGCTAATTCAGCCGCTTCTTTGGCGGCGATTAACGCACCTTCGGTTTGTTTACGCGTGGTAATGTCATTAATCGTGCCTGTGGTGCCGCAAATTGCGCCATTTTCGTCATAAATCAAACTAATCCATAAATGAATCCATCGGCTTTCATGTGAGGCGGTCATGATTTGAGTATCACAACGGACTTGGTCGCTGCTGCCGTTAAACAGTTGTTGTAACAGGTGAAAAATGCCTTTTTGTTGTTCGGGCGAGATAAAGTCAATCATCGACTTTTTTTGCATCGATTCGGTCGGAAAGCCAGTGACATCATGCCAAGCTGGATTAAGAAAAGTAAAATTACTCTGCGTATCGGTTTGAAAAATCACTTCATGGACATTATCAATCACGTGACTGTAACGCGATTCGGAGCGAATCAGCTTTTGGCTTTGCTCAAATAAACGTAGTGCCGATTGATTAAGGGCGAAGTTTAAATCTTTGATTTCATCAACGTGAGAATTAATATGTATTTCTTTAACACCTTTGTAAACGTCTAATGATTGGGCAAAATCAATTAGTTTATTGAGGTCTTTGATGGGGGCTCTCAGTAAATAAAAGAAAAATATGCCACTAATAATGGCAATAAATACGGCCATCATTAAGGCGTTTTTAAGCGTTTCTAAATAGCTGTTTGATTGCGATGAGTAATCGTAGCGCATATACGCCCAACCATAATCGCCAATCGGCTGCCAAAAATAAATAATACTTTCATCTTTATTAATAGCATAATAAAAATCTTTGGTTTTGGGTGTCGATAAAGTCGAGTTATTTAGCTTTTCTGTCGGCTCTTCTCGAACGGCATGCTCAATATGAACTAAAATTTTTCCAGTGGCATCCGTAATAATTAGCTCACGAATTTCATTAAAAATAGCGGTGTTAAGTAAAAGTGTACGAATAGATTTTTTATTGGCAATTAATACATCTTGCTCGACAATCGTACTTAAATTGCTAATGACTAAAGAGCCTTGATTAATGGCACTTTTTTCATTAATTTCGCGTTGTTGCGAATAAATAGTCACGGCAAATAGCGTTAAAGCAATTAATAAAGAAAGAGCCGATAAAACGCTCAGTTGCTTACTAAAACTGCGGGGTAATATTGCTTTTAAGCCTGTTATTTTTTGATCGGTGGCCAACATAAATAAGCCTAAATAGTTCCTATGAGTTTCATATTATCAACGATCGCCATTTCGATAGCCCATAAACGGTGTGCCCCCGAAAAAACAAGTCGTCGATGTCCTTGTAAATAAAAACTGGGTGACTCATATACTTCTAAAGCTGCCCATTCTACTGTGTATCGTTCAATTTGCGGTGAAGATTGCACCGATTTTAAGTATTTTTTCAGTTGTGGAATGTCGCAATGGCTGGCTTTTAATAGGGCTTGAAGATGAGGCAAATGCGAGACATCTTTGCCCTCTGCCCAAATTGCAGTTAATAATGCTTGAGTGATTTTGTCGGCATTGCCATGTTGCTGGCCGTAGTGAAATAACGCACAACAGATATTAATACCTTGTTCGTTAGGTAAACAAACTTCTCCAAACGCTAAGCGGTATTTTTCCGCTAAACGCGCATAGCGATGTAGCTGAGTATGCCATTCTATGGGGCTGGCGGTCTGAGTTAAAATCGGTTTAAGGTGTAGTTTTAATTGGTAATGCTCCGCTAAGGCGATTAGCGGTGTTAAATAAATATAAGACAGGGGATCATCAAAACGAAAGAAATAATCAAGGCTATATTTTTGCGTACGAATAGTCGCTAGTTGTTCCCAATCGTTAATTAAATAATCGTTGTCTTGATAAATACTATCGCTATTTAATTGAAATTGATGCAGCAGTTGGTTTAAACCAATGGCCGTTAATCTATCACCTAAATCACTTAAATCATCTAAGCCCCAATACCATTCACCTTGATAATAAAGCTGCGCGCTTTTTTCTTGACCATGACGTTGAAACTCACGGAGCGCACTCATCATTTTGTTTTGTGTTGTGGATGCTGCTAATTGTCGAAAGCGTAAGACGAGGGTCGATAATTTGTGGCTTTGATGCTCCCATAAACAGCTTAGCACTTGCTTGGCCAAAAACAGAAAATCAGTGGTGGGTAAATTACGATTCGCTAATAGTAATTGACTGGCGATAAAACAGTTTTCTTCTGACGGAGATTGAAAATCATGGAAATGTAATTGATGAAATTGCGCTAAATACCACGCGTCACGGACATCATGGCTAAAAGTATGACTGGGCTCTTGAAACGGTAAAATTTTGACAATTAATTGCACGGAAAAGTGTTCGAGAAAACGGGGCAATGCTTGAATTAATAGATAGCTATAAGGGTCATTTAGCCTAATCCAGACAATGACTTGATGAGGTCGCCGTTGAATGCGGCGTAGCCAGTCGTATCGTGCTTGCAGTAGTGAATGTAAGCGGGGGTGAATCAGCGCACGAGATAATAATGGTTGTAATAATCGGCGACTCAGGGGCATAGCAAATCCTCACTCCTAGAACCTGACTATAACGTGTTCTGACTACGGGGGGAAATGAATCGTCCATAACGCTATTTTTTTCCGATAAATCTATTTTTAGCTCTCATTATGTTGATTTTGAGCTAGGCTAACATTGATGCGAGTTAAATTATTTCTCAAAACTCAGGATTTACGTGCCGTGATAGCCGCGTAAGTTCTAACTTAGTTGGAAATGGAGAATGACTTACCAACTGCCCATTTTTCCTCTGAATAGTGTCTTATATCCACAAGGCGAGTTGCCGTTGCGGGTGTTTGAATTACGTTATCGGCGATTATTAGATGAATGTGGTAAATCGAATCCTTTTGGTATTGTCCGTATTCGTTATGGTAAAGAGGTGGGCGAGCCTGCTTTTCCTTATGACATTGGTTGCGCTGCCTATATTGTACAAAAAGTCGCGCTGGTTGATGGCAGTTTAGCGGCTATTGCTGTGGGTGGGCGACGCTTTAAAATTTTAACGATTCATGTGGAAGAAGATGGTTTAGCGCGCGCCAGCATTGAATGGCTACCACCCGATCCCTTCGTCGCCATTCCGCACAGTTTAGAAGCCATTGCCGAGTCGTTTACCGAATGTGGCGATATTCTAAAAGACTCAGGCTCTTTGGCGTGGCGTTTGGCGGAGGCATTGCCATTAACCTTAGATGAGCAACAGCAACTGTTAGAAGAAAATAACCCGCAACAGCGTTTGCAGACCGTTAAAGATTGGCTGATGCAGCATCCTTTTGATTTTATGGTTTAAATTCCCTCTAACTCCCCTTTACAAAAGGGGAGAACATTTTAGGATGTACACGATTATCGCGTATGAAATCCTTCACGCTCCTTTTTAAAAAGTGGCGTGAAGTCCCCCTCTTTTGTAAAGAGGGGTTAGGGGAGATTTTAATTTATGTTGACGGTGTTAACATTTGGCGATAAACTGCTCAAACAAGATAAAATCACCTGAGTTTTAGGATTTAACGTGACCACAAACGCTCTCATTAAACCGAATTATCATCACGGTAGTTTACGCGAAGCATTAATTACGGCTGCAATTCATCGTCTCCAAGCTGATGGTGTCGCCAAATTAAGTTTGCGGGCATTAGCGGCAGATGTTGGTGTCTCGCCTACTGCGGTATATCGTCATTTTGAAGATAAATTAGCGTTGTTAGCTGCTATTGCTTGTGATGGTTTTAGTGGCTTAACCCACAATATGCAAAAGTATCTTGGTACTGAGCCAACCGATGCCATGACCTCGTTACAACGAATTGGTATGGGTTATATTGATTATGCTATTCATCATCCCGCGCATTATCGTTTGATGTTTGGTCAGCGGATGGTAGAACGCCAACGCTTTCCTGATTTATGTCAAACGTCTGTGACTTCATTTTTTATGCTTCGTAACAATATGCAGCGTGGTTTAGACGAAAAATTATTTAAACCTTTACCCGTCGAATTACTGACAACCACGGCATGGTCGTTGGTACATGGTTTATCCATGCTCAGTATTGATGGTTTAGTGAAATATCCTTCTGATGAACATCTAGACCTCTTAGCTCAAACGGTAACCCGTCTATTAGCCGACGGTTTATTACTACCTGAACATCAACACCACTCCATGAGTACCTCGTCATGACCGAACAAATCGTCGAAAAATCCAGCAAATCAGGTCTTGCTCCCAGCACCATTCGTATTGGCAAGCGTTATCGCGCTAATCGTTTAAACGGCAATTATGATGCTATTGTCATTGGTTCAGGCATTGGCGGCTTAACGGCAGCCGCGTGTTTGTCGAGCTTGGGTTATAAGGTGTTGGTATTGGAACAACATTACACCGCAGGCGGCTTTACCCATAGTTATAGCCGAAATGGTTATGAGTGGGATGTTGGCGTGCATTACATTGGTGATGTTGGCGTTAAAACAACCTTAGCCCGACGCTTATTTGATTTTATCAGTGGCGACCAACTGCAATGGCAGGCAATGGATCCGTGTTATGATCGTATTCATTTAGGCGATGACCATTTTGACTTAGTGGCAGGGCGGGATAATTTTCGCAACAACTTGGTGGCTCGTTTTCCGCAAGAACAAGCCGCAATCGACGAATATATCATTCGTTTAGGTAAAGTTGCCGACGCGATGCAGTTATTTACCATTGAGCGTATGTTGCCGAAACCTATCGCCAAATTGTCTAAATTAGTCCGTGACCGTGTACAGCCAAGTTATTTTAATCAGACTACTCGTCAAGTTTTAGAGCAGCTTACGTCCAATCAAACCTTAATTGCCTATTTAACAGGTCAATGGGGCGATAATGGCATGATGCCTGCTGAGTCGAGCTTTTTGATTCACGCCTTGATTGCCAAACATTATTTGTATGGCGGCTATTATCCGATTGGTGGCGCGTCACAAATGGCTGAAACCATCATCCCACAAATTCAAAAAACGGGTGGTGAAGTCTTTACTTATGCGGCAGTGGAAAAAATCCTCTTAGAGCAGGGTAAAGCCGTTGGTGTACGTATGAAAGACGGCACAGATATTCGCTCACCGATTGTTATCAGTAATGCGGGGGTGTTTAATACCTTTAATCGTTTATTGCCGAGTGATATTGTCCAAAAAACGGGCTATACGCAAAAGATGAAGCAAGTCAAACCGTCGATGGCGAGTTTGTGTTTGTACATTGGTATTAAAGAAACGTCCGAAAGCCTAAAACTGCCAAAAACTAACTTTTGGATTTACCCGAACGAAAACTACGAACAATCAATCAGGACGTTTTTAGCGGATGCCAATAGCGATATCCCGATGGTTTATATTTCTTTTCCATCAGCAAAGGATCCAAGTTTTGCGGCACGTTATCCTGACCGTTCCACTATAGAAATTGTCGCACCGTGTCCGTGGGAATGGGTAGAAAAATGGGCAGACAAACCGTGGGGCAAACGTGGTGATGATTACGATGCCTTGAAAGAAGCATTTTCACAGCGTTTGTTAGAAAAACTTTACGAAAAGATGCCGCATTTGCGTGGTAAAGTGGATTATTACGAATTATCGACTCCACTCTCGACGCAATTCTTTTGCTGGTACGAGAAAGGTGAAATCTACGGCTTAGACCACGACCCGAAACGCTTTGAACAAACATGGTTACGGCCAAAAACTGACATCGACGGTTTATATTTAACGGGTCAAGATATTATGACTTGTGGCGTCGTCGGCGCGATGATTGGTGGTTTAATGACAGCGGTTAGCATTGGTGGTATTAAAGCTTTACCGTTAGCGAAGAAAATTTTTGTCGGTTAATTAGCGCAAGGAACGATATAACGCTTCTTTGCAATTGCACACGGAGCGTTATGTTTAATGAAAAAAAGTTTAGGTTTTTTGCTGTCGCCCATCTTTTTTTTGGTATGGCTGATCCTGCTCAATGTGTTTCATGTTGTGCAGATCATTGCGCGTAAGGGCTTTGGCCGACGAGCGCATCAATACACGGTTGATGCACTGAACTTCTTTTTATTGCATTCTTTGTGGTTATTGGGAACACGTATCAACGTACGTTTTTCTCAGCCGTTACCCACGCCACATAGCCGCCCGATTATTTTTGTCGCTAACCATCAAAACAAACTCGATGTTGTCGGTATTAGTTGGTATTTACGCCATTATTCACCCAAATTTGTCTCTAAAATAGAACTCAGTAAAGGTATTCCCAGTGTTTCTTATAATTTAAGGCACAGTGGCGCAGCCTTGATTAATCGTGATGATGCCAAGCAATCATTGACTGAAATTGGTCGTTTGGGGCTGTTAATTGAGCAAACAAATACCTCTGCCGTTATTTTTCCCGAAGGTACGCGTTCAGTGACTGGCGAGATGAAAGCCTTTAACGCCGCAGGGATCAAATTATTATTAAAAAAATCCCCTAGTGCTTTAGTTGTACCGATTTATATTGATAAAACATGGACACTGAATCGTTTTGGTAAATACCCAATGTCGGTGGGTGAAAAAATCAGTTGGACGGTGCTACCTGCGATTGATCCTCAGGATAAAACAGCGGCTGAAGTGGCTGTTTTGGTGGAGGAGAGTATTCGGCAGGAGTTTATCAAGCAGCATGATTCTGTGTAGAGGCATGACAACAACCTTGCTCGGGTGTTTTTTCACGACATTGGCAATCGGCTGTACAACAACTGACTAATAAATCGTGTAGTTTTTCACGGCCACGTTTCACCCGACTTTTTACCCCTGATTCGCTAATACCCATCATCACGGCAATATCTTTATGTTTAATTTCCTGTAAATCGGCTAACTCAACCGCTTGACGATACTTTTCAGGTAAGTCTTTCATCATTGCTAATAAACAACAACTTAAATTGAGCCACGGATTTTCCTCTGTTTCATGATCTTCTTCCTCAGCAAAATCATGCTCTTCCGACAACGACACCGTGTTTTTTTGCTTACGCCAATAATCAATAAGCGTATTTTTAGTCACCTGTAGCAACCAAGCTTCTAACTTCGGTTGATTATCAATATGAGGAGGGTGTTGCTGAATTTTAATAAAAATACTTTGCACAATATCTTCCGCGTCAGCGGTTGTGCTAATCCGCCGCGAGACATAAGACAATAGGCGTTGCTGATAGTTTTGATATAAAGCGGCTTGGGCATTCGATGTCATCGCAGCAGACCTTTAGCGGAGCTTAAAACGAGGGCAGATTTTATCCGCCCTTAACTGTGTGTTCTAGATTAACGGCAATTACAACTACAGTTACAGGCTGTGGCGGTACATTGACAGTTGTTGTTACAACAAGAGCAGGCACAATTCTCGCAGTTGCAGTTTTTGCACTGGCAGTTTGTGCAAGTGCAGTTTTTGTTTGGGGTGGTTTCAGTGTTCATAATAAGCCTCGTGAAGTGCAAAAAATGGTAAATAAGGAGAAATTCCTATGTTTACATCTCTTATAACGAGGCTTAGGGCAAATAGTTGCAATAATTAGCGTATATTTTTACGAATCTCTTCCGCCTGTTCATCCAAAACCTTACGACTCAATCCACCCTTCAACATCATCAACGGTTTTGCCAATAAACTGGCGACAAACGCTGCCGAATCGGCTTGATAACGCGGTAAAATATGCAAGTGGACGTGTGGCACGGTTTGATGCGCGGCTTTGCCGTCATTAATATTAAAATGAACCGCCGCAGGTTTAAAAGACGAAGCACGAATCGCCAAACTCACTTTATTGGCAATTTCAAAGAGATGGCTACGTTCTTCACTCGTGAGTTCATGCACATATTGCGCGTGACGTTTGTTAATCACTAAAACATGAGCAGGGCGTAAAGGAAATAAATCCAAGAAAGCAACGCAGTACTCATCTTCATAAACAATACTGGCAGGTATTTTTTTCGCGGCAATGGCACAAAAAACACAGGCGGTCATGGCAGTCTCCGATAAGGTTGAAACCAGTCTAACGAGTCGAGAGTATGACCTGTTGGGTGATATTCTGCGCCACAATAACCGTGATAATTCAAGCTGCCGATCAGCTGAAAAAGAGAAGCAAAGGGCAAGTTGCCCGTAAACGGTTGATGGCGGTTTGGCACATCAGCAAATTGAATATGACCAATCGCGTTGATGTTGTCGCGTAAAGTCGCGGCTAAATCTTCATTCATGCGCGCCATGTGATAACAATCAAATTGCATTTTTAGCGTCGGATGGTCAACCACTTCAATCATCTCTTGCATATCAACCACCGATTTAATTAAAAAGCGTGGCATATCAAAGGTGTTGATGGCTTCAAAAGTTGTTATTACGCCAATCGACTGAAAGGCTTCAGCGGCATAGCGTAAATTGGCCGATAAAGTATGCAGACAATGTAAAAAATCCCCGTCAATCGGCTGTCTTCCTGCCAAGACATTAACACGACCCACGCCCAGGGCATCGGCATAACGTAAGGCTTCCATCACCGCTTGTCGAAAAGCATTTTCCCGTTTCGGCACACAGGCTAAACCATCACCGCCCTGCATTAAATCACCCGCAGGTACGTTAATCAGCACTAAATCTAAATCATTAATTTCTAATTCTTCGTGTATTTGCTCAATACTTAATTCATAAGGAAACTGGATTTCGACCGCATCAAACCCCGCGTTTTTCGCTGCCGAAAAACGGTCAATGAGGGGGAGCTCTTTAAATAGTAATGACAAATTAGCAGAAAAGTGGGGCATGGCATTGCTCAGTTAGCAAAAACTCGCATGATTGTACATTTTTCTTTAGCAAAATTAGTACTTGTGTAACAACTGCCCATTATTTTCTTTTGTAGAGCTTTCTTTTTTCAATAGTTTGATATATTGGCTCCGTTCTCCATAGGGAGTAGCTTCTCGTAAGCGTATCGTCAGCACATTGCTTGCTAACCTCATGTTAGCCTCGAACAGCAATCGGTACGTTTAGTCGTTCGGCGCATTAGCGCATCAACGGCGAGCAAGACTATGGATGACCATTTATTTTGGTCATCCGTTTTGTTTGCCTGCATTTTCCTCCGCACACAATCCAGATGGCCAGATTATTCTTAATCTGGAGTTTGTAATGGAAACCTTAGCCAGTCCGCTACTGTGGACAGCCTTCGCCTTGAGTGTCTTTGTCGCGTTAGCGATTGATTTTATGGGGCTAAATAATAAAAAGCAGCAAACAGTGTCCTTTAAAAGTGCTGCTATTTGGTCGCTCGTGTGGTTTAGTTTGGCCTTAGCATTTGGTGGATTGTTGTGGTGGGAAACATCTTCTGCACTCGGCTCAGTGATTGCCAACGAAAAAGCAGCGGAATATTTTACGGGCTATTTAGTTGAAAAGTCCTTAGCCGTGGATAACGTCTTTGTCTTTTTAATGATTTTTAGCTACTTCGCCTTACCGATTCACTTGCAACGTCGCGTCTTGTTATACGGAATTTTAGGTGCGATTATTTTACGCGCAATTATGATTTTTGTCGGGGGTTGGTTGCTAACTGAGTTCCATTGGTTGATGTATGTCTTTGGCGCATTCTTGATTCTCATGGGCTTTAAGATGTGGCAGGGCGCAGATGACGAGGCAAATTTAGATGACAACAAACTGCTATCTTGGTTAAAAAGCCATATTCCGTTGTCTAAAGACTACGATGGCGAAAAGTTTTTTACTTGGGAAAATGGCAAACGTGTCGCAACGCCGTTATTTTTGGTGTTAATTTTTGTCGAATTGAGTGATGTGATTTTTGCGGTGGACAGTATTCCTGCGATTTTTGCCATTACTAGCGATCCGTTTATTGTTTTAACCTCAAACATTTATGCCATTTTAGGCTTACGCGCTATGTACTTTATGTTGGCAGGCGTTGCTGATAAATTTAGCTTGTTAAACTATGGTTTGGCGATTGTATTGGTGTTTATTGGCACTAAAATGCTATTGCTAGATGTGTTTAAAATCCCTGCATTAGTGTCTTTAGCCGTTATTGTGACTATTTTGGCCGTGACCATGTGGTTGAGTTTTCATAAGGCTAAAAAAGAAGCGAATAACTGATTTTGTGGTTATTTAAACTGTAAAAAGGCTTGGGAAACCAAGCCTTTTTCTTTATGACTTTTTAAACAACTTCACCACCGAACTCAAATCTTCCAAATTCGCGCCTTGTGCCGCGTGTAAACGTAATAACTGCGCCGCCAACGCCGAAATAGGCGTACTACTGGTATTTTCTTTCGCCAACGCCACGGCATTATCTAAGTCTTTTAACAAGGTTTGAACCTTCCATTGCACAGGCTCAAAGCTATTTGTTGCCATGCGTGGTGCAAGAATTTGCAAGGGTAAAGAATCAGCAAAACCGCCTGCCAGAGCAGGGGCAAGTTGCGCTGCATCTACGCCAGCTTTAGCGGCTAAAGCCACAGTTTCGGCAATTAACACCGCGTTACTGGCCACAATCATTTGATTGCAGATTTTGGTAATTTGTCCCGTACCAACGTCGCCCATGTGCGTCAATTTTTGTGATAAATGAGCAGCGATAGGGCGTAGTCTGGCGATTTGTTGTTCTTTACCACCTGCCATGATAATTAACTTCCCATTTTCTGCACCGATTATGCCACCCGATACCGGAGCATCCACCCAGTACACATCTTGCGCGCGTAAACGGTCGGCAAAGTCACGCGTAGCATCAGGAGTAATACTAGAAAAATCGACTATCAATTGTTGGCTTTGTAAATAATCACTTAGACCATGCTCGCCAAAAACGACCGATTCTACGGCGGCGGTATCAGCTAAACACAGCATAATCACATCACATTCGCGGCCAATGTCAGCAAAGTTAGCTGCAAGTTTCGCTCCTTGCTTCACTAAGGGTTGGCATTTTTCGGGCGAGCGATTCCATACCCATACGTTATAACCTGCGGCCAATAGCCGTGTGGTCATACGGCTACCCATTAAGCCAATGCCAATAAAACCGATGGTTGTCATGCGATGTCGCTCAGGATGATTGTAAAAATCTCATTTTAACGGTCTTACTGTGTTTAACTCAACGTAGTATGCTCGTGGTTTACTGGATAAAAAATGGAGCGAATAAATGTTGCGCAAATTATTAGGTCTTAAACCTAAAGCATCCATTTACAGTCAATTGATGCCGCAAACAGAAGGTGCAATTGAACTGACTTATTTAGGTACAGCAGGCTTCATCGTTAAAAACAAACAACGAACCCTTGTTTTAGACCCTTATTTGAGCCGTATTGGCGTTACAGAATTATTTCGCCCATTACATACCAATACCGCATTATTAAAAAAATATATTCCCCACGCCGATGATGTATTAATTGGCCATGCTCATTATGACCATATTTTAGATGCGCCCGATTTATGCAAACAAACAGGGGCACGTTTAATTGGTTCAAAAGCCACTTGTATGGTTGGTAGAGCCGCAGGACTGCCCGAATCTCAATTAAATGAAACCGAAGGCCGCGAAAATATTGCTTGCGGCTCATGGACGGTGCGCGGTTTGCCATCTATTCACGGTAAAGCGATTTTTGGCCGCATTCCGATTCCAGGTGATATTTTATCGCCACCTGTTTGGCCGCCGAAATTATTAGATTTAAAACATGGCTTAGTTCTGAATTGGTTGGTTGATACAGGCTCGCTAAAAATTGTTCATATTGATTCGGCCGATTTTATTCCTGAAGAGTTACAAGGCGTAAAGGCGGATGTCGTGTGTTTATGTGCGATTGGCCGTAAATATCGACCTAATTATGTCAAAGAAGTGGTGGCGTTATTACAACCGAAATGGATTGTGCCGTGTCATTGGGACACCATGTTTACTCATTATGAAAATGAACCCGATTATATTCCGAGTGTTGATTTAGCAGGCTTTATTGAAGAAATTAAAGCGGCGGGTGTTGAGCCAATTGTCATGCCGATGCGCGGTAAGCAGTGGTTTAAAGTGAATAACTCAGACACAAAATGATGAATACGATAAAATCCTTGCCTTATTTAAACAGGAATCAGCGTCATGGCGGGTAGCAGTTTGTTGATGTTAATTGATGATATTGCCACGATTTTAGACGATGTTGCGCTAATGACTAAAGTGGCGGCTAAAAAAACATCAGGCGTATTAGGAGATGATTTAGCGCTCAATGCCCAACAAGTAACGGGTGTAAAAGCAGATAGAGAATTACCTGTTGTCTGGGCAGTAGCCAAAGGTTCGTTTAAAAATAAAGCGATTTTAGTGCCAGCAGCTTTGCTGATTAGTGCCTTTGCGCCGTGGGCAATCATCCCTTTACTTATGTTGGGCGGTTTGTTCTTGTGTTTTGAAGGGGTAGAAAAATTAGCTCATTCTTTTTTACACGCTCAGGACGAAACAGCAGCTCATCATCAAGCCTTAGTTGGCGCATTAGCCAATCCTCAAGTCGATATAGTGGCTTTTGAGCAAGAAAAGGTCAAAGGTGCAATTCGTACGGACTTTATCCTGTCGGCGGAAATTATTGTTATTACGTTAGGCACAGTTGCCACTGCCACTTTTTTGAATCAAGTCCTCGTTTTAGTCGGCATTGCCCTTATCATGACCGTGGGTGTTTATGGTTTGGTAGCAGGTATTGTCCGTTTAGATGATATGGGTTTGTATTTAAGCCAACAACAGAGTGTCGCTAAACAGAAATTAGGTGCATTTTTATTGATTTTAGCCCCATATTTAATGAAGTTTTTATCAGTAGTGGGCACAGCGGCGATGTTTATGGTGGGTGGTAGTATTTTAGTGCATGGTTTATCACCTGTGCATCATCTGATTGAGCATTGGGTGGAAGTTGTCAGTAATTTTGCCATTGTTGGTGGTTTCTTACACGTAATTATGCCGACTCTTTTTGATATGTTGGTGGGCGTGATTGCAGGAGCAATCGTGTTGGCTGTGGTGACGATGGGTAGTCGTTTTATTCCCAAACACACTTAGCGGCAATATTTTTTTAACGTACTTTCGGTTTGTTTTACTTCTTTCTCGTGTTCTGTGTCGTTGGCGTAAATCCGTTCGCCTTTTTTATCCAAGTCGTAAATGCGGCCAGAGCTAATGTTCTTTAAGTAATCTCGCAATTTTGTGCATTCATGGTTCAGTTTTGCCTGTTTCTCGGTCTGTTCTTGCGTCTTTTTTTGTTTTAAAGAGCGATCTTCATTGATGGCATTGATGAGCTTTTGTTGTCGTTGTTTGATTTCTTCTGGACTAGCATCGGGCTGGCTAGACCGTGGGCTATTCGGTAAATTGAGTGTTTCCACTTTAGCGGATTCAGGGACTTTATCACCAAAGTGCGTTTTACCATTGGCATCCACCCATTTATAAACTTCTGCTTGTGCCGCGAAACTGAATAGTAGAGAACAAATGACCACACTAAGCTGTAACATGATGAAATCACTCCATAGTCGAATCTCATAAAAATAGCATAAAAAACGGAGGCATAAGCCTCCGTTTTTCTGTGCGTCAACAAATTAATCGTTGTAAGCGCGCTCACCGTGTGAGGTAACATCCAAACCGATACGCTCTTCTTCTTCGCTAACACGCAAGCCGATAGTGATATCAACCAGTTTGAAGGCGATGAAGGCAACCACACCAGACCAAACAACGGTTGTACCTACAGCAATCGCTTGAATTTTTAATTGCGCGGCCATGTCGTAAGCACCTGGAGCATTAGCCACATAATCCCACCAGCTAATACCACCTAAGGCAGGGTCAGCAAACACAGCAGTCAACATCGCGCCCAAGATACCGCCAACACCGTGAACACCAAACACATCTAAGGCGTCATCAGCACCCATGAGCTTTTTCAAGCCATGAACGCCCCACAAGCAAATGATACCTGCGAGTAAACCAATCGCTAATGCACCGCCTGGGCCAACAAAACCACACGCTGGCGTAATGGCAACTAAACCTGCGACTGCACCCGATGCTGCACCTAACATAGAAGGCTTGCTTTTGAAAATCCATTCAGTCGCCATCCAAGAAACAGCCGCTGCAGAAGTCGCCAACCATGTATTGAGGAAAGCTAAACCAGCAACACCATTCGCTTCTAACGCTGAGCCTGCGTTAAAACCAAACCAGCCGAACCACAGTAAGGCAGAACCAATCATCGTCATGACAACATTGTGCGGTAACATTGCTTCTTTGCCATAGCCAATACGTTTGCCAATCACATAAGCACCCACCAAGCCAGCAACCGCAGCGTTAATGTGAACAACCGTACCACCCGCAAAATCTAAGGCACCTTTTTGGAATAACCAGCCAGCCGTTGCTAATGCAGCATCCGCAGCTGTTTGATCGGTATAAGCGTCTGGACCAGCCCAGTACCAAACCATGTGTGCAATCGGTAGATAAGAGAAAGTAAACCACAAGACGATAAACGCTAATACACCCGCAAATTTAGCACGCTCAGCAAATGCACCGACAATCAGAGCACAGGTAATAGCCGCAAACGCACCTTGGAACACGATGTAAATCATTTCGTGAATCGGTGTCGCTTTGTTCCATGAAGCGGCTAAAGAGTCAGCAGTCACTCCACTGAGAAATACTTTATCCAGCGATCCAAAGAAGGCATTTCCTTCGGTAAAGGCAACGCTGTAACCGTAAATCATCCACAACACACTGACCAATGAAAATACAGTAAAGACTTGCATTAACACCGAGAGCATATTTTTCTTACGGACTAGACCACCGTAAAACAGGGCAACACCAGGAATCGTCATCAAAATAACAAATGCGGCGCAAATCATTAAGAATGCGTCATCGCCTTTGTTGGCGGTAGGAGCAGGAGCAGCTTCGGCTGGTGCAGCTTCAGCGGCGGCAACGACGGGTTCGGCTACAGGCGCAGGTGTCGCAGCAACAGGGGCAACTTCTGTCGCAGTCACAGCCGCAGGTGCGACAGCTTCTTCTGCGTACAAGGGCGCAGCACTAAGCAGTGCGCCACTCAAACTGAGGGCAAGCAGGATTTTTTTCACGATGGTTTCTCCTCGTGAGTGCCAAGATGGGAAAAAATAACAGCAAATTTGTTATGCTTAGACAGCGTCCGCGCCTGTTTCGCCTGTGCGAATGCGAATTACCTGTTCTAAGGAGCTGACGAAGATTTTACCGTCACCAATTTTGCCTGTATTAGCAGCTTTGGTAATGGCTTCAATCACTTGGTCAACTAAGTCGTCACCGATGGCGACTTCGATTTTAACTTTTGGCAGAAAATCAACCACGTATTCTGCACCACGATACAGTTCGGTATGACCTTTTTGACGGCCAAAGCCTTTGACTTCAGTGACAGTAATACCCTGTACACCAATGTCGGATAAGCCTTCACGAACATCATCAAGCTTGAATGGTTTGATGATGGCAGTAACCAGTTTCATCATGTAACTCCTTAGAAAAAGCTGCCTTCCGAAAGGGGTAAGGAAGGCAGCTAAAAAGCGTAATAAGTCTTAGAAGCCTTTAGTCAATGTGACAACAAAGCGGCCTTCACACAAACCACCAGCACAATCTTTTTCGTCAATATCAGAACCAATATAAGCGCCTTCAAGGGTTAAACCGCTAAATGATTTAGATGCAGCAAGTTTATAGTCCATGTAGCTGTCATCAGTAACAGGTGCAACCAAAAAGCTACTCAACATTGCGGCGCTATCAAATTTATTGACACCTACGCTGCCAGATAAAGTAACACCTGACACTTCTTTGCTATAACCAGCATACAAATAAACAAATTTGTCGGTAGCTGCAAAATAATCAGGACTGTAGTTCAAACCAACTTTTAAGCCCATTGTACTAACAGAGGCATAAATTTCATCGTAGCCTAGTGCTCCATCAGCAGAAGGGTAGCCATAGTGCATTACACCTACGTCATAGCCGACTTCACCTGCTTTGCCGCTGTAACCCAATAGTGCGTCAAGTTCTAAGCCACCTTCAGTAAAACCGATGCTTGAACCCCACAAAGAAAAGTAAGCACCACTTTCGTGAGTGAATGCTAGAGAGCCTTGGATAGCAGCATTGTTACCTGTTTGCGAAATACCACGAAACAAGTAATCAGTTGTAAGTGCTGTAGAGCCTGTAATGGTGATAGGATCAGCTGCATTGGCACTAACAGCAGTAAATAACATTGAGCTTGCAAGTAAGGCGCTGGCTAAATGAGAAAGTTTCATAATGACTCCGTACGTCGTTTTAGTAAGTAAACCGTAAAATTTGGTGAATCGCTGTTTTTCTAATGCAGAGGTCGTGCCAACTCTTGTAAACTCTTGTCAGCAAAGGTTTCCGAGGGTGATACGAATGTTTACAATTGCTGAGACTCAAAAAAGTTGCGGCAAATAGATTGGGTGAAAGTTCTAATTTGGTGCAAATAATTGTCTTTTTTATTGTTTTGGTGCATTTTTTGGGCGAGGTAAGTGCGATGTTGGATAATTTGGTGCAGAAGGTGCGGGAGCAGGTGCGTGAACGCTATATGCAGAGTAATCAATCGGGCTTATGGCACGAATTAGATAAAAATTTGCAGGCTGTTTTGCAAGAAACCTTTGCCAAGATGGAATTAGTGAATCGCGAAGAGTTTGACCGCCAAACAGTGCTTCTTTCTGAGGCACGGCAAAAATTAACGGCGTTACAAGCGCAAATGAAAGCTTTAGAGCAGCAACTAAAATAAATACCCTGCGTTACCTGTAAGGGCGAAGAATCGTTCGCCCTAAATTTAAGACGCATCATCGTGAAAGCACGAATGGAATCACTGTTCATATTGATATTAAGGAAGATAGCCTCATGTCTCTCGCTTTAGTCTATACCCGCGCCGCGTTGGGCTTAAATGCGCCTTTAGTCACCGTTGAAGTGCAT
Source organism: Agitococcus sp. (assembly GCA_030646715.1). GTDB lineage: Bacteria > Pseudomonadota > Gammaproteobacteria > Pseudomonadales > Moraxellaceae > Agitococcus. Next base: position 88,700 of record JAUSLJ010000042.1, read on the forward strand.
CTAAGTAATGGTTTGCCCGCGTTGGCTATTGTTGGCCTACCTGAGGCAGCGGTACGGGAAAGTAAGGATCGCGTTCGTTCGGCTCTTATCAATGCAGGTTTTGAGTTTCCACAACGTCGTCTGACCATTAACTTAGCACCTGCCGATTTACCCAAAGAAGGTGGCCGTTTTGATTTGCCGATTGCCTTAGGTATTTTGGCAGCTAGTGGTCAAATTTCAGTAGAAAGCTTGCAACAACGTGAGTTTTTGGGTGAATTAGCGTTAACGGGTGAGTTACGCCCCATTCTCGGTGTATTGTCTGCGAGCTTGGCGGCGACTAAAGATCAGCATCAACTTTTTGTGCCTGAAGAAAACGCCGCCGAAGCCGCACGTCCCAAAGAAGCACATATTTACGGTGTCAAAGATTTAGCCAGTTTATGCCAGCATTTATCGGGTGAAAGTCCGATTAGCCAAGCCCAAGCCAGTCCTAATTTGAATGTTCGCCCTTTACCTGACTTAATAGATGTCAAAGGTCAACATCGTGCGCGGCGCGCTTTAGAAATAGCGGCCGCAGGTGGTCATTCTTTATTGATGATGGGGCCACCGGGGACAGGTAAAACCTTATTGGCTTCACGCTTGCCTAGTATTCTGCCGCCTTTAGATGATGACACCAGCTTAGAAGTGGCGACCATTCATTCAGTCGCAGGACAACAAGCACACGCTTTTGGAGTTGCACCTTTTCGTTCGCCGCATCACACCGCTTCAGCGGCGGCTTTGGTCGGTGGCGGTTCTAATCCTCGACCTGGTGAAATCACTTTAGCGCATCATGGTGTGTTATTTTTAGATGAATTACCTGAATTTGACCGTAAAGTTTTAGAAGTATTACGCGAGCCTTTAGAGTCTGGCCAAGTAGTGATTTCTCGTGCTGCTAAACAAATGACTTTTCCCGCAGGCTTTCAACTGATTGCAGCAATGAACCCTTGTCCGTGTGGGTTCTTAGGGGATGGTACGCCTCGTTGTCGTTGTACACCTGACCAAGTGCAGCGTTATCGCGGAAAATTATCAGGACCTTTATTAGATCGTATTGATTTGCATATTGATGTCCCATCCTTGCCTGCATCGGCATTACGCAATACCGATCCTAGTGAAAGCTCCGCTATTGTCCGTGAGCGCGTATTAATTGCCCGTGCCAAACAGCAAGCGCGTCAGCAGACAACCAATAAAGCCTTAACGCCAAGCCTGTTAGATAAACACTGTGCTTTAGGCGATAAAGAAGCGAAATTACTTGATCAAGCGATGCAACGCTTAAGGTTGTCAGCGCGAGCCTATCATCGGATATTGCGTGTCGCACGGACGATTGCTGATTTAGCGGATAGCGAAGCGATTTTGATTCCACATATTACCGAGGCCATTGGTTATCGGTTGTTGGATAGGCAATAGTTCTAGGGATACAAACAACATTTATCCCAAATCCCTTGAGCATTTAACTCATAAACCACACGGTCATGTAAACGACTTGGTCGCCCCTGCCAAAACTCAATACGCTCAGGCGTAATACCATAGCCGCCCCAATGGGGTGGACGTGGAACGCTTGCGATATATTTGGCGGCAAAAAAAGCGGCACGTTTGATGAGCGTCGTTTTTGAGTCTAATAACTGGCTTTGCTCAGAAGCCCATGCACCGACACGCGAAGTATAAGGCCGTGATTGAAAGTAAGCATCAGACACGGTATTGGCGACTCTGTTAATACGGCCTTCAACGCGAACTTGTCGTTCTAATTCTGGCCAAAAAAAAGTCAGAGAAACATAAGGTGTTGAGTCAATTTGTTGGCCTTTACGACTACTATAATTGCTATAAAAAACAAACTGTTGGCCTTCAATGCCTTTCAGTAACACCATACGTGCGGATGGTTTTCCTTCCGCACTGACGGTGGCGACATTCATTGCCGTAGGTTCATTGACTTCTGAGGCAATGGCTTCGTCTAACCACAGGCTAAATTGCGCCAATGGGTCGGCTAAACAATCGGTAATAGACAGTTCTTTTTTAGAATAATCTTGGCGAATTTGCGCAATGTCGTGGCGTTTCAAAGCGAGCTTCTTGGATAAGGGTTAGTCATTTGAGAATGCGACAAAGTGCCGTAAATGGCAAGTGGACATATAGGGTATGTTGACGTTTCACGAGATTAGCCAAAAAAGCTGAAGTTCCCCTCTTTGGCAAAGAGGGGTTAGGGGAGATTAGCAGCATTTGGCTATGCCTTGACGATAAAATTCCCCTCAATCCCCCTTTTCCAAAGGGGGGAAGCTTCTAAATCCAAAACATTAACAGTCCCTAGTTCACAATAATGGCTTACTTATCCGTCACTGCACCTTCTGATGCACTAGACACTGTTTTTGCATATTTAGCCAACACACCACGCGTATATTTAGGCGCAGGAGCTGTCCAATTGGCACGGCGTTTAGCCATCTCGTCATCGCTGACATTGACGCTAATTTCACGGGTAACAGCATCAATGGTAATGACATCGCCATTTTTGACTAAGGCAATTGCGCCGCCGTCAGCCGCTTCTGGGGTAATATGGCCGACAACAAAACCGTGACTACCGCCCGAAAAACGACCATCGGTAATTAACGCCACGGATTTACCTAAACCTTTGCCCATAACAGCAGATGTAGGCGATAACATTTCACGCATACCTGGCCCACCTTTAGGGCCTTCGTAACGAATAACAATCACATCACCTTCCACCACTTCACCATTCAAAATACCTTGCAGAGCATCTTCTTCACCTGCATAGACCCGCGCATTGCCTTTAAAGTGCAAGCCTTCTTTGCCAGTGATTTTTGCCACTGAGCCTTCAGGCGCAAGATTGCCCTTGAGAACGATTAAATGCGAATCTGCTTTGATGGGGTTGTCAAACGGACGAATAATATCTTGGCCTTCAGGGTAGTCTTCGACATCGGCTAAGTTTTCGGCTAAGGTTTTACCTGTGACGGTTAAACAATCACCATGTAATAAGCCTTGTGCCAACATACGTTTCATCAACGGCTGAATGCCACCAATAGCCACTAATTCGCTCATCATGTATTTACCTGATGGACGCAAATCGGCTAATACAGGTGTCGTTTCACCTAAACGAACAAAGTCTTCTAAAGTTAGGTCAACACCAACGGTGTGTGCCATTGCTAAGAAATGCAATACGGCGTTGGTTGAGCCAGCCAAGGCGATGACGACACGAATGGAGTTTTCAAAGGCTTTTTTCGTCATGATGTCGCTAGGTTTGATGTCTTGCTTCAACAATTCTAAGACTTGCTGACCTGCACGATAACAATCCGATAATTTTTCGTCGCTAACCGCATTTTGCGCGCTAGAGTTAGGCAGACTCATGCCTAAAGCTTCAATTGCCGAAGCCATGGTATTGGCGGTGTACATGCCACCACATGAACCTGGGCCGGGAATTGCCACTTCTTCAATTTGTTTTACTTGAATGGCGTTGAGTTCACCTTTGGCGTGCTGACCAACGGCTTCAAACACCGAAATAATGTCAGTATGGCCTGCACCGGGTTTAATCGTGCCACCATAAACAAAAATGGACGGACGATTTAAACGTGCCATACCCATAATACAAGCAGGCATATTTTTATCGCAGCCACCAATCGCGACTAAACCGTCAAAACCTTCACAGCCAGCAACTGCTTCAATGGAGTCGGCAATAATTTCACGCGATACCAAAGAGTATTTCATGCCTTCAGTACCGTTAGCGATACCGTCAGAAATGGTAATGGTATTAAAAATAACGGCTTTGCCACCTGCGGCATTTGCACCTTTTTCGGCTTCATCGGCCAATTTGTTAATGTGCATATTACAAGGTGTCACCATGGCCCATGTCGAGGCGATGCCAATTTGAGGTTTGGTGAAGTCTTCATCGCTAAAGCCAACAGCGCGTAACATGGCACGCGCAGGCGCGCATTCAATACCATCAACGACTTCGGAGGAATGTTTACGGATATTTGGTGTATCGGTCATGAAAAATCTCTGATTTGGGACAATTATAGGTATAGAGGCGAATTTATTCGCCATTATTGTATAGGTGGGCGAATAAATTCGCCCCTACAAAATGGTTATAGTTTTTTGCTAAAGACCTGTGAGTTTCGTTGGAAATTATACAAAGCCTTGCGCTCCTTGGGTAAATCATCTACTGAAACAGGGGCAAAACCTTGCTCTAAAAACCAATGTGCGGTTCGTGTCGTCAGTACAAAAAGCTTTTTAATGCCTTTATTACGTGCACGCGCTTCTAAATAGTCTAAAAGCTCTGAACCACGATCACCACTACGGTAATTGGGATGCACGGCAACACAAGCAATTTCGCCACTGAGCAAACCCGCATCGTCTTTAGGTAGAGGATAAAGCGCAGCGCAGCCGACAATCATGCCATCGCGTTCAATGACAGCAAAATGATGAATTTCGGTTTCTAAACGCTCGCGTGAGCGACGTACTAAAATACCTTCTTCTTCTAAAGGCCGTAAAAGCTCAATTAAACCAACGACATCATCAATATCCGCTGTCCGAATTTCTTCATACGGATCTTGGGTGATTAACGTGCCTGATCCATCACGCGTAAACAATTCTTGCAGTAACGCACCATCACGAGCATAAGAAATAATATGGACACGGCGCACGCCACCGCGACACGCTTCACGCGAGGCATCCATGTGGCGCAAAATTTCACTGTCTAAAATTTTATTGCGTAAATATTGATCCACTTCATTGGGAATCATTTCGCGTAATAAACGGTCGCCCGCATCGGCAATGCCTTCTTTTTCGCCCAATAAAATCAATTTGTCGGCTTTTAACGCCATGGCGGCATGAACAGCAACTTCTTCGGCCAATAAGTTAAAAACTTCACCCGTTGTCGAATAGCCTGTAGGGCCTAATATAACAATATGATGATTAACCAAGTTTTTGTTAATGGCTTCGGTATCTATCGAACGTACTTCACCCGTCAGTTGAAAATCGACGCCTTCACGCACACCATACGGCTTGGCAGTGACAAAATTGCCCGATACCGCATCAATGCGCGCGCCGTACATCGGCGAGTTGGCTAAACCCATACTCAACAAGGCTTCAACTTCTAAACGAATTGAACCCACCGCATCTAAAACACAGCGTAAAGACTCGCGTGTCGTGACGCGCAAACCTTTATGAAAAGGGGTTTCTAAACCGTATTCAATTAAGTTTTCGTCAATTTGAGGGCGTGCGCCATGTACCAAAACCAAATGAATGCCTAGCGAATGCAGCAAGGCAATATCATGAATAATATTACGAAAATTATCGTGATTGACGGCTTCACCGCCAAACATCAAGACAAAAGTTTTGCCGCGATGCGCATTTATATAAGGCGCAGAATTCCGAAACCAATGGACATATTGTTCGGTCATCGTGTCGGGTGATAAAAAATCATCAGTCATGTCAAAAATCCTAACTTTTATACTTTAAAGGGAGTGAACCCCATCATCAAAAATTCGCGTGTCCCTGCACACAATAATGATGAATCAATTGTTTAAGCCACAATAATAAAGGGGAAATGTTTTCTATGGCTAGATATTCATTCGGTTGATGAGCTGTTTCAATGCTGCCAGCCCCCAAAATCACCGTATCCATACCCAACTCTCGAAAGTACGGAGCTTCGGTGCCAAAAGCAACCGAACCCGCTTGGCTTTGGGTTAATTGTTCAACCATTTTTACCAAGGGAGAGTCGGCAGGTGTTTCCGCAGGCAATGTGCCTTCAAAAATAGGTTCATAAATAATATCAATCGCCATTTTTTCGGCAATTTTCGCCAAGCGTTTGCTGATTTTACTGCGAATATCGGCCATATCCATATTCGGTAAAGGCCGTAAATCAAATTGTAACTCACATTGGCCGCAAATACGGTTGGGGTTATCGCCGCCATGAATACAACCCAAATTTAAGGTAGGGTAGGGGATAGCAAAGGCAGCATTGTGATGTTTTTGCTGCAACTCACGTCGAAAATCCATTAAATCACTCATCACCACGGTCATCGCTTCTAAGGCGTTGTTACCTAAGCTTGGGTCACTGGAGTGACCACTGTTACCGATGATTTTTACCCGCTCCATCATCACGCCTTTATGAAGACGAATCGGTTTTAAGCTGGTTGGCTCACCAATTACCGCAAAGCGACCTTTTGGTTTTTGCGCGGCAACTAAGGCTTTAGCACCTGCCATCGACGATTCTTCATCACACGTGGCTAAAATGATTAACGGCGCACGCAAAGGTGTTTTGGCATAGGCTTGTGCGGCATTAATGACGGCAGGAAAAAAGCCTTTCATATCGGCAATACCTAAACCATAGAGCTTGCCGTTACGTTCACTAACGCTAAAAGGGTCGCTTGCCCATAATTGAGCATCACAAGGTACGGTGTCGGTATGGCCAGCTAATACCAAGCCGCCAGAGCCTTGACCGAGTGTGGCAATTAAGTTCGCTTTATTAGGGCTCACGGGCATAATTTCACAGTTAAAGCCCATATCGCCAAGCCAGTTTGCCAATAGCTCAATCACAGCTAAATTACCTTGGTCTAAATATACATCTGTACAAGAAACACTAGGTAAAGCAATCAATTGCTGTAGTTGTTGTAGAAATTTTTTATGGTTCATAATGGTTTGTCGTATGGCAATAAAACGAGTTTTATGGTCTAAATTACGAGCAATAGAAATCTACGACAGTTTAGTAATTGTGATAGAGATCACTTTATCATACAGAATTAACCGTTCGTCGAAACCGAAGCTCATTCATCTAGCATTCAACCGTTTTATTGTTAATATGTAAACATGATAGTGTGAACTGTGTCATAAATTAGAGATGCGTTGGTTTTTGTGAGGTTTTGGTATTACTGAAACAGTGATGGAATACACTCATGGTTCAAACAATATACATCGTGAATCTCGTGTCGTTGTCTTTTATAAGTAAAGGCGTACAATTGACATGGGTATTATGGTGTAATCAACCTTCCTCTTTGAAAGCAACTTTGAGTTGTTAAGGATTAGAACTGTGGTACATATTAAATTCTTCAATCGTTTTGCGCTGTTTTTGACGGCGTTGTTTCTTATGGCCAGTGCAAATGCAGCGCCAACAGCAACTCCTGCCAAAAAAGATGCGGTGCAAATCAATCTAGAGCTGTTTAAGGTCACCAGTAAAGATGGCAAGGAAACTTTAGTTGGTGCTAAAGAAGCTAAGCCTGGTGAAACTTTAGAGTATCGTGCAACCTATAAAAATATCAGTAAAGCGGCAGTGCGTAATTTAGCGGCAACATTGCCTGTGCCCAAAGGTATGGAATATTTAATCAAGTCGGCCAGCCCCGCAGGTGCTGAAGCCACGATTGATGAAGTGACTTTCGCGCCTATTCCATTAATTGATGCGGTAAAAAAAGAAGTCATACCCGCGAGTCAATATCGTGCGCTGCGTTGGAAAGTCTCTGAATTAGGTGCAAATAAGTCGATTGTGGTTAGCGCACGAATGAAAGTGAGTCAGCAATAAGTTTGACATGAATTAAACGTATCATCACCGAATCAAGGAATAAGGAATCAGATTCGGAGTCTCTGAGGTGTTGTTAGTTATCTCCTCTCTCTTTGGCATGAAGCCGCTCATTGTGATGTCGCAAAATTTGGGTATAAGACTCGCCACTTTGTACCCAAAAACGATGTGTGTTAGCAGTTTTTTAACATTCTCGTGTTGGAGCTGGACGCTCACGTAATAATGCAGGGAGGCCAGTGAGCGAGCCGGTTTTAGGGCTGGCAGGCGAATAACTTTTTTAATAACCAAGCATAAATCAGAGGTTCTCATTATGCGTACTCAAGAAACTACTCGTCAAATTGCTCGCCCAAGCACGAGCAAAATTTGGCGTTTTAATGGAGTGGCTGCTGCTGTTGCTGTCGCTCTAGGCGGTTTGGCTGCAGTGCCAGGCCAAGCGTTTGCTGCTGCTCCAGCCGCAAACTCTACCATTGGTAACACCGCGACAGCATCGTATACCGACGCTTCGTCAGTGCCTCGTACCGCAACATCTAATACGGTACAAACGATTGTTCAGCAAGTTCGTGCATTTGACTTGGTTGCTGATGAGACCCGTTATGTTGCGCCTGGTGGACAAGTAACATTCCCACATACCTTAACTAATACGGGTAATGGTAGTGACACTATTTCCTTAAGTGCTGCTAATAATGCTGCGGGTGATAATTTTGACTTAACAGGTTTAGTGGTTTATGCCGACGCTGATGGTAATGGCGTAGCAGATAATGCTATTCCAGTCACATCAGTTACCTTGGCTGCAGGCGGCGTATACAAATTTGTGGTTGTTTCCAATGCTCCTGTAAGCGTCTTAAACTTAGAAGAAGCTGATATAACGGTAACAGCAAGTGCAGCAGCAGGCGGTGGTTTATTAGCCGTAACTGATACAAGCGCAGATACAGCTATTGTTTCTACAAATGCAGTTGTTACGGTAGTCAAATCTGCCAATATTGTAACGGGTCCAGCTGGTACTGTCGTTGAATACACCTTAACCTATACCAACACAGGTAATGCTACCGCTACCGCCTTGGTAGTTACAGATACCTTACCAGTGAGTGCTAGTCCTGCAACGATTGGTACAATGAAATATGTTGCTAGTTCTGGTGTGTGGAGTGGTGGTGGTGCATTAACCGACGATAATACTGCAGATGGCACAGGTATTACTTATGAGGTTACAGGTACGCCACAAGCAGGTACTGAGGTCGTCACAGCTACTATTGGAAGCATTGCAGCTAACAGTTCAGGCACTCTTAAATTTAAAGTGCGTATTGATGATAACTTAAAAGGTGATGGTGCAGGTGTTGCAGATGCTGCTGACTTGAATAGTATTGCTCGTGCGGGCATATTACCAAACCAAGCAGGCTATGCTTATAATAATGGTGCTGCTAACATTACAGGCCAAAATACTAACACAGTAAACTTTTTGGTTACGGCAACGTCTGCTGTTATTGCCAATAATGCATCTGGCACAACCGCTGATGGCGGTGCGAATGACCTAGTTGCTCCAAATGAGGCCGTTGTTAATCAAGGTAGCGTCGTCACCTTTGATAACTGGATTCATAACACAGGTAACAGTGCCGATACCTTTAACGTTACTTATACGAATGGTGATTCAAGTTTAGCGAATATCTTCCCTGCTGGCACATCATTCCAATTGTACCAAGCTGATGGTGTTAACGTTTTACAAGACTCCAACAGTGACGGTATTCCCGATACAGGCTCTTTACCCGTAGGTGGTGAATATAAAGTTGTTTTAAAAGCAACATTGCCTGCAGGGGTTTCTGGTGCGGTCAATTATAACGTGACCAAAACAGCGCGTTCTGTAACTGATACAAATAAATTTAATACTGTTACCGATCGTTTAACATCGATTACAGCAAACGTAGCTGACTTATCTAACAACACAACACCTACATTAAATAGCTTGGGTGCTGGTAGTGCAACAGATGCAGGTAGTGCTACAGGTACAACAACACCAACGACTAACCCAGACGGTGCGTGGTCTATCTCAACGGCTAACCCTAGTTCAACAGCAGTATTCCCATTATTAGTTGAAAATAAAGTTGGTTTGGCTGATAACTACAACTTAGCCGCAGGTTCTACGGCTGGTATGGCTGCATTACCTGCAGGTTGGACAGCAGTATTCCGTGAATCTACTGCTGGTTCTTGTACCACAATGGGTAACACTATTACTAATACAGGTACAATCAACGCCGCTGGGTCGCTACCTGCTGGTTCTGATAGTCGCCTAGTTTGTGCGGTGATTTCTGTGGCAGCTAATGCAGCTGCAACACCAGATGCACCACAAAATGTTTACTTTAGAATAACATCACCTGTTTCTGGTATCGTAGATACCAAACTTGATGCGGTGCGCGTAAATACCATTCGTAACTTACAAATGACGACTGACCGTACAGGTCAAGTATTCCCAAGTGGTACCGTTGTTTACGAACATACGTTAACCAATAATGGTAACGTCATTGAAGGTGATGCTATAAGTGAGCTGCTATTAACAGGTGTCAACTCTTTAGCGGGCTTTGGTACAGTTTTGTACATTGATACTAACAACAACGGTGTTTTAGATACGCCTGACCAAGTTATTACTGGTGTAACAGGTGCAGGTAATAATAACTTCCATGTTGTTACAGCGACAGGTACTTCAGGTACAGGTACTGGTGATGGCTTAGCAGGTTTGGCAATTGGCGAAAGTGTACGTATTTTTGCTAAGGTACAAGCTCCTGCTGGCGCAACACCTGGTACAACTGACTCCTTAACTGTATTGGCTCAGGCTGTTGGTACAATTAATAGTATTGCTGCTCCAAGTGCAACTAATACTGACACAACTAACGTGATTGGTGGTCAAATTCGTTTAGACAAAGAACAAGCCTTAGATGCGGCTTGTGATGGTAATAACGATGCTGCCTTTAGTAATGCTAACATCAATGCATTGCCTGGCGCATGTATTATGTATCGCATTGTAGCTACCAACGAAGGTGTGTCACCAGTGACGAACGTTGTCATTAATGATACCACACCATCATTTACCACCTTGTTTAATAAACTTGCGGGTACACCAGTCACTGTGTTAACAGCTACAACGCCAGCCATTGTTGGTAGTGGTACAATTAACACAATTCCTACTAGTCCTGTTGATGGTGCTACAGGTGCGTTTGTTGTAAACGTAGGCACCTTAAGCGGTAATCAAACTGGCACCTTTACTTTTAGCGTTAAAATCGACGAATAAGCCTTAGTCTGATTTTTAGCTAAAGTCTCTTTAGGCAAGGAAGCCTAATTGTTTACCTTAAAGTGCTTATCTAACAATAAGTACTTTAGGGTGACATTTCCTCAAAATTATAATTTCTAAAAGGCTGAATCGTGCGCTTTCAATCTATCCCTAAAATCGCTCAATTTATATGCACTCTTCTTGTGGTGTATATGGCGTTTTATGGTATAGCCCAAGCGACTATGGCTCCAGCTGGTATCGACATTAACAATACTGCAACATCTGAATATATTAACGATCGTGGTCAAAATAAAACTACCGAATCCAATACCGTTACCATTAAAGTTCTTCCTGTTTTTTCTGCAAAACTCACGCCTGCACCTGATGCTATTGCTTCGCCGAGTCAAATTATTAAATGGCTACATACCTTAACCAATACGGGAAATGTCGAAGATACTTTTCAGTTTTCTGCCTTAGATGGCGGTGGGGACAGTGGTAATCTAGAAAATATCCGTTTAATTTATAATGATGGTATTAATGATATTGTTATTACCTCCGCCACTAGAATTACGCTTAAAGTCGGCGAGTCAGTTAATTTTCGTGTTGAAGCGACCATTCCCCAGTCGGTAACAATGGGCGACGCGTTTAATATTGATATTGAAACCAAAGGGGCTTTACCTGCTTCTGCCGTCCTTAAACGTACTGACAAGGTACTAACCGTTGGCCCTGCGCTAACCTTGCTCAAAAATGTTGATAAAACTGAAGTTAATTTAAGTCTAGATGATGTTAATAAAACCGCTTTAACATATACCTTAGATGTGTCCAATACGGGTAATGCCACTGCAACACCAACAGTGATTAGTATTGATGGCAAAAATGAAAATAAAGTCATTGTCGAAGATATGTTGCCTACAGGGGAGATGTTAAAAGCCGTTTCCTATAGTGGGGCAGGGCAACTGCTATACCATGCCATTAATGATGGCGAAAAAGTTTATCGTCGTTATGACACAACAACGCCTCCTGATTTAACACAAATTAATGGTATTGCATTGGCATTCGACGACTATGTTGTTGGTCGTAAAGAGCAAGTTATTATTCAAACCAATGTCACTAGCACGACTATCGGCGCTTTTTTAAATAACCAGTTTAAATCATATTATCGTTATGGCAGTTCTGATTTAGAAGCCTTGTCAAATACGGTAAGTACCAAAATTTTAGGTAAAGATGCCTCTTTAACCGCGTATCCTGAGTTAACGCTAGATCCTGGAACGGTTGCTGTTTGGAAGCACGTACTCACCAATGCAGGAAATTTAGCGGATAGCTATACCTTTGCGTTAACGGATGTTTTGAGTGATAAAGGTGTTTTAGGCAATGTGCAACTGATTTTAGATGCCAACAAAAATGGTATTTATGATGCAGGTGATGTAGTTTTAACCAGCTCAACCCCAGCTTTGCCTCTTAATCCTAATGAATCAATGAATTTATTGGTTTTAGGTACAGTGCCTATTAATGTTCAGCCAGATGACTTTTTTAGCTTAAATTTAACCGTCACGACGGGTAGTCCAACGCCCAAGGTGTTGACACAAATAGATACCGTGAAAACAGTCACACCCGCTGTAGAATTAATTAAAAAAGTAGATAAATTGGATGTGGATTTTCAGGCCGCAGCAACTACCGTCGATGTGCTTACCTATACGTTAACGGCGACTAATAAAGGCATAACGCCTTTGAATCCTATAGATATTTCTATAGACGGCGTAGCCAGTAAAAAAATTATTTTTAAAGATATTTTTCCAGCTAATGTCACTTTATTAAACGATAAAGATCCAGCCAATCTTGTCAAAGCCACAGAAAATACGAATGGCAAAGGAATTATTCTTTATCAGTTAGCGGGTGAGGCCGAGCATAATTATTATACTTATGACGGGGCAACTGCACCTCATCCTTCTAAAATTAATGCTATTGCTATTGCTTACGACGCATTTGCCGTTGCCGAAACCGATTCAATAAAATTACGCGTCAATGTTTTTAATAGTGCGACAGGGGCAACGATTAATAATATTTTTCAAGCCTACTATTTTTATGGCGTAGAAACACGGCAGTCTGTGTCTAATGTGCAAACCACAACCATTAAAGGTTCGGCTAGTTTAAGCACTAACGACCAATATTATAATTTAGTGGGTCGTGTGGCGTTAAACGGCAGTATTTATCTCGAAGCGCGTTGTGCTCAGTGTAATCTTCGCCCTGACTTTCCTGATCGTTTAAAACTAGAAATCAAATCGACGAAAAGTGGTGATGTTGAAAAAGTTGTAGCCATTGAAACGGGTAACAACACAGGCATATTTCGTATTGAAGATGCAAACTTGAAAAAAGTGGATGCATTACCAACGCGCTCAATGTTTGAGTTTCCCGCTGAGCATGGTAATTATATTATTGAGACCACCGCTCACGACACCCTAATCGCCACTATTTTATATTGCTTAGATGATGCGAATATTGAGCGTCCTAATAGTAAAGTCTTGGATGCCAATGGCAATCCAGTGTCAAGTACGTTATTAGTTGACCCTTTTGGTATTGTTTTTGACAGTACCACCAATAAGCCGATTGCAGGTGCGACGGTTAGATTGGTTTTAGATGATGGCAAAGATACTCCTGCCATTATTTTTGATGACTCGCATCGACGTTGCACACCACCACGTGACCCATTGGCCGATAACGCTTGTCAAGACAATATTACTACGGGTGCCGATGGGTCTTACCGTTTTCCTTTAGTCGCCCCTGCAACCTATAAATTAATTATCACCGCACCTTCGGGTTATCAGTACCCGAGTGTTGTTTCTAAGGCGACTTTAAACAGCCAATTTCCTGCGCGAATTATTCATGTGTCGGGATCTTATGGCGGTAACTTTCAGGTGACACCGACCGAAGGCCCTGTGGAGTTGGATATTCCGATGGATCCACCCGCAGTACTGTCGTCCATCTTGTTTGTGAGAAAAACGACAACCCGTAAAACGGTAGAACTGGGTGATTTTATTGATTACACCATTAATATTCGTAACGCTTCGACCACCAATACCAAAGCCCTGAATGTGTTTTTAGTCGATAAACTACCGCAAGGCTTTAGCTACGTTTTAGGTAGTGCCAAAGTCGATAAAGTCGCGCAAGAACCAACAGGCGGACGTGGCCCGACATTGACCTTTGCTGTTGGCGATGTCACCAGTGCTAAAGAAATAGTGATTACCTATCGTGCGCAAGTAGGCGTTGGTGCATTACGCAGTGATGGTATTAATCGTGCGCGGGCGACTGAACGTATCGCAGGGGGTACATTTTCTAACGAAGCCGTTGCCCAAGTAACGGTAGTACCTGGTGTCTTTACTACCGAAGCCTTTGTGACAGGTAAAGTTTATACAGATTGCAACCGAGATGGAGTGCAGGGTCACGAAGAAATTGGAGTTCCAGGGGTTCGTTTGTTAATGGAAGACGGCTCGTATGTGGTAACGGATGTGGAAGGTAAATATGACTTCTACGGTCTGCGGCCAAAAACACATATTCTTAAATTAGATCGTACTACCTTGCCTGCTGATGTCGAATTGATTGAACAAAGTGTACGTAATGCGGGTGATCCTGCCAGTCGTTTTGTCGATTTAAAAGTAGGTGAATTGCATCGTGCTGATTTTGCCATTACCACCGATAATGCCACTTGTTCTGGCCCTGCGATGACAGAAATCTATAACCGTCGTAATCAAGGTGACAAAGCGATTGGTGAATTAGAGCGTGCCCTGAAAGCGGATTTGAATTTTGACACTATTAATCCAAGTGATGTCCGTTCTTTGCCAGCCAGCGGTTGTGCGATTAGTTCGGGTAATGAGTGTGGTGTGCACGGCAAAGCTCAAATGCCGACTTTGTCATCAGCAATCACTAAAAATACCACGGATGATATTATCCGCGTCACAACCGCCACAGATGGCCGAACCTTAGAAAGTTATTTAGAAGATGACAACAGTAATAAACTAGAGATTTTGAATCTTAAAGACCAACAAGTATTGACCTATGCTCAAACGCGAATCTTGTTTAAAGGCACTTTAGGAGCCCGTTTTGAGCTGACATTGAATGGTGATTTGCTGGAAGATACAAGTGTGGGTACTAAATTAACCTTGGGTACTCAGCAATTAGAAGCCAGAGAATATATTGGTATTAATTTAAAAGCGGGTAAAAATCGTATTTCATTAAAGCAATTTGATGGTCTTGGTAATGTGCGTGGCACCAGTGTCGTTAATGTCATTGCGCCTGACGGTTTGTCTGAATTAAAGATTAACGCCAACAAAAAAAATATTGAAGCGAATGGCAGTAATGAAGTCTTGTTAAATATCAAATTATTAGATAAGCAAGGCGTCGCGGTGACTTCACGAACATCCATTACTTTAGAGTCAAATATGGGGCGTTTCCGCGCTATTGACCTTGATGAAAAATCGGCAGGCACACAAATATTTGTGGAAGGTGGTGAATTCACCGTCAAGTTAGTTGCGCCAATAGAAGCAGGTGAGGCTCTAGTTCGTGCCAGCAGTGGTATTTATAAAGCCGAAACGAAAGTGCGTTTTGTCCCTGAGTTAAGACCCATGGTGGCCGCAGGTATTATTGAAGGCATGGTGTCGTTTAAGAATTTTGACAGCAATAAAGTATCAGCTGCTAATGCCAAAGATGGTTTTGAAGATGAGTTACAAAGTTTAGCCAATGCCAATGACGGTAAATTAAATCTCGGTGGCCGTGCCGCAATGTTCTTAAAAGGGAAAGTCAAAGGCGAATATTTATTAACGCTGTCTTATGACTCCGACAAAGACAGTAACCAACGTTTATTCCGTGATATTCGTCCAGATGATTATTACCCTGTATATGGCGATAGTGCAGTAAAAGGTTTTGATGCCCAATCTACGAGTAAGCTTTATGTGCGCCTAGATAAAGGCCGTTCTTATGCCATGTTTGGTGATTACACCACGCGTCTTGAAAGCGATACTTTGGCCTTAGGTCAATATAGCCGTTCCTTAACAGGTGTACGTGCCCATTACGAAACAGACAGTTTCAAAGCCAGCACCTTTGCGGCGCAGACAAAAGCTAAACAACGGGTTTTTGAAATTCCTGCACTTGGAATCTCGGGGCCTTACGCCTTAGCTGGTTTGGATGGTTTATTAGTCAATAGCGAAAAAGTCGAAATCATTAAACGTGACCGCAACAACACAGGTTTGATTTTGTCATCCACACAAATGAGCCGTTTTTCGGATTATGAGTTTGAACCGTTATCGTCTAGTTTCTATTTTAAATCGCCAGTACCGAGTTTAGATGCCAATCTAAATCCTTATTCTATTCGTGTGACTGTCGAGGTTGAAGATCAAGCAGGCGTTGATTATTGGGTAGGTGGCGTACAAGCCGAGCAGAAATTAGGTGATAAAGTGACGGTTGGTGCAGCTGCTGTCCAAGAAGATGTGCCTGATGATGCCTATCGGTTAGCCAGTGTCAGTACCAAAATTGTCTTGGGAGCGCATACCACATTAGTGGCAGAGGCTGCACAATCTGATCGTGAAACGAAAGACGTAGGTCAAGCGACTAGAGCGGAATTAAATTATATTGATGGGCCAGCGAGCGTCCGTGTTTATTATGGCGAAAGTGATGCGAGCTTCGAGAATCTTGCCGCACCATTGAGCAGTGGTCGTGCCGAAAGTGGTGTCAAATTACAACTCAATTTAAAGAGTTGGGGTACCTTTCTTTCTGAAGCCGTTCGTACCGAAGACACGACGACAGGCGGTGTGCGTCAAGGTGTTAAAGCCGGTATTAATCGCACCGTGAATAAATATCTTGCCATTGAGTTGGGTGCGCGCTACTACGATGAAACAGCAGTCAATGCAACAGGATCCAGCTTAGGCGTAACTCCATACGAAGGTGTGACGGCTCGCGGTAAGTTAAATGTGCAAGTTCCAAAATGGAATGGCGCAAGTGCTTATGCCGAATTCGAGCAAGATACAGCCAATACCGATCGCCAAATGATGGCAGTTGGTGCAGATTATCGTTTAGGTGACAAAGGTAAATTGTATGCACGCCATGAGTTTGCATCTAGTTTATCGGGTAATTTTGGTTTGAACGACCAGCAACAACGTAACACCACTGTTGTTGGTGTTGAAGATGACTATATGCAAGATGGTCGTGTGTTTAGTGAGTACCGTGTGCGTGATGCCATTTCAGCAACCGATACTGAGGCGGCAATTGGTTTACGCAATCGTTGGTCGTTATCCAAAGACATTCGCTTAAACACTAACTTAGAGCGCGTGACAACCATTGAAGGTTCGGATGCGGGTGATTCAACGGCTGTTAGTTTAGGCTTGGAGTATTTAACTAATCCGCTGTGGAAAGCCACAGGCAAAATTGATTTACGTTGGGCTGACTCTGCCGATAGCATTTTAAATACCTTAGGCTTTGCCTACAAAATGTCACGCGACTGGACATTATTGACCAAAAATATGATTAATCTAACGGATAATCATGCAGCGGGTAATCGTTTACAAGAGCGTTTCCAGTTAGGTACTGCCTATCGTCAAGTCGATACTAATCGTTGGGATGCCTTGACCAAGATTGAGTACAAACTGGAAAAAGATGAAAGTAACACCACGAATATCATTGATAGAGATGCATATATTTTCTCTAATCATATTAACTATCATCCTGCACGCCGTTGGACGTTTGCCAACCAACTGGCAGCCAAATGGGTGACGGATTCTCGTGATGACTTAACTTCAAAATCTGCTACTTATTTAATTGGTTTACGCGCCATTCATGATTTAACCGAGCGTTGGGAAGCCAGCGTGCAAGCGGGTTGGTTATCAGGCGATGCAGGCGGTAAGCGTTTTGTTGTCGGTGCAGAGTCAGGCTATTTAGTGACGACCAATTTGTGGTTGTCACTCGGGTATAACTGGCTAAGTTATCAAGACGCGGATGTTGTGGGTAGTGACTTTACCGTTGATGGCTTGTATTTACGGATGCGATTTAAATTTGATGAAGACTTATTTAAGGCTGATAAACCTTCCATTAATAAAACATTGGAGCCAAACAATGTCAGTCTCTAATCCTTACTCACGCAATACGTTAAGCGTGTTGATTGCTCTATTGTTGGCTGTTGGCGTAGTAAATGCTGCCGAGCCTGTAGTGCTTAATCCTGAGGCTGAGCGTATTACCGACCAAAAGATTAATGTCGATTTAGCAACGTTAAAAGCAACACAAGATCGTATTGCTAAATTGAATAGTAATGGTATAGGCGCAGATAATTACTATTTAGTTAAAGCGCAGTCATGGTTAGATTTTGCCATGCACGAATATTATGAAAATGACCGTAGTCATGTCATTGATGAGGCGTTGTTTCAAGCTCAAGACCTCATTGGTCGTATGGAGCAAGCAGAGAATAATATTACTTTAGATACGCCTGTTATTAATGAGTCACAACGTTTACGTGAAGATTTATGGACGATTGCGGGTGAATTAAAACAGCATCGCGGTTTTGTTTGTGCTTCAGCACCGATTGCCGAAATGGAAGTACGTCTCGTTTGGGCAGGTCATGAAAATAAAGAACTGGGCTGGCGTCATGCGCGTGAACATTTTGCTGCGGCTGAACGTCTGGCTAAACAAGCACGTAAATTAGCAGACAATTGTTTCTGTCCTCAACCTGAAGAAAAACCTTGCCCATTAGTGGCAGCGGTTGAACTGCCAGTGCAAGAAATGCTGGATATGAGCAAAAAACGTCCACAAAAACCTGTAGAGCCGATGGCTTTGGTGAATGTGCCGCGGAATGTTCACTTTGGTTTGGACAAATCGAATATCAATGAAAAAGCGGTGGTGATCTTGGATCGTGTCACCGAGATCTTACAAGCGTATCCAAAATTAACCATTAAATTAATTGGTCATACCGATTCGCGCGCCAGCAAAGCGTATAACCAAGCCTTATCAGAGCGTCGCGCACAGTCCGTGTTGAAATATCTCCTTTCCAAAGGAATTGCAGCTAATCGTATTGATCTTCGTGGCGAAGGCTTTAATAGCCTTAAAACTGATGCCGATGAACTTCTAGGACACGCGTTAAGTCGTCGAGTTGAAATGGATTATTTAGGTGAGACCATTGAGTCTTATGATCAAACAGGCGATTTGGTGATGGAAGAAGTGAGGAAAGCGAAAGCAGCCAAAGCTGCAAGATCTATAAAATCGACCAAAACTGGCAAATCCAGTTCATCGAAGCGCGCCAATAAGTCGGGCAAGCCGACTAAAAAGGCCAGTAAGTAATTCATTACTAAGCAATCGGGGGGATTAAACAATCCCCTCAGTTAGACAAAGTGAGAGCCATCTTGCAAGCCAGTTATCGCCCATATTCCTTACTAAAACTATGGTTTATATTGACGACTCTCATGTTCCTAGGTGCTAACGTAGCACGGGCAGCAGTAGTTGATATTGTCGTTAACCAAAGTGATAGCCCAGACCCAATTGCGGCAGGCGGATTGTTAACATATACCATCGCCGTGACTAATAATGGTCCTGATGATGCAACGGGGGTAGTGTTAACGGATACTATTCCTGTGGGTACAACCTTCGTCAGTTCAACTACCACCAAAGGCTCGTGCGCGGGCAACCCTGCCATTACCTGTACCATTGGCGCGTTGGCGAATGGTGAAACAGCGACCGTAACTATTCGTATTATTCCGACAACCATTGGTACATTAACGAATACTGCTACCACCACGCGTAATGAGCCTGATAGTAATGTCGCCAATAATGCTGATACGGATGTGACAACCGTTCAAGTTGGTACGGACTTGTCGGTGACAAAAACAGACAGTGCTGATCCTGTTTCTCAAGGCGGAACATTTAATTATGTGTTGACGGGGCGTAATAATGGCCCCTATGCGTTGGGCGCAAGTGATACGTTAACGATTAGCGATAATATTCCTACAGGTATTAGGGTGACTGCTATTCCAACGGGAACAGGTTGGAGTTGTTCGCCTTCGTCAGGTTATCCCATGAATGGCCCCTTTACCTTAACCTGTAATCGAACAGGCGCATTAGCCATTAGCACCAACGCGCCTAGCGTCACGATTCCCGTAACCGCTTTATCTTTAGGAACTATAACCAACCAAGTCACGTTATCGTCTTCTGTAGAAGATGATAATACTGCCAATAATACGGCAACCCAAAGCACCACGGTGAATCAGGCCGCTGATGTGGCGATTAGTAAATCGGTCAGTCAGGCGAGTAATTTAGGTTTAGGGCAAGATTACAGTTATAGCTTAATTCCAACACTGATTGTTGGCACAACAGGCACGATTACCGTCAGTGACAATTTTCCTGCGGGCGCACAATTGACTGCAACGCCAACTGGCTCAGGTTGGACATGTACGCCGAGTTCAGGTTTTCCGATTGCAGGGCCTGTGGCTATTAGCTGTACGAGTGCTACTACAGCAACCAATAGCAGCTTAACGCCGTTATCACTGAATAATATTACGGTGAATTTTAAACCAACGGCAACAGGCGGTCTAAGTAATCAGGCGACGATCAATCCCGGTGTTACTGATATCAATATTGCCAATAACACCAGTAATACCGTTATTAATACCGTTATTAATGATGTAGGCATCACTAAAAGTGTCAGTCAGGTGGGTAATATAGGTCAAAATCGACCCTATACTTATACCCTTGCACCTGTGTTAACAATGGGAACAACAGGGGCGACGATTACGGTTACCGATAATGTTCCCGCAGGGATTACTATCACCTCTGCACCTACAGGCTCAGGGTGGAGTTGCTCACCGAGTTCAGGTTTCCCCCTTGTAGGTCCTGTGGCTATTAGTTGTACGCGAGCCAGTGCAGGCAATGCCACGACAACGCCTTTATCGCTCAACAACATCAGTTTTAATTTTACCCCCACAGCCACAGGTATTATCAGTAATACTGCTTCAATTAACTCAGGGGCTACTGATACTAACGCCACCAATGACAGCAATACGGTGACGAATACCGTATTAAACGATTTAAGCGTTACTAAAACATTGAGTACCACTGGTTTATTGGGTCAAAACTCCAATTATACTTACACCCTTGCATCATCAATTGTGATGGGTGACTCTGGTGGTGTTATTACTCTCACAGATGTAGTACCTACAGGCGCAAGATTTAATAGTATTACAGGTGCAACTTATAATATTGCAACAGGCTATACCGTGGGAGCTTGGACGTGTGTCATAAATGGGCTACCAGGACTAACATTCCCTGTGATTGGCAATGGTGTTAACCAAGTAACATGTACTCGTGCTTCAGCCACAAATAATGGGCCGGGTGCTTCTAGCTTTCCCAATGTGGTCTTTGGTTTTACCGCAATAGGTGCTTTAGGTTCTACGGTAACTAATACAGCAACCGTGAGCAGCCCTGCAATAGATACGAATCCTGCTAATAATAGTAATAGCGTGGTACGTACTATTGCCGCGCCTGGTGACTCTATTTTGACGATGAATAAAATAGCAACCAATACCAGCAATGTCGAAATCACGACAAGTACGGTAGGTACTCCTTTTCGTTATGCTTTAACAGTGAGAAATACAGGCCCAATCACCAAGCCAAATGGCCAAATAGTAACGGTTGAGGACATTGTTCCTGTGGGTATTACCTTAACGGCGATAAACTCGGCAAACAATTGGACGTGTACAGTCACCAATCCACCAACTAATGCTTTCCCTGTCAGTGGCGATGGGGCAAATAAAATGACCTGTACCCGAACTGGGGCTTTAAATGTAGGTAGTACTTACGATGTTATTCGTTTTGATGCGGTGAGTACCACAGGGGGCTTAGTTACCAATACAGGGTCGGTTACTGCGGCCTTTGGCAATGTGAGTGAGTCTGCGGATGTGACTTTTTCCTCCGCATTTGATTTAACCTTAGCTAA
This sequence comes from Agitococcus sp., assembly GCA_030646715.1. Lineage (GTDB taxonomy): Bacteria > Pseudomonadota > Gammaproteobacteria > Pseudomonadales > Moraxellaceae > Agitococcus. Next base: position 110,435 of record JAUSLJ010000042.1, read on the forward strand.
AAGCGATACAGCAGGTGGCTACGGCCCAAGCCCGATGGCTGTTGGCGATACGGTGGATTATCGTTTGCGCGTTAGCAATGCGGGACCGAATAGTGTTGCTGGTGGGGTGGAAATTAGTGTTGCTGATACCATTCCTGCTGGTACCACCTATATTTCTGCGGTCGGTGTTACACCAGCACATAACTGGGTTTGCCCAGCAGGCCCAATTGTAGGTTCAGCAACGATTACCTGTACGCGTACCGTAACGGGCATTAGTGGTAATACCTTAACCAATGGTGGATCAAGTGATATTCGTTTTACTTTACGCGCCGATGTGTTGGCCAATATTACTAATAATGCCACCGTAGCCGTGACCGCAGGACAAAGCGAAACCAATGCACTCAATAATAATGCCAGTGACACTACCATAGTTAGACCTTCAGCTGATTTAGCAATTACCAAAACGGCTTCTGTACCCAGTTTGTATGCGGGTGAAAATCTGACCTATACCGTTACCGTGACCAACAATGGCACCAATGCCACAGGTGCAAATAACGTTAGCGTAACAGATGATATGAGGACGAATCCAAGTGGAACGTTCGTTTCTGTTGTGCCTGCTCAGGCAGGATGGATATGTAATAACAGTATTAACTTGGTCTGTGACTACAACAATTCACTGCTTTCAGGTCAAAGCGTCAGTTTTGATGTCACGATCAAGCCCAATGTAGCAAGCAGTCCAGTGGGGAGTCCACGTAATAATACGGCAACTGTTGTGTTTAGAAGAAATAATGCCACCGACCCTGTTGACCCTAATCCTGCTAATAATAGCGCGACAGTCGGCGTGATCGTCCTAGATTCTGTTGACTTATTTGTCACAAAAACGGATGCGCCCGACCCTGTCAGAGCAGGCACAGACTTAACCTATGTCATTACGGTGGCCAATGCTGGGCCAGGTACGGCAACCACTGTCGCAATGGTGGATTCTTTACCAGCGGATATTATTTTGCGCTCCATTTTACCGTCAGGTAGCGGTAGTTGTACCACATCACCCGCGACAACGACTTATACTACTGCGGCAAGCACGGTCAGCCCCCCCAGTGCTTTTAGCTCATTCACCTGTACGTGGCCAAGTTTGGCTGCGACTTCTCAGCAAACCGTGACTGTCATTGGTCGTCCGACCAGTGCTGCAGCCTTAGCGGGGTCTATTAGCAACACGGTCAGTGTCAGTCATGCCAACAGTGCCTCAGTGCCTGATATTAATTTAACGAATAACACAGATACCGAAGCTACTGTGGTGACACAAGCGCAAATTGACTTACTCGTCAACAAAGTGGATACCCCAGATCCTGTCGCTCGCTTTACCAATATGACCTATACAGTGACGGTTCAAAATCAAGGGCCTTCGGTAGCTACTAACGTTGTGGTGACGGAAAATTTACCGCATACGCATTTAACCTACATCAGTGTTACTAGCTCTCAAGGTTCTTGTGGTGTACCCGTTGCCAATGTCATGACCTGTAATGTGGGTAATTTGGAAGTGGGCGCAAATGCCGTGATTACCATCACCATGACTGCAGATACCTTAGGGACAGATACCAATACCGTGAGCGTGACAGCAACCGAGTTTGATACCAATCTTGCGAACAACAGCGTTTCGGAAAATACAACCGTACAATTAGGCGCAGATTTACTGTTTAGTAAGTTAGCAACACCTGACCCTGTTATCGCAGGTAACGCCGTATTTTACTTCTTGAAAGTGAAAAACACAGGTCCAGCCAATGCGTCGAATGTCACGATTACAGATACCTTTCCGACAGGGATTAGCTATCAGTCCTATGTTGCATCGCAAGGAACGTGTAGTCATGTGACGGGAGTGGTGACCTGTAATTTAGGTCCGCTTCCTTATAATGCCACGGCGCAAGTGACGTTAACGGCTGTTGCAATGGTGGGAGGATTACAACTCAATAGTGCCACAGTCACGAGTACTACACCCGATCCTAATCCTGCTGATAATACAGATACCGCACCTGTTACTGTTGTTGACGGTATTGTTAGAGGTCGTGTTTTTGCAGATAACGGCTTAGGTGGCGGGACGGCAAATAACGGCCTACAAAATGGCGGTGAGCTAGGCATTGGCAATGTAATAGTCAAGTTAACCGATTGTGGAACGACTGATTATGTTTTTGCTCAAACCGATGGTTTGGGTGATTATCAATTAATTGTCCCTGCCTTATTAGCGACAGGCGCGGTGTTGTGTGTGGTAGAAACTAACTTATCAGGTTACCGCAATACAGGTGGTAGTGCAGGAACAACCGCAGGAACCTATAGCATAACGACAGATAAAACCCAGTTTACCTACACTGATGGCGTGACCTACACTGGCGTTAACTTTGCCGATGTCGCTGAAAGTCAACTTTTTACTGATGGCAATCAACAAAGTGAACCCAATACCACAGTGAATTATGCGCATACTTTTATTGCAGGTTCAGACGGCAAAGTCTCATTTTCTACTTCTGCGGTGGCGACACCGAGCAGTCTGTTTTGGTCGAATGTGTTATATAGAGACAGCAATTGTGATGGCATATTAGATGCGGGTGAGCCAGTCATTGCGGGGCTGTATTCGGTTCAGGCTGGAGATGTTATCTGTTTGATTAATAAACAGTTTGTGCCCAGTAATGCCACACAAGGCGCATTGAATGTGGTCTCGGTGAGTTCAAGTTTTGTTTACGACACACTCGCACCCACAGTAACAGAGGTATTGACACGCACAGATACGACGACTGTTGGTTTGACCAATACTTTGGTTTTGCAAAAATCGGTGGATAAATTGTCAGCATCACCTGGCGAAACAGTGACCTATACTATTACCTATAGAAATAATGGCACACAAGCGATCAGTAATATCGTTATCAATGATAGTGTTCCTGCATTTACTCATAGTCCAGTTGCAAGTTGTTTGCTTCCATTACCTGCAAATATTTCGGTTTGTACCCCTGTTATTACGTCACCACTGATCCAGTGGAATTTGACGGGAACATTAGCTCCAAGTCAGCAAGGAAATGTGCGTTTTCAAATTACTTTAGATAATTGATATAAGATCAAGTGCTTAGGTATGACAACAAGTTGAGTGTGTTTGACAACGATGAATAGTATTTAGGCATTCTATTGAATGCCCAAAAGTTTTTTAACGTAATAATCCGTGATTGGCTCGTTCAATGTGTAGTTTAAAGCCAACTTCACCTTTCGCCCGCGCAGGGACGGAGTCAAAAAGCCAACGCACATGAGTGACTGGCTTTTTGTGAATGTGAATATCATCGACATACGTCAAACCGCCATCATAAGACACTAAGAAGCTTGCCTCTTTACCAAAGCCTGACCCCAAGACAAAACGAGTGCCTGCGGGTATCGGGTTATCAATATGAATATTAAACGTATCATCGTCACTGGTGTTAGTGTAACTCAGCACTAAGGTCAGCTCATCACCGACATTGATTCGTTTCACGGGTTGTCGAACGGTTAAAATCTCACCATTGACATTAATCGTGCTTTCTTTTTCAGCGCGCATTGTTAACTCAATATCACCTGCATACAAATAACCGCTCAAAGCAAGTAGGCATAACAACCCATACTTCATCCACATGAGGAGCTCCTGAAAGTGAATGTAATTTTGTTAAACGACAATAATAGATTTATCATTATTTTAGGTCATTGTTTGTAACAATTGTAATTATAGGGCATCTAATGATGAAAGCTTGTTATGAAACCGCTTTGCCACCTACCAATACGCTGTTTTTGTTTGTATTCTTTTGTATATTTAACGGCTAGTGGTGTGAAAGGATATGCAAGCAGAACACGCTTTTTTGGCCAAACTATTACAACGAGACACTTTGGCTTGCCATCAGTTAGTGAAGGAACATCATGGCCGTTTAGTGGTTGTAGCGCGAGCCATAGTCGGTGAGTCAGCTGAAGATGTCGTGCAAGAAGGTTGGTTGTTAGCATTTAGAGCCTTGCCGACCTTTGAAGGGCGCTCTTCATTAAAAACGTGGTTAACACGGATAGTGATTAACGCCGCTTACAGTCGTCATCGTTATGATAAAACGCGTTTCACGGTATCCTTAGACGAGGTGATGGATGAAGGGATGCCATTAGCAGAGCGTTTTGATCAACATGGGCATTGGCAAGACCCTCTTGCCCATTGGCAGTCAGAAACGCCAGAAGAACTATTGGGAAGAGCTGAGTTAGCGGGTATTTTACAAAAGTCGGTGCAGACATTGCCTGAAGCGCAGCGTTTAGTGTGGCTGTTAAGAGATCATTCGGGCTTAGAGTTTAAAGAAATTGCCGAGTCACTGAAGACCTCAGAGGCAAATGTCCGCGTATTGTTACATCGAGCGCGGTTAAAGTTGATGGCGGTGATTAATAGTTATGAGGAGGGTAAGCCATGCTGAAATGCAATGAAGTCGTTGAACGAGCGGATGCTTATCTGGCAACTGAATTAAGCTCATGGCAGCGTTTTCAATTTAACTTGCATCTCATGGTGTGTGGCTATTGTCGGCGTTATATAAAGTCGTTCAAATTGACGCAAAAAGTGAGTGAGCAACTGTCGATTGCAAATCCACCTTCCGATAAGGATGTTTCAGCGTTAGTAGCGATGATTCAACAAGATAATCAGCGGGTTAAATAACTTAGGGTTTGTTGGGTGCATCAGTTAACCCTCTCTCTGAGCAGGGCTGTCAAAATTCAAAAGCGTCCCCTCCCTTGATAAGGGGAGGGTTAGGGTGGGGTTTTCGTTATGGCAAATAACCCCCTCCCAACCTCCCCCTTATCAGGTGGAGGAGTAGGGCGGGCAATTACTCCGAACCTTGAATACTTAAACCACGCGTGGCTTGGTCTAAGAAACGAGCGTCTGTGCTGTTACCGAGTTTAATCATCAAACGTAAATCGTTCGGTGAGTCAGCGTGTTTTAACGCATCTTCATAGGTGATTTCGCCGCCAACATACAAGTCAAGTAAGGCTTGGTCAAAGGTTTGCATCCCTAAGTCACGCGACTTTTTCATCAATTCTTTAATCGAGTGCACTTCACCCTTACGAATAAAGTCACTAATTAACGGTGTGTTAAGCAACACTTCGATACACGCGCGTCGTGCTTTTCCATCGGGAGTGGGAATCAATTGTTGAGCGACAATGCCACGTAAGTTTAAGGATAAATCCATAAACAATTGGCTATGACGGTCAGCAGGGAAGAAGTGAATAATCCGATCCAACGCTTGGTTGGCGTTGTTAGCATGGAGTGTGGCTAAGACTAAGTGACCTGTTTCGGCAAAGGCAATGGCAAAGTCCATGACTTCCCGCGTCCGAATTTCACCAATCAGAATCACGTCAGGTGCTTGGCGCAGGGTGTTTTTAAGTGCCACTTCAAAGGTTTCGGTATCTAAACCGACTTCCCGTTGACTGACAATACAACCTTGATGCTGATGTAAAAATTCAATCGGGTCTTCAATGGTAATAATATGACCACGACTATTAGCATTACGATGGCCAATCATTGCCGCTAACGATGTCGATTTACCTGTACCTGTTGCACCAACAAACATAATGATGCCACGTTTGGTCATCGCTAAGTCTTTGATAATTTCGGGTAGTTTTAAATCATCAACAGTGGGAATATTAGTTTCAATACGTCGTAACACCATGCTGGCTAAGTTACGTTGATAATAGGCACTAACCCGAAAACGACCAATACCGCGTTGTGAAATCGCAAAGTTGCATTCTTTAGAGCGTTGGAATTCAAGACGTTGGTCTTCGCTCATAATGCTCATCACTACTTCGCGCACGACATCGGGACTGAGCGGGTTTTTGGTGATTGGGACGATTTTGCCATTGATTTTCACCGACGGAGGCACACCCGCCGTAATGAACATATCAGAGCCGCCTTTTTCGACCATCAGTTTTAATAAGTCATCAAAATCCATCACATACCTCGACTTAGAAATTTTCTGGAATTTTAGCGGCGGATTTGGCCGCAGCAGGCGATATCACACCCTTAGTTACCAGATTTTTTAGACCTTGATCCAGCGTTTGCATACCAATTCCAGCACCCGTTTGTATTGCAGAATACATTTGCGCGACTTTGTTTTCACGAATCAAGTTACGAATTGCGGGCGTGCCCAACATGATTTCATGCACGGCAACACGGCCACCGCCATTTTTCTTCAACAAGCTTTGGGAAATAACGGCCTGTAATGACTCAGATAACATCGAGCGCACCATTTCTTTTTCTTCCGCAGGAAATACGTCCACTACACGGTCGATGGTTTTTGCCGCTGAGGTCGTATGCAGTGTGCCAAATACTAAGTGACCTGTTTCGGCGGCGGTTAAGGCCAAACGAATGGTTTCAAGGTCACGCATTTCACCCACCAAAATAATATCGGGGTCTTCCCGTAGTGCCGAACGCAGTGCTTCATTAAAACCACGGGTGTCACGATGAACTTCACGTTGGTTAATCAAGCATTTTTTGGATTGATGCACAAATTCGATGGGATCTTCGACGGTTAAAATATGGTCGAAGCGTGTACTGTTAATATAGTCGATCATCGCCGCAAGGGTAGTCGATTTTCCTGAACCTGTAGGACCAGTCACTAAAACAATGCCACGAGGGTAGTCGCTAATGTCTTTAAAAACTTTGCCCATGCCCAAATCGTCCATCGACAGGATTTTCGATGGAATGGTACGAAACACGGCACCTGCGCCGCGATTTTGGTTAAAGGCATTTACACGGAAACGAGCGACTCCAGGAATTTCAAAAGAAAAGTCCGTTTCCCAAAATTCTTCAAAGTCACGACGTTGTTTGTCGTTCATAATGTCGTAAACCAAACGATGGACATCTTTATGTTCCATCGCAGGTAAATTAATACGGCGTACTTCACCATCAACACGGATCATCGGAGGCAAGCCTGCGGATAAATGTAAGTCAGATGCGCCATTTTTTGCGGAGAAGGCTAATAATTCGGTAATATCCATGTGTTACTCCCAAGTCGGTATAGAATTTTTGGCTTATTAGTATTTGATGATGAGCAGTCTGACAAAACGCGATTTTTGTTATGTGCACAATCATGGTTCATGGTGTTGATAGTAACTGAAAACTTTCAGCGAGATATAGCAAGAATGCAAGACATTTCACATCATTTGCAAGACGTGCTGCGCCGTGTGGTGATTGCTAGCACAGAAGCGGGCAGAGATCCTCGCGATGTCCAGTTATTGGCGGTGAGTAAAACTATGCCCGTTGCGGCAATTGTCGAAGCGTATCAGGCAGGGCAACGTCATTTTGGTGAAAATTATGTCCAAGAGGCAATCGCAAAAATCACCGAATTGGCGCATTTGCCGCTGATTTGGCATTTAATTGGGCCATTACAGAGCAATAAAACGGCTGTTGTCGCGGCAAATTTTGATTGGGTGCATAGTGTTGACCGCTTGAAAATAGCTCAACGTTTATCCGCGCAGCGAACCATAGGTTTAGCACCACTGAATTTATGTATTCAAGTCAATATTGATGATGAACAAAGTAAATCGGGATGTCAGGTTTCGGAGTTGGAAAGCCTAGTCACTGCAATTATGGCATTACCGAATGTGGTGTTACGTGGTTTGATGATTATTCCACAAACGGGCAATCATTTTGCCTTTACTCAGTTGGCAGAAATACGCCAACAGTTACTGGCGACAATTCCCGCGCTGGATGCCACTCAGTTTGATACACTATCCATGGGTATGTCTGCGGACATGGATGCGGCGATTGGTGCAGGTAGTACGATGGTTCGTGTTGGCACAGCAATTTTTGGTCAGCGCAATAATAATGTTGAGATACTAAACAAATGACGATAACGATTGGTTTTATTGGTGCAGGTAATATGGCCTCGGCCTTAGTGGGTGGCTTGCTGGCACGTGGCCATCAACCGCAGAATTTTGCCCTAGCCGATGCGTTTCCAGCACAGTTAGCGGGTTTTAAAGAGCAAGGGCTGTTTACTACCGCAAATAATGACGATGTTTTTGAGCGAGCAGATGTCATTGTTTTAGCCGTTAAGCCGCAAGTGTTGTGTGAAGTGTTAAAACCTTTAGCGTTAATTGCACAGGCTAAAAAACCACTGATTATCTCGATTGCGGCAGGGATTCCTATTGTCAGTATTGACCGTTGGTTAGGTGGCAATATGGCCATTGTCCGTGCCATGCCGAATACGCCTGCTTTAGTGCAGACTGGGGCAACAGGTTTATATGCCAACGCCACCGTCACTAGGGAACAAAAGCAACAAGCAGAAATGATTTTAAATGCCGTTGGTTTGACCTTATGGGTAGAGAATGAAGCCCTAATAGATAGCGTTACCGCCGTATCTGGTTCGGGTCCCGCTTACTTTTTTTATGTCATGGAAGCGATGATTGCCGCAGGGTGTGAATTAGGTTTAGACGAAAAAACGGCGCGTGCCTTAACGTTGCAAACAGCCTTAGGTTCAGCGCAAATGGCGATTACTGCGGATGTTAGCCCCGATGAGTTACGCCGCCGTGTCACCTCAAAAGGTGGAACCACAGAACAAGCAATTGCTGCTTTTGATGCCGCTGACCTTAAAGGTATATTTAGTCAAGCTTTGGCCGCCTGTGCCGCCAAAGGACAAGAGTTAGCGCAAGTTTTAGGTCAACAGGAGTAGGGTATGGGTGCCATGAATCAAATCGCGAGTTTACTGTTGGGTACGGTTTTTAGTATCGGCATTGGTCTGTTGTGGATACGTTTTTTATTGCAGTTAGTCCATGCCGACTTTTATAACCCTATTGCACAGGTTGTGGTAAAAATCACCTCACCCGTGTTAAATCCCTTACGACAAATATTACCTAAAAGCAAAAATTGGGATATTGCGGCTTTAGTGCTGATAGTATTGCTACAACTATTAAGTATGACGTTAATGTCTATTATTAATGGTCATGGCTCTTTACCCCCTTTACTGCTTGTTTTTGGTGCGCTTTTTCAGTTAATGTTCTTGGCCACTGAATTTTATTTTTGGTTATTAATTATTAGTATCGTGTTGAGTTGGATTAGCCCAGGATATAGTCCGTTTGGTGCCTTGATTAACCAGCTTGCTGAGCCAGTGTTAGCTCCTTTTAGACGGTTGTTGCCACCTTTAGGGGGACTGGATTTATCACCTATTGTTGCTTTTTTAACGATACAAGTGGTACAAATTTTATTGCGTGCTACCTCAGGGCAAATGCTGAATTTAATGCATTGAGGCAAAATTATAATAAACGTGCCGTGTTCGAGAATAATATGACAGAACTAACGCGTATTTATTAACATGGCCATAAAAGCAATAGAGCTGCAAGGCCATGATTTGGTATTGAATCTGCATATACAACCGAATGCAACACGTACCGAATTTGTGGGTTTGCATGGTGAGGCGATCAAAATTCGTCTCCATGCCCCGCCTGTGGATGGCAAAGCAAATCAAGAATTATGTCGATTTTTAGCGGATACTTTTGCCGTTAAGCGTCATTCAGTTGTGCTGTTAAGTGGTGAGACTTCGCGCGCTAAACGTGTGCGTATTATCAACGTAACAATGTTGCCACCATTTATTACTCATCTTTTGCAAGGGGTTGCGACGTGACACAGTCTATTCAGACAGGGGATAAACTCCTGACGGGCATTCAAGCCTTTAGTGCTTGGAAGCTGTCTATTGCCAATGAAATCAAGCGTTATCGTTTATGGTTGCATGAGCATGGACTGAGCTCTGTGGATTTAGACGATCGTTTGGCTCGCGCCTTGCGTGCTTTTACCACTGACCGTATTTTGTTAGCGTTTGTCGGTGAGTTTTCTCGTGGTAAAACGGAACTCATTAATGCGATTTTGGGTCGGCACTACAAAATGCGCTTGTTTCCGACGCGTATTGGCCGCACAACCATGTGCCCGACCGAAGTCTTTTACGACCCACAAGCCACCGCACCCTATATTAAGTTATTACCGATTCAAACACGTAGTAGTGCCACGCCGTTATCATCTTATCGTAGGCAATTAGAACATTGGGCGCATTTGGATTTGGATTTAACCAGTACCCAGTCCATTCAACGAGCCTTTGAAGAAGTGGCAAAAACTCGTGAGGTGACGACCCAAGTTGCTGAAAGTTTAGGTTTTGAAGTGCAGTTTTTGGAATCGTCGTCAAAAAAAGCAGGTTATGTCCATATTCCTGCATGGCGACACGCACTGATTAATATTGATCATCCTTTATTGCGTATGGGTTTATCCATTATTGATACTCCTGGTTTAAATGCCATTGGTTTAGAACCTGAGTTAACCTTGAGTTTTCTCCCCGAAGCACATGCTCTGATTTTTGTGTTATCTGCCGATTGTGGTGTTACCGCGAGTGACTTTTCGATATGGAATAACCATGTCCGTGACTTAGCAACACGTAGTAATACCGCACTGTATGCCGTGATTAATAAAATTGATTTATTAGATGATGATGACGCACTGTATCCCGTGGATGTCCAAGAAAGTTTAACGCGCTTAGTGCGTTTTTCGGCGCATCAACTCCATTTGCCGATTGAGAATGTTTTGCCACTCAGTGCCCGTCAAGGTGCGCGTGCCTTTGTTTATGATGACAATAGCTTGTACGAATCCAGTCGTATGGCGACACTCGAAGCCGCTTTAGCCAGTTCGGTGATTACCTCCCGCCAGCAAGCATTAAAAAATGTCACTCTAAAAGAAGTCATCGAAATTGTGGATACCAGTCAACAAACACTGGCAGAAAAAAGAGTATCGTTGCAGCAAGAGTACGATTTATTTAACCGTAACGAAAAAGATGTCGAAGTCGAATTGGTGGGTTTAACGCGCTTAGTGCGTAAAGAACAAGAAAAACACAATCAACGCCTCGTATTGCTGCAAGAAGGTAAAGTGGTTTTAGAGCAGCATTTAAGTCGCATCAATGAGTTAGTTGGCAACGAAAAATTAGAGTGGCATTTTGCTCGTGCCCGCGAGGCAGCTAATACGGGCGGTATGGGTTTTGGCTCGGCGGCCGCCATTGGTATTTTTTTCCAAGGCTTAAAGTTGGATTTACGCCGCCTGCGTGATGAAATGGACGCTTCTGAACAGACGGCTAGTAAAATTTATCAGCGTTATATGCAAGCGATGGGGCAAGTGGATATCAAACTGCCCTTTGTGGATATTGAGCAATATATCAATGAGTTTACGGAGCTAGAAAAGCAGGCCGCGCCCTATAAAAGTCGTTTTGGCTCGTTATTGGCGAATCAAGAAAAAGTCTTTGATCACTTTTTTGATACACTGGCGCGTGAGGCACGAGTGATTTACGAGAAAGCACGTGAAGATGCGGCACGCTGGTGTAAACAAGTATTAGTGCCGTTAATGCAACAAACGATAGAAGCAAAAAAACGCATTGATGAACAACTCAAACGTTTAGAGCATTTACAAATGATTGATGCCACACGGGATCATCGTTTAGTCGAAATCGCTCAGCAACTAGAAGAGTTAACGCATCAAGAAAGCTTCTTACTGGAAGTTTCATTCTGTTTGCAACCTGTAGAATTGACTTAATTACGGCGTGCCGTATTTTTCCTCTAGGCCGTCTGATGCGGCCTTTATTTTGAGAGTGAATGATGAAGCAACTATCGGCAACCAGTGCAGTGGCACTGACGACGCTAACATTTACCACGGCATGGGGTTTACCGAGCCAAAGCAATAGTTTAACGGTCGCTTTAGTGTGGCTGTTGTTTATGGTGTTGGCCGCCTTGCCATTGGCCTTTGTTGAAGCGGCAATTGTCCGCAGAACATTGAGTTTGCCGTTACAAGGTTTGGCTGTCATAACCCGTGATGCTGACGCGCCCCCTTTTTGGCGTATTCTTGCGCCATTGAGTATGATGGTGATGATGGCGATGATTGCTTTTGCGGCAAATTATTCGACACATGGCCTGACCCTAGAGGGTCAGAACGCAATTAACGCGCAGGCTTTTCCATTCTTATTAGTATTTTTAGCTATTGGGTTTGCATGGGTCGGCATGAAGCGATTATTGCCATTTTTGGTGGTGTTAATTCCTGCGGTGTTGGTCTTAAATGTCTTGTCGGTAGGACGCTTAGGCTCATTAGCTTTGTTAACGCCTGAGCAATGGCAACAAGTTGCCACTGCTGCTATTTTGGCTAATTTGAGCACTTTGGGTGTTTATGCTTGGTTAAATCTACAACGTTTAACCGATGATCGTGCGTCAAAAGTGGTTTTGCCATTATGGCTAACTCAAACCGTTGTCGGCATTGCCTGCATATTGGTGGGAGTGGGTAAAGGTAATGTCAGTGTTGTGGCTTATATGCTAACAACCGTGTTTGCCTGTGCGGTTTTGGCAGAAATTGTTGGACGACAATTACAAGATCGCAAAATAGCCAAGCCGATTGCTATTGGTTCGGTGATGGTAGCAACAGTTGCCTTAACCGTCGCCGCTGAGTTTGTTGTTTTTGATACCGTGCTTAAGGTTGTTTCTTTACTGACAGTGATGGGTTTGTCGATTTTAGTCGGTTGGGTGATGAAAATCAGTCATGCGCGTAAATCGTTGAATTTTAGTAGTGAAGGCATTTATAACTTTTGGCGAGTTGGTGTGCGTATTGTTGTGCCTGTGGTCATTATTTGGTTGTTGGTCGGTATGTTTTTATGAGTCAAGAGCTGATTCACGTTGAAGTTGCCTATGCTTTACCCGAAAAGCAGATGATTATTCCTTTGACCGTCGCTGTCGGTTCGACCTTGTTTGAGGTGGCGGTACAGTCAAAAATTGTTGAGCATTTTTCGGGTTTAGATTTAGAAACAGCCACAATGGGTGTGTTTGCGAAAATAGAGAAAAACCCTAAGTTAAGGGTGATGCAAGAAGGGGAGCGAGTGGAGATTTATCGCCCACTGCTCAATGATCCCAAGGAGGCCCGCAAAGCGCGGGCAGCGAAAGCTAAAGAAGATAAACACAGTAAATCTCCCCTGACCCCTCTTTTAAAAAGTGGGGACTTTCTTATATGACGTATTGCCGATGCCTCTTTCAGTTTCTGCCTACAACGGCTCTGCCCTTAAACCGCCGTCTTTACTCTGAATGGTCACCATGCTTTTTTCGGGCAAAGTTTCTTGGCCTGTGATTTTCGCGAGTTTGCCACCCTGAAAATAAAGACTTAGGGGTTGTACTAGCGTATCTTTGATACCTGCTTCGCGTGCATAAGTACCCGCCTTGAACTGATAGACATAATCCCAACGATTAGCATTGAGTGTGTCAGTAATCATTGGACTGCCGAGAACATAGCGCACTTGTGAGGGACTCATGCCGATTTTTAATTTAGCGGCCATCTCTTGTGTGATAGCATTACCCTGTGGCAAGTCGATGGTATATACGCGTAATGCATTACACGCGCTGAGCCACATTGAGCCAAGCAGTATGGGCATTAGGAGCAGTTTTTGCGTCACTTAAAAATTCCTCTCAGGTCTATTTCAATATATTCTCTTAGGACTTGCAGCGTACCGATGTTCAAGTCCCTAAACCGATAATCCTACACTATTCTCTCTTGAGGCGCAGTTATGTCTTTTAGCAATCAAGATTTACGCAAGGCGGGTTTAAAAGTCACTTTACCGCGTATCAAAATTCTTGAATTACTCGAAAATTCGCCCGTTCATCACATGAGTGCTGAAGATGTTTATAAGGCACTTTTAGAGCAGGGTGAAGATGTGGGTTTGGCGACGGTGTATCGCGTGTTAACCCAGTTTGAAGCGGCGGGAATCGTTGAGCGTCATCACTTTGAAGGTGGTCATTCGGTGTTTGAAATCAGTCAAGGAGAACACCACGACCATATCGTTTGTGTTGCCTGTGGCAAAGTCTTGGAATTCAATGATGAGTTGATTGAAGAGCAACAGCATAAAGTTGCTGAGTCACTCGGTTTTACCCTAACGGGGCACGCACTGCATTTGTATGGAATTTGTAGTAATGCCGAATGCCAAGAGCGTACGAGTGGCCGTAAAGTCGGCATGATGAAATAGTTGGCAAGACATCAATATACCTAAAGACTACGTACGCCCACAGCTTTTAGGCTCAAAATGGCTCATTCTATCAGCACTTAAAATGGATGCAAAAAAAAGTCATGGTCAGGCTCAAACTGTCTCTGGAATTGAATTACGAGATACAAGGACAAGGTTCGGACTTTATCTTTAACATACATAATGCCCATACACATCATCAACGGGTGTCTGATGAGCATTTAGAGTTAAGCCAAAATATCGCCACAGACATTTATACCGATCCTGCAACCGCAAATCGTTATCTCCGCATACACGCAGAAGCAGGGCACTTAAAGGTGCGTTATCAATCCACCGTTGATATTGACCATTATTTTGCTGACCCTACACAGATTGCGGAAGTGTCCGTGGCGCAATTGCCTGCCCAAGCCTTGAGTTATATTTACCCGAGTCGTTACTGTCAGTCTGACCGCTTACATCGGCTGGCTATTCGTGAGTTTGGTCATTTATGGCAGGGTTACAGCCGTGTTAAAGCGATTCAAGATTGGGTGCAAAACCGCATTGTTTATACACCTAATACCTCGGACAGTAGTACGTCAGCCATTGATACGTTGATTGAGCAAGTCGGTGTTTGTCGAGATTATGCTCATTTAATGATTGCGTTGTGTAGAGCAGTCAATATTCCCGCGCGTTTTGTTACAGGCACAGATTACGGCGCGTATCCTGTGTGGGGGCCACCGAATTTTCATGCCTATGTTGAAGTCTATTTAGGCAATCGGTGGTATATGTTTGACCCCACAGGTTCATCTATTCCGATGGGTTTTGTTCGTTTTGGTGTTGGACGCGATGCGGCAGATGTTCCCTTTGCCACCATTTTTGGTATGGTCAATGGTTCGCCACCGATGATTGATATTAACGCAGTGGTTGATGCGCAGCAGAATCTAGTATTGCCCTATCATTGCGTAGAAGCGATCTCGACTTCTGAGTAAGCTTTAATTAGATGCTGATGTTTAAGTTTGCCCCTCCGACTCCGCTCAGGGAGCGTTTTGCGTTGGCTGAGCGGAGTCGAAGCCATTTGGTAAAAGAGATTCCTAATCGCCAAAACGTTCATTAACGGCAGAAAACGTCCATGAAGCCAACGCCACCACCAACATGGTCGAAAACGCGCGCCACATTAAATCATCTTGCACAATAAAATCCCAAATCGCCAAAATACTCAGTACCGTACAAATCAACAAGCTGATTGAGACTAAGGTAAAAGAAATGGTCTTTACGACGTGCGGATTAATAAAGCCTTTCGCTTTGGCTTTAGGCAGTTCAAACTCTGGCGTAAAGCTGACTTTATGGCTAGAGGACGAATCTTGATGTTCCATAGTGACCAGCATAGATAAAAGTGATGAGCCAATCATGCGCTGATTGCGGGTACTTGCCAAGACCCTACCGTGGCCAAGAGAATAGTATGAAAACACAGTATCAACCCCTTGCCGAACGTATGCGCCCGCAAATAATTGACGAGGTTTTAGGCCAAGATCATTTATTGGGTGCAGGCGCACCGTTGCGGGTGTTGTTGGCGAACGGGCAATGTCCATCCTTAGTCTTTTGGGGGCCTCCTGGTGTTGGCAAAACGACCATTGCCCGTTTGATTGCCAAGCAAGTTGATGCCCATTTTATTGCCCTTTCTGCGGTATTGGCGGGAGTGAAAGAGCTAAGAGAAGCCGTGGCACAGGCTCAGCAGCAGCGACAAGGGTTATTGGCGAGACGTACCATTTTATTTGTTGATGAAATTCATCGGTTTAATAAGTCGCAACAAGATGCTTTATTGCCCTTTGTCGAAGATGGCACGCTGACCTTAATTGGTGCGACTACCGAAAACCCTTCATTTGAATTAAATTCGGCATTGCTGTCGCGCTTGCGGGTGATGGTGTTGAAGTCCTTAACGACAGAAATGATTATTTCTTTACTGCAACGGGCGTTAAGCGATCAAGTGCGTGGTTTAGGCACGGAAGCAACGGCTTTGCCAGCACATTGGTTGCAGCGTTTGGCAGAAACTGCCGATGGTGATGCGCGTAAATCTTTAGTGTTACTAGAAACAGTATATGAGTTGGCACGAGCCGAAGGCACAACCGATGATGAAGTCTTAGTCCGATTTTTGGGCAAAGGTTTGCGTCGTTTTGATAAAGGTGGCGAGCAGTTTTATGACCAAATTTCGGCCTTACATAAATCTGTGCGTGGCTCGAATCCCGATGCGGCCTTGTATTGGTTTGCTCGAATGCTGGATGGTGGCGCGGACGGCAATTATGTAGCACGACGTATTGTGCGTATGGCGGTGGAAGATGTCGGTGTCGCTGATCCACGAGCCTTACAAGTGAGCATGGAAGCATGGCAAGCCTATGAGCGTTTAGGTAGTCCTGAAGGCGATTTAGCACTGGCCAATGCCGTGGTGTATTTGGCCTGTTGCTCCAAAAGTAATTCGGTTTATACGGCGTTGAAAGCGGTGAAACAAACCATTGAGCAAACAGGAAGCTTAGAGGTGCCGATGCACCTACGCAATGCGCCGACCAAACTGATGAAAGAGATTGGCTATGGTGAAGGTTATCGTTATGACCACGACGAAATTAACGCCCATGCTCAGGGACAACAATTTTTACCAGATAGATTAAAAGATAAATTGTTTTATCAGCCTACGGAACGCGGTTTAGAGGCGAAAATTGCCGAAAGATTGCGCGGCTTGCGAGCAAAATAAGCGATGACAGCGGAAGCTTGAATTAAAGTTTTAGTGTTACATTGATTTTATACGCTTTTTATTACACTCTCGGCGTAGAGTTATTGAGACTGACGGCATGATTACAACAACTACTTTGGATTTGCCCCATTGCCAGCAGCAAACATTTCTACCTGCTTTTTGGCGTTTAGGCCAATTAAATAATGGCTTGCCGTTGTTGTGGCCAATGACCTATCAGCAAGCGATGATTGTTGAATGTAATGCTAAGTCCCATCTCGAAGCCTATCGCCTTGTTGAAAATTGTGTTTTGGCGCTATTGTTACAGTCACCCGCGCATTTATTGCAGGTGACGGTTTATGAACACTCTTTGCGTTCTTCTTTTCCTGCCTTAAAACAGACGGACAAAATCACCCGCATTACTTATAAAAAACAACTAAAAGACTATGTAGGCGAGTTGCAACAAATAGCTCATCAACGTCAGGCTTTACTCGCTGAATTAAAACTCGCGTCATGGTATGAATATCTTGCCATTAATCGGGATGCAGAACCCTTTAACGTTTTAGTATTAAGTCAGGTATGGCCAGATATTGAGCTGTTAGTTGAGTTGGCGGATCTATGTCAATATGGTGTGCGGCTGGGAATCTTGCCGATATTGATTCTGTCCTCTCGTTACTTTCCCAAAATACCGCATGACGAATGGCAAATAAATATAAGCGGTGCGGTCGAAGAAATGATCGAAAATAGTTTGCGCGTAGTGGTACATAGAGATGCCCGTTTAGAAGTCAAACATCAACAATTACAAGACATGGCGGCGTTGTATCAGTTTTTTAACCCGAGCGTCGATCTTTACTCACCAGTCAATTAATACGTTTTTAAATTGAGTCACAATATGCCTAACACCATTACGACCCATGATTTTACGTTGTATTTACACGATTTATTAGTCGCTAAAGCACAACAACAATTAGAACCTGTGCGTTTGTTATTTGCAGAATATCAAGGGGTGTTGACCAATTTTCCTCATCTGCAATCGGAAGTAGATAAATTGCTTCAGCCCTATACAGGGCGCGATTATTTACAGTTGGAACAAGCGCTGAGACAGGGCTTACAAGCACTAGAAAAATTAATGACCGCTTTGGTGAAGGCTCATGATGAACAGGGTTTTAGCGTCATTGAAGTGGATGATATTACTTCTTTGGCAGAATTGCTGAATACGCGCTTAGCGAATCAAGTTTTACAAAAAACCATTACCGCCAAACGTAGAGAGCAGATGCGTACGGCTAAACAGCCAACAGCCACGCCATTTAGCCAAGAGCTGCCCATTGAGCAGGAAAATCATCAGGAGTTAATTGCTGCCAAAAAACGCAAGTCATTAGAACAACTCAGTATTGCAACAACGGCATCAGACATTGAAGCAAAACGTTTATCCAGTGCTGAGGGGCGGTTTGTTGGTTGGCAAAAAATAGGTAAAAAAGGTGAGGTATTAGCACCGACGAGTAGCCATTGGGCGGCGGTAATTGAAAAGCAAGCTCAATTGATGTGGGCAATTAATTGGCAACTCAGTGATCACTTTCCGAATTGTGGTGAGTTGACTTGGTTTAACCCCAATTCTGAAACGAATGGTGGCGATGCAGGTCATAAAAATGAAGGTAAAAACACCGATGCGTGGTTAGCGCACGTCAATAAAAAGGGTTGGTGTGGTTTTCACGATTGGCGTTTGCCGACGTTGGTGGAGTTGAAAAACCTGCTCACCAATGAGATTTCACAGTATTACCATATTCGTGAAGATATTTTTTCGGACATGCAAAGTTTGGGTAGTCGTTTTTGGACATCGACGGTGGATACAGCGAGTAAAGACTATGCGTGGGCGATGTATTTTGGTTATGGCCATGATGGTTTAGCGCATAAAAGTTATACCTTGAATGTGCGTTTAGTGCGTTCGGTTTGAGATATTAAACCAACATACTCGCCGCGTGCATCAACGTCTCTTGAGTAATGGTCACTCCACCTGACATGCGCGCGATTTCTTGAATCCGTTGTTCGTGGCTTAAACTCACTACGCGACTCAAAGTTTTATCACCACTGTTATATTTTTCGACTTGCCAATGTTGATGGCCTTTAGCGGCTACTTGAGGTTGATGGGTAATACATAAAATCTGCGCTCTTTCGCCCAATTTGCGTAGTAAATTACCCACCACTTCGGCTGTTCCGCCGCTAATACCGACATCCACCTCATCAAATACCAACACGGGTACATCGCTGTGTTGCGCTTGAATCACTTGAACCGCCAAAGAAAAGCGCGACAACTCACCACCTGAAGCAATTTTAGCCAGTGGTTGCGGTGTTTGGCCTAAGTTGGCACTGAACAATAGCTCCATATCATCTAGGCCGTAGCTACTGGGTTTGGCTAAAGGCGTAAAAACATATTCGGTTTGCGTGTCTGGCATACTCAAATCACGCAGATGCTGAGCAATGGCGGCGGCTAGTGTAGGAGCAATTTGTTGCCGTTGTTGGCGTAGGGTTGCGGCACTGCTCATGTAATCAGTTTTACTTTCGACAACGGCTTGTTGTAATGCCTCGGTGTCTTGCGAGTGTTGGCATTGGGCGAGTTCTTGTTTTAATTGCGTCTGTAAATGGGGTAGTTCTGCGGCTAAGACTTTATGTTTACGCGCCAAACGTTGTGCTTCACCAATTTTATGTTCTAAATCGGCCAAGCGGGCTGGGTCTAATTCTTGGTTATCCAAAAAATGACTCAATTCGCGGCTACTTTCTTTAATCTCAATGAGTGCCGAGTTTAAGCTGCCACAAATATCGCGCAAGCTATCAGACCGAGAAGCATGGGCTTCTAAGCTGCGTAAGGCTTGCTGTAATTGCCGACTCATCGGGCTGTCGCCTTCGTTTAATAAACCCAAGGCGTGTTGGCTGTCGTGCATTAGCGCTTCAAAGTTGGCGAGGCGGTCGTATTCTTGTTCGAGCGTTTCATACTCGCCTGTTTTTAAAGCGAGTTTTTCGAGTTCTTCTAATTGACTGCTTAGTAATTCCAAACGTGCTTGTTGTGTTGCTTGATTAGCAAGGCTGTCGCGTAAGGCTTGTTGGCATTGTTGCCAAGTATGATAGTGAGCCGCGACTTCAAGGGCTAAAGGCTGTAATGCGCCGACATTATCAATCAATTGACGGTGACTGTCTTTTTTTAGCAGACTTTGATGGGCGTGTTGGCTATGAATACTAATCAATAATTCGCCTAATGAGCGTAACTCTCCCAAAGAAACGGGACTGCCGTTAATCCAT
This sequence comes from Agitococcus sp., assembly GCA_030646715.1. Taxonomy (GTDB): domain Bacteria; phylum Pseudomonadota; class Gammaproteobacteria; order Pseudomonadales; family Moraxellaceae; genus Agitococcus. The sequence continues at coordinate 130,436 of JAUSLJ010000042.1, forward strand.
GCTTTGGAGCGACCTTCTTTGTGAATCACTCGTCTTAAGCTGCAATCTTGGCTGTCATCTAAATCGCGCTCGTCTAACCATTCTTTGGCGGCTTGATGGCGACTAATATCAAACATCGCTACTAATTCGGCTTTGTCTGCGCCATGACGGACGACTTGCGCATCGGCTTTATCTCCCAAGCATAAGCCCAAAGCGTCCAAGATGATGGATTTCCCCGCACCTGTTTCGCCTGTAATGACGGTAAAGCCACGAGCAATATCCAATTCCATCGTTTCGACTAAGGTAAATTGGCTGATTTTAAGCAGGGTAAGCATAGTAAAAGTTCATCTGTGAATCAGTGATAAGAGCCTGCGCGATAATAACCTGACTTTTTGTTGTGGTAATAGCGTAAATGTCTTGAATATCGTTACTTTAACCCCATAAATCCCCCATCTTTTGACGGGTGGCACGTATTTTCAGGTCACCCATTTTGATGCCTCAGGGGAGAATCACATCATGTCCGAACAGAAAACCGCAGAAAGCGCGCAAATTGACGCAGAAACTGAACAAGAACTGCAAGAATTTTTAGAAGTCACGGAAACGGAAGTGGAAGTGTTGAACGCGCGTGTTGCCGAATTAGAAGCGCAACTCAAAGATACCCAATTACGTAGCCAAGCCGAAGTCCGCAATATTCAAATGCGTGCTGACCGTGAAGTCAGTAACGCGCATAAATTTGCCTTAGAAAAGTTCGCAGGCGGTTTGTTAGAAGTCGTTGATAATTTAGAGCGTGCGATGTCAGTCGCTAACCCGCAAGACGAAACGCTAAAAAGTTTGATTGAAGGTCTGCAACTGACACATAAAGTGTTTGCAGACACCTTGAAAAAATTTGGCGTTGAAGCTGTTGACCCCACAGGCCAGCCGTTTAACGCGGAACTTCATCAAGCGGTTGCCACCCAGCCCGCCAGTGAAGCCAATCCTGCGAACACGGTGATTACTGCCTTCCAAAAAGGCTACACCTTGTCAGGCCGTTTGTTACGTCCTGCAATGGTCGTTGTGGCTCAGTAATGATTATGTCCTCTCTTGTCTAAAGGAGAGGGTAGAGAAATATGACGATATTGCGCGAAAAAAGACCTTGAAAAAACTACGGTCATCGCCATATCAGTGACATACAAAGTTAACCCAATTTGGAGCAATATCATGGGTAGAATTATCGGAATCGATTTAGGCACAACTAACTCTTGCGTAGCTGTGATGGAAGGCGACAAAGTTAAAGTCATCGACAACGCTGAAGGCGCACGTACCACGCCATCTATCGTTGCGTATGCCGAAAACAATGAAATTTTAGTGGGCGCAGGCGCAAAACGCCAAGCAGTAACCAATCCTAAAAACACCTTATTTGCTGTGAAGCGTTTGATTGGTCGTAAGTTTAAAGATGATGTCGTGCAAAAAGACATCAGCATGGTGCCTTACGAAATCGTTGGTGCAGATAATGGCGACGCATGGGTATCGGTACGTGGCAACCGTATGGCGCCTCCGCAAATTTCGGCGGAAGTGTTAAAGAAAATGAAAAAGACCGCCGAAGATTACTTAGGCGAGCCAGTGACAGAAGCGGTTATTACTGTTCCTGCGTACTTCAATGACTCACAACGTCAAGCGACTAAAGACGCGGGTCGTATTGCGGGCTTAGACGTTAAACGTATCATTAACGAACCCACCGCAGCGGCGTTGGCGTTTGGTATGGACAAAAAAGAAGGCGACCGCAAAATCGCAGTTTATGACTTGGGTGGTGGTACTTTCGATATCTCCATCATCGACATCGCCGATGTTGATGGCGAACAATCCTTTGAAGTATTAGCCACTAACGGCGACACTTTCTTAGGTGGTGAAGATTTCGATATGTTGTTAATCGACTATCTTGCCGATGAGTTCAAAAAAGAGCAAAGCATCAACTTGAAGGGTGATCCTTTAGCGATGCAACGTCTGAAAGAAGCGGCTGAAAAAGCAAAAATCGAGTTGTCCTCTGCTCAACAAACAGACGTGAACTTACCGTACATCACGGCTGACAACACTGGCCCTAAACACTTAAACATCAAAGTGACTCGCGCCAAGTTAGAGTCCTTGGTAGAAGATTTAGTGGCTCGCACGATTGCACCATGCAAAATTGCGTTGAAAGATGCAGGCTTGAGTGTTGACCAAATTGGCGACGTGATTTTGGTCGGTGGCCAAACTCGTATGCCGTTAGTGCAACAAAAAGTGAAAGAATTCTTCGGTAAAGAGCCACGTAAAGACGTGAATCCTGATGAAGCCGTTGCTGCGGGTGCTGCGATTCAAGGTTCTGTATTATCGGGCGACCGTACCGACGTCTTGTTGTTAGACGTTACGCCGTTAACACTCGGTATTGAAACCATGGGCGGAGTGATGACCGCGTTGATCGAGAAAAACTCGACGATTCCGACGAAGAAATCGCAAGTATTCTCGACTGCCGATGACAACCAAACAGCGGTAACGATTCAGGTATTCCAAGGTGAGCGCAAAATCGCTCAGCAAAACAAAATGTTAGGTCGTTTTGATTTGGCAGATATTCCACCAGCACCACGTGGAATGCCACAAATTGAAGTGACTTTCGACATCAATGCGGATGGTATTTTGAATGTCTCGGCGAAAGACAAAGGCACAGGTAAAGCGCAAAGCATCGTCATTAAAGCCAACTCTGGTTTAAGTGAAGATGAAATCCAACAAATGGTGCGTGATGCTGAAGCGAATGCCGAAGAAGACAAAAAATTCGGTGAATTAGTCGATGCACGTAATCAAGCCGATAACTTGGTTCATGCCACACGTAAAACCTTGAAAGACTTAGGCGACAAAGCAACGGATGCCGAAAAAGCGTCTATCGAAGCGGCATTGTCTGAGTTAGAAGAAGCGATGAAAGGTAACGACAAAGATGCCATCACCGCTAAAACCGAAGCCTTGAGTGCGGCCTCTTTACCGTTGATGCAAAAGCTATACGCTGACCAACAAGGTGCAGAAGGCGCAGCGCAACAAGCTGGCGGCAACAACAAAGCCGATGATGGCGTTGTTGATGCAGAGTTTGAAGAAGTTAAATAAGCGAAAATGAGCACTGTTGCTCCTCCCCCTGATTGAGGGGGAGGTTGGGAGGGGGTTAATCGCAATAGCGAAGAACCCCACCCTAGCCCTCCCCTAAATTAGGGGAGGGAACTAATTTCCTAACGCCAATCTTACATTGGCGTTTGTTGTTTCAGTGGAGAAGCCAACATGGCGAAGCGCGATTATTATGAAGTCTTGGGCGTGGCCAAAGATGTCAACGAAGAAGATCTCAAAAAAGCTTATCGCCGTTTAGCGATGAAGTTTCACCCCGACCGTAATCCTGATAACAAGGAAGCGGAAGAAAAGTTCAAAGAAGGCAATGAAGCCTACGAAATCCTCTCAAATCCTGATAAACGTGCAGCCTATGATCGACATGGTCATGCAGGTGTTGACCCAAGTATGGGCGCAGGTGCGGGTGGTTTTGGTGGCGGCGGTGGTTTTTCGGATATTTTTGAAGCCTTTGGCGATATTTTTGGCGGTCAACGTGGTGGCGGTGGTAGTCGTCAACGCGGCGGCGCAGACTTGCAATACACCTTAGAGTTAACGCTAGAAGAAGCGATCAAAGGGGTGAAAAAGCAAGTACGCTTTACCACCGCAGCGGCTTGTGAAGTGTGTGATGGCTCGGGCGCGAAAAAAGGCTCAGGCATGACCACTTGTCGTACTTGTGGTGGCGCGGGTCAAGTCCGTATGCAACAAGGTTTCTTTACCGTTCAACAAACGTGTCCAACGTGTCGTGGTCGTGGCCAAATCATTAAAGATCCTTGTGGTTCTTGTAATGGTGAAGGCCGTACCAACAAACAAAAAACCTTAGAAGTAACGATTCCTGCGGGTGTTGATACGGGTGATAAAGTCCGTTTAGCAGGCGAAGGTGAAGCTGGTGCTAATGGCGCGCCCGCAGGTAATTTATTTGTTCAAGTTGTGGTGAAAGAGCACGCAATTTTCAAACGTGATGGCGGCGACTTGTATTGTGAAGTACCCATTAGTTTCCCAGATGCTGCGTTAGGTTGCGAGCTTGAAGTTCCGACTCTCGAAGGTAAAGTGAAGTTAAAAGTACCTGAAGGCACACAAACAGGCAAAGTTTTCCGTTTGCGGGGCAAAGGTGTTAAGCCCGTACGTGCTTATGATGTCGGCGATATGCTCTGTCGGGTGATTGTTGAAACGCCTGTGCACCTCAATAGCAAGCAAAAAGAGTTGTTGCGCGATTTTCAAGCCAGCTTAGATGGCAATGACAAGCAGTCACCAAACAAAAAATCGTTTTTTGATGGTTTGAAAGACTTATTCTCTTAAAATCAGACTTGCGTGCCGTTGCTAAGACTGGCACGCTTCTGTTTTAAGAGTCGCAAAAAAGGATATGTAGTCATGACACGCATAGCAATTTGTGGAGCCGCAGGTCGTATGGGACGGGCATTGATTCACGCTGTTGATGCCCGCACTGATGTTAGCTTAGCCGCCGCAATTGAACGTACAGGTAACTCGCTGATTGGTGCGGATGCAGGTGAAATGGCTGCGCTTAGCCCCAAGGGTGTGAAGATTAATCAATCGTTGGCGAGTCAAATTGATTTAGTTGATGTGGTGATTGACTTTACATCCCCCGAAGCGACGATTGCAAATATCGCCTTATGTCGGCAAGAAGGTAAAGGCATTGTTATTGGCACAACAGGTTTGAGCGAAGCACAAAAACACTTGTTGATTGAAGCCAGTCATGACATTCCGATTGTTTATTCAGGCAATTATTCTGTCGGTGTCAATGTCTCGCTGAAGTTGTTGGAGTTAGCAGCCAAAGCCTTTGGCGATACCGTTGATATTGATGTTTTAGAAGCGCATCATCGTTTTAAAGTCGATGCACCGTCAGGTACAGCATTAATGATGGGTGAAGCCGTCGCCTCCGCTTTAGGGCGTGATTTGAAAGATGTGGCTTGTTATTCTCGCGAAGGCCATACAGGGGCGCGAGATCGTCAAACCATTGGCTTTCAGAGTATTCGTGGTGGTGATATTGTCGGCGACCATACCGTTTATTTTATGGGTGAAGGCGAGCGTGTCGAAATTCGACATGTTGCGACTAGTCGCATGAATTTTGCGAATGGTGCTGTGCGCGCCGCCGCATGGTTAAAAACCCGTTCCGCAGGTTTATATGATATGCGCGATGTCTTAGGTTTGAAATAAGCGATTATTTGACGATTAAAAGAAAAAGGGGCAATAGCCCCTTTTTTTATGGAGATGAACGATGAGTAAACGTGTACTAGTGATTTTAGGCCATCCTGCCAACGATAGTTTTTGTGCTGCCTTAGTCGATAATTATGTTGAAGGCGCGCGTGAAGCCAAAGCAGAGGTCAAGGTATTGCGACTCGGTGAGCTTGATTTCAATCCGATTCTCCAAGGTTATAAAACCTCAGCCCCTTTAGAGCCGGATTTAGTCGCTGCCCAACAAGCAATTACTTGGTCAGAGCATATTGTTTTTGTCTATCCCATTTGGTGGGGAGCAATGCCTGCGTTGCTGAAAGGTTTTATTGACCGTACCTTTTTACCGAGTTTTGCCTTCAAGTATCGTGACAAATCAGCCTTGTGGGATAAATTACTGACGGGACGTAGTGCGCGATTATTGGTGACGATGGATTCACCGCCGTGGTATTTCAAATGGGTTAACCATATGCCCAATCATTATCAAATGAAAAAAACAATTTTAGAGTTTTGTGGCATTAAGCCCGTCCGTATCTCTAGTTTTGGTGCAGTGAAAGGTTCAAGCGCACAACAAAAAGCACAATGGTTAGCACAAGCGAAACAATTAGGACGAAAGTTGAGTTAATGTTTGCTCTTTTCAGCGTTGTCAGATTGTAGTATTTTAACATTTCGCGCCATAACAATAATGAGAGGAGCGCATCATGTTTAAAGGTCTGTTTATTACAGGTTCTATGCTTGGAATGCTCGGCGATTTTGTGCACGAGCAAGGTATTAATATCCCCGAAGTCGATGAAGCGATTGTGCAATATGGCTCGCAAAGCCGTGTTTCTTTTCAGTTGTGGTCGGGTTTATTAGAAAAAATCTCGGTAGCTGTAGCAGACCCCGCTGTCGGTTTGGCGATAGGCAGTCGAGTGGTGCCGCGTCATGTTGGAGTTTTAGGCTATTTGGTATTGTCTTGCCAAAATCTAGGGGAGGCCTTAGCGCGTTTTGCCCGTTATCAGCGTTTAGTGTATGACGTAAACCCATTTAATGTTCGCGTTGATGAAAAAGGCATGGAGTTAAGCTGGGGCATTGAGTATGGTAAAACGGGTGCATTAGCCGATGAAAGCTCTATTTCTGCCTTGTTTAGTTTCGTGCGAATTTTAACCAATCAACCTTTGTATCCTTCCTATGTCAGCTTCGTCAATCCCACACCGAGCAATCTGCAACATTACGAAGATTTTTTCCATTGTCCTGTTAAGTTTGAAGATGATGCGACGCGTGTTTGTTTTCCTTTTGAGTATTTAGGCGCACCGCTATTACACAGTGATCCGACTTTATTGGATTTGTTGTCACAACAAGCAGAAACATTGTTGTTGGTATTACCTAAAGCGGATGCCTTTGAAGAAAAACTCCAACAAATGATTGTTCAATGTTTACACGAAGGAGAGCCGACCTTACCTGCGGTGTCTGCTCATTTAGCATTATCAACCCGAACCTTACAACGGCGTTTGCAAGAGCGCGGTTTAGTATTTCAAGACATTTTAGAGCATACGCGTCGTGAATTAGCGTTACGTTATTTAGAAGATAAGAGTTTATCGTTGACGGACATCGCCTTGTTATTAGGCTATTCGGAGCAGAGTGCTTTTAATCGGGCGTTTAAACGCTGGTATGAGCAACCACCAAAATCGTACCGTAAACAGTTGTTATTAAAAAAGAAAAGTTAGTACAGGTAGCCGAGGGCAATAGAAACATCCATGTCTCGGATTATTCGTTTAGCTATTGTCTGCTTTGACTGTGAAGCTATAACCACCGTCTTTAGTTTGGGTGAAAATAAACTGTTTTTTCTTCTTTTTGCCAGAGCGACCTAAAATCACTTGCTGTTTACCGTCTTCTTTTTCTTCTGAGGCCACCACATCGTCTTTTTCGGCGAGCATAATCACTAAATCAAATAAATCAGGGTGTTTGCATAACACTTCACGTAAGGTTTTTTTGGCACTCATGACATTCTCTCTTTAAAAGTCTTTGATAGTTTATACCTATCTACATCACCTAATTGTGACAAAAAAATGAAATTCACTGATATCACTGTTGCCACTGTTAACTTTAATAGTCTATTCACGCTTTATTAGTTTGAGGGAGGATAGTTTTCGATAAGTTCTCGTTGTCGAAAGTGTAGTGCCGCCAGTTGACGAAGACTAATTGGGCGATAACCCTTGGCGCGATTGGCCGAACCAATAGCAAATAACAACCGTTGTTTAGCAAAAATAATGCGAAATGCTGTCCATAAAGACGTATTTGGATCCCATGCTTGTATGGCTTCCGAACCTGCACCGTTGATTTCCATGATTTTAAAGTGCTGACCTTGACGCAATGCGAATAAATCAGCAAAGCGCACATCAAAACGACCAAAGTAAAAATGCGGCATATCACGCGCAATAGTATCAATGGCAGCCGTCAAAGCGGGACTGATATGTTGGCTGCCATCCCGATACAAACCACCCACGCGTGTGGAGCCGATGGTTGCCAAACGCACAACCTGTCCTTGGGCAGGAATGTCATCAATAGGATAGTTGCATTGGTGTTTTTGGGCGCGAAACAGCCGTTGCGCTCTCGGATTCCGTTGAATCAATTCGCCAACGTTGAGTTGACCATCGCCAACCACTTGCGGATAGTGACGTAAGGTTAAGCCAATAATTTGCCCGTGAGCTTCTTCGGGGTGACGCGCATAAAAAATACCTGCTTCACCGTCATCAGATAAATACTCTTGCACAACAACCACTTCGTCCACAGGAAATACGCGTAAATAATCACTTAACTCTTGGATATTGGCGACTAAACGCACACCATAACCACATAAGCCTAAATCGGGCTTGGCAATCACTGGAAACACTAAACCTGCGGCTGCTATCTGTTGTTGTAGTTCGGCGATGGTATAGGCGATGTTGTTGCGGATGGCACAGTGTTTTGCTGTTGCCGCCTGTGCTACCAAGCCCATAGCCCGAAAATACTCCAACTTACCTTCACCCACTAAACCACCTGCCGTAATGTCGGGATTGGCGACCGAAGGCAGTGTCGCGCTACGATAACGTAATGCTAAGCCAAGCCATTGTAGCGTCAGTGGCACACAAATAAGCCACGTGGGTAAACGTTCTAAGACACTACGCGGGTGATGGGCAAGCTCATGGGACATAGACGACTCGTGACGGTTTTTTAATAATAAGGGCGGCATTTACGGACACTCAAACCCACGACAGCAATACGTTCGGCTTGATGATAAACAGGGCGTGCCAACTCCTCGCTAAAAACATCGGGATCAATTTCTTCATAGTGCCAGTCAAAGTCCTCACTTTCGAGTAACGCCGACATTTCAGCCAGAAAACCATCATCCCCATCGACAATCGCTACACCCGTATAAAGCAATAAACGACCATCAACGGCTAAATGCTCTAAGGCTTCGCTGGCGATACGAACGCTAAGCGCGCGCCCTAAGTTGTCACCACCGTGCCGATAAAGTCGGGAAAAATCATCATGTAAATACGGAGGATTGGCAATAATAAGGTCAAAAAGTGTGGACGTTTCAGTCATGACATCACTCAATACCAGTGTTGCCGCTTGTGCGTTACTGTGAGAGTTGATGGCACTATAGCGCAGAGCAATAGGGCTAATATCGCTGAGTGTTAAAATAGATTGTGGGCAGTATTGAGCGGCCATCAAGCCACCCGCGCCACTACCGCAGCCAATATCCAAGATTCTAAGTGCATTTTTTGCGTCGTCATTCGCTAATTGCTGACGGACAAAATTGACAAAACGATAGGTGTCTGGGCCAAAAAAAACGGCATTTTCACCATCAGTCGGAAAAGCCGAGTGCAGAAATAAGCGATTGCCGATACTGGATACTCTCACCGTACTACGATGCAGCCTATCGGTGGTTGTCAATATGTCGGCCTGTGTTAATAGCGACATGATATTGGTGGGTAATAGCGCGTCGGTAAACGGTAAATTCCAGCCAAAAATATCGCTCAAGGTTTTGGCTTCTTCACCTTGCCGTTTAGACCAAAGACGTTGATGCGTGACAGGTGTCGGCGTGATAAAACGATAGTTTTCATTGCTAAGCCATTCCAATAAAGCCACCAAAGCTTGTTCTGATGCGGAGAGTTCGGCGAGCATTTAGTCGGTTTCCGTAGTGAAATGGGCGGATAATTCGTGAGCATAACGATCAAAACAGTCTAGGCCGCAGCGCAAGCGCATTAATGCACCTTCGGCAATTAACGGTGCACAGCTGGGATTATCTTCAACCATCGGTTTAATCACTTCATCAAGCCAAGCGCGAGCATGAATAACATCCAGTGCCGCGTGTAAATCAAAATAGGCGTAAGTATGAGGATCAAAACCCAAACGCGTCATCCCTGCGGCTACTTTTGCGGCTCTAGTTGGTGCGGTCAGTTCTATCACACCAAGCGCGCCAATAGATTGATAAGCATAACGCCGATTCAACGCCAAACCGACCATGGTATTGTTGAGTGCCAATGCTTGCCAAACGGTGCTATTGATATCGGGCTTTAAATCCAATAGTTGCACCATGCGCTCCAGCAACAATCCGTGCATTGCGCCTTTTTTGCCACGCCCCATTTCATCCCAATAATTACGCGCACATTCGAGTTTGGCGCGAACGGGAAGTTTGACTTGGGTGTAGGCGACTAAGTCATCAAAGCCTGCTTCACCTGCGACTTCTTGGGTCAAAAACCAGCACATTTGTTCGTGCGTCGCTGTTGTCGCCAGCCAGTCAAATAACGGGTGATGTTGACCAAAGCCATTAACTTGTAAGGATTCAAACCAAGCGATAAAGGCCGTAGCATCGGTAATAGTTTGGACGATGTGTGGCGCAATATCTTGGCGTAATTGTTCTAAAAACTGCCCTTCGAGCAACTTAAATTCATATTCGCGCGCTAAGTCATTTTGCCAATTTGTTGTGAGCATAGCGGGTAAAAGACGCTGACTGTTAAAGTGAGCGAGAGTGAGATGTAATTGCTCTGGCTTCATAGTGGTCATGCGTTTGATGTCCAAAAAACAATATTGGGATGAAAGAGCGAGCTTGTCTGTGCGCCAACGAACACGGATGAATTATGCGCGGTATTGATTATTGTCGTGTTGTCGCTTCGTACAAACCAACAAACTGCTCGCGTAACCAACGATTGGCAGGATCGTTATCGACATTATGATGCCAATATAAATGCACATCTAACGGTTGTGTTGGCATTGGAAAAGCAAAAATACGGTTCTGAAATTGAGCATTGGCAACACGGGCATATTGTTCGGGCATGGTGAGCAATAAATCCGACTGACTTACCACCCGACAGGCGGCAAAATAATGTTGGCAGCGTAAGGCAATGTGACGATGTTGGCCTGCACGATGTAATTCAAAGTCCTCTAGTCCTAAGCCTTTACGTCGTGACGACACCAATACATGGCGTTGACTCAGATAGTTTTTCATATCCAATTCATTTTGAATATGAGGATGATTGTCACGCACCAGCACAATTAAACGGTCTTGAAAAATACGTTGTTGGCGAATGTTATTACTGACGGCCAAGGGTACATCTAAGGCTAAATCGAGCGTACCTGCGGTCAGTTCGGCTTCAATATCACGGCGGTCAGTACGAATGCTGGCAATGTCTAGCGACGGCGCGGCATCTTGCAATCGTTGAATAAGGGCGGGCAGGGCAATGGCCTCAAAGACATCACGCAAACCAATGGCAAAACTGCGTTCGGTCAGGCGTGGGTCAAATTGCTGATGTTCAGAGACACTTAATTCCAGTGTTTGTAAAGCTTGGCGAATGGGTGTGATGATATTACGCGTCAACGGCGTGGCAACCATGTTCGCGCCTTGACGGACAAATAACGGGTCTTTTAATAAATCGCGTAAACGACCGAGTGCGTGGCTGACGGCAGGTTGCGTTAAGTTGAGTTTTTGACTGGCGCGAGTAATATTGCCTTCGCTGTAAATGGTTTCTAGTACCACGAACAGATTTAAGTCCATACGGCTAATATGCATAATATTCATAATCCACGATGCAAACTATTCATTTGCTGGATTGTATGGCGAGGATTAAGCTCCATGCAACTTCTTCATACGCACCGAGTACCTGCTCATGGAATTCGCCTACTCCGCCAAAGCGCAAGACTACATCACCCGTTTACAAGCTTTTATGGCACAGGAAGTCTATCCTGCCGAAAAAGCCTATTACGGCGGTTTTAGCCATAGCCCTGACCATACGAAATGGCAACAACCTGAAATCATGGAATCGCTAAAAGCGAAAGCGAAAGCGGCAGGTTTATGGAATTTGTTTTCGCCTCATGCCGAACACGGATTAAACAACGCTGACTATGCGCCCTTAGCGGAGATTACGGGTCGTTCTTTTATTGCCCCAGAAGTCTTTAATTGCAACGCGCCTGATACGGGCAATATGGAAGTGCTGATTAAATACGGCTCTCCCGAACAACAAAAACAGTGGTTAGAGCCATTATTAGCAGGTGAAGTTCGCTCAGCATTTTGTATGACTGAACCCGATGTGGCCTCCAGCGATGCCACGAATATGCAAGCCACCGCCATTGTTGAAGGTGATGAAGTGGTGCTGAATGGCCGTAAATGGTGGAGTTCAGGCATTGGCCATCCGCACTGTAAAGTGGTTATTTTTATGGGTTTAACCGACCCAACAGCAGAAAAGCATCGTCAACATTCGATGGTCTTAGTGCCGATGGATGCTGTCGGGGTAAAAATCGAACGGATGTTACCTGTGTTTGGCGTTTATGATGAACCCTTTGGTCATGGTGAAGTGACGTTTACTAATGTCCGTTTGCCTGTGAGTAGCATTATTGCAGGGGCAGGGCGTGGTTTTGAAATTGCCCAAGGCCGTTTAGGGCCGGGTCGGATTCATCACTGTATGCGTGCCATTGGTGCGTCTGAACGGGCGTTAGAGTTATTGTGCCAACGTGCCATGACACGGGTGGCATTTGGCAAACCCTTAGCTAAACTAGGTGGCAATGCCGATATTGTTGCCAATTGTCGGATGGCGATTGAACAGGCGCGGTTGTTGACCTTAAAAGCAGCGTGGATGATGGATACTGTTGGTGTGAAAGGGGCAATGAGCGAAATTTCACAGATTAAAGTGATTGCCCCGAATGTTGCCCAGCAAGTCATTGATGCTGCGATCCAAATTCATGGTGCGGCAGGTTTGTCGGATGATTTCCCATTAACGGCATTATTTGCCTATGCGCGGGTGTTACGTTTGGCTGATGGGCCTGATGAAGTACATCGTGGGTTGATTGCGAAGTTGGAATATAAAAAGCAGTTGGCGAAGTTAACCACTTAACTATTAATGATATAGCGAGTGTGGTTCGCTTTGCCGTTGCCTGCCGCAGGCCTTACTTTTGTTTCGACAAAAGTAAGCAAAACCATTTGTGACGCAAAACTCGGCATCCATGCCTCAAACAGTTGCGTCACAGCATCCCTGCAAAGGCAAAAAACAAAAGCATAAAATCGTTATAAATATCTACTCTCAGCGTGTACAAGTGTTGAGGGGAAGGCTAACAATAAAAGGATAATGATGGAAAACTTTCTCGATAAAGCAGGTTCAGTCCGCAATGGCGAAGAATTAGATCTTGCCCGCATTGATGCTTTTTTGAAAACGCATATTCCCCATTTAGACGGTGAGCCAAGCCTTGAGCAATTTGCAGGTGGCGCGTCGAATCTGACCTATTTACTGCGTTATCCAGAACGTGATGTTATTTTGCGGCGGCCACCGTTTGGTCATAAAGCCAAATCTGCCCATGATATGTTGCGCGAAGCCCATATCATGACCGCTTTGAAACCTGTTTATCATTATGTGCCAACGGTGTTAGCGACTTGCCATGATTCTGAGGTAATGGATGCCGATTTTTATGTGATGGAACGCATTAACGGCATTATTCCTCGTCAAAACTTACCTAAAGGCCTACAACTTTCGCCCGAAGATACCCGTCAATTGTGTTTGAATGTCATTGATAAAATGATTGATTTACATCAAGTCGATTATCAGGCCGCAGGTTTAGCTAATATGGGTAAAGGTGAAGGTTACGTTAAACGGCAAATCGAAGGTTGGAGTGACCGTTTTCGTAAATCCCATACACCCGATGTCAGTAGTTTTGAAGCGGTGATGACATGGCTACACGCCAAAATGCCTGCTCACGATGTCGCGACTTGTTTTATTCATAATGATTTTAGGTTTGATAATGTCGTGCTGAATGCCAACAATCCCTTAGAAGTTATTGGAGTCTTAGATTGGGAAATGGCGACGTTGGGCGATCCGTTAATGGATTTAGGCAATACCTTAGCCTATTGGGTGCAAGCGGATGATGATGCCACCTTTCAAATGATGCGCCGTCAACCAACACATTTAGCAGGTATGTTAACGCGTCAAGAAGTGATTGCCTATTATGGTGAAAAAACGGGTTATAAAGTCGATAACTTTGATTTTTATACCATTTATGGCTTGTTTCGCTTAGCCGTGATTATTCAGCAGATTTATTACCGTTTTTATCATGGTCAAAGCAAAAATCCCCAATTTGCGGTCTTTGGCAACATGGCTAATTATTTAGAACAGCGTTGTTTGGGATTAATTGCCCAATCCAGTTTGTGAGTTTTGGTATTTTAGGGATGATGTGATGTAACTGTTTGAGGCAGGATGCCGAGTTTTGCATCACAAAATGGTTTTGCTTACTTTTGTCGTAACAAAAGTAAGGCCTGCGGCCGGCACAGAAATCGTTCTTAAATATGGCATTAGCCATTATTGAGTTGAGTAAATATGGCTTCAATTTATCTTGTTCGTCATGGTCAAGCGAGTTTTGGTGCAGACGATTATGACCAATTATCGTCACGCGGCGAAGAACAAGCAGCATTACTAGGACAGTGGATAAAACACTGTCATCTACCGATCAATAAAGTCTATATGGGCGAAGCCAAACGCCATTTACAAACGGCACAACATTGCTTAGCCGTTGCCGATGATTTATCCGCGACGGTATGGCAGTCGTTAAGTGGTTTTAATGAATTTGACCATGAAGAAATTCTCGCTCGTTATCGCCCCGATTTAACCGACAAAGCCTCAATGGCGCAATTATTAGCCGCCAGCCCTAATCCGCGTAAAGCCTTTCAGCAATTTTTTAGTGAAGCGATTCAGCGTTGGTTAAGCGGTCAATATGACGAGGAATACACGGAAACATGGTCGCAATTCTGTCAACGTAGCCGCGATGCCTTAGCACAAGTGATGCGTGAGGCAGGCACAGCGCGTGATATTTGGGTATTTACCTCGGGCGGCACGATTAGCGCGATTTTGCAGACTATTTTAGGTATTTGTAATGACAAAATTTTTGACCTTAATTGGACGCTAGTGAATAGCGGCGTGACCAAAATTTTGTATAGCGGCGAACGTATCAGTACCAGTTACATCAACAGTCAGGCGCATTTAGAACAGTATCAACGCGCTGAACTGATTACCTATCGTTAACAGGATGTCTATTATGAAAAAACCAAGCACCTTTGATTTAACAGGAAAAATCGCTTTAGTGACAGGCGCAAGCCGAGGCATAGGCGAAGCGATTGCCCAACTACTCGCAGAACATGGCGCACACGTTATTGTTTCTAGTCGCAAAATAGAAGGTTGTCAGTTAGTGGTCGATGGTATTTTGGCCGAAGGCGGTTCAGCCGAAGCGATGCCCTGTCATATTGGTGAAATGGCGCAAATTGAAGGCATTTTTGCCGCAATTGAAGCGAAGCATGGTCGTTTAGATATTCTCGTCAACAATGCCGCCACCAATCCGCATTTCGGTTCCATTGTCGATACCGATATTGGTGCATTCCAAAAGACAGTGGATGTGAATATTCGCGGTTACTTCTTTATGTCGTCGTTGGGTGCAAAGCTGATGGCGAAACACGGTGGTGGCGCGATTGTGAATGTCGCTTCGGTTAACGGTGTGATACCGGGGTTATTTCAAGGGATTTACTCCATTACTAAAGCCTCCGTCATGTCGATGACCCAAGCGTTTGCCAAAGAATGTGCTCCGATGAATGTACGTGTAAACGCGTTACTGCCGGGTTTTACCGACACTAAATTTGCCTCCGCCTTAACCAAAAACGTGCAGATTATGGAGCAAGTACTGAGTCATGTACCGATGCGCCGTATTGCTCAACCCGAGGAAATGGCGGGGGCGGTGTTGTATTTGGTGTCACCTGCGGCGAGCTATACGACGGGTGTGTGTTTGAATGTGGATGGTGGTTATTTGATAGGTTAATGAGCAAGATTCTTTTTTCATTGCCTGCCGCAGGCCTTACTTTTGTTTCGACAAAAGTAAGCAAAACCATGTGTGGCGCAGAACTCGGCATCCTGCCTCAAACAGCTGCGCCACGTCGTCCCTGAATTAGCCGTTGTTCATCGCATCTAGTCTTATTTAAAGGTAAAGAAGTGCAAAACCTAAAAAACAAAGTCGCAGTTATTACAGGTGCAGCCGAAGGTATCGGTAAAGCAATTGCCATTCGTGCCGCCTCCGAAGGTATGAAATTAGTCTTAGCCGATATTAATGCCGAAAAATTACAAGCAACCGTCGCTGAATTTGAAGCGCAAGGGGTTGAGGTTATCGGCCAACGTATTGATGTCGCCGATGCAACGCAAATGGATGCCTTTGCCGATGCCGCGTTTGCGCGTTTTGGCAATGTACATTTACTGGTGAATAATGCAGGTGTTGCCATTTCGCGGCCTGTTTGGGAAACGACGCTTGAAGATTGGCAATGGGTGATGGGCGTTAATTTTTACGGTGTTACTAACGGGTTACGCGCCTTTATTCCGCGTATGTTAGCTAACGGTGATGAAGGTCATATAGTTAATACCGCATCGGTGGCGGGCTTATTATCGCAACCGAGTACCGCTGCTTACAACGCCAGTAAACATGCGGTGGTTACTGTTTCTGAAGGTTTATATTTTGATTTGCAATTACGACAAGCTAAGTTAAAAGTGTCGGTATTGTGTCCTGCATGGGTAAAAACAGGCATTGCTGATGCCGAACGTAATCGCACGGTCGGAGAGCATATTGATTTCAGCAAAGCCGATGCGGTTAATCAATTTACCGCAGGGATGATGCACAAAGCCGTCGCCAAAGGGATTAGTGTCGATAAAGTTGCTGACGATGTTTTTAATGCGATTGCTACCGAACAGTTTTATATTCTCACTCATCCTAAGATCAAACCCTTAATTCAAACGCGGATGGAAGACATTCTCCAACAGCGTAATCCCACTTTAGCAGGGCTCTAGTTATGCCACGTATTATGCTCAACGGTGCGGCCATTTATTACGAAGAACACGGTAGCGGTGACGAAACCATTGTCTTTGCTCATGGTTTATTATGGAGTGGGCAAATGTACGAAGCGCAAGTCGCCGCGCTCAAAGACCGTTATCGCTGTATTACCTTTGATTTTCGCGGGCAAGGCCAATCCGAAGCGACGGCAACGGGCTACGATATGGATACCCTCGCACAAGATGCGTTGGCGTTAATTAAAGAGCGAGTCGGCAAGCCTGTCCATTTTGTCGGTCTGTCGATGGGTGGTTTTGTCGGGATGCGCTTGGCGATTCATTATCCCGAATGGTTATTGTCTTTAAGTTTGCTCGAAACCTCTGCCGACCCTGAACCGAAAGAAAACCTGCTGAAATATAAACTTCTGCCTAAAGTTGCCCGTATGTTTGGTATGTGGATTGTTGCTCCTCAAGCCATGAACATTATGTTTGGCAAAACCTTTCTTAACGATCCTGCACGCAAAAGCCAACGTGCTGAGATGCGTCGTCGTTTATTGCAGAATGACAAAATCAATATTGCCAAAGCGATAGATGGCGTATTTTCACGGCAAGGCGTTTATGAATATTTACCTTCGATTAAGACACCGACCTTAATTGTTGTCGGTGATGAAGATATTGCGACTATTCCAGCCAAATCTCGGCGCATGAATACCGCGATTAAGGACAGTCAATTGGTGGTGATTCCTCATGCAGGACATACCTCAACGATAGAAACGCCTGATGCAGTCACCATCGCGATTCGTGAGTTTTTACACAGTCTCGCTTTATAAAGCAGGACTTACGCATTTCACCGAAATTAGCGCGTTTTGTGAGCATGAAACCGTTAAAAACAGTTGAAATGAGAGCAAATAAGCGATAACCGCGTAAGTCCTATATAAGGTTAAGGATATTTTGATGAAATACATTGTCCCCAGTACAAAAAGCGTTGAACAAGCAGCAATTGACTTAGAAAGTGCCGTTAAAAAACATAAATTTGGTGTTTTACACACCTTAAATCTTCGTCAAACCTTACAGGGTAAAGGGTTTGAGTTGGCCAATGACTGTTTGGTGTTTGATGTCTGTAATCCGCAAAAAGCCAAAGACGTACTCGATATGGATATGAGTATGAACCTAGCCTTGCCTTGCCGTATTTCGGTCTATAGCGAAAATCAGCAAACCTATATTGGTATGATTAGCCCAAAAGCGATGTTAGCGATGTTGTCGGATTCGGCTGAACTCGCAACGGCAGCCAGCGAAGTCGAAAGCACACTACAAACCATTATTAACGAAGCCGCGCATTAACGAGGACAACCCATGAAAGCTGTTTTATGCAAACAACATGGCCTGCCTGACACTTTAGTGGTTGAAGAGATTCCTTCACCCAAAGCAGGCGCAAAACAAGTCGTGATTACGGTGAAAGCCTGTGGTGTTAACTTTCCCGATACCTTAATTATTCAAAATAAATACCAGTTTAAGCCTGACTTACCATTCTCACCGGGTGGCGAAGTGGCGGGTATTATTAAAGAAGTGGGTGAAGGCGTTAGTCATTTGAATGTCGGTGACACCGTGATTGCGATGACGGGTTGGGGCGGCTTTGCCGAAGAAGTGTTAACCGATGCCTCGCGGGTATTTCCTGTGCCTCCTGTGTTTGATTTTAAAACGGCAGCCACGTTTGCCTATGTGTTTGGCACGTCCTATCACGCCTTAAAAGACCGCGCACAACTCAAAGAAGGCGAAACGGTATTGGTGTTGGGTGCGTCGGGTGGGGTGGGTTTAGCTGCCGTACAATTAGCGAAAGTGATGGGCGCGAAAGTGATTGCTGCGGCCTCGACTGAAGCCAAACTCGCGGTCTGTAGTCAATATGGCGCAGATGCGATTGTTAACTACAGTGACGACAACTGGCGCGAACAAGTCAAAACACTCACCGAAGGCAAAGGTGTTGATGTTGTTTACGATGCCGTTGGCGGCCATTATGCCGAACCTGCCTTACGGTCAATGGCATGGAATGGCCGTTATTTAGTGGTCGGTTTTGCCGCAGGCGATATTCCAAAAATCCCGTTAAATTTGCCGTTGTTAAAAGGCTGTGCGGTGGTTGGCGTGTTTTGGGGGGAGTTTGCCACACGGCAGAAAAAAGACAATCAAGCCAATATGATGCAACTCTTTGGCTGGTTAATGCAGGGAAAAATCAAACCGCATATTTCCGCAGAATATCCACTGGAGCAAGCGGCACAAGCGTTAAATGATTTATTAGAACGTAAAGCGACGGGGAAAGTGGTGCTGGTTGTTGATTGATGCCTAGAGGCAGTTTTTTTAAGCCGCTATTGGCGAATTAATTCGCCAATAGCGGCTTAAAGCTTTTTATACAAACAATGCCTTGCTCAAAAAAATAATCCCAGCGCAAACTTGCACTATCGTACCAATTTCGGCATGATAAGCCCATTAAATAGGATATGTTGTCTCATTAACATAGCCATAGAGTTTTACTTTTAGGGGGTAAGTAGTCATGTCCAAATCATCCACATTGACGCAAAAATTAGCGTTAGTCACAGGCGCAGGCTCAGGCATTGGTCGGGCAACGGCTATTTTGTTAGGCCAGTTAGGCGCACGAGTGATTATTTGTGACCGCAACCCAACCTCACTCCAAGAAACAGCGACCTTGTTGCAAAACAATGGGGTGGAAGTTTATAGCGAAACCGCCGATGTCGCTGATTGGCAAGCCATGCAAGCCTTGGCAACACGTGTGCATAATAAACACGGTGCTTTAGATATTTTGATTAACAATGCAGGCGTAGCTACGTCTGGTGATTTTTTAAGTACGCCCATTGAAGATTGGAATTGGGTTTTTAGTATTAATGTCATGGGCGTGGTGCATGGTTGCAAAGCTTTTGGTGCAGCGATGGCCGAACGTGGTAGTGGTCATATTGTTAATATCGCGTCGGCTGCTGGTTATTATGCTGCACCTGATATGTCAGCTTATTCCGCCAGTAAGCACGCAGTGATGGGTTTAACGGAGTCTTTGCGTATCGAAATGGCAGAGTTTAATGTTGGCGTGAGTGCGATTTGCCCTGGTGTGATTAATACTAATATTGTGGCAGCGATGCGTACTAATGGTCAGTTAGTCGAAGCACAAAGCAAAATTGTTGATATTTATAAGAAGCGTAATTATGGCCCAGAAGGGGTTGCGGCAGCGGTGGTGAGCGCGATTGTTCATAATCGTAGTGTTGTGCCTGTCAGTCCTGAAGCATGGGTGTTATATGCAGGAAAACGCTTAGTGCCAGAAATGATGGATATGGTGCAAAGAACGTCATTGTTTAGAAAGTTAAAGCCGTAGTTTGTTGGGGAAACTCCCTCTAACTCCCCTTTTATAAAGGGGAGAACCGACTGACCGTCTTTACGAATGGAAAATTTTTGTATTTGGCTTGCGTCGTAGCTCTTCAAAAACCTTTAGTTCCCATGGCCGCATCGCCAATACTAAACTTGTACCAAAGCGTTGTTCCAATGCCATTTGTTCATCTTCCCGATGGAGCATATTAAATTCCATGGCAAGTTTTTCCATGCGTTTGATGATTTCGTTATTGGCATGGTGTGACAGCATTCCCGTCATAAAAATCCGCATTTCACCAGGCGCGTCAAAATGGCAACGGAAAAAGTCGTTTTGCACGTGTTTCTCAAAAAAAACCTGAATCGGCCCTTGTTTACGCCAATGAAAATGTCGAGAAATCAGGAGTTTGACGCGGTTGCTTGGCAGCATTTGAATTAAGCCCATCCGATCAAGCCGCGCCAGTAGCCGAATACCTTCGATTTCGGATATATGATAAGTTTCGATAATTTCCGTAAACGTCCAGCGATTAAACAGGGAGTGCGCCGTAATCAATAACTTGAGATCACTGACTAATTCTTGTTCTTGCTCCTCGCTCATTTGACTCACTTGTTGTTGTTTATACTCCATTTGCTGCACTAATTCGGCAATGTCCATACCCAACCATTGACACAAAATGTCCAACCGCTCTAGGGAAAAACTTTTTTCCGAAAACAATCGTTTAACGCTCGCTTCTGATAGTCCCAACGCCAATGCCGCGTCAGCATAGGTTTTACCTTGGCGACGAATTTCTTGCTTCAAGGTTTCTAATAATAATGTGGTTTGGCTCATGGTATCACCATTCAATACTAATATTGGTCAAATATGACACTTTGTACGTATTTGTTGCCTATGGCAATACCTAAGTGTCCAATAGCGGCATCAAAACAAAAAATTAAAGGAGTACGCTATGAGTACGGTGTTGATTGTTCTGATGATAGCGTTATTGATGATGATTCTGGAGCGATGGTTTTCAGGTCGTCAATTCCAAACGGTAACGGGTTGGTGGCCGCGAGCATTATTTTTTAATGGTGTTCAGGCAGCCAGCGTGTTTGTTAGCGCACAAACGTGGGATATCTGGTTGCCGCAACTGCCGTTGTTGTCTGGCCAAAGCTGGCCATTATCGGTGCAAATTGTCGCTGGTTATCTGTTAATTACCTTTGTTTATTATTGGTGGCATCGTGCGCGTCACGAAATTCCCTTGCTGTGGCGTGGTTTGCATCAGTTACATCATAGTCCTGTCCGTATCGAAATTCTCACCACGTTTTACAAGCATCCAGTGGAAATTCTTATCAACGGTTTTCTGTCGGCTTTTATCCTTTATGTGTTGTTGGGGCTGTCCCCGCAAGCAGTGACAATTACCGTGTTAATTACTGGCATTGCCGAATTGTTTTATCACTGGAATGTTCGTACACCGTATTGGTTGGGATTCTTGTTTCAACGTCCAGAAAGCCATTGTGTGCATCATCGTCAAGGTCATCATCGCAACAATTTCAGTGATTTACCGTTGTGGGATATGTTTTTTGGCACCTTTGAAAACCCGCGTGTTGCACCAGAACGCTGTGGTTTCGCCGATGAGTTGGAGAGGCAGATAGTACCCATGCTTTCTGGTAAAGATGTGTTGGCAGGAAATGGAACGCCACAAATCAGCCAAACCTTAAACGCTAAGGGGAAGCTGCTATGAATCAGTTATCAACAACAGTTGCAGCGGTGATGTTGATGGGCTTAGGCTGTGTACAAATGGTTGGTGATTTGACGCATTCCAAGATGCTTAAAGCCTTTGGAGCGGCCAGTCAAGCGTCACCTGCACCCAAAGTATTTACTGCTCACGAGGGGTTTGAAACCTTTTCTTCTCGATTTTATTTGCAATGGCGAAGCCGTGATGGTGTTGCCCATTCTTTGCAACTGACACCTGAAATTTATCGCCAATTGCATGGCCCGTATAACCGCCGTAATGCCTACGGCGCGGCCTTGTCTTATGGACCCGTGTTATCGGCCAATCCGCTCACTCAACCGATGTTTGCCAGTGTCAGTCGTTATGCCTTGTGCGGGCGTGCGCCTTTATTGCGTGAGTTAGGGATGAATCCTGCCTCTATTCACGGTGCGGTCACCGTAAAACTTGTGCCGCGAGACTCCGCAAGTGCAGATGGCCATTGGCAGTTATCTTTTGTCGCGCCGTGCCAGTTGGAGAAAAAATAATGAGCAATAACATCGCTAAAACAGGCTGGACGGGTGGCCAATACAGTCTGTTTCGTATCATTTTTGGCTTATATTTGATGGTGCATTTTGTCCATTTATTGCCTTGGGCGGCGGAAGTATTTTCTAGTGCTGGCATGTTGGCAGAAGGCGAACTTAGTCCATTATTTTCTTTAGTGCCGAACATTTTACGTCTAAACGATAGCCCGTTTGCCGTAACAGCTTTGGTGTTATCCGCCGTGATTGCTGCGTTAGCATTTACGATGGGTTGGCGTGACCGATTTGCTGCCTTTTGGTTGTGGTATGTATTGCTTTGTCTTTACACCCGTAACCCATTAATTGCTAATCCCGCCTTACCTTATGTCGGGTGGATGTTGCTAACGCATTTGTGTATTCCTTCTAGCCCGTATGGCTCATTTGTAGCGCGTAGCCGAATCCATCCTAGTGGCGATTGGGTGATGCCTGCAGCCATTTTTAGTGCCGCTTCGTTAGTGTTGGCATTGTCTTATAGCTACAGCGGTTATACCAAATTGCTGAGTCCGTCATGGGTTAGCGGCGATACTGTGGCTTATGTGTTGCAAAATCCCTTGGCGCGTGATTGGTGGCTGCGTGACTTATTTTTGAATTTGCCTACTGAGATTTTAACGGGCATTACTTGGTTTATTTTAGTCATCGAGTTGTTGTATGCGCCATTGGCATTGATCGCAAAATTACGGCCTTGGCTGTGGAGCAGTATGTTACTGGTGCAATTTGGTTTTCTAATGCTGTTAGATTTTCCTGACTTGACTTTTGGCATGTTGGTATTCCATTTGCTGACCTTTGATCCAACATGGCTGTCTCGCAAAACGAATGCAGGCAGCTGGATCTATTACGATGGCGATTGTGGTTTGTGCCATCGTGTGATTCGTTTTGTGCTGGCGGAAGATAGTCAGCAGGTTTTTCGTTTTGCCCCGTTAACGAGCGATTTTTTTACCTCTCAAGTGAGTCAGGATGTTCGCTCTCGTTTACCCGATAGCTTAGTCGTACAAGTGGATAGTGGTGATGTTTATATTCGCAGTGAAGCTGTGATTCAGATTTTGACGCAGTTGGGGGGTATATGGCGAGGCGTTGCCTTGCTGTTGCAAGTCATACCTAAACGTGTTCGTGATTGGGGTTATGACTGGGTCGGCGCGCATCGTCACACTTTTTTCGCTCGCCCGCAGCAGCTTTGTCCCTTAGTACCTACCGAGTTGAAATCTCGTTTTGCGAGGGATGCAGCATGAATAAGCTCAGTTTGTGGTTATTACTGTCTTTAAGCTCTCCTATTTTTGCCGATACTATTTGGGTAGAGCGCGAGAGTTATCATACTGCTCTGTTATTACCCACAGCCGTTGTTGTTGCCCATACGCCTGCTTTGCAGACGGTTATCGGGGAGCAACGGTATGTTCGTTTTGGTTGGGGTAATCAGGATTATTATGGAGCGAGCCAAAAAAGTATCGCTAAAGCGATGAAAGCGTTATTTATTCCTAGTGCTTCGGTAGTAGAAATAGCAGGCTTTGCTGAGCCCGCAGAGGCGGGTGCTAAGGTAGTGGCGGTGGAGGTAAACAAAGAGGAAGTTCAACAGTTGTTAGGTTTTATTAGCACAACGTTCAAGTTTGATAGTGAGCACAAGCCAATACTGGTACGAACCGAGCCAACAGGGTTTCGTTATTACGCGGCGTTGGGACGTTACCATCTGTTCCGTAATTGTAATAACTGGACCGCCGAAGGTTTGAAGCATAGCGGGAAAGATGTCTATTTTCGCTGGTCTTTTTTAGCGGGGCAGGTGATGGGGCAGTTGCCATAGAGCCTTTCGAATGGTGGAATGACGTAGTAGTGGGGCGATTCATGAATCGCCCCTACAGATTTAAACAATTAAGGGCAAATGATTATTTGCCACTACAGCACTTACAACTTATTTTTGTCACCGCGCACCACCAAAACGCATTTCCCCCTCTATTGATGAAATATTAGTGCAACAAAAACATACCTTGAGGTGTGTTCGTTGTGCGTTTTATTTTCACTTCATTACCTTTTCAAAAGTCGCAATTTAATTTCTGTTTCTAACTTATTGAATTTTATTATATTTATATTGTTTTTGTTGTCGAATGGTAAAACTTGGCATGACTCCTGCTTTGCAACTTGTATACAAGTGGGAATACATACGAGTTCAATCACATGTTACAGAGCACAGCGTGGACTTTAGGAGAGTGGCAGCAAGCCTACCGTCAAGGAGCAACACCTGAGGTGTTGTTATCGACCTTATTAGATAACGTCAGCACTCACGATAATGCATGGATTTCTTTATTATCTCAATCTCAATTAACTGTTATTTTGGCGGAGTTAGATGCACGTTTACAGCAAGTTAACGGAGATTTAACGCAATTACCATTATACGGCATTCCCTTTGCCGTTAAAGACAATATCGACGTGAAGGGTTTCGCTACAACTTGTGCTTGCCCCGAATTTGCCTATCAACCCGAACAATCAGCCACGGTTGTTGCCAAACTGGTGGCCGCAGGTGCAGTTGTTATCGGTAAAACTAATCTTGATCAATTTGCCACAGGTTTAGTCGGTACACGTTCGCCCTATGGTGCAGTCGCTAATAGTTTTAATGCCGATTTCATTAGCGGTGGTTCAAGCTCAGGTTCGGCAGTGGTGGTAGCGCGTGGTTTAGTACCTTTTTCTTTAGGCACAGATACCGCAGGTTCAGGTCGCGTGCCCGCAGGTTTAAATAATATTGTTGGCTTAAAGCCCACGTGCGGCTGGTTAAGCACGACAGGAGTTGTACCTGCCTGTCGCAGTTTGGATTGTGTCTCGGTGTTTGCCTTAACGGTGGATGATGCTGAATACATTGCTCGTATTGCCAGTGGTTTTGATGAGCAAGACCCGTATTCACGCACGATACCTGTTGCTCAAGGCGCATTGCCCAAGCAACCCATTTTTGCCATTCCTGAACAATTACATTGGTTTGGTGATGACTTAGCCGCGCAAGCCTTTGAAGCCAGTTTAGAAAAATTATCAGCAACAGGTGCGGTCTTTAAAAAGATTGATTTCACCCCGTTTTATCAGGTCGCCGCCCTGTTATATGAAGGGGCGTGGGTCGCCGAACGCTTTATTGCCTTAGAAGAATTGTTATTAACGAATCCTAATGTTGTCCATCCTGTCGTCCGTAGCATTATTGAACGCGCTAAGACGATGAGCGCAGCAGATGCGTTTAAAGGTCAATATCAATTAGCCGAATTAAAACGTGTCGTTGAAAGTATTTATCAAGGCATTGATGGCTTATTAGTGCCCACTGCGCCCAGTATTTATCGCACCGAAGACGTGCTAGCAGACCCCATCACGCTCAATACCCAACTCGGGACTTATACCAATTTTGTCAATTTATTAGATGGTTGTGCCTTGGCCTTGCCTGCGGGTTTACGCGCCGATGGTTTGCCGTTTGGTATTACCGTGATTGCGCCTGCGTGGTGTGATGGTCAGTTAGCAGAGTTCGGTCGTCGTTGGCAGTCGATGGCAGCAGTCACGTTGGGGGCAACAGGCAGTGCTTTAGTCAGATGCCCACCGACCCCGACGATTCCTTTAGCAATTGAAACCATTCCTCTAGCCGTTGTTGGCGCTCATCTCACGGGTATGCCGCTGAATTATCAATTACAAGAACGTGGCGCGGTATTGCTAGAAACAACCTACACCGCAGATTGTTATCGCCTATTTGCCTTAGCGGGCACAGTCCCACCTAAGCCAGGTTTGCTACGTGTTAAAGCAGGCGAGGGTGCAGCCATTATTGTTGAAGTTTGGGCGATGCCTGTCGCGCATTTCGGTTCATTTGTTAGTTTGATTCCTGCGCCTTTAGGCATTGGTACGCTGACCTTAGAAGATGGCCGCGAAGTCAAAGGTTTTATTTGTGAAGCATGGGCAATTGCTGAGGCACAAGACATTACCGCATTAGGCGGATGGCGCGCGTATATCGCCTCAAGGAATAAGGGTTAATCATATGTTTAGCACGGTATTAATTGCCAATCGTGGCGAAATAGCAGTTCGGATTGCCAAAACCTTAAAGAAAATGGGCATTCGTAGCGTTGCAGTTTATAGCGAAGCGGATAAACACAGTTTACACGTCACGGCTGCCGATGAAGCAGTGTGTATTGGCGGTAGCAATCCCAGCGAAAGTTATTTGTGTGGCGATAAAATCATTGAAGTCGCCAAACACGTTGGCGCACAAGCGATTATTCCCGGTTATGGCTTTTTGTCCGAAAATGCCGATTTTTCTGAAGCGTGTGCCGCCGCAGGTTTGATTTTCGTTGGCCCAACGCCGACACAAATGCGTCAGTTTGGTTTAAAACACGCCTCGCGCGAAATTGCTGAACAAGCAGGTGTACCACTGACCAAAGGCACGCCGTTATTAGCTTCTTTAGAAGAAGCGGTGACTTCTGCGGCAGCGTTAGGCTACCCCGTCATGCTAAAAAGCACCGCTGGTGGCGGTGGTATTGGTTTGTCGCGTTGTAATAATGAGCCCGAATTAGCGGCAGCTTTTGACTCGGTACAGCGTTTAGGCAAAAACTTTTTTAACGATGGTGGCGTGTTTTTAGAGCGTTTTATTGATGAAGCGCGTCATGTCGAAGTGCAAATTTTTGGTAATGGTTTGGGTGATGTTGTTGCCTTAGGTGAACGTGATTGTTCAGTGCAACGTCGTAATCAAAAAGTGATTGAAGAAACGCCAGCACCAAATTTACCTGCGGCCACACGCACCGCGTTATTAGCGGCAGCGGTGAGTTTAGGTAAAGCGGTTGGCTATCAATCCGCAGGCACGGTGGAGTTTATTTACGACGGTAAACGCGACGAATTCTACTTTTTAGAAGTGAATACTCGTTTGCAAGTCGAGCACCCGATTACCGAATCGGTGACAGGGATTGATCTAGTTGAATGGATGATTTTGACCGCCGAAGGTCAACCGCCGTCATTTGAGAATCTGCCTGAGCCTAAAGGTGCAGCGATTGAAGTTCGGATATACGCCGAAGACCCTGTGAAAAACTTTCAACCTTCACCGGGTATTTTGACTGATGTCGCCTTTCCTGACGATGTGCGTTTGGATGGTTGGGTTGAAACAGGCACGGAAGTATCGCCTTACTACGACCCGATGTTAGCCAAGCTCATCGTCACTGGTGCAGACCGTGCCGAAGCCTTAGCCAAATTACAAACTGCTTTAGCTAATACCCGTTTATACGGTATTGCCACTAATTTAGATTATTTACGGCAAATTATCGCCAGTTCAGCCTTTAGCGAAGCGCAATTATCCACCCAATTTTTAGCGCACTTTGATTATTTACCACGTCAAATTGAAGTCATCGAAGCAGGAACGTATACCAGTATTCAAGATACAGGACGTTTTGGTTATTGGGATATTGGTGTGCCACCCTCAGGGGCAATGGATGATTATGCCTTTAGATTAGCCAATCGTATTGTCGGTAATCATGCCTCTGCCGCAGGCATTGAATGCACGATTCAAGGGCCAATGTTACGTTTTCATGGCGATGCTGTTATCGCTTTAACTGGCGCGCAAACCCCTGCGACTTTAGATGGCGAAGCGGTTGAGTTTTGGTCGCCGATTAGCGTTAAAACAGGTCAAGTATTAAAAATCGGTCGGGCGACCTCGGGTTGCCGTACCTATATTGCTGTACGTAATGGTTTTGATGTGCCTGATTATTTAGGCAGTAAATCGACCTTTGCCTTGGGGCAATTTGGGGGGCATGCAGGGCGCATCTTACGCACAGGAGATATGTTAGCGGTCAGTTCGCCAGACATGGCAGCCTGTAATGCGCCTGCACCGATTGCCGAGCCAGCCGCCGCACCACAAGCATTAGTGCCTAATTATGTCAGTGAGTGGGATATTGGCGTGTTGTATGGCCCACATGGTGCGCCTGACTTCTTCACTCAACAATATATTGATGAATTTTTTGCCGAGCCGTGGCAAGTCCATTACAACTCCAATCGTTTAGGTGTGCGTTTAGTGGGTCCTAAACCTTCTTGGGCACGCTCGGATGGTGGCGAAGCAGGTTTGCATCCCTCCAATATCCACGACTGCGAATATGCTATTGGCAGTATTAACTTTACGGGCGATATGCCTGTGATTTTAGCTTGTGATGGCCCAAGCCTAGGCGGTTTTGTGTGTGTCGCAACGATTGCCAAAGCCGAATTATGGAAAGTCGGGCAAGTCAAACCGGGCGATAAAATCAATTTCCGTCGTTTGAGTTTTGATGAGGCGCTGGCTCTTGAGTTAGCGCAAGACCAAGCCATCGAACAACTTGCGCCAGTTGTTAGCAGCACCGAGCATCACAGTACATGGCATAGCATTAGCACCTATTTGAAGGGTTTATTTAGCCGCAAAGAAGTACAACCCGAAACGTCTTCTGCTTGTATCGTCGCCAGTTTAGAAGCCACTGAACAACGTCCTATTGTTACTTATCGTCAAGCAGGCGATAAATACATTCTGCTCGAATATGGTCAAAACGTCCTTGATTTGCGGTTGCGTTTCCGTATTCACGCCTTAATGGAAGCGCTAAAACAAAGCCCGATTGTTGGTATTCACGAATTGTCACCGGGTGTGCGTTCTCTACAAATTCGTTATGACAGTCGCGTTTTACATCAACAAGAATTGATTAAGCAGTTATTGGTACTCGAAGAAAGTTTACCACTGGTAGATAGCATGACCGTGCCAACCCGTGTCGTTTATTTACCTTTAGCCTTTGAAGATTCTGCTACTTTAGATGCCGTCACGCGTTACCGCGAAACCGTCAAAGCGCAAGCCCCGTGGTTACCCAATAACGTCGATTTTATTCAACGTATCAATGGCTTAGACAGCCGTGAGCAAGTCAAAGAAATTGTCTATCAAGCCAGTTATATGGTTCTAGGTTTGGGCGATGTCTATTTAGGCGCGCCTTGCGCCGTGCCTGTAGACCCGCGCCACCGTTTAATGACCTCTAAATACAACCCCGCACGGACATTTACTGCCGAAGGCACAGTCGGTATTGGCGGTGTGTATATGTGTGTCTATGGCATGGACTCACCGGGCGGTTATCAATTAGTCGGTCGTACCTTGCCGATTTGGAATAAGTTTTTAAAGAACAAACAGTTTGCTTCTGGCTCGCCTTGGTTGTTGCGGTTTTTCGACCAAGTGCGTTTTTATCCCGTTAGCGAAGCCGAATTAACCGTGCTTCGTGAAGACTTCCGCGAAGGTAAAGCGAGCGTTCGTATTGAAGAAGAGCGTTTTGCCTTAGCCGATTACGAACAGTTCTTAGTCGATAACAACGACAGTATTCAAACTTTCCGTGACCAACAAAAAATTGCTTATGACCAAGAAGTCGCATTATGGCAAGCCGATAACGTTGGCGCACAGGAAGAAGAAACCAAGCAAGTTGCAGCAGATTTAGACGACGACAGCATCCAACGGGTATGTGCCGATATTTCGGGCAACGTATGGAAGGTGCTCGTCGAAGCAGGTCAGCAGGTGGAAGTCGGTCAACCCTTGGTGATTTTAGAGGCGATGAAGATGGAGTTCCCCATTCATGCCTCAGTCAGTGGCATAGTACGCGACTTGCATTGTCGCCCTAGTAAAGCCGTTGTTGCAGGGGAGGCATTGCTTGATATCGAACTGTAGAGCGTGATGCTAATCATGCTCACTTTGAGGATTAAGCCATGAACGAAAACGCCATCACTGTTACGCCCTTACGCAGCCTTAAACGTAAGGAAACGCCCGAGAATTTAGCGGAGCGTATTTATCACCGACTGAAACAAGAGATTTTTGATTTTCAGTTATTGCCCAGCGACCGTTTTAGTGAAAACGAAGTGGCTGAGCGTATGGAAGCAAGCCGAACGCCCGTGCGTGAAGCCTTATTTCGCTTACAACGTGAAGGCTATGTCGAGGTGTTGTATCGCAGTGGTTGGCAAGTGAAAGCCTTTGATTTTCGTTTTTTTGAGGAAATTTACGATGTCCGCATCATCCTCGAATTAGCAGCGGTAAAAAAACTGTGTGAGCAAGAAGTGCGCTCCAGTTTGTTGGATGACTTGAAACGTATTTGGTTAGTAGAGCCTGAGCAACGGATTCAGGACTCACAAACCGTCGCGGGTTTGGATGAGCGTTTTCATCAGATGTTGGTGGAAGCCACTGGTAATCAGGAGATGGCAAAAATCCATCAAGGTATTACCGAACGTATTCGCATTATTCGTCGTTTGGACTTCAACAAAACGGCGCGAATTGAAGCGACGTATATCGAACATGGTCAGATTTTAGGAGCGATTTTGACGCGCCGTGTTGAGCAAGCCCAGCGTTTGCTGAAAACTCATATTGAAGCGAGCAAAGCCGAAGTCCGAAAAATCACCATTCATATGTTACATAGCGCGCGCAATCCATTAGCGGGCGAAACGGAATAGGACTGACACGATACCAGCAACTAAGCGTGTGAGTCCGTAATGAAAATGGCTTAGGCCGTATTTGCGGGGAGAACTGACCGACTCCTCGTGTTCTGATGGTCGTCAACGGAGATAGATCATGCTTAGTACGTTTGTATTAAATCGCGGTAAAACCTTGCTGATGGCCTCTATTGCATTGGCCACCTTGAGCAGCGTTGCTCAAGCAGCAGAACTTAAATTGCCAGAAACGACACTCACGGCGAGTTTACGCGCCAGTATGGTGTCTGCGTCAACAGATGTTCCCCCAGCTCCTGGTGCGTCGGCGGATACCGTTGATTTTAATTTGGAAAGCTTAAGTTTTTATGTCAACGGCAAAATTACTGACAAAGTAAAGTTCAGTTTTTCTTCTGAAATCAATGGTACGGAGTCCGTTACTATTCAGGATGCTATTGCTCAGTTCGAGTTTTCTCCCACTGCCAATGTTTGGGTCGGTCGCTTTTTGCCACCAACTGATCGTGCCAATAGTTATGGTGCTTACTTCTCCAATAACTGGAACTTCGCCAATGATGGCACGCAAGACGGTTATCCTTTCATCACCTTTGGTCGTGCTGACGGTATCGCTTACTGGGGCGATTTTGCCGAAACTAAGTTAAAAGTTTCCGCAGGTTTCTTTGATTTGTCACCCGCAAAAGCGTCAACGCCTTCTGAGAAAATCATGAGTGCTGCACGTGTGCAATACGACTTCTGGGATGCCGAGCCAGGGTATTACGTCAATGGTACGTATTTGGGTGAAAAAGACATTCTCGCTACCGCCGTAGCCGTGAACTCTGTCGATGGCAAAAGTACCACTAGCTTTGATTTTCTGATGGAGAAAAAAGTTGCGGGTGGCGGAGCGGTCACTGTCGAAGCCGAGTACATCAAATATGACGGCTTAGGTGGCTACGGGCCTGGTTTTACCAAAGGAACAGGAAGTGCTGGTGATGGCGATAGCTGGTATCTCATGGGTTCTTATCTATTCCCCGAACCTGTGGGCATGGGCAAAGTCCAGCTCTTAGGTAAATTCGGTACTTCTAGCTTGGATGGTGTTGCGGGTGCCGCTGGCTCAGATATTGACACCACTGAACTGAACGTTAATTACATCATCAAATCCTTCAATGCCCGTGTCAGCTTGTTCTATCTAGACCACAGCTATTCCAAAACAGGTTTGGATGATTCTGCCATCGGCCTCGGCGTTCAACTCATGACTTTGTAAGTCAATACGGTTATTTCAACGGAGAGAGAAAAACATGAAGACCCTGCTAAAAACATTATCATCAGGCGTAATAGCCGCCACCTTAGCCATGAGCAGTATTACTGTTCAAGCGGCAGATACCATCAAAGTTGGTATCTTGCATTCGTTGTCAGGCACGATGGCGATTTCTGAAACTACCTTAAAAGACACTATGCTCATGCTCATTGAAGAGCAAAACAAAAAGGGTGGCTTATTAGGTAAAAAGTTAGAGCCAGTTGTCGTTGACCCTGCCTCTAATTGGCCATTGTTTGCCGAAAAAACCCGTCAGTTAATTCAAAAAGACAAAGTCTCGGCCATTTTTGGTTGCTGGACATCGGTATCGCGTAAATCGGTATTGCCTGTTGTTGAAGAGTTGAATGGCTTGCTGTTTTACCCAGTTCAATACGAAGGCGAAGAGTCTTCTAAAAACGTCTTTTACACAGGCGCAGCGCCAAACCAACAAGCGATTCCTGCGGTTGATTACCTAATGAAGTTAGGCACAAAACGTTGGGTATTAGCGGGTACAGATTACGTTTACCCACGTACCACTAACAAAATTTTGGAATCTTACTTAAAAGCGAAAGGTGTTAAGCAAGAAGACATCATGATTAACTACACACCATTTGGTCATTCTGATTGGCAAGGTATTGTTTCTGATATCAAAAAGTTTGGTTCCGCAGGTAAAAAGACTGCCGTTGTTTCGACCATTAACGGTGATGCTAACGTACCTTTCTACAAAGAGTTAGGTAATCAAGGTGTTACAGCAGGGAAAATTCCTGTCGTTGCCTTCTCGGTCGGTGAAGAAGAATTGTCTGGTATTGATACCAAGCCATTGGTCGGTCATTTAGCGGCATGGAACTACTTCATGAGCGAAAAAAGCCCAGCTAATGCCGCTTTTATCAAAAAATGGCAGGCTTTTACCAAGAATCCTAAGCGTGTCACCAATGATCCAATGGAAGCACACGTGATTGGTTTCAATATGTGGGTTCAAGCAGTTGAAAAAGCAAAATCGACTGATACCGACAAAGTGTCTGCCGCCATCATCGGTATTAAAACACCAAACTTAACAGGTGGCGTATCTGAGATGTTGCCTAACCATCACATTACTAAACCAGTGTTAATTGGTGAAATTCAAGCTAATGGCCAAATCTCTACTGTTTGGAAAACCAAAGGCTTAGTGGCAGGTGATGCATGGTCTGACTTCTTACCCGACAGCAAAATCATCACCGCTGATTGGGTGAAATTGAAGTGCGGTAACTACAACACGGTCACTAAAAAGTGTTCTGGTCAGGTTTATTAATCAAACCATCACTCTAATTCAGCCCCCTCTCCCCGAGGGAGAGGGTTGGGGTGAGGGCTAACAGGATTTGCACCATCAATACATCATTCGCGCAGGGATTGCTGCGGATGATGCCACCTGCTTCGAGGAGAAAAGTCTGTGAATGTCTTATTACGTGCGATGATGACTTTACTCTGTCTGTTAAGTTTACAAAGCACTCTTGTTTTTGCCGAAGAGGTGACAGCTACAGAACCCGTCATCACTGAATCTGCTACGGAAACATCCAGTACAGAAGTCGTAGCAGCACCAACACCTGCTGCCGATTTACCTTCTTTATTAAGTCAATTAGTACAAGCCGAAGACTTTGAACTTCGTGCAGCACTCATTCAACAATTAGCCAGTCGTACAGAACCGCAAGTATTAGGAATTTTAAATGCACTCGTTGAAGGCCAATTAAACAGTAATTCAGCAAATCCTACACAAGTATTAATTGTCGCTGCCGAAGGTGAAGACCCTGACGTGGTGGATGCCCTGACAGGCAAAAGCATCGGTAAATCCTCACAGTTTACGCTCGATACCATTCCTTTAAATAATGCCTTACGCGGTGAATTACGCGCCATTATTGCCCGTTTGCAATTATCGTCGGCGGATAAAAGTTTACGTTTAGCGGCCGCTAAACAATTAATTAGTAATGAGCCTGATATCGCCATGTTGCCAATCATCAATGAGCAACTGAAAAAAGAAAGCGACAGTAAAGTCAAAGCAGCATTACAAACGGTCAGTAGTTTATTGCAATTACAAAGCGAAGATGTCGCCACACGTACCGAAGCGGTACATCAACTGAGCGAGTCTTTATATCCCGAAGTACGCGCCCGTTTACAGGATATTGCCGATAACGATAGTGCTAATGAAGTAAAAAATGCGGCTAAAGCCTCGCTAACTGCTTTAGAAAACCAATTAAAAGTCTATCAAGTGGCTGAAAATATCTTTTTTGGTTTGAGTTTGGGTTCAGTGTTGTTGTTATCGGCCGTCGGTTTAGCCATTACCTTTGGTGTCATGGGTGTGATTAACATGGCACATGGTGAGTTAATGATGCTTGGCGCTTATACCACTTATGTCATTCAACAAGTGTTTCCACAGCAATTGGGGATGAGTTTGTTGCTGTCGATTCCTGCTGCTTTTGTCGTTGCGGGCTTAGTGGGTATTGCGATTGAACGCGGTGTTATTCGTCATTTATATGGCCGTCCTTTAGAAACTTTATTGGCGACTTTTGGTATTAGTTTGATTTTGCAACAAGCAGTACGGTCGATTTTCTCCCCGTTAAATCGTGCGGTTGCCTCCCCAGAATGGATGAGCGGTTCTTTAGAAATTAACCCCGTGTTATCGCTCACCTATAACCGTTTATATATTTTGATTTTTGCCTTAGTCGTCTTTGCTGTGTTGTTAGTCGTACTTAAACGTACCAGTTTAGGCTTGAAGTTACGCGCGGTGGCACAAAACCGTTCCATGGCGCGAGCAGTGGGTGTGCGTGCCGACTGGATTGATGCCATGACTTTTGGTTTAGGCGCAGGCATTGCAGGCATTGCAGGCGTGGCGTTATCGCAATTAACCAATGTCGGGCCCAATCTTGGCCAAGCTTACATTATTGATTCTTTCTTAGTTGTGGTGTTTGGCGGTGTCGGTAATTTGTGGGGAACATTGGTTGGGGCGTTTGGTTTGGGTATTGCCAATAAGTTTCTTGAACCCTATGCGGGTGCGGTGTTAGCTAAAATTCTGGTGTTGGTGTTTATCATCCTCTTTATTCAAAAGCGTCCACGCGGTTTATTTCCGCAAAAAGGCCGTGCGGTGGAGTCTTAATCATGCTGATACAACGTTTATTAACGAGTGATAAAGGCGGCATGGTGATGTTGGCGCTGTTAGCTTTGTTGGCGATCGTCGTGCCAACGCTGAATTTGGTCGTGCCTGTTGAGTCGGCATGGCATTTATCGAGTTATACCGTCACTTTATTGGGCAAGTTTTTGTGTTATGCCTTATTGGCCTTGTCTTTAGATTTGATTTGGGGCTATTGCGGCATTTTATCACTCGGACACGGCGCATTTTTTACCCTTGGCGGTTATTGCATGGGCATGTATCTCATGCGTCAAATTGGTACACGTGGGACGTATGGCAATGCCGAACTGCCCGATTTTATGGTGTTTTTAAACTGGCAAGAGTTGCCTTGGTATTGGTACGGATTTAGTAGTTTTCCTTTTGCCATGTTAATGGTTGTCGTTGTGCCTGCGTTATTAGCTTTTGTCTTTGGTTGGTTGGCGTTTCGCTCTCGGGTGACGGGGGTATATCTATCCATAATCACTCAAGCCTTAACCTTTGCTTTGTTATTAGCGTTTTTTAGAAACGAAATGGGCTTTGGTGGCAACAACGGCCTCACCGATTTTAAAGAAATTTTAGGCTTTCCTTTAGCGCATGATGGCGTGCGTATAGTGCTGTTTTTAACCTCTATTTTTGCTTTGGCGAGTGCTTACATTGCCTGTCGCTTTATCGTTACCTCGCGTTTTGGCCGTGTCATTACCGCCATTCGTGATGCCGAAAGTCGCACGCGGTTTTGTGGTTATGCGGTTGAATCTTATAAATTATGGTTGTTTGTGTTTTCGGCGATGTTGGCAGGTATTGCAGGAGCGTTGTTTGTGCCGCAAGTGGGCATTATCAATCCTAGTGAGTTTTCACCGTTAAACTCCATTGAGCAAGTTGTGTGGGTGGCGGTCGGTGGTCGCGGTACGTTATTTGGTGCAGTAACTGGCGCGTTTGCTGTCAATTACAGCAAAACATGGTTGACCTCAGTTTACCCTGAAGCGTGGTTATTTGCCCTCGGTGCCTTGTTCGTGTTGGTGACTTTATTCTTACCCCAAGGCATCGTTGGTTTAGCTAAAAAACTGATGACTAAAGTTAAAACACCAAAAGCTGAAAGTGAAGCGGCTGCAAAAGGAGTCAAAGCATGAGTATTTTTTCCATGCCTAAAGTGACGACACGCCGCAAAGCGGTGAATATGGCCTCTGGCTTGGTTAGCCCCTTAGTCTTAGATACTACGCATGGATCGGTATTGTATTTAGAAGATGTCTCGGTCAGTTTTGATGGTTTTAAAGCCTTAAATAACTTGTCTTTAGATATTAGCGAAGGCGAACTACGCTGCATCATCGGGCCAAACGGTGCTGGAAAAACGACGATGATGGATGTGATAACAGGCAAAACGCGTCCTGATAGTGGAACGGTTTTTTTTGGTCAACACATTGATTTATTAGGCTTAAACGAACAACAAATTGCCAACGCAGGCATAGGCCGAAAATTTCAAAAGCCCACCGTGTTTGAAGCATTAACAGTATTTGAAAATTTAGAATTAGCGATGTCGTCGAATAAAAGCGTATGGGCGAGTTTGTTTTATAAATTATCGGGCGAGCAACAAGATCAAATTGATGAAGTGTTAGCGTTAATTCGTTTGGGCGAGTTGCGTCATCAATTAGCAGGCATTTTGTCACATGGGCAAAAACAATGGTTAGAAATCGGTATGTTGCTGATGCAAAACCCGCGCGTGTTATTGGTAGATGAGCCCGTTGCAGGCATGACCAGCGAAGAAACCGAACGCACGGCAGAATTATTAGTGTCCTTAGCGGGCGCGCATTCGGTGATTGTTGTTGAGCATGACATGGCATTTGTCCGCTCGATTGCCAAAAAAGTCACTGTTTTGCATCAAGGCTCGGTATTGGCCGAAGGCACAATGGACGAAATACAGGCCAATCCTAAAGTCATTGAAGTCTATTTGGGCGAGTAATTATTGCGATTTAGTAAACTGGAAGTGCAGGGATGATGTGATGCAACTGTTTGAGGCATGGATGCCGAGTTTTGCATCACAAGATGGTTTTGCTGACTTTTGCCGAAACAAAAGTCAGGCCTGCGGCAGGCAATCGTCAGTAGATTTGGCCAGATTATTTGATTTAATCGTTTATCAAAGGTAAACAACCATGTTGCGTGTCGAAAAACTCAACCAATTTTATGGCCAAAGTCATATCTTGTGGGACTTAGAATTCAACATTAAAGAAGGTTCGTGCGCCTGTTTAATGGGACGTAACGGCGTCGGCAAAACCACCTTTTTAAAATGTTTAATGGGTTTATTACCGAGCAAAACTGGCGATATTTTTTTCAATGGTCAATCTTTAACAGGCATATCTACCGAGCAACGTGCGCGTCAAGGTTTAGGATATGTGCCCCAAGGCCGCGAGATTTTTCCGCTACTGACCGTCGAAGAAAACCTAAAAATTTCTTTAGGGGTACGTAAAGACAAAGCCAAACAAGTACCGAGCCATATTTACGAGTTATTTCCTGTGTTAAAAGAAATGCGTCAACGGCGTGGCGGCGATTTATCGGGTGGTCAGCAACAACAACTTGCCATTGGTCGCGCTTTGGTATTAGAGCCTAAGTTATTGATTTTAGATGAACCCACCGAAGGGATTCAGCCAAATATTGTGCGGGATATTGGTGGCGTGATTCGTAAGTTAAACAGCGAACACGGTATTACCGTATTGTTGGTTGAACAAAAGTTACCTTTTGCGCGTGCTTATGCCACTGATTTTCATATTTTGAATAAAGGTCGTTTGGTCGCGGAAGGTGAGATTAGTGAATTGAGTGATGAGATTGTCAAAGAGTATTTGAGTGTGTGACGTAGGGGCAAATAATCATTTGCCCTATGGATTCAAACAACAAGGGCGAATGATTATTCGCCCCTACGGGTGTTGATTGCCGCTTTAACCGCCATCAATGTCTCTTGCGTCGTTGGAGTATTTAACACCTTCACCGCTTGCTCGGCAAAAGGCAGTGCTTCGCGAGCACGCCCTTGATGCAGCAACAAATCTGCCAAATTATTCCACCCCGACACTTCATCAGGAAAGCGACGAATTAACTCTCTCAAAGCAATTTCACCCTTGGCAGCATCACCCAAGGTCACCGAGCTATTGGCTAATCCCAACCATGCTATTTTTTCATTTGGCCAATACTGACTAGCATGTTCATAACCTGCTTGTGCGCCACGAATTGAACCCTGTTTCTCTAAAATACTGAGCTGTTGTAAGGTTTTATCCGCTTCTAACCAAGATGGTAGTTTTTCAGGGTCAATAATCAAACTTGCCCAATAATTGCCACGCGCCCACGTATATTCAAAAGTGGAAAAAGACAACACCAAACGTTTATCAACGCCTGAACGTAAGATTAATTGTTGGCGCGCATAATCAACACCCACCACCACTGCAAAATGCCAAACGGGATACAGCTTTAAGCCATTATTTTGTAAAACTAAAATGGGATAGCCATTGTCTAAAGCAGTAAAAATGGCATTTAAATTAGGAGCAAGTCGATAGGCAAAACGGCCATGTTGACGGGCGCTGGCAAGCATCTCAAGGCTAAAGCTGCCTTTACGTTTGGGGACATATACTTCGGCTACGAGCTGTTCAGGCAATATATTAACGCCTGTGTGTTGCAACATCGTTGCTAAGGCAGCAGGGCCACATTGATGGAGATTTTGCGCAAAGAATGGCACCGTTTGCAGTTCAACAGCGAGACGTTGTTTGAGCGTGGCTTGCTGTTGATACAGTGCGCGTGTTTGTGGTGCCGTACAAGCCACCATCAACACAGACATCAATACACAAAGTAGATGACGAATAGACATAGAATTATTTTATCAATCAAAACAGGGGGAGGATGGGCTCCCTCCCCTCGTTCTTTAACGATGATGCGTAAACGGATACACGCTAGTTAAACCTAAAAGGTCAGTGACTAATAATACGAGAAAAATAAAGACTAACGTCCCTAAAATATCACCACCTGCTGGCAGTGTTTGCATTTTACCGTACAGTTGTTGTACTTCAGCGTCAGAAAGTGCAGCAATACGCGCAGCGGCTTGGTCATGGTCAACACCCAAGCTCACTAACTGAGTTTGCACATCAGAGCGTGTTAAAAATGTCGTTAATTCACTACGTTGACGCGATAAATCCATCGCGCTTGCTTGGGCAATCACGGTATCCGTAGGAATAACGGCGGCAGAGGCTTGCATGGGAATACTGAGGCTGGTGCAACTAACAATCAGCATCGCGGCTGTGCTTTTCATCCATTTGGATTTCATGGTGATGTTTCCTGTTAAGCTAAAATATAGAGATAAGCAGCGTTAGTTTTTTGCTGCTTTAGTCACTAAAATTAACATCATCATTGCCATTGTTCTGTTCGCTAGAGTACATAGGTACGCTTTCTTGACTGATATTTTTCGTTGATTAGCAATTATCCAAAATTTCCCTAACTGTAACTGGAGTACACGTTTTATAATGAGCGGTTAAATTAAGACTTATGCAGCTAACAGTGCGTAGGTCGAATATGTTTTTTCTTGGGCAATTACAGCCCTGTTTTATTTGTGGTGTGGTGTTATGCGTTATCCTAAAGTTTATGATGTGATTGTGATTGGTGGCGGTCATGCGGGGACAGAAGCGGCTTTAGCTTCGGCGCGTATGGGCTGCCAAACGCTATTGTTGACGCACAATATCGAAACTTTAGGACAAATGAGCTGTAATCCAGCCATTGGCGGTATTGGTAAAAGTCATTTAGTTAAAGAAATTGACGCGATGGGCGGGGCAATGGCCTTAGCCACTGACAAAGGTGGTATTCAATTTCGCGTTTTAAACGGCAGTAAAGGCCCTGCGGTACGTGCCACGCGCGCCCAAGCCGACCGTGTGCTTTACAAAGCGGCGATTCGTAGCATCCTCGAAAATCAAGCCAATTTAGACATCTTCCAACAAGCCGCAGATGATTTAATAGTTGAAGGCGATACCGTGAAAGGTGTCATTACGCAAACAGGTATTCATTTTAGTGCCAAATGTGTGGTGTTAACGACAGGTACCTTCTTAGGCGGCACGATTCATATTGGTTTAGAAAACTATCGTGGTGGTCGTGCAGGTGATCCTCCGTCTATTGCTTTAGCGAATCGTTTACGGGAGTTACCGTTGCGCGTTGGCCGTCTAAAAACAGGTACGCCTCCGCGTATTGATGCTAAATCGGTCGATTTTAGCCAATTGATTGAACAAGCAGGCGATACACCCACGCCAGTGATGTCGTTTATGGGCAACCAAGCGATGCATCCGCAACAAATCAGTTGTTGGATTACTCATACTAACGAAAAAACGCATGACATTATTCGCAGTGGTTTAGACCGTTCGCCGATGTACACGGGCGTGATTGAAGGCGTAGGCCCGCGTTATTGCCCGTCGATTGAAGATAAAATTCATCGTTTTGCCGATAAAAACTCGCACCAAATTTTTATTGAACCTGAAGGCTTAACCACTCATGAGTTATATCCCAACGGTATTTCAACAAGCTTGCCGTTTGATATTCAAATTCAATTAGTACGGTCGATGAAAGGGCTAGAAAATGCTCATATCGTTAGACCGGGTTATGCTATTGAGTACGACTATTTTAATCCGCAAGATTTACAACACACGCTCGAAACGAAAGTCATCAATAATCTGTATTTTGCTGGCCAAATAAACGGCACGACAGGTTATGAAGAAGCAGGTGCACAAGGATTATTGGCAGGAATTAACGCAGGGTTACGCGCTCAAGATAAAGAGCCGTGGTATCCCTTGCGTGACCAAGCCTATTTAGGCGTGTTGGTCGATGATTTAATTACCCATGGCACCAAAGAACCGTATCGAATGTTTACTTCGCGTGCTGAATATCGTTTGTTATTGCGTGAAGACAATGCCGATGCCCGTTTGACCGAAGTTGGTCGTCGTTTAGGTTTGGTCGATGATGCCCGTTGGCAAACGTATTGTGAAAAGCAAGAAGCCATCATTCAAGAAACACAGCGTATGAAACAGATTTTTCTCTTTCCTAATTCGGAGTTGGCGGCACGTTTTACTGCCGCGACAGGCCAAGAATTAGCGCGTGAAAATAGCTTGTTAGATTTATTGCGTCGTCCTCAAGTCAGTTATAGCCAATTGGCTTCGTTAACAGACACTGTGGTTGCGCCTGAAGTAGGCGAGCAAATTGAAATTAACGCTAAATATTCTGGTTATATCGACCGTCAACACGACGAAGTGGCGCGTTTGCGTAAGTCTGAAGAAATGATCTTGCCTGAGGATTTTGATTATGACCGCGTGCAGGGCTTATCGAATGAAGTGCGGTTAAAACTCAAAACCATCAAACCTGAAACCTTAGCGCAAGCAGGACGGATTTCGGGTGTCACTCCTGCGGCAGTGTCGTTGTTGCTGATTTATTTGAAAAAGCATGGCATGGCTAATATGAAATTGGCGGGTTGAGTGGAGTAAAAAATGACTTTTCATCCTCAATATATTGTTAATGAACACAAGCAAACAACGGCAGTGATTTTGCCTGTGGCAGAGTGGGACTCGTTGTTAGAAGAGATAGAAGAGTTGGAGGCGATTCGAGCTTATGATGCGGCGAAAGCAGAGCAGAGCGAAGTGATTTCTTTTGACCAAGCTTTATCTGAAATAGATGGACATATTTCTTGACCTATAGCATTCAAATTACACGAAAAGCGCAAAAGTCGTTGGCGGATATAGCATCGGATTATCAGCAAAGTATTCGTGTGGCGATTCGAGAATTAGCTGAAAATCCTTTTCCGCAGGGTTGTAAAAAATTGGTGGGAAGACCTGCGTGGCGTTTACGTGTCGGCGTTTATCGGGTGATTTATGAAATAGATCAAGGTCAGGTATCGATATTAGTCGTTGATATTGGTCATCGACGTGATATTTATCGTTAATCACTCCCTATTTATATCTTCGGTATTAGTTTTCCATTATGTCTGATTTATCGCAATTATTAACCCAAGGCATCGCTCAACTTGGCCTCACCATCCCCGATACCGCCATTGAGCAACTCGAATACTATGTTGCTGCCTTGCAAAAGTGGAATGCGGCTTATAATCTCACCGCTATTCGTGAGCCGCGTGAGATTGTCATCAAACATTTGTTAGACTCACTCTCCGTGTTGCCGCATTTACGCGCTAATACCTTATTAGATGTGGGCACAGGCGCAGGTTTACCAGGTTTAGTACTCGCTATTGTTAAACCCGAATTGCAAGTTGATTTACTCGATAGTAATAGCAAAAAAACGCGATTCTTACGGCAAATAGTCGCTGTGTTGGGGCTAAAAAACGTCAAAGTGCATCATGCGCGGGTAGAGCAAGCAGATTTGCCGCCGCAAATGCAGGTGATTAGTCGCGCATTTTCGAGTTTGAGTGATTTTAATCTGGGCTGTCGCCATTTTTTAGCCAACGAAGGCGTGTTGTTGGCAATGAAAGGACAGTTTCCGCAAGCAGAAATAGACGCATTGCCTACGGACATACGCGTATTGGAAAGTATTCCTTTGACCGTCCCTTTTTTGGATGAGGCACGACATTTGCTAGTGCTAGGTAACGCTTAATTTAGAGTAGGAATGTGAACATGACCCAAATTCTCGCCATCGCCAACCAAAAAGGCGGTGTCGGTAAAACGACAACTACCGTCAATTTAGCTGCCTCGTTAGCAGCGGTAAAACGTCGCGTCTTGTTAATCGACCTAGACCCCCAAGGCAATGCCACCATGGGTTCAGGTGTGGATAAAAATGCCTTACCGTATTCCGTTTATGACGTGTTATTAGGTGATACACCGATAAAAGTCGCCATTCAAAAGACACCGAAAGCAGGTTATGACGTACTCGGCGCGAATCGAGAGTTAAGTGGTGCAGAAATTAGCTTATTTGATTTAGAACGACGTGAATTAAGACTGAAAGAAGCGATTGAAGAAATTAGAAAGAGTTATGATTTTATTTTGATTGATTGCGCGCCGTCATTAAGCATGTTGACCTTAAACGCCTTAGTAGCCGCTGATGGTGTCATTATCCCCATGCAATGCGAATATTACGCTTTAGAAGGCTTGGCAGATTTAACCAATACCATTGAGCGCATGACTGCCAAGCTTAATCCCCAATTACAAATTCGTGGCATTTTACGTACCATGTACGACCCGCGAATCACCTTAGCCAGTGATGTTTCCAACGAATTAACTCGGCATTTTGGCGATAAAGTTTTTACTACCGTCATCCCGCGTAATATTCGTTTAGCCGAAGCGCCCGCGCATGGTGTGCCAGTGATGTATTACGACAAAGGCTCGCGTGGTGCTTATGCCTATTTGAGTTTGGCTGCTGAACTGATTAAAAAAGATAAAAAGAGAAAAAGCGTATGAGTACCAAAAAGCGTGGATTAGGCACAGGTCGCGGTTTAGATGCGCTGTTAGGTGCAGTGCGTCAAGTACGCGAAGAAGTCGCCGCAGTGGAATCAGACACAATTTCGCCCGCCATTCTCAATAGCTTACAGCACCTGCCTTTAGTGCATTTACAGCGTGGCCGTTATCAACCGCGTCGCGACATGAATCCGACCGCTTTACAAGAATTGGCGGAGTCGATTAAAGCGCAAGGCATTATGCAACCGATTGTGGTGCGCGTGCTGAGTGATGATCGTTACGAGATTATTGCGGGTGAGCGGCGTTGGCGCGCGGCACAAATGGCGGGTTTAGATACCATCCCTGCCATTATTCGTGAGATTAACGACGACACGGCCATTGCCATGGCACTCATCGAAAACATTCAACGTGAAGACTTGAACCCAATGGAACAAGCCACAGCGATGCACAGTTTTGTCGAGCAATTTGCCTTTACCCATCAACAAATTGCCGAAGCGGTCGGTAAAGCACGCGCGACGGTGACTAATTTATTGCGCTTAATGTCCTTACCGCGTGAAGTTAAGACTTTATTAGAACATGGCGATTTAGAAATGGGTCATGCCCGCGCTTTGTTGTCGTTGCCTGAGGCACAACAAATTGATAGTGCTCGTTTAATTGTCGCCAAAGGTTTGTCGGTAAGACAAGCAGAAGCGCTTGTTCGGAGCTTATTGGCCGCGAATGATAAACCTGTAGATGACAAAAAAGTTGATCCGAATGTCGCCCAACTACAACAGCGTTTAGCAGATACCTTAGGCGCGGCAGTGCAGATTGACTACAACAAAAAAGGCCAAGGTCGCTTAGTGATTCGTTACAATTCCTTTGAGGAATTAGACGGCATCTTGGCGCATATTCAGTAAGTTAGAGCGATAGTGTCTATATCAAGGGCAGTGTTAGCTGCCCTTGTTAGTTTTAGGACGGCCATGTTTCATTCCTACGCTCATCAAAGCCTAAGCTTTGAACAACTCGCGCACTACGCCAAACAGTATCAAGATATTGATATGTGGCAGTTATTGGGGCAAGACGAAAATAATTTTCCGTTTTTACTCGGCAGCGATGAGCGTGATTTTTGTATTGTTTATTGGTCAAAACGGCAGGGTATTATCAAGTATCACGATGATGACCCTGTGCGCTATTATGCCTTTGCCGCTTGGCTAAATAACAACGCTCACCCTGTGTTTGCCACGCTTGAGGAGGCCGAGAAATATGCGGCAGACCGAGAGTGGCCGCGTTTGGATTAAATTATGTCGTATGTCGTTTTTATTCTCTGTTTGTTGCTGAGCGTAGTCTCCTACGCCGACAATGAATGGGAGTTAGCGAAAGAGGATACACAGCGTAATATCCAAGTTTACCTACGCCCGCAACTAACTAATCCCTACGATGAGTTTTACGCACAGACGAAAGTTCCTCAACCTATAGAGACAGTACTGGCTGTATTGGCTGATATTGGTGCATGGCCACAGTGGATCGCGCGCATCAAAAAAGTTCAAGTTTTAAAAAAACAAGAAAACCAAAGCTGGGTCTATGTGATTTATAAATTACCGTATCCCTTCG
Source organism: Agitococcus sp. (assembly GCA_030646715.1). Classification (GTDB taxonomy): domain Bacteria; phylum Pseudomonadota; class Gammaproteobacteria; order Pseudomonadales; family Moraxellaceae; genus Agitococcus. The sequence continues at coordinate 175,425 of JAUSLJ010000042.1, forward strand.
TGGAACGTGACACAGTGTTATATGCGCGCTTAAGTAAAAATCCAAAAACGTCGATTGTTACTATTCAAAGTAATGCTCAAGCCAATTATCCTATCCCACAAGATGTCAGTGTTAAACGTGTGCGCCTCAATGAATTAAGTAGTACATGGCAACTAACGCCATTGCCAACGGGTGGCACAAAAATAGAATTAACAGGCCGAGGCGAACCGGGTGGTTATATGCCGTCTTTAATTTTTAACTATAACTTAGCCGATGAGGCACAACAGACAGTGCGGTTATTACGGCAGATGTTAATTCGGCCACAATACGCGCTAAAACAGATCGAGAAAAAAGCCAATAATCATAAAAAATAATAGGTTAAGTTTATGTCAGTAGCGCGTTTATTGTTAAATGGTCGTGCAGCTAAAGCTTACGGTGTTGCCTCCATGATGTTGGTGTTATGGCTGGGTGGTTTTTTTGATAAACAAGCTAAGTTAGTTAAGATTTATCCCGCCCAAGGTGTGGTTGAAACGGTGTACCCAAAGGCATATTTGATTCGTTTAAATGATGGTCGCAAAGCACGGGTTAAACGGGAAATAGAAGTCACTAAAGGCACAGCAGTGGAGTTAAAAGTTAGTTTATATGCCGATAACAGTGAAAAAGCGGTGTTAGTGGGAAAAGCTAAAATAATAAAATGACTTAGAGCGACTCAAGTGGCACTAATTTTGCCTTAATAATCAGTTCAGTGTCGTTATTAGAGCGGCACGAGAATGTAGTGGGCAAGGAAGTTTCTCTCTTCAATAGACTATAACTGTCCCCGCTCAGATGATTTCATAGGTGGGTTATGTCAAATACATACGAATCGGTCATCAACACTAAACCTTTAATGCTGGCGATGGACACGGCAATGACCATCGTCATTGCAACAATGGCGCAAACTCGCAGTAGTTGTGTATTGGTGTTGAATGGGCAACGATTAGTCGGCATTTTTACCGAACGTGATTTAGTGCGTGCGATTGCACGCCAGCAAGCCATTGCTGATCTCACACTATTGGATGTGATGACCATAGAGGTCATTCGTATTACCGAAGCAGAAGCACAAGATATCTTTGCCGTCTCGCGGCTATTTTCCCAGCATGGCATTCGTCATTTGCCTGTGGTCAATGACGAGCAAGTTGTCGGCGTAATTACCCCTCTCAGTTTACGAAACTTATTTAAGCCAGAGCATTTATTGCGGTATATCCGTGTTGCCGAAGTCATGCAGCGGCAAGTGGTGATGGTGAGTCCCTATGATTGTGTGCAAGATGTCGTCAAACGCATGACTGCCGCGCAAGTCAGTTGTGTGGTAGTGGTAGAACCACACAGTCAACAGCCACAAGGTGTCGTTACCGAGCATGATATTGTGCGCTTGCAGTCGCTAGGCACTGATTTTGTGCAAACCTTGGCCAAGACTATTATGAGCGCACCCGTACGTAGTATGCGACCGAATGAGTCGTTGTGGCAGGTACATCAGTATATGTTACAGTCGGGGATTCGACGGTTATTGATTACTGATGATCGTAATCGCTTGTTGGGCATTGTCACGCAAACACAAATGTTACGGTTGGTTGACCCTGCCGAAATGTATCATGTCATGCAACAAATGCAGAATGTCATTGAAGAGCAAACGCAAGAATTACAACGTCTGAATGATAATTTGCAAATTGCTAATGAAGAATTACGCCAATTAGCCGCGCTGGATGAGTTAACGCAAATCGCTAATCGTCGTCGGTTTAATGAGTGTTTGGAGCATGAGTGGCGGCGTATGGCAGAGCATCAGCAGCCGTTGTCGTTGATTTTGGGGGATATTGATGATTTTAAAGCCTATAACGATTTATATGGCCATCCTGCGGGTGATGAATGCCTAAAATCGGTGGCAGATATTTTTCATTTCTCCACGCATTCAGTGTCAGACGTTGTTGCGCGTTATGGTGGCGAAGAGTTTGTGATGATTTTGCCGTATACCGACCAACAGGCCGCCGAACGCATTGCGCAAAAAATATTAGCGACTATTGAGCATTTGCGGATGCCGCATGAGGGCAGTAGTACAGGCTTTTTAACGGTCAGTTTGGGGGTGGCGACGTGTATTCCCCAAATGACGGTTGAGTCAGTCACCTTAATTCAACACGCAGACCAACAGTTATATCGTTCTAAGGGACAAGGGTGTAATCATTATCATGCGTCGATTATGGCCTGAGGTTAAATATGGGGCAGCCATCTGACAAATGAACAAGTTTTGCCGTAACTACGCCATAAAACCCGTGTGGTGTGCTGTGCGCACCCAAAACTATTTAGGTTCTCACCTTTGATAATTTGATAATTGATTGCACCACATTTTTCACTTTATCACTATTAAAAACTTTAGAAACGAAATCATTAAAAATATCATTACTCTCAATAATTAGATGGTTATTCTCAACGGTATAAATCTCACCAGCATTAATCTCATTAAATATACCCTCATCTAGCTTTATAATCATTGGGTATATTAATATGCTATGCCCAAAAGAAAAAACTTTAAATTTATAATCTAAAAGTTTTCCAATGATGCAATAGTCATAACTAAATGACTTGGTATAAATCGGACTTGCTAGCGATAATAAATTACTATTGCTCTTAACAAAAACTATTGCATCGGCATAAACCTTTCCTTTGGTTATTTTGAATAGTTCCTGCCCTTGCTCTTGCAAAAAATCTTTTGGTGCAGGGGTTGTATCTTCTTCAAAATCACTTGGCCACAAGCTAGTCATGTTATGATACCTTCTGTTAGATTAAGTTTAAAAAAAATCGGCAGATGGTCAGACAAACTTGGCCGACCATTCGCATTAATAAGTTGTGTATTATTAATTACAGTCATAATGCATAAAGAGCTTTTATCTAATCTATTTGCAATACTAGGGCGGAGAATAACTTGGTCAAGCATATTCCAAAATGTAACATAATAAGAACTATCCCTATAAAAATGGCTTCCTGCAGCCCCATTAAAATCACCTAACAAATTCCACATCGGGTTATAGAAAAATGAGTGTTCTCGGCCTTTAATAACCCTTGTATCAGTTTGAGCTGTGCGCAAACAAGAGATAGAGTGCATTTGTTGTGCTCCAATCATACCCTTGTCGTAAGGGTTCATATTGAAATCGCCAACAACAATAGTACCATCAACTCTATAAGTGTTTTCTAGCTCTTCAATAGCACTTCTAAGATATATAACCTCTGCAGCTTGATCATCTTCACTTTGATGTAACTTACTTGGCAAGTGTACAAAAGCTAAAAGGACGGGTAAATATCCATCTTTACGAAACTCTCTAATAGAGTAATAACTTGTTTCATTTCTAATATGGAAATCAGTATCATTAAATTTCGAAAATATATTTATTCTTTGACATCCGATATTTTGCAAGAAAAATATATTAATACCTCTTACAGAAGCATTGAGTACGATTTCGTGTGGATCACCTATATATTCGGCAAGCGCAAGAATATCCAAACATTTACTTTCAATAAGATCAACTAATTGTGTTTGCACGTCTTTTTTTTCTGTATTCCAGAACACGCAATTCAAAAGAAGACTCCTTTAATCTTTACTTTTATGACGACCGAAGCCTTTTCTTAAACCAACATATAAAGTAAAAACTATCCTAACATATTAAATTGCTATTGAACTGTCGGATTTATATTTGTTGTCAGTATGCCAGTATGGAATATAGTAAAGCCGTAGCCCAAATGCAATACGGCCAACCCAACAACTTCCGCCACCGTAAAAATCGTGTCTCACACGAGCTTCAACATAATACTTAACCCTTACGTAAAATCTGCCAAACAACTACACCTGTCAAACCCAAAAACATCCCTAACGTCCATTCAGGCAAACTTAAACCCAGCATCACCCAATCGACTTTCGCGCATTCACCTGAGCCACGTAATACTTTTTGCACCACTTCTTGAAAGGGGAAAGTATCCATCCAATAATCTAAACCCGGCCCACAAGAAGGCACTTCATCCGCTGGTAAATGCTGTAACCAAACATGACGGCCTGCGACACCCACGCCAGCCAAAGCGGCCAATAAGGTTAGCCCTGCATATAAACGACGACCCAAAGCTGCAGGATTATGCAAGGCCGCCACTAACGCGCTAATACCAACACCCATCAATGCCACACGTTGAAAAATACACAGTGGACAAGGTTCTAAATGGTCGTGATGTTGTAAAAACAACGCCACACCCATGCCTGCTAACATAAACAAAAATAAGCCAAAATTGGTGAGGCGTGGTGAAGGTAAAGTCATATCGTCATCTCTGTAAGCTCCTCTCCCTTTCATAAAAGGGGGAGGTTGGGAAGGGTGATTGTTTAACCCTAAGAAAAATTGACTCAACAAACAACAGTAAATTAGTTACGCAATATAGGCTGCTAAAAAGTCATCAAAGCTCAAAGTGTCACTGTCTTCAATCGCTTTTTGTGCCGCATGAGACGCTTGTGCCTCTTGGTTGAAAAAATCCTGACGCTCTGCCGATAACGGACGACTCAAGAAATAATCGCGATGCTGTTCGGCAATACTATGGCCAAAAGCAAAGAAGTTATTCTGATGCTTCTCCATTTCAACCAACACTTGAGCGGCATAAGTTTGTTCAGGATGTTCTATTTTTGCAATTTGTGCATCTATAGAGGCACTGTAACGTGTGGTGTTATGTGCTTCATCCAACACTAAAGCGACACGCTGCATTTCGGCCATTAAGCTTAAGGCAGAGTTTTTAAAGTCAGCGTCGGCACCGTTCATATCAATATGTAAATCTGGCTTGCGGCCTTGTTCGACCATTTGTTCTTGGCGCACGGCTAATTCGGCATATTCCGCTGCTTCAAAGTGAGGGCTGTCACTTAACAAACTATGCAGGGCAAAAACTTCTAAAAAGTGTGCGGTGGGGCTGTCAATGCCAGTCGGCGTGAATGGGTTTAAATCGACACAACGCATTTCGATATATTCAATGCCGCGCGACTTTAGCGCTTGAGTCGGTTTTTCGCCACGTTGAATGGTTTGTTTGGGGCGAATCAATCCGTAATATTCATTTTCAATTTGCAAGACATTGGTATTCATTTGTTGATAAACACCGTCTTTTTTCACCCCTAATTCCGCGAAAGGGGGATACGGGGTATGAATCGCATGGCTTAAATCACGAATATAATCAGGGAGATGATTATAAGAAACCTGTAAATCACGCTGAACGGTGTTTTGATAGCCTAAGCGACTCATCCGTAACGACGTGGCATACGGTTGATATAACGTGCCTGTTCCTAAACTCGCTAAATTATGGTCGCGACCCAATAAAAAGCAGGCGCAAACGGCAGGGCTAGCACCCAATAAATACAATAATAAATAGCTATGACGCTGAAAATTACGAATCAATCCAAAGTACTGTTCGTTAATAAAATCTTGTAGCTCACCCGATGTTTCGCTGGCGGTTTGCCACGCTTGCCAAAACTCAGGAGGAAAGGACAAGTTATAATGAATGCCAGCAATGGTCTGCATTTTACGGCCATAACGAATCCCTAAACCATGACGGTACAAGGTTTTGAGTTTGCCGATATTAGACTCGCCATAATAAGCAAGTGGAATACTTTCGTCTTCTAAACCAATCATACAGGGCATGGAGTTAAGCCATAAACGCTCATCGCCAAGATGTTGATAGGTATAGCTGTGCAAGTCTTCTAAAAAAGTCAGTGTTTCATCAATGCTTTTAGTGGCAGGGGTAATCAGTTCAATTAACGCTTCTGAATAGTCAGTAGTGATGTAGGGATGCGTGAGCGCAGCGCCTAAGCCGTCAGGATGGCGACTTTGGGTTAAATGGCCAGTCGGTGTCATGCGCAGTGATTCTTTTTCTAAACCACGACGCATATTTTTTAATACCGACGCTTGAGGACTTAACCAAGCCAGTTGTTGGGCGAGTTGGGCATTCATAGGCAATCCTCAAGACAAAATATATCATTAGTACAATGATTATAGAGCGTAAAACTGAGCAATTTACTCGGTTTATATGACATTCCAAACTTAATGGGGATGGTTTAGGCAATTTGCAAATTTTTAGCCGTAAAGTGGGTGGTGAGATGAGATTTTAGCCGCCATAATGAGTTGATGACTTTTTTTACGAGATACCACCATGCACGCCAATGCTCATTTACTCGAAACCTTTTATCAAGCCTTTCAACAACGCGATGCCGAAACAATGGCGGCTTGTTATGCGCCTGACGCGCAATTTAGTGATGCCGTTTTTATCGGTTTGCAGGGTAGTGAAGTGGGCGATATGTGGCGGATGTTGACGGCAAAAGCAAAAAATTTTTCTTTAGTGTTTGATGGGATTAAAGCGGATGAACAGAGTGGTGAGGCGCACTGGGTTGCCACCTATACCTTCTCACAAACGGGTAATACAGTCGTTAATGATATTCGTGCCCGTTTTACTTTTCGTGACGGTAAAATTGTCAGTCATACCGATACCTTTGATTTGTGGCGTTGGTCGTCACAAGCATTAGGCATGAAAGGCTTATTATTGGGCTGGACACCGTTAGTACAAAACGCGATTCGTAAACAAGCGCGCAAAGGTTTAGCGGATTATCGTCGGGAGTTGGGGCGTTAAACGTCGGCTTTAACAAAAAAAATTAGAAAAAATAAATAGTCTTTCAAAGGCTTAGCTTCGACTCCGCTCAGCAGACGTAAAACGCTCCCTAAGCGGAGTCGAAGGGTGATGACGATACTCAACTCAGAACCTTTTTAAAATTTCCATCAAATACAATCCTATTGCAGATAATTTCATACTCGTCCTAAAAACACATTGCCACCAAGCAAGTGCTTGCTTTAATCTCGCGCCATCTGATAACGGATAGACCTTTGTGTGTATCCTACTATGCTTATTTAAACGCCTAATAATCGAGAAGTACGCGATGACCACTTATCACAAGCCCGAACTCTATCAACCTGCCAACAAAGTCCGTTTTGTCACGGCGGCGAGTCTGTTTGATGGCCACGACGCCGCCATTAACATTATGCGTCGGATGTTGCAGGCAACGGGCTGTGAGGTGATTCATTTAGGCCATAACCGTTCGGTCGATGAAATTGTCACCTGCGCCTTACAAGAAGACGCACACGGCATTGCCATTAGCTCGTATCAAGGTGGTCATAACGAGTTTTTTGCTTATATGATTGACCTGCTGAACGAGCGCGGCTTAGGTCATGTCAAAGTGTTTGGCGGTGGTGGTGGCGTGATTGTGCCGAGCGAAATTAAAGCCTTACAAGCCTATGGCGTAACGCGGATTTTCTCCCCCGAAGACGGTGCAAAAATTGGCTTACAAGGCATGATTAACCAATGTGCCGAAGGCGCAGATCAAGATTTAGCACATCAATATCCTGCTGATTTCAGTGATTTAGCGTCGGATGACACTATTGTCCGTCATCGTACTTTAGCGAGGATTATTTCAGCCTTAGAAGCAGGCGTATTGCCGTATAAAGATGAGTTATTAAGGGCTTCCATTCCAAAAACAACGCCCGTCATTGGTATTACAGGCACGGGTGGCGCAGGTAAATCGAGTTTGACCGATGAAGTGTTACGTCGCTTCCGTTTGGATTTTAATGACCAAGTCAATATCGCGATTATTTCCATTGACCCATCACGCCGTAAATCAGGCGGCGCGTTATTGGGCGATAGAATCCGTATGAACGCCATTCATCATCCCAATATTTATATGCGTTCGTTGGCGACGCGCAGTACAGGCGGTGAGATTTCTCAAGCCTTACCCGATGTGATTGCTGCCTGCAAAGTCGCTGGTTTTGATTTAATCATTGTCGAAACATCAGGTATAGGGCAGGGTGATGCCGCAATTGTACCGTTTGTCGATTTGTCCTTATATGTGATGACTCCCGAATTTGGTGCCGCCTCGCAACTGGAAAAAATCGATATGCTCGATTTTGCCGATATTGTCGCCATTAACAAATTCGATCGTAAAGGCGCAAAAGATGCGCAACGTGATGTCTGTAAACAAGTGCAACGCAACCGCGAAGCCTTTATGCAAATGCCCGACACCATGCCTGTCTTTGGCACCATTGCCGCCCGTTTTAATGATGACGGCGTCACCGCGCTCTATCAGCAATTAAAAACCGACTTAATCGCTAAAGGTTGGCAAGCCCCGAGCGCAAGTCAATTACCCGTAGTGACAGTGCGCGCTTCGAGCCAGCAACATACCATTGTCCCAGCCCAACGCGTCCGTTACTTGGCAGAGATTGCCGATGGTGTGCGTGGTTATCATGCGTGGGTTGAAGCACAGGCGCAATTAGCCCGTGAACGTCAGCAGTTACGCGCTACTCAACGGATGTTAAGTGAGGCTCCCTCTCCTGTGGGAGAGGGTTGGGGTGAGGGCTTAACGCAACTCATTACCCAAAAAGATGGGCAATTAACCCTAGAATCCAAACAACTCTTAAACCGTTGGCCTGAGCTAAAACAACGTTACGCACAAGATGAATTAGTGGTCAAAATTCGTGATAAAGAACTGCGGACGCAATTAACGTACACCAGTTTATCAGGCTCTAAAATTCCAAAAGTGTCGTTGCCAAAATTCCACGATGACGGCGATATTTTAGCGTGGCAACTACGCGAAAACATTGCAGGTGAGTTTCCCTTTACCGCAGGCGTATTCCCCTTTAAACGTGAAGGCGAAGACCCCACGCGGATGTTTGCAGGCGAGGGTGATGCTTTTAGAACCAATGCTCGTTTTAAACGTGTTTCCGAAGGCATGCCTGCCAAACGTCTATCAACAGCTTTCGATTCCGTGACTTTATACGGCAATGACCCGCACGAACGACCTGATATTTATGGCAAAGTCGGTAATTCGGGCGTGTCGATTGCCACCTTAGAAGACATGAAAGTATTGTATAGCGGCTTTGATTTAACCAACCCCATGACTTCGGTATCCATGACCATCAATGGCCCTGCACCGACAATTTTGGCGATGTTTTTGAATACGGCAATCCAGCAAAATGTGGATAAGTATGTGGATAAAAATAAAAAACAGCCTTCAGATAGTGAATTGGCGCAAATAACAACATGGACGCTAGAGAACGTACGCGGCACGGTGCAAGCGGATATTCTGAAAGAAGACCAGGGGCAAAATACCTGCATTTTCTCCACTGAATTTAGCTTAAAAGTGATGGGTGATATTCAACAATATTTTGTCGAAAATCGAGTGCGGAACTTTTATTCGGTGTCGATTTCGGGTTATCACATTGCTGAAGCAGGCGCGAACCCGATTTCGCAATTGGCCTTTACACTGGCGAATGGCTTTACCTTTGTTGAAGCTTATTTAGCGCGTGGTATGAGCATTGACGATTTTGCCCCGAATTTATCATTCTTCTTTAGTAATGGTATGGATCCTGAATATACCGTGTTAGGCCGTGTCGCGCGTCGTATTTGGGCAATTACCATGCGGCAAAAATACGGTGCAAACGAGCGTAGCCAAAAACTGAAATATCATATTCAAACCAGTGGCCGTAGTCTTCATGCCCAAGAGATTGATTTTAATGATATTCGTACCACTTTACAGGCGTTAATTGCTATTTACGATAACTGTAACAGCTTACACACCAACGCCTTTGACGAAGCGATTACCACCCCGACCGAAGACAGCGTGCGTAGGGCAATGGCGATTCAGTTGATTATCAACCGTGAATGGGGCTTGGCGAAAAACGAAAACCCGAATCAAGGCAGTTTTATCATTGATGAATTAACAGACTTGGTGGAAGAAGCAGTATTAAAAGAATTTGAAGCGATTAGCGAGCGTGGTGGTGTGTTGGGAGCAATGGAAACAGGCTATCAACGCGGCAAAATTCAAGAAGAGTCGATGTACTACGAACACTTAAAACACAGCGGCGAATACCCGATTATTGGCGTGAATACCTTCCGTAACCCTAAAGGTGAAACGGTGATGGAAACGCTCGAATTGGCGCGTTCGACTGATGAGGAAAAACAATCGCAATTACAACGTTTACGCGGATTTCAGCATCAAAATGCTGACCATGCGGCGACGGCTTTAGCGCGGTTGCAAGAAGTGTGCATTAACAATGGCAATATTTTTGCCGAGTTGATGACGACGGTGCGTTATTGTTCGTTGGGGCAAATTACCGAGGCGTTGTTTTCGGTGGGTGGGCAGTATCGAAGGAATATGTGAGGTGGTCTTTGTTAGGTCATTGACAATGGCTTATGCTGTATTTATATTCCCTCTATGGAATGTATTTGGGTTTTCTTAAATGTCTTGGGAAGTGGAATATACCAACGAGTTTGAAGTATGGTGGCATGGCCTCACCGTTGAAGAGCAGGAGTCTGTTGCCGCTTCAGTGACGCTGCTTGAAAACTTGGGTACAAACTTAAAGTTTCCGCATAGTAGTGCTATTAATGGCTCGCGGCACGGACATATGCGTGAGTTGAGAACTCAGCACCAAGGTAGGCCATTTAGAACACTTTATGCGTTTGATCCTAGACGCTCGGCAATATTGCTGATTGCGGGGGATAAAACGGGTGATGGCCGTTGGTACGATACCCACATTCCGATCGCCGACCAGTTATATGACCAACATCTTGAACAGCTCAAACAAGAGGGGCTACTGTAATGGCTAAAAAATTCGCTGAACTTCGTGCTCGTCTGCCTGCGGATTCGCAACAACGCGCCCATGAGCTTGCTCATACTATGATGCAAGAAATGCCGTTGCAAGAGTTGCGACAAGCGCGTGGTTTATCTCAGAAAGTCATGGCCGAACTATTGCACGTTCAACAGCCTGCTATTGCCAAACTGGAAAAGCGCACTGATATGTATTTATCGACCTTGCGCAGTCATATTGAGGCAATGGGCGGACAACTTGATGTGATTGCACGTTTTGCTGATGGTTCGGTACGCATTACTCATTTTGCTGATATTGATGGCTTAGGTGATGTTCATGCATCGTCAAGTATTGCATAGGTGCGTGGTACGCACCCTACGTGATTGAGTGCTTACTTTCTCTTTTTTGACGAGCTTGGATAAGTTTTTGTGACAGTGGGTAATGGTTGACCTTTTACCCATTTGCTGGCTAATTCTTGCGCTTCATTTAATTGTGCGGTTGTAAGTTTTTTACTTAAATGGTCTCGATTATTCACAGATCTTTTATAACCATCTATGGCTGATTAGTTATAAAGCATATGGGCTAAGACTAAGTTTTTTGTAATACCTTCTCCATTTTCATACATTACGCCAAGATTGTTGAGAGCGTTAGAATCCCCTTGAGTAGCGGCTTTACGAAACCAGTCTCGTAGCCCGCATGGAATGCGGGATAAACTTACGCCAAAATAACGACTTAGTGTTTGATGCAACCTGTACCCGTGTTGCACACGGGCTACAACTGATTTGATATAAGGCATTGATAATGCAAAATTTCCCAGTCGAAAATGCCACAAAACTGCCTAACTTAAAAGCTTTGTTACTTGAGCCGCCAGCAAAAGAGCTAACTATCCCTAAGCGAGGTAAACAAACTCGCCGCCTTACCCCACAACCTCATCTCCACCCAACTTACGACTAAATGTCCGTTAAGCACATATTAGACAATAAAAAAGCAGCCATTAGGCTGCTTTTTTATGTTCAGTCTTTGGTAACAATACCAAAGACTACTAGGCCGTTATTTAGCGTAGTTAATGATAATGTTCACTCGGCGGTTTTCTTGCTGACCTGCTGAACTACTATTATACGCAAAACGACGCGACTGACCGAAGCCTTCTGCTGTTAAGCGTGAACGGGCAATGCCAAAATTATTGACTAAATAGTCAACCACATTTTGGGCGCGACGCTGAGACATTTCCATAGCCAATGCAGGTGTCGCTTGCAAATTGCCTGTGTGTCCTTCCACTGTTGCAGTAGTGGTTGGATTTGCTTTAAGAAACTTCGCCACTTTGCGTAGCTCACTATCGTACTGAGGTTTAACGTCAGCTTTGTCTTGGTCAAACTCCATATCCATCGCCATCGTCACTCTCGCTGGAACAACCGTCAGGCCTTCAACATCCGTCGCACAAGCAATGACTGTGTCAATGCGTCTATTCTGACGTTTGCCTTCTTCAGTATTATTGTCCGCAATAGGGCGCGTATCACCATAACCTACTGCTGACAATCGGGATGGAGCAATCTTGAAGCTATTTTGGAGGTAACTAACGACACTCTCGGCACGATGTTGCGATAAGGCGATATTGTGTTCTGGCGCGCCGACATTATCGGAGTGACCTTCGATAATCGCAGTAGTTTCAGGGTATTTCTGCAAGAAAGTACCGATGACAGCCAGTTTCTCACTTTCTTCACGCTGAATGTCGTCTTGGTTAATCTCAAACTGAATATCGAGAATGCTACAGTATTGTTGGCTCTGTGTAGTAGTGGCCGTGGGGCCAACGGTATTTGGCTCAGAGCTTGTTGATGAGTTCGTTGTTTTACCAAAACGATAAACTAAACCCAGTGAAAAAAGATCAACATCACCCAGATTACCGACAGCATCATCCAGTCGATACCTTTCAGCCTCCACACGCATGGCCAAAGACTCGGTAAGCGCATACTGAAGCCCTAAGCCAACTTTAACATTCGCGTTACGCTCGTGCATGCTGCTATTGGCGCTTAAGACATTGACCGCACCCGAACCTGCAAAAGCGTCTCTTGTTTGGGCGTAGCTCAGTCCTACTCGACCAAGAGCCGAAAGCTTTTCAGTCAAAGGCAAAATACCCACAGCATCGACATTACTGCCTCTCGCCTTCATTGTGCCGCTGAATACGCCTGCGGGCATGGTATTGGCGGTAAAGCCAAACTTGCCTAAATCAAAAAAACCGCCTTCAACGGCAAAATTTTTGTTGAATTGATAGCCGCCAAAGAGCTTGTAGCCCGTGTCACGCTTATCATCTTCGATAGAGGTGGTGGTAAAGCCATCGGCTGTCAGGCCATCTTTAATACGAGCGTCGTCAATTTTTGCTTTTGATTGGCCAATATTAGCACCGCCATACCATCCTAAATCGTCTGCACGAGCTACTGAACTGGTGATAATAGCGAGCGCGAGTAAGCTCAACGCACGAGGTGTTGTTACAAGTTTCATTGTTTTCATGTTTTTCTCAAGAAAAGCTGTTCGCAGCTTTGATGCTTGTTGCCTTAATGCAACTAAGTGATATTTAGCGGTTGGTTCTATCTGCTCTAGACCGCAGCAGATAGGGGAAAAGGTCGGTAACAGCGTGCTACCGACCTCTTATTGACTCTTACGGTGCGGGAACATTGATGACAGTATTCACCAATGTTACTGAAGCGCCTAAGGATAATGCTCTGCCGTTTAAGGTCACTACGGCCACATTACCGCTGGTCGAGATGGTAACCCCATCTTGAGCGATAATGGTGCCTGCCATCGTGCCACCACCGCCAGCATTGATCGTTGCCGCAGTGCCGACTTGCCAGAAGACATTTTTGGCTTGCGCGCCATTAATCAAAACAATGCTTTGCGGAAAGGCTGCGCCTGGGCCACCGACAGTGAGTGTTGATGCCATTTGGAACACCCATGTTGCATTGCTGTTACCTTGAGCATCAAGGGTCAAATCGCCACCTTGAATCTTGAACGAACCCGCAGCAGCAGTATAAACACCTGGTGCTAAAACCAGATTTGCCAAACTTCCTGCACCTGAATCCGAACCGCTCGGCTTAGCAACCAAGGCGTTATAGGCAGTTAAAGCATCCGCACGCGCTTTTGTTGCGACAGAGAAAGTTAATGCTGTTCCTTCCGAAGGACAGCCAACGGTAGGAGGAGGTGCAGCCGTATAGATCAGACCATTTACCGTACCCTTATTGGAGCCAGTTTCGGTGTAGATACATTGTGGCGTCATATCGTGGAATCCCGTGACAGCGGTGGAAACAGCCGTTGTGCCAATATCACCATTAATAACGGTTAAAATGCCTTGGTTGGTCATACCCGCTGAGCCACCAAATGTGCCGAACGCTGCTGCTGCACCTAAAGCAATAGGTGGAACAGGTGAACATGACAACGCACTGGCAGTGGTAAATGTCCAAGTTTTCTTAGTGGTTAGCGCATTACCCGCCAAATCTTTGACGCCAGTTTTTAATGTGGCGGTGTAGTTAGTGGCAGGCAATAGATCTAAGGTAGGGTTAAACGTAGCGACTTTATTCAGCGCATTGTAAGTGACACTGCCATCAAGCAACGTGTTAACACCTGTGACCTGTAAGGTAAAGGTATCACTGGTGATCGTCGATGAATCCATCGTTTCATTAAAGGCGACATTCACTTTATCTTGAGGACAGCTAGTCACAGATAGATTTGCTGGATTGACCAAGGTAACGAGTGGTGGAGTAACATCAGAAGCAGCACCCGTGGTAAACGTCCAAACAAAGTTGCTTGCTGCGGGTAATGCGGCGGCACTTCCTGCCAATGCATTGCCTGCTAAGTCTTCGGCACCCGTGGTAACGGTTGCTGTAAACAAAGTATTGGCAGGCAAAGTTGAAGGTGTTGTCGGCGTAAATGTTGCAATTCTTGAATCCACAGCATAGGTCACTGTACCAACAACAGGCGTGCTATTAGGCCCTTTTAAGGTAAAGGTACTGGCCTTTATGGTTGTCGGATCCATGTCTTCACTAAAAGTCGCAATCACTTTGGCGTTAAATGCAACATTAGTAGCGCCTGCAACAGGAACTTCCAAAGTGACTACAGGTCTAGTGATATCAGGCGCGACACCTGTGACGAACGACCATGCAACGTTTTTCACCAATGTCAAACCAACAGTATCTGCAACTTTAGTTGATAGAGTGGCAGTACATGTTGTTTGAGGAGGAAGGCTGCTAGATGGCGCAAAGGTTGCCACATGACTTGAGGCTACGTAGCTGACTGTACCCGCAATCGCTGAACCCGCTGGGCACGCGACAGTGAAGGAAGAGGTATTAATTGTTGCTGAAGCCATATCCTTGCTGAATGTGGCGGTAATTCTGCTATTAATTGCCACGTCAGCGGCAATGGGGGTTTTTGCTAAAGGGACGGTTGTTGTTACCGTAGGTGCCAGTAAGGCGATTCCGCTTGTTCCTAAAATGGGGTCTTTCTCACCACATCCTACAACCAATGCACTTAACAGCAATGGCGTGAGCCACGCCAACGTAGTGGAGCAGCTCTCTTTGTTCTTCATTATCTACAATCCTGTCTAATATTTGATCACCATTAGAATCTTCAATATTTGCTTTGATTAAACATCTTACGTCGTTTTAATGCGCACGATTTCTTGCCAAAGAATACTAATGACTATGATCGAGGGTAAGTGTACGCTCAATTAACACGAAGACACATAAACAGTACAAATATTAATGCGCTATATGTTGACAAGAAGTGATTTTATTGATCAATAAAACTAAGAGTGGGTTGGCTAGAAAACAACCTACAAAAAGCTATGCTTCCCAATGATACCAATCCTTACGGGACGAGACGTAATTGACGAATAGCTTGCGGAAGACCCTATTTGAACCCAGCAATGTGGTGAGTTTTTATGGGAAATATCGCCTAAAAATTAAGCGATTTTTATCCAATAGGAGTAGAAAACCATCAAATACATCACTAATGACACGGCTGTTTAAGCCTAACTTTGCTATCTTGGCGTAAGATGACAAATTTCGGCGCACAATCCTACCTCACAGCGACTTTTTAGAACTTACGCGGTTATCGCTTATTTGTTCGCACTTCAGACGTCTGCAACGTCTTTATGCTCACAAAACGCGCTAATTCCAATAAAATGTGTAAGTCCTAAGTCAGTATGCTTCTAGGCTTGGATTATCCAACCGCTTTAAAGTCTGTTTGCCCAATCGTCCGATTAACCCCACTCACCAACGCCTGAATCGACGCGCTAATCATATTGCTATCAATCCCAACGCCATAACACGCACCCGTTACCCCTTGTTGTGTCATTTCCATAAAGGTACAGGCTTGCGCATTTGCACCATCGACATCGGCATTCATCGAGCGTTCTTCGTAGCTGCGTACTTGCACATAAATACCTGCACCATGCAAGGCGTTTACTGCCGCTTCAATCGGGCCATTGCCATAACCCGTTAACACTTGCGTCACGCCATGAATATCCACCACCAAACGAATGCCTTGGTTTTTGCCGTGTTCAAACAAATGATATTCGCGGTAGCAAACGGGCGTATTACGCTGTAAATAGGTTTGGCTAAACAACTGCCAGATTTGTTGAGCACTGATTTCGCCGCCTACGCTGTCGGTATGTTGTTGCACCACGCCCGAAAACTCGACTTGCAAACGACGCGGCATCACCACGCCATAGCTATTTTCTAACAAATACGCCACGCCACCTTTACCCGATTGGCTATTAACACGAATCACCGAATCATAACTACGGCCAACATCGGCAGGGTCTATCGGCAAATAGGGCATATTCCAATAGCCCTCCGCTTGTTGCACCGAAAAACCTTTTTTAATCGCGTCTTGGTGTGAGCCAGAAAACGCGGTAAACACCAAATCACCGACATAAGGATGACGCGGATGAATCGGTAATTGCGTGCAATGCTCAACCGTACGCGCGACGGTGTCGATGTCAGAAAAATCCAAATTTGGCGTAATGCCTTGGCTATACAAATTCAACGCCAAAGTCACTAAATCGACATTACCCGTCCGTTCACCATGACCAAACAAACAACCTTCAACCCGTTCCGCGCCTGCCATCAAGCCTAATTCAGTGGCAGCAACGGCAGTGCCTCGGTCATTGTGGGGATGCAAACTGATAATCACGCTATCCCGACGCGCCAAGTGACGATCCATCCATTCAATTTGATCGGCATAAACATTCGGTGTTGCCACTTCAACGGTGGCAGGCAAATTCAAAATGACTTTATTGCTTGGCGTTGCACCCCATGTTTCAGTGACGGCATCACACACTTCTTTGGCAAAATCCAATTCGGTGGCGGTAAAGGTTTCGGGACTATATTCCAATTGCCATTCGGTTGATGGTTGCTCTGCCGCCAATTGTTTAATCAACGACACGGCATTGACGGCCATTTCCACCACTTTCCGTTTGCTCATATTAAATACAATATCGCGGAACGGTTGCGAGGTGGCATTATAGACATGAACAATGGCACGTTTAGCACCGCGTAAAGACTCCATCGTCCGACGAATCAAATGCTCACGCGCTTGCGTTAAGACAATAATCGTTACGTCATTGGGAATATGACCATCTTCAATTAAGGTACGAACAAAATCAAAATCGGTTTGCGAAGCCGATGGAAAAGACACTTCAATCTCTTTAAAGCCGATTTGGCACAACATTTTAAACATCTGCATTTTGCGCGCGCCATTCATTGGCTCAAATAACGATTGATTGCCATCACGCAAATCGGTACTCATCCAAATCGGGGCTTGGGTAATGGTACGGCTTGGCCATTGACGGTCTGGCAAGTTAATCGCAGGAAAAGCGCGGTATTTGCTAGAAGGATTTTTTAACATGATGCGTGTCCAATAATAGGTTTTTGCTTGTCATCATCATAAGAAAAATCAGTTAGCAGGGGATTGCGAGTTGTGTTGATTTTTAATGATTATTGGCAATAAAATAGCGTTAAATTTGTTATAGTTGGCTTTTAATGCTAAAAATCCGTATATTATGACCTTAGACCGCTACGACCGCCACATTCTCGACCTGTTACAACAAGACAGCAGAATCAGCAACCAAGACCTTGCCGATAAAATTGGCCTAACCCCATCCCCCTGTTTACGACGAGTAAAAACCCTCGAAGACGCAGGCTTTATTACTGCGTATCGCGCCTTAGTGGATGCGCGTAAATTGGGTTTGACGTTGATGGCGTTAATTCATATTTCGATGGATCAACATACGCCCGAACGCTTTCAGCATTTTGAAGCCAGTATTGTTGATATTCCCGAAGTGTTAGAGTGTTTATTGATTACAGGACAATCGGCAGATTATCAGTTGAAAGTGGTGGTGAAAGACATGGATGCCTATCAGGAATTATTGCTCAATCGACTGACCCGTATTACGGGCGTAACGGGCGTACATAGCAGTTTTGTCTTGCGGCGAGTGGTGGATAGAACGGCGTTGCCAGTTGTTTGATGAGTGAAAAATATGTCATCGTTGATTTATTTAAGCCATAAAAATGATGAAGTAATTTTAGATAAAGACTTTCAGTTTGTTGTGCTACACAACGGCTTAAATTTACTCTCTGAATCGACGTATCGTTTAATGATGGGGCAGTTGGCAGATATTTGCCAAACCGAAAAACAAGTGTCCATCGCATTATTGAGGCGATGGCTTAATGCAGTTGAGCAAGAGTTAACAGGTGGTTTTTGCCGTTTTGATGCGTGTGATTATATTATCGAAAATGTCAATGCGGATAGTTTCGTGGCGAGTTATTTTATTCCCACATTAACGTCCATTCATCACCTACTCAATCTTGCGGAGCAAGAGCAGTATTTATTTTTGGACAGTTGTTGTGTCTGAGCCAAGTAACGACTTGGCTCAGCTGTCACGATGTTTTTAGATTTTAAAACCTAGTTGTAAGCCAACACCTGCGGTATCGCCGTCGCCTAACATCGCAGCAATATCAATATTCAAACGGTCAAAAGGCGTAATACCAATACCCGCCGTCACGACATCAGAAACATTGCTTTTGCTATCGGTGCGATAGCCTGCGCGTAAATGAAAGTGACGACCTGCCGACAACTCCATGCCCACACGCGTAAATTGTGTTTCGAGTAATTTATCGAAGCCTTTGCGTGGCGTTAAATCGGTATTGGCTTCAATTTTAAAGTAGTTGTTGCTATAACCAACCGCAGCAACGGCAACAGGTGCAAGGTCATATTCGCTGTTGATACCAGTCACTTTGTTTTTAGGCCCTTCAAAGGTTTTGCCAATGAGATTTTCGACTGTCGCGGCAACACTAAAATTTTTCTCTGCTCCAAAGCGCATAATGCCGCCAATGTCCATGTTGACGTTATTGTGCGTTTTTAGATCGTTGCTGTCGCTAATATCGGCAGTATCAAACTGAGTAACGGTAGCGGAGTAGGAAATTAAATCAATTTGTTGCCCTTTTAGGGTCAAACCCACTTCAAGGCCGTTTTCAAACGGTTTGCCAAGCATTAAACCTGCTTCGGTAATACCAATGGCAGAGGCATTAACGGTTGATTGGAGGTTATTTAAGTTACAAGAGAGGCCAGCAACACAGCTATTGAGTTGAATAAAGTCAGTGGGATTATAATTAAATACGGTGCCAAAAGAGAGGTTGCTTTTAGTCATAAAGGCAAGCGGAATATGTTTATTAGGAATGGCAATTAATACCGCGCCACCGACATCAACCAATGCGAGTTTTTTGTCTAGTTCTTTCATCGCTTGGTTAACGGCATTTGCACTACCATGACCAGCCTCTAAATCATCAATCGCTGTTTGAACATCATCCGTTTTTTGGATCATGCCATCTTTGTCAGAGGCAAAAACTCCGACATTTAGTGCAAAACTAAAATCATCGTCTTTATCAAAACTGCTGAGTAATGCAGGGTTTTTCAGTGATTGATTATATTCACCCATCGTTAAACCCGCGCCGCCACGTGCCATAGCACGGGCATCATGTACTTCGGCAAAGCTAACAATAGGAGCAAAACCCATTGTCACGAGGGAAACATAAAGAGGAAGTTTACGCATATCAGAGTATCCTTATCTAGCTTGAGTTTTTGACTAAGTCACTGGGCAAAACGGACGGTTAAAAGTCAGCCTATAGTTATCACTAACTATATGCTCTCCTATTGATTATGTCTCTTTTGTGTACATTCGACAATGTCGATGATGAGAGTTGTATCTGTCATAACTTTTTTATCTAGCGGTTAACTTCGACAGCATCCATAATCGTCTTCCCTCATTTTTTCAATATCGTTATTTTGTCTATGAAAAAAACCGACCCCTGTCCTTGTTGTTCAGGAAAATCTTATGGTGAATGCTGTAACTTTTTTTTAGGTGGTGCTACACCTGCACTCACTGCCGAGCAGCTCATGCGTTCTCGTTACACGGCTTTCACCTTAGAAAAAGCCCATTATTTAGTTGAAACGCACCATGCTCAATCGCGCAAACAAGACGAGCTAAAAGCACTCAAAAAATCATTTAAAGGGATGATGTGGACAGGTTTAGAGATTGTGGCAACACAGGCGGGAGCGGAAACCGACAGCGAGGGCGAAGTCGAGTTTGTCGCCCATTTTAAACATTTTGGCAAAGCAGGGCGACTGCACGAGCGTTCACGTTTTAACAAAGAAAAGGGTCAATGGTTTTATGTCGATGGTGATATTCTGTCCGATGCTTAAGACTCCCTTAATCTTTTCTCCATAAAATACGAAAAAGCCCAAAAAGCACCTATTTTCTCATGATAATGGTTTTTCTATGACGCAATGATGACAGCATTTTGTTTTCATCATCAACCTGCATATTTTTATGCCTAGAGATTTTTGCATGTTAAAGCTTCACCAAACGCTTTGGCGTTTAAATTTGCCTGCCTTACTGGCAGTGGTAACCGTCATCGCGTTTACCGTGTTACGTGTGGCCTTGTTATGGCGCAGTAGCAGTGAAGTGCCTTTTAATCTGCCAGATTTAGCAGGTCTTTTTCTGCGTGGGTTATTGTTTGATACTGTTGTTGCCGCTTACGTTTATGGCTTTTTTAGCCTATTTGGTTTGTTAATGCCCGAACGTTTGCGCCAAAGTGTTGCAGGGCATCGAGCGACGCTGGGCGTAGCGTGGGTGTATTTGTTTGCCTTGGGTTTTGTGGTGGTTGCGGAGTGGTTTTTTTGGAGTGAATTCAGCGTCCGCATGAATTTTATTGCCGTTGATTATTTGATTTATCGTCGCGAAGTGACAGGCAATATTCAAGAGTCCTATGCCGTTGCGCCAATTTTAAGCACGGTGGCGGTGATTGCGTTGGCGGTGGTGTGGCTGATTCGTCAACGTATTCAAACCAGTATTAATCATCCCTTAACGCCAAAATTGCGCCTGTTAACAGCGTTTGTCACCGTATTGATTGTCGGCGCGGCAGGCTCTTTAAGTGGCGACCGTGTACCTGCACTTTCTAATAATATGTATGTGGAGGAGTTGGCGCATAATGGCGCATTTCAATTCTTTTATGCCTTTAGACACAATGACTTAGAGTATGACAAGTTTTATCAATTGGCGGCTGATCCGCAACAAGCATCGGACTTATTAAAAGCCAATGTTGTCTTGCCTAACGAGCAATTATTGCATCCTAATGAGTTATTCGATGTCAGTCGGCAAGTGACAGTCAATGAACCTGAACGTCATTTAAACGTCATGTTGATTTCGGTCGAAAGTTTAAGCGGCGATTATATGGCTGCGTTTGGCAGTAAAGATAATGTCACGCCAGAGCTCGATAAACTCGCCAACGAAAGCCTGTTTTTTACTAATTATTATGCAACGGGTAATCGTACGGTAAGGGGTTTAGAAGCCTTAACACTGGGTATTCCGCCAACACCGGGGAGTGCGGTTGTTCGTCGCCCCAATAATTCAGGTTTGTTTTCACTCGCCTCGGTATTAAATTCTAAAGGCTATGACAGCAAGTTTATTTACGGCGGTTATGGCTATTTTGACAACATGAATGCCTTTTTTGCAGGTAATGGTTATCAAGTGGTTGACCGTACTGACTTTGCCGAAGATGAAAAACTATTTGGCAATGTTTGGGGGGTCGCTGACGAGTATTTGTTCCTGCGTTCGATGCGTGAGGCGGATAAAAGCTATCAAGCGAAAAAGCCGTTTTTCTCAATTATTATGACCACGACCAATCATCGTCCTTATACCTATCCTGAAGGTCGGGTGGTGGGTAAACAGAAAAATTGGACGGGTGCGGTACGCTATACCGACTGGTCAATTGTCAATTTTATTAACGAGTCGCGCAAGAAACCGTGGTTTAACGATACCATTTTTGTCATAACGGCCGATCATTGTGCAGGTAGCGCGGGTAAAACGGCTGTGCCTGTTGACCGTTATCAAATCCCGTTGATTATCTTCGCGCCGAAATATGTGCAGCCGAAAGAAATTAGCCAGTTGGCGAGTCAAATGGATGTGCCGTCCACTATTTTGGGCTTGTTGAATATGAACTACGTTAGCCGCTTTTTTGGCCGCGATATTTTACGGACACCACCTGAGCAGGGCAGAGCGTTGATTGCCACCTATCAACGTATGGGCTTGTATAAAGACAATGACTTGGTGATTTTGTCGCCACAACGTCATGTCGAGTTGCATCGTGATCCATTAGGCAAAGATGAAATTTTGCCGCCTTCAAGCAATCAGGCATTGACCGATAGCGCGATTGCTTATTATCAAGGTGGGGATTATGTGCTGCGTCATGAGTTGTTGAAGGCGTTACCGCAGAAATAGTAAATACAGTAGGGGCGAGTAAATTCGCCCCTACTTATCCCTCGGCAACGCCAACGAAATCACCGCCGCCAAGCCAATAAACCCACTAGAAATCCACAAACACGCGCTCAGTCCAGCGACTTGAAACACCCAGCCAGACAACATTGTCCCTAATAATCGCCCCATCGCATTGGCCATATAATAAAAGCCGACATCCAAGGACACACCATCTTCCTTGGCATAACTGACAATCAAAAAACTATGCAACGAGGAGTTCACCGCAAACACCGCCCCAAACAATAATAAACCTGTCACTACAACCATCGTAGGTGGCCAAGCCGCTGCCAATGCTATCGCAATAAACGCAGGCAAACCTGCCAACGCCATCGCCCACAAAAATGCACTTTTACCATCAGGTATATGGCCTTTATTACGTCCTGTTATACGAGGGGCGATAGTTTGTACTGCGCCATAACCGATAATCCAACACGCTAAAAAGCCTCCAACTTGGGTAAAATCCCAGCCTAAGGTAGCGCTTAAAAACACAGGTAAAGCAACAACAAACCAGACATCACGCGAGGCAAACAAAAATAAACGGGCAGCCGCTAAATAATTGACGGCGCGACTGGTGGAAAAAATCTCCTTAAATTTAGGCTTGTTTTTCGCTTTGCCGAGGTCTTGTGTCAGCGTAAAAATGCTCAATAACCAAACAACAGCCAATACGGCTGCCATCGCTATGACCGCGCCAGTAAAACCCAGCACGGATAACAACGCCGCACCCATAAAAAAGCCGACACCTTTTAGCGCATTTTTAGAGCCTGTCAGTCGTGCCACCCAACGATATAAGGTTTGTTGGCTATCCGCTTGGGTGTTGGGGACTAACAGTTTAATGCTACTTTTCGCACTCATTTTATTGAGGTCTTTGGCAATGCCTGATAAGGCTTGAGCGGCCATTACCCACGGTATGGTCAACATTGCCGCAGGTACAGCCAACATCAATAAGGCGAAAACCTGCAAACCTAAACCAACATTCATGGTGCGATTCAAGCCCAAACGCGCACCGAGCCACCCACCGACTAAGTTGGTGACAACACCAAAAAACTCATAAAACAAAAATAAAAATGCGATGCTTAGCGGCGTGTAACCGAGTTGATGAAAATGCAGTACCACCAACATCCGTAAGGCGCCATCGGTTAGGGTAAATGCCCAATAATTACCCGTGACGATGAGATATTGAAGGATTTGGGGAGATAAAGTCGCTAATGGCATCGCTAAGCCAACCCCACTTTGCGCACTAATTCCGCTGTACGATTGGCATAGCCCCATTCATTATCGTACCACGCGTAAATCTTCACTTGGGTGCCATTAATCACCATTGTACAGGGTGCATCAATAATGCTGGAATGTGGGTCTGTACGATAATCAATCGACACTAATGGCCGTTCTTCGTAGCATAAAATGCCTTTTAATGCCCCTTCGGCGGCTGTTTTTAATAGCGCATTAACTTCTTCTACCGTCGTGGCGCGCTCCACTTCAAAAACACAATCGGTCAGAGACGCATTGGCCAACGGCACACGCACAGCATGACCATTCAAACGACCTTTGAGTTCAGGAAAAATCTCGGTAATCGCCGTAGCTGAGCCTGTGGTGGTGGGAATCATGCTCATGCCACATGCGCGGGCGCGGCGTAAGTCTTTGTGCGGTGCGTCTAAAATGGTTTGGGTATTGGTTAAATCATGAATCGTGGTGATGCTACCGTGACGAATACCAATACTCTCGTGAATAACTTTGACGATAGGAGCTAAACAGTTGGTGGTACAAGAAGCCGCCGTGACAATTCGATGTTGTTGTGGGTCAAATAAATGATCGTTCACGCCAATTACCACGTTTAAGACACCTGCTTCTTTCACGGGTGCAGTTACCACGACACGTTTTACCCCTTGGTCTAAATATGCTTGTAATAGCGCAGTGGTTTTCATTTTGCCAGAGGCTTCAATCACCACGTCACAGTCTGACCAATCGCTGTCAGCAATGGTTTTATGGCGGCTGATTGTAATGCGGCGAGTCCCGATTACAATATTATCACCCTCGGCTTTGGCTTCGTGCTGCCAACGACCATGTACCGAGTCAAAATTAAGTAAATGGGCGAAGGTGATAGCATCGCCTGCGGGGTCGTTAATATGAGTGAAGCTGAGCTCAGGCCAGTCCCATGCGGCGCGTAAGGCCAAGCGTCCCATACGGCCAAAGCCGTTAATGCCTACGTTAATGGTCATGATATTTTTCTCTATTTGAGTGAATTGGTTACCCGTTGAGCATAGGATGAATCGTGGGATTAACAACAGCGTGTTGTTATCTCACATGGCTGGCCTTGACAGCAGTTTTCAGTTAAAAACGCCAGTAACTCATTCATGACAGGATAGTTGGCGCGATAATGTAAAAAGCGGCCTTGTTGTTCGACATGAATTAAATCGGCTTGTTGTAGTGTTTTTAAATGAAATGAGAGCGTGGCGTTGGCCAAACCTAATAACGCTATCAATTCATTGGGCGTGTTGCCTGTTTCCCCAGCCACGACTAAAGCACGATAAATGGCTAATCGGTTACTTTGGGCGAGTGCTGCAAGTTGTTTTACGGCAAGTTCAGTATTCATTATGTTGTCTATGTTTTGATATTTCCAATAATATGGAAATATTGTGACAGAAAAATGACGTGATTAATTGTTTGTGGCATCAAATCCCAAATACCTTACGCACCGCATCCCAAAAACCACCCACTACTTTGCCAACTAACGCCGCTTTGCGGTCGTCATGGGGCGCTTGCTCATAAAAATAGACGCCTGTTTGCCCGCTAAACTGGTCATTAAACAAGTTGTCTTTGCCTAGATAATAAGAAATAAAGGTCTCGCAGCGATAGTTACTGTAAGCAACATCGGTACTAAAACCGAGCGTCGCATTTTGTTGAATTAAGCGCGCTTGTCCCGCGTGTTCGAGGATCACCCCATGATTGCCTTTAATAATTAACTGACACGGGCCATGAAAGACCAAATAGCGCAATTGTAGTGTCAACCAACTATGCAAATTAAACAGCCGCCAATGCCGTGAAATATGAACGTCTTCGCCCCGTTGTTTAATCACGCCTGCTAAGCAACGCGGTTTACACACTAAAGTCGCACCCGCTGGCAAATCAATAATCACCAATTCTTCTAAGGGGTTACGCATCGACGCGAGTTGTACGGTTTCTGTTTGACTGCTTTGTAAACGCACCAAAGTCACTAAGCCTGCTGCCCAACTACTGAGGGGAATGCTGGCATTTAAAAACCATTGCGTGGATTTTTGCGCTAGCTTGCTAAAGCTTTGTAAATAATCGGGATGTAATAATAATTCTTGTTCGGGGGGAAGAATAAGACGCAGGGAATGGGCAGAAATATGACCTTCTGGACTACTGCTAGAGGCAATGGTGATGTCTTGTGTTTGCGTGCTGTCTATCGGTAAAATAGTGATGGCAGGCAGCTTAGAAACAATCGGTGCAACAACAAAATACTGAAACAGCTTGAAGAAAATAGGTACAAAAATCACCGCCAACAGCAATAAAATAGCCGATGGTAAAACTTGCATCACCGCAGTGCGAAGGCGGTTCACCATGCTGGTGCGGACAACACTTTCGGACTCACTAATGGCTGACGTTAATTGATTCAGCACCTGTTGCGATTGTTGCAGTTGTTGTTGCAGTTGGCGGTTTTTGGCGACATCTGCCGATTGATTGACTTTGTTTTGCCAAAGGTTATAAGCCTGTTGGCTAAGGCGCAATTGCGTGGTGAAGGCGGCAATTTGTAGGTCATATTCGCGCAGTTGTTGCGAGGTTTCGGACATCGGGTTTTTGCGCGCGAACCAATTTTCGTCCCATAAGGCTTGGCGGCTGGTGTGCAGTTGTTGAAGTTGTGTTTGTAGATGATAGAGCTGTTTTTTTTGCTGTTCAAATGCCGCTAAGAGTTGCTGGCTGAGTTTTTCTGCTTGCTGCTGTGCTTTTACCAACTCTTGATGTCGTGCTTGTAATAAGACTTTGACTTGCTGTTGATGCGCGGTGTTTTGTTGTGCTTGCTCTAGGGCTTGCCATTCGTGTTGTAACCATGCGCCCACCAATAATACAGCGGTAATGATGATTAAAGCGCGTAACTTCTCGCTGAGAAATTGCAAAATAGCGAGCAGGAGTTTAGCCATACAGGACTCTAAAAGTATTGTTCCTCCCTTAATCAAAGGGAGGTTAGGAGGGATTTATCTTACCCCGTATTCCTCAACCCTGCTGCAATACCTGCAATCGTAATCATCAGCGCATGGTCGTAAATGGTGGTTTCTTGTGCTAATTCGCGCCGCCGTTTCATTAATTCAGCCTGCAACATGTGCAACGGTAAAATATACGGCGTACGCACGGTAATAGACCGTTTTAATACGGGCGATAATTCCAATAATTGTTGGCGTTCCGTGACTTTCAATAAAATACCGACCGTTTTTTCTAAACGAGCGCGTAATAAGCAACCGAGATTTTGCAATGCTGGGTCATTGGTGAGATGCGCTTCATAATAAGCAGCAATGGCAGAGTCGGATTTAGCTAAGACCATTTCCAGCATATCCAGAACCGTCTGAAAGTACGGCCAATCTTTACGCATTTCGTGAATGACTGATGTAAAACCATCATCCATTGCATTATTCAATGCGCGTCCCGTGCCTAACCATGCGGGTAGCATCAAGCGGACTTGTGTCCACGCGAAGACCCAAGGAATAGCGCGCAACGATTCAATGCCCCCGCTCATTTGCCGACGAGCAGGACGTGAACCCAAGGGCAACATCTGTAACTCTAATTCGGGGGTGACAGTACGCAAATAACGGATAAATTCAGGCTCATCACGCACCGTTTCTTTATAAACCGTTAATGAAGTTTGCGTCATCCGTGTCATTAGTTCACGCCATTCAGGTTTGGCGGCGGGGGGAGGCAAGAGGGTCGCCTCTAATGTCGCGGCGGCATATAACTCAAGGTTGCGAATGGCAATACCTTTCATGCCGAACTTAAAGCGAATCATTTCCCCTTGTTCAGTAACGCGGATTTTTCCTTGCACTGATTTCGGCGGTTGCGACAATAAGGCCTGATGCGTCGGCGCACCACCCCGACTAATAGAACCGCCACGACCATGAAATAACGTCAGTTTAATGCCATGTTTTTCGGCAATCGCGGTTAAGCCTTCTTGCGCGCGATATTGCGCCCAATTAGCCGTTAAAAAGCCTGCATCTTTGGCGGAATCAGAGTAACCGATCATCACTTCTTGATGACCGTTAATCGTCGATTTGTACCAATCAATCGACAACAAGGCATCAAGGCAAGCGGGCGCATTATCAAGGTCAGCCAAGGTTTCAAATAACGGCACGACACGTAAGGGCTGCGGCACTTCCGCTTCTTTTTGCAGCAACATCACCGCCAGTACATCACTCGCTTGCTTCGCCATTGAAATGACATAAGCACCTAAGGCATCAGACGGTTGTTGCGCTAGCATGGTAAAAGTCGCTAAGACTTCTTGTACGGTTGTAGTAAGAATAGGCGCGTTAGCATTCGCTTGTAGTTGACGAGGCAACAAAGGACGTGGGTTGTTGAGTTCGGCCAATAAAAACGCTTGCCGTTGCGCTTCGTTTTTATCTTGATAGCGATCTAGTTTTAAGTAGTCGGTAATTGCGTCTAAGGCTTCGGTATGGCGACCCGACTCTTGGCGAATATCTAGCTTTAGTAGCTCTAAGCCAAAGCAGGCAATACGGCGGATGATATTGGTTAATTCATCATCGGCAATCGCTTGCATATTACAGGCAATCAGCGATTCATGGCATAACAATAAGGGTTGAAGGAGTTCATCGGCGGTACGATAAATATTCGTCGCTTCCAATATCTCGCCGCGTAGTCGTGCGCCCAGCCAATCTCGCGTCAAGGCGAGGCGATCACGGACTTCACGCAGTAACTCACGGTAAGGCTCGCGACAGTCCGCACCGACGATAGCGCGTAAAGCGGGGCTACAATCCTCCATCGACAATTCTGCCCGCAGCGCATCAATATCACGCCAATACAATTCTGCGGCTTGCCAACGTGATAGTAATAACACTTCTTGCGTCACACTATGAGTGACATTGGGGTTGCCGTCACGGTCGCCACCCATCCACGAGGCAAAACGAATCGGCGCATGGGTTAAGGGCAGATGTTTGCCTGTGTGTTCAAAAACAACGGCATCAAACTCGCGTAAAAATTGGGGAATGGTGTACCACAGTGTTTGCTCAATCGTGGTAAAGCCCCATTTCGCTTCATCAACGGGCGTTGGGCGTTGCCGACGAATTTCATCGGTACGCCACGCGGCAATAATATGGCGTTTGAGTTTGGCCAGTTCATGTTGGCGTTCAATGGGGGTGAGGTGAATATAGTCTAATGCTTCTAAACACTCAGCAATATCATCGTATTTTTGAATAAGGGTACGGCGGCTAATTTCGGTGGGATGGGCAGTGAGTACCAACTCTATATCCACTTGTTGCACCGTTTGCCACAACGTATCGGCACTAATGCCTTGCGCGGCGAGGCGTGGAAAAAGCTCCCGAATAGAGCCTGGTTGCGGTGGCGCGTCAGTAATATGTTCCCATGCTCGGTGGCGGCGAATATGGTGATATTGTTCGGCGATATTGGCGAGATTCAAAAACTGGGTGAAAGCACGAGCGACAGGCAGTAGCTCATCATCGGCCAACGCCGAAAGCACTTGATTGAGTTGAAGGCTGGCTTGGTCATCGCCATCACGCGCTTGTTTGCCTAGTACCCGAATGGCTTCCACTTTGTCATAGAGTGCTTGACCGACTTGCTGACGCAAGGTTTCGCCTAAAAGACTGCCCATCAAACGGACATCATCCCTTAAGGGGGCATGAGGGTCATTGTTGGTAGTCATCACCGTTATCTCCATAAGACGCTATGGCTTGATACTAGCGGATTTATGGGGGATAACCTATCGGAAAGTCAGGATATTGTTTAGCTAAAATTAGTGCTTCACAAATGAAGTCCAAAGGCGTATAAATTGAATTATAGGCACACAAAAAGTAAGGTCTTTTCGGGTGTTTCATGTTCAAAGCGCATAGGAGCGCATAGGAGCGCATTGAAAGGTATTGAATCAAAAATCACCATTGGAGTCATTATGTTAAACAATCTACGGGTCTTAATTTTGCCTACTCTCGTTAGCGCATCTTTGGTTATAACGGGGTGTGGTGGTGGCAGTGATGATGATGGAGCTGGTACTAGCCAACTCAGTGCGACTATTTCGGGTATTGTCACCAGCAGTGGCGGGTTGCCTGTTGGCGGTGTCACTATTACTGCAGGATCAGCGACAACGACCTCAAAAGCAGATGGTCGCTACACGCTCGCGGTTGCCCCCTCTAGTGCACTAAAAGTAGATGCCAAAAAAACGGGATTTGTAGCCACATTTGATATGGTTCCGCTATCTGCTGGGCAATCAATGCCTGTGGATTTTATGTTGCAAACTGTCGGCTCATCGAATGTGTTAGCAAATCTAACGACTACTAATGCGACTGCAAGTGATGGTAATGGCGTGGTGGTGGTTAAGTTTACTCCGAATAGTATTGTCGATGGTTCAGGCAATCCTGTTAGCAATGCAACGGTTGATGTGACCACCAATAAACCGACCGCTACCAACTACAGTGACGCTTTCCCTGGTCTATTTATTGGCACGAGAGATGGCAGCGACAAGGCTATCGAAAGTTTTGGATATGCAAATATCGACATTACTTGTGGCGGTGTCAAATGTAACTTAGCCGCTGGTAAAACCGCAGAAATTGCCATCCCTGTAGATCCAGCAGCAGACCCTAACACCGCAACTATCGAGCTATGGTCTTTAAATACTACAACAGGCAAGTGGGTGTATGAGTCAGATGCCACTCGTGATGCCGCCGCATTACCTGTTGTCTATCGCGCTAATGTGACACATTTTTCGTCGTACAATTTGGATCGTCCTATTACCAATAGTACAGAGTTAAAAGTCACCGTCACTAATAATAGTACTCCAGTGCCTTCGGCTGCGGTGGTAGTCAAGTCAACGAGCAGTTCGGGAGCTGTATGGGAAGGACGTGGCATTACGGGTACGGATGGGACTTATACCTTTCCCGTTATTCCACAGGGAACGGTCAGTGCGAAAGCAGTCTCTGGCAGCCTGAAAGGTGTCGGTTACGGTTACGATGTGCAGAGTGCTGGCAAAGCAACCATGACGATAGCTTTGGCACAATTAGCATCGAAGGAAATTTTCTTTTATCGCATGGTGAGTGGTGTGAAAACTGCTGTATCTGGTGCGGCTATACAAGCTTTTGGTGAAAGCCAAGGTGGTATGGGCGGCGCTCCGTTCACTGGTTTCACAGGAGCAGATGGTAAATTGACGGTTGAGCTCATGAATAACGCCATGTTTTACATGGTGAGTGCCAATGTCAGTATTGACGGCGTGTCGTACTATGCCAGCAGCAACACGAACAGCTTTGCGGCTGTTCCCACTGAGTTAGAATTAACAACATCAGCCCAATAGTATCTATAGGCAAGGGGTAATAGCTATATTGGTATTACCCTTTGCCAATTAAATGCCTACACAAAAGTTTCACCGTACATGGTGAGCCTGTCGAACCATTAGCAGCAAACACTTCGACAAGCTCAGTGCGAACGGAAAATACAAACTAACTTTTGTTGATGTACTTAATTATCGACTTTTCACCCAAACCAATAACGCCAATCCGCCAAAAACCAATACAACAAACCCCAATTCAATCATCCAAAACATTAAGCGATTTTCTCCAACAACGCATAATAAAAGCCATCACCGCCATGTACACTGGGAAATATTTGCCGTCCAACAGGCCGCGTTACCCCCCAATCAGCATTAATCGTTATTTCGCGAGCATTAGCGGTATGGTGCAAAAACGATCCCACTTGCAATTCATTTTCTGCTTTTAACACCGAGCAAGTGGCGTATAACAAACGACCTCCAACCTTTAACGTTGGCCATAACGCCGCCAAAATCTGCGCTTGCAACGCCACCGTTTGCCCGACATCACTGGCCTTACGCAACAATTTAATATCAGGATGACGACGAATAACTCCCGTTGCCGTACAGGGTGCATCCAGCAAAATGGCATCGAATTGTAAATCTTGCGCCCATATTTGCGGTTGGCTGGCATCAGCGGTCAGTACTTGCACAAAGGGGAAATTTAGATTTAAACGTGCGAGGTTTTCGTGCATCCGTTTAACCCGTTTTTCTTCGTTATCAATCGCCAATAACTGCTGATAATCCGCTTTTTCTAACAAATGCGCCGTTTTGCCCGCAGGGGCGGCACAGGCATCCAAAACAACACTATTGGCCGCAGGGTTCAATAACACCGCCGCTAATTGTGCTGATTCATCTTGTACCGAAAAGCCTCCTTCGGCATATAATGGTAAGCTGGTGACATCACACAATTGCGTTAAACGAATACCGACCGATGAATATTGGCAAAGTGTCGCTTCAATGTCTTGCGCCTGTAATAAGGCTAAATAATCTATCACGCTGATTTGGCGGGTATTGACCCGTAAAGTTAAATCAGCTGCTTGGTTGTTGGCGGCCATAATGTCATCGGCATGGTCTGGCCAATCTTTGCGTAATTGTTTCACCAACCATTCAGGATGGGCATGTTGATATTTCGCTGCATTAGCGCAGAGTGATTCTTGCTCACGCTGAAAGCCCCGCAACAAGGCATTTAACAACCCAGTCGTGTGGTTATAACCGAGTTGCCGTGCCGCTTCGACGGTTTCAGCAATCGCCGCATGAGCAGGAATGCGTGTACGCAGTAACTGATAAATACCTAAGGCCAATAATGCTAATACAGGAAAATCTTTAATCGGCTTTTTTAACAAGGGTCGAATAATGGCCTGAAAATACAGCCATTCACGCGCTGTACCATAGACTAAGTTTTGCAGCAAAGGGCGATCACGTTCAGGGCAGCGCTCTTGCAACGGCGGTAAGATGCTACTGAGTGAGGCGTGTTGCTCAATAATCGGCGCGAGGGCTTGCGCAGCTAAAGCACGAACATTCAGTTTGCTCATGCCGATTCGCCAAGTGTTGTACCGATTTGAAAGAGTTCTTTACGCGAGTTTAAAATATCAACATGGCGTAGGGCTTTGCCGTTTGGCAGTTGTAAATTATCTAAAGCGACAATACCGCCATCACCCGCCGCAACCCATAAACCTTGTTTGTCAGCACGAATAATCATGCCTGCTGGGGCAGTTGTTTTTTCACCTGTAACGATATGCGCTTGCCAAACCCGCACAATTTGACCTTGTACTTGGGTATAAGCCACAGGCCACGCATTAAAAGCACGCACAGCGCGCGTAATATCAAGAGCCGAATTTTTCCAATGAATATTGCCTTCTTCTTTGGTCAACTTGCTGGCATAGGTAGCTAAGGCTTCATCTTGGGGAATAGGCGTGAAGGGCTCATCGTTATCAATTGCTTCCAATACCGTCAGCAAGGCATCGCCACCTAAAAAAGCTAAACGGTCATGCAAGCTGGCTGAGGTGTCGTGTTCAGAAATTGGGCAAGCCATTTTATATAACATCGCCCCTGTATCTAGACCGACATCCATTTGCATAATGGTAATGCCTGTTTCTTTATCGCCCGTCAAAATCGCCCGTTGAATCGGTGCAGCACCACGCCAGCGCGGTAATAACGAGCCGTGGACGTTAATACAGCCCAAACGTGGTGTTTCTAACACGGTTTTGGGCAAAATTAAGCCATAGGCAGCAACCACCATCAAATCAGCTTTGAGTTCGGCTAATTCCGCTTGTGCGCCACCATCACGTAAAGATAACGGCTGAAAAACAGGCAACTTCCGCGCCAATGCCAATTCTTTCACAGGGCTAGGCTTTAACTCCCGACCTCGCCCCACAGGACGATCAGGTTGAGTATAAACGCCCACGACTTCATGGTGCGTATGTAATAAAGCGCGTAAGGATTCTGCGGCGAAGGCGGGCGTGCCTGCAAAAATAATGCGGAGCGGACTAGCCAAGAAAATAAACCTCTAAAATGTGGAAATCTCCCCTAGCCCCTCTTTAGGAAAGAGGGGGACAGATACGCCCTCAATAACAAATAGGAGAATTAACACACTCTTATTAGCAAAAGAGATGTATTAACTCCCCCTTTCTTAAAGGGGGCGGGGGGATTAAGCGTTTTGCTTTTGCTGTTTCAGCAATTTAGCTTTAATACGTTGACGTTTCAGTGACGATAAATAGTCAACAAACAATTTACCGTCTAAATGGTCTTGTTCATGTTGCAAACAAACCGCCAGTATGCCATCTGCTTCTAAGCTAAAAGACTGGCCATGCTCATTCAGAGCGGTGACAGCAACACGGGCATAGCGCTCGACAAAGTCGTAAACACTGGGCACAGACAAACAACCTTCCTCATAAGGAACAGTTTCTGTCGTCAGAGGCGTAATCACAGGATTGATAAAAACCATCGGTTGATTTTTTTCTTCGGTAATATCAATCACCAATAAACGAATATGATGATTTACTTGTGATGCAGCTAATCCAATTCCAGGTGCATCATACATCGTTTCTAGCATATCATTAGCCAGTCGGCGGATGTTATCATCCACCACCAACACAGGTTTTGCCTTCGTCCGCAAGCGCGGATCAGGGAAATGCAGAATCGGAAGTTTTGCCATAATGCGAATTACCTGTTGTTAAATGACAACAATGCTTGCTAAGCTCTTGAGCTTGTTGTAAAAGTGCGTCTATATGAGCCGAACAATAAAACAACGGCTCTTTGCCTATTATAGCGGTCTTGTTTACTTGCGACCATAAGTCCCGCCAAGAAGGGAATTGATAATGAAAAAATTGGTGTTAATTGCGTTAATGTCCACGGTTTTTGCAGCGCCATTACAGGCGGATACTCAGTCTGCTGATGTAAAAGCCAATGCTCCTGAACGATATACGGTGAAAAAAGGCGATACCTTATGGGATATTGCCAATCGCTATTTAAAAGACGCGTGGCGTTGGCCTGAGATTTGGCAAGCGAATCAGCAAATTCGGAATCCTCATTTGATTTTTCCGGGTGATAACCTGTTGTTGTGTCATATCCAAGACCGTGCAGTGGTTGCTGTCGATGCGGGTGGCGGTTGTGAAGAGGTGATTGCTAACTTCAACAATAAAGCCTCGGTCAGTGGCGGTAACGGTCAATATAAGCTCAGTCCACAAATCCGTGTCGAAGACCTGAGCGTTGCTATTCCTGCTATTCCTTTGCAGGCCATTCGAGCCTATCTGTCTGATAGCCGTGTTATGGGTGCTGAAGACTTTGCCAAAGCCCCTTATGTGGTTTCTGGCGAAAGTAAGCGTGTCATTACAGGACAAGGCGACAAGGTTTATGTGCGTGGTACAGATATAACCTTAGGCGCAAGCTATGGTATCTTTCGTAAAGGCGTACGTTATGATGACCCCGATACTAAAGAGTTTTTAGGTTTTGAAGCCGAAGATATTGGTGCAGGCAAAGTGACGGCTGTTTTGGACAATATTTCGACACTCGAATTGGCGCGGACGACACAAGAAGTCCGTATCGAAGACCGCATTTTTGCCAATGAAGCACGACCCGTAACCCCGATTTTTTATCCTAGTAATCCAGAAGGGGTAAAAGAGGGACGTATCATTCGTATAATGTCTTCTTTGGGAAGTGGTGGCTTAAACAGTGTAGTTGTTGTCAATCGTGGTGAGCGTGACGGTGTAAAACAAGGCCATACTTTTGCGCTGTATCAACGCGGCGGAATAATACGTGATCGTGCTAAAGCTGACTTAGTGCGTTTACCTTCGGAACGTGCGGGTTTGGCAATGGTGTTCCGTACTTTTAACAAAGTCAGTTATGCCATTATTTTGCGAGCATCCACAACGATTACTGTCGGTGATGAGATTCGTCCGCCGATTAGTGGTGATTAATTCGGTTTTTTAGTTTTTGCAGTGATCTGCATAAGGGCTGTCTACATAGACAGCCTTTTTTTATGGTGATGAGCAGTCAAGGAACAAGGAATGATGACGGAAAAACTGTATTTAGATTGGGTGTTTTTATGGCGATTAGTTGGGCAGTCCTCGTCGAACATGCACAAATTACTGCGTTTTTTTGGCGAACCAACGTTGGCATTAGGCGCGACCGTGTCGGATTGGCAACAAGCAGGTATTGCCGAAAAAGGATTGGCTATCTACCAAGACTGGCAAAACGGCCAAGATAAAGATATTCAGCGCGACTTAGCCAAAGCCTTGAAAAGCATTGAACAACAACAGCAACAAGTCATTACGCTACACGATTCCCGTTATCCTCTATTGCTGAAAGAAATTCCCGATGCGCCACCGTTGTTATTTTGTCGTGGTGAAGTGTCGCAATTATCATGGCCGCAAGTGGCGATGGTCGGTAGTCGTCGGCCTAGCCAAAATGGGCTAAAACTTGCCGAACAATTTGCCACTGAGCTATCCCAACGCGGCATTGCTATTACCAGTGGTTTGGCCTTAGGCATAGATGGCGCGGCGCACTATGCGACAGTCAAAGCCAAAGGTATTACTTTAGCGGTCTTAGGCACGGGTTTAAGTGAGGTTTATCCTAAACAACATCAAACCTTAGCTGAACAAATTGTCGCTAACGATGGCGTGTTAATCAGCGAGTTTTTACCGCATACACCACCGATTAATTATCATTTTCCACGCCGTAATCGTATCATTAGCGGCTTAAGTTTAGGCGTGTTGGTGGTAGAGGCGGCCTTGCCCAGTGGCACACTCATTACCGCGCAATTAGCGGCAGATCAAAATCGAGAAGTGTGGGCCATTCCTGGTTCTATTTTTAATCCGCAAGTTAAAGGCTGCCATGCGCTCATTCGTCAAGGCGCAAAACTGGTCGAAGAAACGGCGCATATTTTAGAAGATATTGCTCCACGATTAGGGCAAGCCAAGAGCGGCCATTTTGGGGGTGTTGCGCCTATGAGTGTTAATGAACATGATGAAATTAGCCAAGAAGCACAGCAAGTATTAGCTGTTTTAGGTTGGCAAGTGCAACATTTTGATGCACTCATTGAGCAAGGTTCATGGGATGCCGCGAGCTTGGCAGGGTGGCTAATGGAGTTGGAATTGGCAGGACGAATTGCCACTGTTTCGGGTGGTTATGAACAATTAAAAAGTGGTAGCTAATGATCCCTCTCTCCTCTATTCATGTAGATACAGCGGTTGCTGCCTTAAAACAAGGCGGTATTCTCGCCTATCCCACCGAAGCTGTTTGGGGTTTAGGTTGCGACCCGTTTAATCAACAGG
Organism: Agitococcus sp.; assembly: GCA_030646715.1. Classification (GTDB taxonomy): domain Bacteria; phylum Pseudomonadota; class Gammaproteobacteria; order Pseudomonadales; family Moraxellaceae; genus Agitococcus. Next base: position 212,253 of record JAUSLJ010000042.1, read on the forward strand.
CCGTGTTAAAACTCCTCGCGCTCAAACAACGGCCAATGGACAAGGGCTTGATTCTCATTGCTGCCAATGTCGAGCAAGTTGAGCCGTATCTTCAATTACTCAGCCCGCAAGAGCGTCAGCAAGTTGTTGACTCTTGGCCTAGTCCAACCACATGGGTTGTACCTGTTGATGCGAGTTTTCCTGCATGGATTCGTGGCGAGCATTTCAGCGTGGCCATTCGGGTTAGCGCACATCCGCCTGTACAAGCCTTGTGTTCCGCTTTTGGCGGCGCAATTATTTCTACCAGTGCCAATATCACAGGTCAGCCAACGGCATTAACCGCCGAGCAAATTGTCACTATCTTTGCCGATGGGATAGACTATATCTTGCCCGCCTCGTTAGGCGGTCAAAAAAATCCTTCGCAAATTCGGGATGCCCGAACGGGTGCTGTGTTACGTCCTTCTTAATAAGAGTCTGTGTTATGTCTGCTTTGAGTCCTGATTTAGCCGCCGTCAAAACGTTTTTATTATCGTTGCAAGACCATATTTGCCAACAGCTAGTGGCTGAAGATGGAGGTAGCTTTCGTGAAGATACATGGCAACGCGCCGAAGGTGGTGGCGGTCGGTCACGGGTATTAGAAAATGGCGCAGTCATTGAAAAAGGCGGCGTGAATTTCTCTCACGTCTATGGCGGAAAACTACCACCATCGGCAACGGCACATCGGCCAGAATTAGCAGGACGCTCTTTTCAAGCAATGGGCGTATCTTTAGTGATTCATCCCCAAAATCCTTATGCTCCAACTTCTCACGCCAATGTTCGTATTTTTGTTGCCGAAAAAGAAGGTGAAACGCCTGTTTGGTGGGTTGGGGGTGGTTTTGATTTAACGCCGTATTATGGTTTTGTTGAAGATTGCCAAGAGTGGCACAGCACAGCAAAAGCTATTTGCGAGCCATTTGGTGCAGAGGTTTATCCTAAATATAAAAAGTGGTGTGACGATTATTTTTACATCAAGCATCGTCAAGAACCCCGTGGTATTGGTGGTTTATTTTTTGATGATTTAAACGAATGGGGTTTTGACCGTTGCTTTGATTTTATTAAAGCAGTGGGTATGGGTTATATCCAAGCCTATCAACCGATTTTAGCGCGGCGTAAAAATACCCTGTATGGCGAACGTGAGCGTAATTTTCAACTATATCGTCGTGGCCGTTATGTTGAATTTAATCTCGTTTATGACCGAGGTACGATTTTTGGCTTACAAACAGGCGGTCGTACCGAATCCATTTTAATGTCCCTGCCGAATTTAGTGGCGTGGCATTACGACTATCAAGCGGAAACGGATTCGGTTGAGTCGCGTTTTGTGCAGGATTTTTTATCCGCAAGAGAGTGGGTGTGATGACGAATCCTGACCGTTATGCGGTGATTGGCCATCCAATTAGCCATACTCGTTCACCGCGTATTCACACGGCATTTGCCCAGTTAACGGGTGAAAATCTGACTTATGAAGCTATATTGTCGCCGATTGATGGTTTTCAACAGGTGGTTGCTGATTTTTTCGCGGATATCGCTGCCAAAGGATTAAATGTCACTCTGCCGTTTAAAGAGCAAGCCTATGCCTTGTGTGATGTGAAGTCATTACGCGCCAAGCAAGCAGGTGCAGTAAACACCTTAATGAAAGGTAAAGATGGTCGTCTTTATGGTGATAACACCGATGGCGTAGGCTTAGTGCGTGATATGACGCAAAATCTCGGTTGGAGCTTGGCAGGTAAACGTATTTTGGTAGTGGGTGCGGGTGGCGCGGTGAGAGGCGTATTGGGCGTATTATTAGCAGCCAAACCTGCACAATTATTGATTGCTAATCGCACGCATAGTAAGGCCCAAGCATTAGCGGATATTTTTCAACAATATGGACAGATAACTGCTCTTCGTTTTGAAGATATTGCCCAATATAGTATTGATGTCGTGATTAATGGTTCATCGGCTTCGTTAATGGGTGAGTTACCACCGTTGGCTGCGGATATTTTAGCGGCAGATGCTTGCGCTTACGATATGGCCTACGGCAAGCCCAAATTACCCTTTCTAGAATGGGCAACAGCTCAACAAGCTTCAACCAGTGATGGTTTAGGAATGTTAATCGAGCAAGCGGCGGAAAGCTTTTTTATTTGGCGTGGTGTGCGCGTAACAACCGCCGATTTGTTGGCAGAAATTCGGCAGGAATTACAAGTTTAAGTCATCAAGTATCACGGCTGAGACTTGGTGGCGGGGACGTAGTCGTCATAGTCATAAAGAGGAAACATCGGCGGCTGTTTGCTGTTGCGATATTCGTCACGCAGCAGCATTCGTTGTAAATTCCGAATGACAGAGTAGGGTGCTGCACGCTGCACAAAATTAGTTGCCCACACGGGAACGGTGCCGCCCGCATCAAAATAACCTTCGGCCACAACCTGAATCCTGTTATTGGCTATAGGGGTGAGTTTGATACTAATATCTTCAGCGGGCATTCTTATCAGAGGTGGTTTTAGAGGTAAAAAATCAGGCAGAGCCACTACCTTCAATGCCAACGAGCGTTTTGTCGGGCTTTGCGGTTCAATCACACCCTGTAAAATAACATCACGATCAGGCAAGCCCTGTGGGGCTTTATGCACCATATAAATAATAAAGTCGGTATTGGATTTTCTTTGTAGCAATCGAGACTCACGCGTTTCCCAATACCATTTGGTGTAATTTTCAAAGTCGAATAATACGTTGCTCAATGTCTGCATCGACGATTCGAGTACGGCCTCTACTTTAAAAGAGCGAAATTGTTTACCGTCTTCTAAACGAACATAGGTTTTAATATGACGCAGACGGTCATTTTTAGTGAGTATCCATTCTCGACCGAGCGGCGAGCGTAAACTTTCGAAATCGTCGTCATTGGCGGCAACGGCATGACTGCTAGCCAGTAGCATCGCCATACACAGGGTGATTAAGCCGAGTGAAAAATTAAAGAACATCGTTATTCTCATGTTGATATTTAATGATGTAGTTTTTAAGTGAATTGGTCGTTTTTGGTGGTGGGTATCTTAGCACTGTTATCTTGTTGTCGTGCCAACGATAAAAATGCATCTTGTCATTATTTTGTGGAGTCGTGAGAGCTTGCTGATGTTTCTTGGCGCAATCAAAAACAAATTGCCCCTCTTTGGCAAAGAGGGGCTAGGAGAGATTTTCAGAGATTACAAGTAGTCGGAAGCATCATACACAGGGAAGGGTAATGCTTTTTTGCCTTTGCGATATTCGTCGCGCTCGACCATGCGTTGTAAACCCAAAATGACCGAATAAGGCGCGGAGCGTTGAACAAAATTGGCCGCCCAAACAGGAACGGTTCCGCCCGCATCAAAATAACCTTCTGCTTCGAGTTGTATTTTTCCTTTCGATAACGGGTGAAATTTCACCAGCATATCTTGGGCAGGCATACGCACTAATGGCGGTTTTTCAGCCATAAAGTCAGGTAGGGCATTTACTCTTAGCGTGACATAACGTTTGTTTTTTGTTTGTGGTTCGACGATACCGTGTAAAACTGCATCACGATCAGGCAGGCCGTAAGGGGCTTCGTGCACCATATACATGACAAACTCCGTTCCAGATGTTTGTTTGACCAAACGAGATTCACGCGTTTTCCAATACCATTTGGTATAGCTATCAAAGTCCAATAATACCCTTGTTAACGACTCTACGGAGGAGTCTAAGACCGCTTCAATTTTAAACGAACGATACTGTTTGCCATCTTCTAAGCGCGCATAGGTTTTAATATTACGCAAACGGTCATTTTTCATCAGCATCCATTCATGACCTAACTTGGTACGCAAGTCGTCAATGTCATCTTCGGCGTAGGCCGTATGAGAAAGCACGACCAATAACAAAGCCCAAAAAATAGCAAAGAAACGAAAAGGGGCGAATAGCGACATAAGCAAGTTCTCTTGTAATTAGGTATCAGCTATTGGGGATGTTTAATCAGAATTTATCTTCTGCGAACTAGGCATAAGTCCTAAAATACTGATGTGACGTTAGACATTACCCATAAGGCAGCTATAAAAGACTAAAAAACGAGCAACAGGAATGACCAAAAAAATATTTCGGCGGGCATTTTGGTCAATTTGAGAGGTGTGTCACGGATTTATTGGTGTTTTTTGTGATAGAGGCTGGTACGGCAGGTATTTTGCGCCCAGCTCTGAATCTGAAGAGTGCCGCTTTATTTTAGGTCATTAAAGTTATAAATGGGAAAAGGCAATGGCGTTTTTGCTTTCAAATATTCGTCTTTTTCTGTCATGCGTTGCAAGGCGAGCATGACCGCGTAAGGCGCACTACGCTGCACAAAATTGGCAGCCCACGCGGGAACAACGCCACCTGGATCAAAATAACCTTCGGTTGTCATTTCGACTTTATTGTCTGCAATCGGTGTAAATTTGATATTAAACTCTTCCGCAACCATCCGAACTAAGGGAGGTTTTTCGGGCAGCATATTGGGAATGGCCGTTACCTTCAGCGTCACATGGCGTTTATTCTTGGTTTGTGGCTCGATAGTCCCTTTAATCACCGTGTCACGATCAGGCAAACCATAGGGCGCATCATGCACCATATAGACATAATACTCAGTCGGGGAGCCTTGGCGAATTAATTTCGACTCGCGTGTTTTCCAAAACCAACGGGTATATTGGTCAAAGTCCAGTAAGACGCGGGCAACCGCTTCTACGGGGGCATCTAATACGGCTTCAACTTTAAAAGAGCGATAGCGTTTCCCATCTTCTAAGCGCGCATAAGTTTTGAGACTGCGCATACGGTCATTTTTCACCAATTGCCATTCATTATTTAATTGGCTACGGAACTCATTGAGGTCATCTTCGGCGAAACTGGGCAGAGCAGAAAGTAATAAACCGCCACTGACGGCCATCACGAGTAGTTTTTTTAGCATTGTCGTTATCCTAATATTAATGAGCGACCAATTCAGCTAAGTACCATGACAAAATAAATGGGTTGTCGGGATAGATGCTCATTGGCGGCATATTTGTCACTATTATTGTTTTTTATGACTCTCTATCTTATCTGTCTTTAGGGTAAATTGTCATAACTGAACACAGGAAATGGTAATTCTGAGTGCGATAACACATATTTTTCTTGTAACGCCATGCGTTGTAAACCCAGTGTTACGGCGTAAGGCGCATTACGTTGAATTAAGTTGGCATCCCAAGCGGGCACTTTTCCTGCGGGGTCAATAAAACCTTCAGCATCTATCTGTACTAAATTATTGGCGAGTGGCGTGAATTTAATGGTCATATTTTCGGCAGGCATACGCACTAATTTGGGCTGTATAGGCAGAAAGTTGGGCGCTGCTTTTACGGTTAATAACACATACGGTTTTTTGCTGGTTTGTGGCTCAATGACTGCGTGCAAAATAACGTCTCTATTGGGCAAGCCATAAGGCGCGCGATGGACTAAATACAAATAATATTCAGTCGGAGACACTTGTTTAAGGAGCTTGGACTCTTGCACTTCCCAATACCAATCACGGTAGCTGGCAAAATCGAGCAGTACGCGTACTAAAGTTTCAGCTTTTGCCTTTAAAACACCTTCTACTTTAAATGAGCGTATTCTTTGTTCATCTTCTAATTTGGCATAGGTTTTAATTTGACGGCGTTTGTCATTTTTAATCAGTACCCATTCGTTTGATAAAGCGGGTCTCAGCTCGTTAATCTCATTGGCATAAGCGAAAGCAGGGTTTAAGCCGCTCCAAAGCACGAGATTCATGAATAAGCATTTGATAACAAGGGAAATGTAATTGTTGTTCATAAGTTTGAATGATTAATATCGACTAGACTAATGGGCTCATAAGCAGCCTATATGCTATGAGGTGATTGTCGATAAAACAAGCAATAGATTGTTGCGACTTAGAGTCTGTAGATGTTTACTTAAATTACGCCTCCGACGCAGCTCAGGGAACGTTTTTGGCGTTGGCTGAGCGGAGTCGAAGCTCTGTATAAATATCAGTGGGTGTTGGACTATGGCAAGTTGTCGGCATTATAAACGGCAAATGGTAAAGGTGCTTTTGATGAGATGAGTTCATCTGATTTTAATCGCCGTCCCATCCCTAATAGTGTTGAGTAAGGCGCGTTACGTTGGACAAAGTTAATTGACCACGATGGCATTGCGCCACCTGGATCGACATAACCTTCATTAATAATATGAAGTTTGCCATTAGCGAGAGGTGTGATTTTTGCCGACATATCTTCGGCAAGCATCCGCACAAAAGGCGGTCTTTCGGGCATATAATCAGGAACAGCATTAAACTTGACCGTCAAAAAAGGACGATTAGGTGATTGTGGCTCAATGATCATCCTTAAAATAATATCGCGGTCAGGTACACCATAAGGCGCATCGTGAGTTACGTAGAAATAATATTCGGTTGGCGATGCTTTTTTCAGTAGTCTTGACTCTAATACCTGCCAAGACCATTTTTTATAGTTATCAAAATCCGTAATCATGCGCACAAATGAGGCCATATCGCCCTCTAAATTCGCTTCTACTTTGAAAGAGCGAAAGCGTTTGCCGTCTTCTTGTTTGGCAAAGGTTTTTAAGCCATGTCGTTGGTCATTTTTAACCATCGTCCATTGGTTGGTGAGCTTAGTTTGTAAGTCATCAAGATCATCATCTCTCGCGGCTTGTGCAGAAGTCGTGGCCAAGAGTAAACACAAAGGTAAAGCTAATAATTTCAGGGGCTTAAGCATAGTGTTGCTCCGTTATTGTTTTTTATCTGTTTTAGGATGCTAATATTTTTTGATTAAAACCAGAGCGTAATAACAACCACACTCTGTTTTAGTTTCTATACAGAGAATAGGCGTAAATGGCCGAAAATCAATAGACATTTGTGATACATAGTGCTCAGACTACAGCTATGGTCTTATTCGGCCAAATTATCAATAGCAAAGGGAAGAGCGGTTTTACTGAGGCGATATTCGTCAAGTTGTACCATGCGTTGTAAGCCCAATAAAATACTGTAGGGCGCACTACGTTGAATGAGATTATTTGCCCATGTCGGTATTTTGCCGCTCGGATCAATATAACCTTCTGCTTCTAGCAACACTTGATTATCAGGAAGGGGTGATATTTTAACGCGCATGTTTTCTGCGGTCATCCGAATTAACGGCGGTTTGAGTGGCAGGATATTGGGTTCAGCGCGAATGGTTAAAATAATTGATTTACGCGTTTCAGTTTGCGGCTCAATGACCGCGTGTAAAACAACATCGCGGTCGGGTAAGCCATAGGGCGCGTGATGCACCATATAAAAATAATAATTTAGCGGAGAGTCTTTGCGTACCAATTTGGCTTCACGCACTTCCCAATACCAACGGGTATAGCCTTCAAAATCCAATAAGACACGGGTAATGGTTTCAAAAGAGCAGGACAGCATCGCTTCGACTTTAAACGAGCGAAAGCGTTGGCCATCTTCTTGTTTGGCAAAGGTTTTGATGTTGTGCAGACGGTCGTGTCGAACTAAGGTCCATTCATTGCTCAGTTTGGTACGTAGTTCGTCTAAGTTATCGTCTTGTTGGGCGAAAGTGGGTTGTTGCATCAGTGCCAGTGTAACGCCTAGAAATAGGACACGTTTCCACATAGTGCACCTCGATTTATTATTATGGTGATAGATGCGGGAGTGGGATTTCTCACTCCCGCATCTATCAGAGACTAACGACCTACGAGGGAACGAGCAATCACTTCTTTCATGATTTCGTTGGTGCCGCCATAAATACGTTGAATCCGCGCATCCACATAAGCACGCGCTGCGGGATATTCCAACATATAGCCATAACCACCAAACATTTGCAGACACGCATCAGCAACACGACCTTGCATATCGGTACTGGACAGTTTGGCAACGGCGGCTTTCGTCGCATCGAGTTTGCCTTCCATGTATAAATTAACGCAGCTATCGACAAAGGCGCGGTTAATAGCGATGTCAGTGTGACACGTCGCTAAAGTAAAACGGGTGTTTTGCAATTGGCTGATCGGCTTGCCAAACGCCATGCGTTCTTGAGTATATGCAATGGTATCCGCCAATAAGCCTTCGGAAGCCGCAACCGCACATACGGACAAATTAAGACGTTCGCGTGGCAGTTCGTTCATTAAATAACTAAAGCCTTTGCCAGCTTCGCCTAAAATACTGTCGAGGGGGAGTTTGACGTTATCAAAGAACAACTCCGAAGTATCTTGAGCGTGTAAACCCATTTTTTCGAGATTACGACCACGTGCACAACCTGCTAAATTCATATCAACTAAAAATAAGCTCACGCCTTTTGCGCCCGCATTAGGGTCAGTTTTAGCGGCTAAAATGACTAAATCGGCATGTTGGCCATTGGTAATAAAGGTTTTTGAGCCATTTAAAACATAATGGTCGCCATTCAAAATAGCGGTAGTACGAATCGCTTGTAAGTCAGAACCTGCGCCGGGTTCGGTCATGCCAATGGCGCCAATCACTTCACCACTGGCCATTTTCGGCAACCATTGTTGACGTTGGGCATCATTACCAATATGCAAAACATAAGGCGCAGCAATATCGGAATGCACAGATAAACCTGTCGCTAACGAACCATAATTGGCATACGAGGCTTCTTCTAAAATCACCATCGAATACAAATAAGAAACGCCAGAGCCGCCATATTCTTCGGGTAAGTCAACAGCTAATAAGCCATTTGCACCCATGCTATACCAGACATCGCGCGGGATAATGCCGTCTTTTTCCCATTGATTATAAAAAGGTTTAATCTCTTTTTCTAAAAAACGTTTGACCATATCACGGAATTGTTGCAACTCACTGCTTTGTAATTCGCTCATTAAAACGACCTCTGTTGACTTGTGGATTAGGTAAATTACTTCCATGCACTAAAAAGGGCGGCTGCCCCTTCTTGACGAATTTCGTAGCGACTAAAATTCGCCGCTAATACTGATTCTAATGCTTCTCTGCTGTCGGCTTCATTGCCAAAAATGCCTTTTTGGTTGTACAACTTCATGAGTGCTTTGGCGAAAGGATTCATCGGCGTATCTTGCATCAATAATGTCGCACCAAATACTACCCCGCCATCTTTTAATAAGCGGGCTACGTTACGAAAGGCAATGTTTTTACGTGCGGGCGGCGACGGCAAACAATGCCAAACATAATTGAAGGCAATAGAATCAAAAGCAGGTAAATTAGGCATATTTTCGGCCAAAATATCAACCAATATCCCCGCAGGCTGATAATGCTGAATGGCTTTTGATGCCACTTCGAGCGTATTTTGATTTAAGTCCATGAGCACAATGCGCGGCTTTAACACCCTAAATGGCACTTGTTTTAAAAAAAAGCCTGTTCCTGCCCCCACTTCTAAATGATTATTGGATGTATGACGTTGATATATTGCGTGTAATTTTTCGGTTGGGCAGTTCCATAAATAGTGGTTGGAAAAGCCATGTACCCAAAAATCATACAATTTTAATGCGGTTTTGGTGTACACCGCCGCACCTACTTGGCTGTCGCGCGTCGCGATAGTTTGTGTCATGTTCTGCTCAACGTCGGTCAATAAGCCGCTATTCATAACACATATTGATGCAATAAATCATTGTCACCTGTAGGGCAAAAAAAATATCAGTGACTTTTGCTGCAACAAAGTATAGACAAACGTGACTGCTAGTTCACCGAAATGCCCCAATAAAGTCGATGTCGTGTCAATGGCATAGCTTAAAAAGAGTTTAGAATAAAGGCACTAACTAATTCCAGTGTTGAGGTGATTTATGCCAACTTACAAGGCTCCTTTGCGCGATATGCGCTTTTTGATGAACGAAGTTTTTGATTTTCCTACACATTACAGCACTCTGAGTAATGGTGCTGACGCGACACCAGATATGGTCGAAGCCATTTTGACCGAGTGTGCGCGTTTATGTGAGGAAGTATTAGCTCCTATTAATTTATCGGGTGACGAAGAAGGCTGTCATTTTGATAATGGCGTAGTCACAACTCCTGCGGGCTTTAAAGACGCTTACGATCAGTTTGTTGCAGGCGGCTGGCAGGGTTTGTCTCATCCAGCAGAATACGGCGGTCAAGGTTTGCCGATGTCCATGAATCTGCTCAAAGCAGAAATGATGGGCACAGCCAATTGGTCGTTTACTATGTACCCTGGCTTAAGCTTGGGTTGCATGAACACGATTATGCAATACGGCTCAGAAGCACAAAAAAATGTGTATATGCCACCATTAGTGGAAGGCACTTGGTCGGGCACGATGTGTTTAACCGAACCTCAATGTGGTACTGACTTAGGTCAAGTGAAAACGAAAGCTGAGCCGCAAGCCGATGGTTCGTTTAAATTAACAGGCACAAAGATTTTTATTTCCGCAGGTGAACATGACCTTGCTGACAATATCATTCATATTGTGTTAGCGCGTTTACCTGATGCTCCCAAAGGTACGCGTGGTATTTCTTTATTTATCGTGCCTAAATTTATGCCAACGGCACAAGGCACAGTAGGCGAGCGTAATGCCGTTAGCTGTGGCTCAATTGAACATAAAATGGGCATTAAGGCTTCTGCAACTTGCGTGATCAATTTTGATGATGCGACTGGCTATTTGATTGGTGAGCCTAATAAAGGCTTAGAAGCGATGTTCACCTTTATGAACACAGCACGTATTGGTACAGCCGTTCAGGGTGTAGCTCATGCCGAGTTGTCGTATCAAGGCGCATTGGCTTATGCCAAAGATCGTCGTTCGATGCGCGCCTTGTCAGGTAAAAAAGAGCCTGAAAAAGTCGCCGATGCCTTGATTTATCATGCTGACGTGCGCCGTATGTTATTGACGCAAAAAGCGATTGCCGAAGGCGGCCGTGCGATGATTTATTTTGCCGCGCAATATGCTGACCACATGACCAACGGCATCATCGAAAACGACAAGCAAAAATACGAACATTGGGATGATAAATTAGGTTTCTTCACGCCAATTCTCAAAGGCTTTTTAACCGAATTAGGTTTAGAAGCGGCCAACATTGGTATGCAAGTGTTTGGTGGTCATGGTTATATTAAAGAACATGGCATGGAGCAAATCGCCCGTGATGCCCGTATCGCTACCTTGTATGAAGGCACAACGGGGATTCAAGCACTCGATTTGCTAGGTCGTAAAGTGTTATTGCAAAGCAAAGGCAAAGCCGTTCGTGATTTTACGGCGGAAATCTTGAAGTTCTGTGGTCGCCATGCCCGTGATAAAAAAATGCGCCGTTATGTTTGGGATTTAACTAAAGTATCCGCACAATGGAATTATCTCACCACGCGCATTATGCTCACTGCCCGTAAAGACCGTGATATTGTCAGTTCCGCCTGTAATGACTTTTTGATGTACTCGGGTTATGTGACCATGGGTTATTTCTGGGCATTACAAGCAGCAGTGGCGCAAGATAAGTTAGACAATGGTGGCGCAGAGCAACCTGAATTTTATCAAGCGAAACTACAAACGGCAGAGTTTTACTTTGAGCGTTTGTTACCGCGTGCTTCTGCTCATGCAGGTAGTATGTTGTCGCCATCAAAATCGTTAATGCAAATGGAAAACGACCATTTTGTTTTTAATTGATGAATATTGAGTTTCGTCGGGTAGGCAAAACAACGGAGATAGATTATCTTCGAGCGTGTTTACCCGATGAAATGACTGTTAATTTTTGAGGCTTATTATGTCTGAACAATCCATTGCTGCATCCGCTGCGATTCTTGAAGGTCAATTGTTTAGTAGCAAAATTGATGGCGATGCCATTATTGTCACCCGTATCAATAATGCACTCAAAGCCTATTCTGCGAAATGTCCCCACATGGGACTACCTTTGTCTTCGGGTAAAGTAGCGAATGGCACATTGACGTGTAAGTTTCATGGTGCTGAGTTTGATTTAGCGACAGGTAACAACATTAAGTGGGTTGATTCTTTTGTCGGCATTCCAATGCCTAAATTCACCCACAATATGCTGGCAATGGGCAAGAAGCCTTGCGGTTTAAAGCATTACCATGTCAGCGAGCGTGATGGACAGGTCTATGTAAGCGTTCAAGCGTAAATGAGATGGGCGTGAAGGAAGGTTGTTTGACCTAACATTAAAGAAGGGAGCATTTAGCTCCCTTCTTTATTTTTAAGAGCCAAGTAGCTCGGGCGGAATGATAATGTCTGTTGCCGTTATTAGCTCTACAGGCGCAGGCGGATAATTTAACCACTCGCCCAATACCACAGCCGCATCTTCCAAGCCTTGTTTATTTAACGAGGAAAATAATTGGATAGATGCCACCAATTTTTTGGCTAAAAGCTGTTTTTTAACGTCTTGTAAGGTCAACATCGAAGGCCCGCGATTCAGCTTGTCGCATTTAGTGAGCAAAATATGGACGCGTAAGCCGCGTTCTTGTGCCCAATTCAACATCATTTCATCGTATTTTTGCAAAGGATGACGAATATCCATTAGCAAAATTAAGCCTTGAAGACTTTCACGCTTAATTAAATAGTTTTCTAATTCCTTTTGCCATGCCAATTTAATCGCCATTGGTACAGCCGCATAACCATAACCAGGTAAATCGACTAAACGTCGCTCTTCATCTAAACTAAAATAGTTGAGTAATTGTGTGCGTCCCGGTGTTTTAGAGGCACGCGCCAGCTGGCGTTGACGGGTGAGTGCATTAATGGCACTGGATTTTCCTGCATTAGAGCGACCTGCAAATGCAACCTCATAGCCAATATTGGGTGGACAAGCCGACAAACGCGGGGCGCTGGTCATAAATTTGGCTTTCTCAAGTAACGTAAGTACGGGATTTTGTTCGCTCATGTTCAATCAACGGGGGCAAAAAAGACGGATATTGTATAAGGGTATTACAGTTAGTAACAGTTAGCGATATAATCGCGCAACGGTTTGAACCGTGGGAGAGAATTATGAAGAAGTTAGCGATGATTGTCGCCTTCTTTAGTGTCATTATTAGCAGCCAAGTAAATGCTGCTGACATTGAAGCTAAGTACGGCAAAGCGTGTGCAACTTGTCATGGTGCAGGTGTTCTAGGTGCGCCAAAAAAAGGCGACGCCGCTGTTTGGCAACCACGCTTAAAACAAGGCGCGGATGTTTTACTGTCCCACGTCAAAAATGGCTATAAAAATATGCCAGCCAAAGGTTTGTGTAACGATTGTAGTGATGCTGACTATATCGCCCTGATTAACTATATGTCTCAATAAGCTATTGGAAGCTGTTATGAAGAAGTCTTTTGCTGCGTTGGTTGCTGTGTTGTCAATGTCTTCGGTAAGTGCAGGTGTGGTCATGCCTAAAGGGGATGCTACTGCGGGTCAGGCGATGTCTGCTCAATGTGCCGCCTGTCATGGTGCTGATGGTAATAGTGCTGCGCCTACATTTCCACGTTTAGCAGGTCAAAGTGCGAAGTATATTTACAAGCAACTGCAAGACTTTAAAGCGGGTCGCCGCAACAATGCCTTGATGATGCCAATGGTTGCTGATAAAACAGATCAGCAAATGGCAGACCTTGCGAGTTATTTTTCGCAGCAAAAGTCCGCTGTGAACCTCGCTGATCCTGCTTTAATTGCTAAAGGTGAAAAATTATATCGTGGTGGTAATCCTGCAACGGGCGTTGCGCCTTGTGCTGGTTGTCATGGTCCCGCAGGTAAAGGTAATAACTTGGCTGCCTTCCCTAAATTGGGTGGTCAACATGCTGATTATATCAAAGTGCAATTAACGGCTTTTCGTGCCGCAGGCCGCGATGACAATACCGACCAAAAGCGCATGAATGACTCTGCCAAAGCGGGTGAGTTGGGTATTATGCAAATGGTTGCGGCTAAACTTTCGGATAAAGAAATAGATGCCTTAGCCAACTACGTGTCTGGTTTGCATTAATCAAGCTGCATTGTGAACGCTCTAAAATAAAAAATGCCCTGATTGTCAGGGCATTTTTTTGCAGACTTACAACAAAAAAAGCACAGTGATACTGTAATGATAGCCAAGTTTTTCGGCTATTCTCGGTCAAATGATGCGCATTGAGAACTTCGAGGATTTTATGTTTAAAAAAATAGCTGCGGTGACGTTGATGGCGATGATGCCAATTTTAACTTTTGCTGCTGATTTTGTTGCAGGTAAAGATTACAAAGTATTAACGACGGCAGGCCAAGTCGAAAAAGCGGGCATGATTGAAGTGCGCGAGTTTTTTTGGTACGGCTGCCCTCATTGTTTTCGTTTAGACCCCTATATTGAGTTATGGCGCAAAACAAAACCGCAAGATGTTAATTTTGTCCGTACACCTGCGGCATTAAATCCTGTGTGGGAAGGGAGTGCACGCGGTTATTACGCAGTAGAAATGTTGGGCTTAGTCGAAAAAACACACGTTCCCCTATTTAATGCCATTCATGAAAGACAAGCACCTATTTTTGATGAAGCAAAGTTGGCAGCGTTTTATCAAGGTTATGGTGTTGATGCTGCTAAGTTTCATGGTTTATTTAACTCCTTCGCTATTACAGGCAAGGTTTCTCAAGCAAAAGCATTAGCCCAAAAATATCAGCTTGAAGGTGTGCCCGCCGTTGTGGTTAATGGTAAATATGTGGTGTCGGGAGAAAATCAAAAAGTGATTGATGTTACTAACTTCTTGATTGCTAAAGAGCGTGGTGCCGTTAAAAAGAAATAACTCACGGTTGCGATAACGAAAAACCCACGTTGGTATTAGCCAAATGTGGGTTTTTATCATTAACGCCAGAGTAATTGAGTTTAACGCCCCATCATTTTTCCTACTGCCCAAGTCATGGTTTTTCTCGGAATCAGCCGATTAATAACGGGTAGAGGCTTATTAAATAGCCCTGTAACCACCACAACCTTCCCGTTATTTAAGGCTTTATAGGCTTCATCGGCGACCATTTCTGGACTTTCCGAAATTTTATCCACTAAGCTGCCTTTGGTATTCGCTACTTCATGGAAGCCAGTATCCGTAGAGCCTGGGCAAACAGCCGTGACTAAAATACCTCTATCGGTAACTTCTGCCGCCAATGCTTCGGTAAACGATAAAACATAAGCTTTAGTGGCGGCGTAAACAGCAAAATAAGGGCAGGCTTGAAAAGCGGCGACCGAAGCAATATTCATAATTCGACCATGACGACGCTCCAACATCGCTGGCAAGGCCATATGTGTCAATTCGGTGAGAGCAACCATATTCAATTGCATCATCGCTGACGTTTTTGCGCCATCAGACTTAGCAAATGGTGCGCTAATACCAAAACCTGCATTATTGACCAAAGTATCAACGGTTAAATTGAGATTGGCGATACTGTTCATTAAATTTGCTGCTGCGCCAATTTCTTGTAAATCTTGGGTGATAACATGAACTTTAATGCCGTGTTTAGAATTTAACTCTTTGGCTAAGGCATCTAGGCGTTCTTTACGGCGTGCTACTAACACTAAAGTTTGTTGTTCGGGGGCAAATAAATGCGCTAATGCTTCGCCAATGCCACTGGAAGCCCCTGTAATCACTGTCGCTAATGTTGTCATCTTTGTTTCTCTGTTCGTGTTTAATGTTATTTACCGCATTACGCGCGCAAAAATGGCTTTTATGGTTGTGTCGTTGCTAAGATGCTCCTGAAGGTAAAGCACTGCCACGCCATTCGTCAATGTTCGTGGTGAAGTTATCTATTACTAACGCTGTCCTACGAAAAAATACTTGCCTTCTGTGATAACGCCCCCAATACTCAAACCATTATGACATTACCTACTAGCAACTTTACTCATCACTGTCTTATTGCCATGCCCGACATGGAAGACAGCCGTTTTTCTGAATCCGTCACCTATATCGTCAAGCACGATCAAGAGGGTGCAGTAGGGCTCGTCGTTAATAAACCTTTAGAGTTAACCCTAGATCAATTGCTCTCAGAAGTCGGCTTGCCATTATTAAAACCACTGATTGACCCAGAAACCCCTGTGCTATTTGGTGGGCCTGTCAGCTCCGAAGCAGGTTTTGTTTTACACCGTGATAAAGGCTTATGGAACTCCAGCTTGGAGGTTGAGGGTGGCTTATGTGTCACTAGCTCACGGGATATTCTCGATGCTATTTCGCAAGGCAAAGGGCCTAAAGAGTTTTTAGTAGTTTTAGGTTATGCAGGCTGGGCGGCTGGCCAGTTAGAAAAAGAAATGGCGGAAAACTCATGGTTAACCTGTCCTGCAGATGAGCGTTTATTGTTTGAAATGCCTTATGAGCAACGCTGGCAGGCCGCTGCCGAAAAAATTGGTGTTAATTTGAATTTGCTCTCGGGTCAAATTGGTCATGCTTGAACGTATTCACAGCGTTTTAGGTTTTGATTATGGTTTAAAGCGTATTGGTGTAGCGACAGGTCAACGTATTACCGCAACGGCAGCACCATTAAATCCTTTGGCGGCTCGAGATGGTGTTCCTGATTGGGCGCATGTGGAAACGGTGATTAAAGAATGGCAGCCTCATGCTTTATTAGTCGGTTTGCCGTTAAATATGGACGATAGCGAATCAGAAATATCACGTTTAGCACGCAAGTTTGCTCGTCGTTTAGAGGGGCGTTTTGCTTTACCTGTTTTTATGGTGGATGAACGTTTAACCAGCCGATCGGCGCGTGAGTTGTTAGCAGATATAGGCGAGCGGCGCAAAGGTAAACTACCGTCTTTAGATTCTACCGCTGCGGTTTTGATGGTTGAAGGGTGGTTATCTGCGCCATCTCTTGAGCATAAACCGTAACACACGCTTATTTATAATCTACTTTTGAGGCAGATCATGGCTTCCGCAGTACGCCAACAAGACGAACTCATTAGCGAAGAGGCATACTTTGAGCTAGAAAAACAAACAGATACTCGTCATGAGTTTATTGATGGCTATGTCTATGCGATGGTTGGTGGGAGTTTTAACCACGGAACATTGATTGGCACGATTGCTCGTGAAATTGGCAATCACCTGAAAGGCAAGCCCTGTCGTGTTTTTGCAGAAGGCATTAAAGTCAAAATTCCTGCGCTTTACAGGGGAGAGTCACGCTACTTCTATCCCGATGTTGTAGTAGATTGCACTATTGAAAAAGCTGACGGCAATATGCTCACCACGCCTGTTATTGTTGTTGAGGTGTTATCTGCATCTACGCACAAATACGATGAAACGATTAAGTTTCAAGTCTATTCCACCATCCCAACTTTGCAAGAATATGTCTTGATTGAACAGGATATGGCTAGAATTGAAGTTCAGCGGCGGCGCAACTACTGGGCTATTGAAAAGTATTTCCTCGGTGACACCATCACCTTTGAGTCTATTGATTTGACACTGACGGTTGAAGAAATTTATGACCGTGTACATAACGAAGAAATGACGGAATGGCTGGAGCAAAAAGCGCGTGATGCAGCGAAGGCCGAAGCGGAGAAATTAGCAATGGTGCTTTCTGGTAGTAAGTAATCTTCTGAATGGAAAAACCGCGCATTGCACGGTTTTTCTTGTTTAATGGCTAGGGATTATCTTTACTGACATCTAAACTCTAAAGTCGTCTTATAGTCTTTATCGGTTGCTGTCGTGCCGTAGTTTTTGCCCGTCATGGACTTTAAAATCCCGCTCACCATCGTGACGGTTTTATTGACATCTTCTCCCACCGTGCCTTGATACTTGCTCTCCATTTTTGTTACCACAGGCATCTTCTTAAACATGCTACAACTTTGATTGGCATTAAAAGTCGCCGATTTTTCACTGTCATCTTGTACCAGACCGTAGCCAGAAGTTTGGTATAGGCCGCCTTCTTTCATCAAGGTGTGGCTAGGCAACGTCGTTGGTACAGTGGTGGTTGAGCTGGCACAAGCCGTTAGCAAGGTAGCAATCACAGGCAGCAGAAAATATTTCATCCATAACCTCAAGTTAAATCGACGCATTGGCGCGTAAAATATTTGACAGTTTAGCATTAGGTTTTTTTGCGGCACGATATAACAACACAATTTTACCAATGATTTGCACAGCCTGACTTTTAGTCGTTGCCACCATCATTTCAATTGCTTCTCGACGCGCTTCTCGGTCTTCACCGCCAATCCGTACTTTAATTAATTCATGATCTTCAAGGGCGCGATCAATTTCGGCCAAGACGGTTTCGGAGAGTCCTTGATTGCCTAATAACACCACAGGATTTAATTGGTGACCAATTTGACGGAAGCGTTTTTTTTCAGCAATGGATAAAGCCATGAGACACGAGCCTAAAATGTGAGTAGAAATAACAGAACTTGCGCAATTATCACCTTTCGCTGCATAAATTAAGTCAGCAAAATGGGTTATTTGTTATCTTAACTGACAAAATAACCGCGTAAGTCTATAGAATAGCCATTTTAACGCAACTTTAGGTTAAGCGCATTGTGAGTGTTCGAATTACTAACCAAAAACTGAGTCGTAGTAGCAAAGAGTGGCTACAAGAGCATATGACCGATCATTATGTTCAGCGGGCGCAAAAAGATGGTTATCGCTCACGGGCAGCCTATAAACTTTTGGAAATCCAACAAAAAGACCGTCTTTTTAAAGCAGGCATGACCGTAGTTGACTTAGGCTCTGCACCGGGAAGTTGGTCACAAATCGCAGCCAAATTAGTTGGCGATAATGGACTGTTATTAGCCTCAGATATTTTGCCGATGGATGCTTTGCCTGATGTGCATTTTATTCAGGGCGACTTTCGTGAAGAGAGTGTATTTAATAATCTCCTTGAAGTCTTGAATCAGCGGCCTGTTGACCTTGTAATTTCTGATATGGCACCCAATATCGGTGGTAATGCCTCAGATCAGCCGCGTGCCATGTATTTATGTGAGTTGGCACTGGATTTTGCGGTACGTGTGTTAAAACCAAATGGTAATTTTCTTGTCAAAGTCTTTCAAGGTGAAGGCTACGAAGAATATCGTAAGGCGGTCGCGCAACAGTTTACGGTGATTAAAAGTCGTAAACCCGAAGCTTCACGCGCTCGTTCACGAGAAATGTACTTACTGGCAACAGGTTTTAAGGCTAAATAGGCCTAAGATAGATTGTATAACCCATTATGGCGTAAGCTGGTAATGGCTAATTCGGGGAGTGATCAATAACAGCGCAAAACTGTAGAAGCTGTTATTGTTAAAACTCAAGTCGGTGATAAACCTAGGATTTTGACCCTTGAACGATATGATGAAAAACCTCCTCTTATGGTTAGCTATTGCAGGCATTTTAGTGTTTGTGTTTAGCAATTTTAATCAACAAATACCCGCAAAAACGGTGACTTACTCTGATTTTGTGACTTCCGTCAGTAGTGGCGATGTCAAACGGGTGCGCATTGAAGGTCTCACTATCAGTGGTGAGCGCGCCAATGGCGACAAATTCGAAACAGTGCGTCCGCCCATTCCAGACCCCGAATTAATGAATGACTTGCTTGATAAAAAAGTCATTGTTGAGGGTGCTGCGCCTGAACAACAAAGCGTGTGGATGCAATTGTTGGTGGCTAGCTTCCCCGTTGTACTGATTATTGTATTGTTTATGTTTTTTATGCGTCAAATGCAGGGTGGTGCAGGCGGTGGCGGTGGTCGCGGTGGGCCAATGGGCTTTGGTAAGTCACGCGCACGTATGTTGTCTGAAGATCAAATCAAAACCACGTTTGCCGATGTTGCGGGTTGCGATGAAGCCAAAGAAGACGTGCAAGAAATTGTCGAGTTTTTACGTGACCCCGCCAAGTTTCAGCGTTTGGGTGGCAAAATTCCTCGTGGCGCATTAATGGTAGGCCCTCCAGGTACAGGTAAAACCTTGTTAGCAAAAGCGATTGCGGGCGAAGCAAAAGTACCGTTCTTCACCATTTCGGGTTCTGATTTTGTTGAAATGTTTGTTGGTGTGGGTGCTTCCCGTGTCCGTGATATGTTTGAACAAGCGAAAAAACAAGCACCTTGTATTATTTTTATTGATGAAATTGATGCCGTTGGCCGTCAGCGTGGAGCTGGTTTAGGCGGTGGTCATGATGAACGCGAACAAACCTTAAACCAATTATTGGTTGAAATGGATGGTTTTGAAGGAAATGAAGGCATCATCATTATTGCTGCTACCAATCGTCCTGATGTTTTAGATTCTGCTTTGTTACGTCCGGGTCGTTTCGATCGTCAAATTATGGTCGGTTTGCCTGACATTCGCGGTCGTGAACAAATTCTCAAAGTTCATATGCGTAAAGTGCCGTTAGGCGAAAACGTCAATCCTGAATTAATTGCACGCGGTACGCCGGGTTTTTCGGGTGCAGATTTAGCGAATTTAGTCAATGAAGCGGCATTGTTTGCAGCACGGACTAATAATAAAACCGTTGATATGCGTGAGTTTGAATTAGCGAAAGATAAAATCATGATGGGCGCAGAGCGTAAATCGATGGTGATGTCTGAAGATGAAAAACGAAACACCGCCTATCATGAAGCGGGTCATGCGATTGTAGGACGTTTATTGCCTGATCATGATCCTGTGTATAAAGTGTCTATTATTCCTCGTGGCCGTGCTTTAGGCGTGACTATGTTTTTGCCTGAAGAGGATCGTTATTCGTGGTCAAAACTGAATATTGAAAGCAAAATTGCCGTGCTGTTTGGTGGTCGTATTGCCGAAGAAATGACACTGGGTTTTGATGGCGTCACGACGGGAGCATCTAACGATATTCAACGCGCGACAGAATTAGCGCGCAATATGGTCACGAAATGGGGCTTGTCGCAAAAGTTAGGGCCAATGTTATATGCTGAAGATGAAGGCGAGGTCTTTTTAGGTCGTAGCGTGACACAACGGAAGAATGTTTCTGAACAAACGGCGATGGATATTGATAACGAAGTGCGCGTGGTGATTGATAAGTGTTACAGCAAAGCCCGTCACTTATTAGAAACGCATCGTGATATTCTTGAGACCATGGCCAATGCATTAATGCAGTATGAAACCATTGATGCGGGTCAAATTGATGACTTAATGGCAGGAAAACCACCTCGTCCACCCCATAGTCCATCAAGTTTGAGCGAAAAGGTGCCGCCGTTGACGAAGCCTGATACTGATGCCAGTGCTTAAATGATGGAGCTGCTAAAGTGTGGCGATAAATCACTGGATTTATCGTCACCCGTCATTATGGGTGTGCTCAATGTCACACCCGATTCTTTTTCTGATGGTGGCCGTTATCTGCAAGTTGATGATGCCTTACGTCAAGCAGAATCAATGATACAAGATGGTGCGCTCGTGATTGATATCGGCGCAGAATCTACCCGCCCGAATGCCCATCCCGTCAGTGAACAAGAAGAATTAGATCGACTATTGCCTGTCATTGAACGCATTAAACAACAGTTAGATGTTGTGATTTCTATTGATACCAGTACACCCAAAGTGATTATCGAGTCAGCATTATTGGGTGCGGGTTTAATTAATGATGTTCGCGCTTTGCAGCGTGACGGTGCTTTAGCCGCCGCCGCCGCAACAGGTCTGCCGATTTGTTTGATGCACATGCAAGGCCAACCGAACACCATGCAACAACAGCCATACTATCAATCAGTTGTTGAAGAGGTACAAGCGTTTCTACAACAACGTATTGATGCTTGTGTTGCTGTGGGTATTAGCCGTGAGCAATTGTTGTTGGATGTGGGTTTTGGCTTTGGTAAAACCTTACAGCATAATCTAGAGCTTTTAGGTCGATTGACAGAGTTTGAAGTCTTTGATTTGCCATTATTGGTGGGCATGTCGCGTAAAAGTATGTTGGGTGCTATTTTGGGCAGTGCTCCAGTCAATGAACGCTTGTTTGCGGGAGTTGCAGCGGCTACTGTAGCGGTCATGAACGGCGCAAGCATTGTCCGCACCCATGATGTCAAAGCAACAAGAGAAGCGATAGCGGTAGCGTTTGCGGTTAAAAATTTGGAGCTAACAAAAACATGACACGTAAATATTTTGGTACAGATGGCATTCGGGGTTTAGTCGGTGAGTTTCCTATCACTCCTGAATTTGCCATGAAATTAGGTTGGGCGGCAGGTAAAGTGTTGGCGGCGAGTGGTCAGCCTTCGGTGGTTATTGGTAAAGATACACGTTTGTCGGGTTATCTTTTAGAATCCGCATTGCAGTCGGGGTTGTCGGCAGCAGGGGTGGATGTGCGCTTATTAGGGCCCATGCCCACGCCCGCTGTTGCGCATTTGGCACGCGCTTTTCATGCCAGTGCAGGCATTGTTATTTCTGCGTCCCACAATCCTTATTATGATAATGGTATTAAATTTTTTTCGGCGATGGGGAAAAAACTGCCTGATGATATTGAACTGCAAATAGAAGATTGGCTCGATAAGCCAATGACTATCGACAAACCTGACGCTTTAGGTAAAACCCTACGCCAAGAAGATGCGCGTGGTCGTTATATTGAATTTTGTAAAGCCAGTTTTCCTTATCATTTAAATTTGAAAGGGCTGAAAATTGTTGTTGATTGTGCGCATGGTGCGACTTATCAAGTGGGGCCTGCGGTATTTCGGGAGTTGGGCGCAAAAGTCATTACCGTTGCTTGCGAACCGAATGGTATGAATATCAATGAAGACTGCGGTTCAACCCATCCTCAAACTTTGCAAGCCGCTGTGTTAATTAATAAAGCAGATATTGGCATTGCCTTTGATGGTGATGGCGACCGTATTGTTATGGTTGACCATACAGGTTCCGTCATTGATGGCGATGAAATTATTGTCATGATTGCCCGTGCGCGTCTGCAAGAAAATCCTAATTTGGGTGGTGTTGTTGGTACACTGATGAGCAATATGGGCATGGAAGTGGCATTGCGGGACATGGGCTTAGACTTTGTTCGTGCCAAAGTGGGCGATCGTTATGTCATGGCAGAATTAGATAAGCGCGGATGGACATTAGGTGGCGAGGCTTCAGGCCATATTGTTTGTCTGGATAAAACGACCACAGGTGATGCCATTATTGCTGCGTTGCAAGTGTTAACTGCTGTCGTGCAAAGTGGACAAACGTTACATGAGTTACGCCAAGGCATGACCAAGTTTCCGCAACAATTAATTAATGTCAAAATCGCCCAAAAATCCGACCCCATGCAAAATGCCGATGTCGCCTCTGGTGTTGCTCAGGCCGAAAAAGAATTGGGCGCGCGAGGTCGTATCTTATTACGGGCATCGGGCACTGAGCCCTTGATTCGAGTGATGGTCGAAGGTGAAAATCAGCAGCAAATAAGCAGGATTTGCCAAACACTGGCCGATCAAGTCCGAAGTGCCTTAGGCTAATTGAGAGTTGGGTGATGACAGTGCAGCGTTCAAAGTTGGTGATTGGAAATTGGAAAATGCAGGGCAGCTTTGCTGCTAACAGTGCTTTATTGAGTTCTTTAGTCGGAAAAACTCAAGGTGTGAATGTTGCGATTGCACCACCCTCTGTGTATTTAGCGGAAGCACGTCAACAGCTGACAGGCAGTTCTATACAGTTAGCGGCACAAAATGTTGCGGCGGAAGGGCAAAAGGGTGCTTATACAGGCGAAACGTCGGCAGCGATGTTGGCAGATGTTGGTGTGACTTACGGTATTATTGGTCATTCGGAACGTCGTCAATATTATGGTGAAACCGATAGTGTCGTCGCGCAAAAATATCTGCGTTTACAAGAGCAAGGTATTAAGCCCGTTATTTGTGTTGGCGAAAGTCTTGCTGAACGCGAAGCGGGTCAAGTTGAAGAAGTTGTTAGCCGTCAATTAATGGCGATTATTGATGTCTGTGGCGTAGAAACACTAGCGAATGCCGTCATTGCCTACGAACCTGTATGGGCGATTGGCACAGGTAAAACGGCAACACCACAAGATGCCCAAGCCGTTCATCGGTTTTTACGGCAATTAATCGCCGCTGACAATAAAAACATCGCAGAAAAGATCTGTATCCTTTACGGCGGCAGTGTAAAAGCTGATAATGCCGCCTCTTTATTTACCATGCCCGACATTGATGGCGCATTGGTGGGTGGCGCGTCTCTCGTCGCCAATGATTTTTTAGCCATTTGCCACGCGGCAAAAGCGTCAATTGTAGGTTAAACGCATGGAAAACTTTATTTTAGTCTTGCACGTTATTGTTGCAACGGTGATGACATTTTTTATCTTAATGCAGCAAGGTAAAGGTGCTGACGCAGGTGCTTCGTTCGGCGCAGGCGGTTCACAAACCGTGTTTGGTAGTGCTGGCTCTGCTAGTTTTCTCACCAAACTCACGGCAGGCTTGGCGTTGGTCTTTTTTGTCACTAGTTTGACGTTGGCTGTTTATGCGAAACAACGCGTTTCTGGTTCGTTATTACCCGCATTAACGCAAAAAGCTCCAGCCAAACCAGCCAATAGTGATATTCCTGCCAGTGCTCCGCCAGCCCCTGCCGCTACTGTACCCGCAGCAGCGACACCTGCGCCTGTCGCTCCAGTCAGTAATAATGATATTCCCGCAAGTTCTTCGCCCGCAGAGGCTAGTAATCCCGCGCCAAATCCAGTAAAGTAGTCGCCCTGTTGCGGTAGTGGTGGAATTGGTAGACACGCTACCTTGAGGTGGTAGTGGCGAAAGCTGTGGGGGTTCGAGTCCCCCCTTCCGCACCAAATTAAAACGGACAAACCAGAGTCTGTTTTAATAGGAATGTTGATGTTGTTAAAGGACGAAGCGCGTTGTTTTGCGTAAGTCCCCGAAGTTAAACAAAAAATCGTTTGACTTCATATAGTGTTCTAGTTATAGTAGCGCACTTGATGTTGCGGGGTGGAGCAGTCTGGTAGCTCGTCGGGCTCATAACCCGAAGGTCGTTGGTTCAAATCCAGCCCCCGCTACCATATTCGAGGTCTTGAAAGCCCACTTTTATGTGGGCTTTTTTGCACCTAAAAGCAGGTTAAACTTTAGGTTTGGCTTGATGAGAATGGGCGTTCACGCCCATTTTTTGTTTTTGAGGTTTGTGCATGGCGGTTTCGCAAAAAGTTCAAACACTAACAACGATGTTGGCACCTGCTGTCGCAGCATGTGGTTTTGAATTGTGGGGATTAGAGTTTTTCCCGCAGGGCAAGCGTTCGGTGTTACGTATTTATATAGATGGCCCAGAAGGCGTTACCGTAGAAGGTTGTTCGGCGGTTAGCCATCAGGTAAGCGGTATCTTGGATGTTGAAGATCCTATCGCAGGAGAATATACCTTAGAGGTGTCTTCGCCGGGTTGGGATCGTCCCTTGTTTACGTTGGCGCATTATCAGCGTTTTGTCGCTAGTGAAGTTTCCTTGCGTTTAGTCGCTCCGATTAATGCTCGCCGTCGTTATAAAGGTGTGATTCAAGCAGTGAATGATGATGCTGTTGATCTCAACTTTGAAGGTCAGGTGATTCGCATTCCTTTTGCGCAAATTGACAAGGGTAATTTAGTCCCTAGTGTCTAAACGATTTAATAGTATCAGGGCAGTAGCATGAGCAAAGAAATTTTATTGGTGGTCGAGTCCGTCAGTAATGAAAAAGGCATTGCGCGCGAAGCTATTTTTCAAGCGCTGGAACAAGCCTTAGTGGCAGCCACGAAGAAAAAATACAACATCGAAGAAATGGATGCCCGTATTAGCATCAATCGTAAAACAGGTGATTACGACACGTTTCGCCGTTGGACGGTCATGGCGGATGAAGACCATGAAATGCCTGCTCAGCAATTGGCGATTAGCGATGTTGAAGAGCGTGGTTTAAAAATTGGCGATGTCGTCGAAGAGCAAATTCCGTCTATTGAATTTGGTCGTATTGCTGCGCAAACGGCCAAACAAGTGATTGTGCAAAAAATCCGTGAAGCGGAGCGTGCTTTAGTTGTTGATGCTTATAAATTGCGTGTGGGTGAGTTGCTGTCAGGTGAAGTGAAAAAAATCACTCGTGACGGTATCATTGTTGATTTAGGTAATAACGCTGAAGGTTATTTAGCGCGCGAACAAATGATGACGAAAGAAAACTTTCGTGTCAAAGAGCGTGTCAATAGCATTCTTTATGCCGTTAACGCCGAAGGTCGTGGCGCACAGTTGTTGTTGTCGCGTACCTGTCCTGAAATGTTGATTTCACTATTCCAAAAAGAAGTGCCTGAGATTGGTGAAGAAATCATCGAAATCAAAGGTGCTGCTCGTGATCCTGGTATTCGTGCTAAAATTGCTGTGAAAACCAATGATCATCGTATCGATCCCGTCGGTGCTTGTGTTGGTATGCGCGGTACGCGTGTACAGGCGGTGACGGCTGAGTTGGGTGGTGAGCGTGTGGATATCGTCTTGTGGGATGATAATACCGCGCAATTTGTGATTAATGCCTTACAGCCAGCGGAAGTGGTTTCGATCATCGTTGATGAAGATTCACACTCGATGGATGTGGCGGTAGAAGCGGATCAGTTAGCGCAGGCGATTGGTCGCTCAGGACAAAATGTCCGTCTGGCTTCTGAATTAACAGGTTGGCGTTTAAACGTTATGACTGTTGATGAAGCGAACTCTAAACAAGCGTCTGAATCACAAAAATTTGTTGATGAATTTGTGCGTTTGTTGGAAGTGGACGAAGATTTAGCTACTGTTTTAGTCAATGAAGGTTTTACGACACTCGAAGAAGTAGCGTATGTGCCCATTGAAGAAATGTTAGCGATTGAGGATTTTGATGAGGATATCGTGAGTTCCTTACGTCAACGTGCAAAAGATGCCATATTGACGCAAGCTCTTGTTTCTCAAGAAAAAGCCGAGCCAGCCGATGATTTGCTGGCGATGGAAGGCATGAATCGTAAACTTGCTTATGCGCTGGCAGCGCGCGAGATCATCACCATGGAAGATCTCGCAGAACAAGCGATTGACGATATTGTCGGTATTGATGGTTTGGATAGTGATATGGCAGCGCGACTGATTATGAAAGCTCGCGAGCCTTGGTTTCTATAATATAAACCGCTGAAAATCAGGTCTTACGCGTCACTTAGAGTTAGTCTGTTGTTTCATCATCGTCATAACATCTTGTATGTTGATCTTGGATGAAGCGCACACGCTACCCGCGTAAGCCTCAAAAAGTTTTGGAGTGTCGTGCCACATGGCTGAAATAACTGTCAAACAACTAGCGCAACTCGTTGATCGCTCAGTAGAAACGCTGCTAATACAAATGAAGGAAGCGGGTTTGCCTGCGCGTGGTGCGGATGGCTTAGTTTCCGACGCTGAAAAACAGCAATTGGTTTCTTTCCTCAAACGTAGTCATGGTGATGTCTCGGGTGACAATCAGCAAATCACCCTCAAGCGTAAAACGCTAAGCACCATTAAAACCCCTGTTTCAGGTGGCAAAGCAAAAACGGTGAATGTCGAAGTGCGTAAAACACGTACTTTTGTCAAGCCTGCGGAAGGCGAAGTCTCACTTGAGACCTTGCGTCAAGCGGCATTAGCAGAAGAAGCGGCGCGTAAAGAAGTTGAAGAGCAGGCTCGTCAAGCGGCAGAGCGTCAGCAGGCTGAAGAGTTGGCGCGTAAAGCGGCAGCCGAATTAGCGGCACGTGAAACCGATAAAAGTGAGTCGTCATCATCGGTAGTGGCTCCGACGCAACAACCTAAAGATCAGCGTGATAAAAAACTAGCAGTACCCAAATCAGGTGCAATTAAGGCTGACAAAAAAGAAGAGACACCTGAAGCGAAAGCCAAGCGTGAGGCTGAACAATCTAAGCAGCGTGCTTCAGATGACATTAAACGTAAGCAAGAAGATGCTGTACGCCGTGAAGCGGAAGAAAAAGCGCGTCAACGGACGTTAGAGCAGGCGCAAAAAATTGCGGCTGAGCTTGCTGTTCGTGGCGAAGTCAAAGTGGAAGATGTGCCTTTAGCACGTGGCTTGGTCGGCAAGGCTTATGAAGATTCTTTTGCCCGCGAAGACCGTGAAATTCGTCGTGGTGGCAATACTTCTGGACGTGGCAATAAATCAAAAGGCGGTAAAAAGCGTGAGGAAGAACAAAACTTCCGCCCTGCTAACCGTGCGTTGAGTTCTGCGTTATCCAAACAGCATGGTTTTGAAAAGCCTGTTGAAAAACAAGTGTATGAAGTGGCCATTGGTGACAATATTACCGTTGCTGACTTAGCACAAAAAATGGCGGTCAAAGCCAAAGAAGTGATTAAAGTCTTGATGAAAATGGGTGAAGTTGTTACCCAAAATCAAGCGATTGACCAAGCAACAGCGGCTTTAGTCGTTGAAGAAATGGGTCATACTTCAAAGTATGTTAGCTCTAGCGCGGTTGAAGATGCGTTAATTGACGAAATGGCGCATGACGGTGATGGTATTACCCGTCCTCCAGTTGTGACGATCATGGGTCACGTTGACCACGGTAAAACATCCTTACTTGATTATATTCGTCGTGCCAAAGTGGCTGCGGGCGAAGCAGGTGGTATTACCCAGCATATTGGTGCATACCACGTGACAACACCACGTGGTGTGATTACCTTCCTTGATACTCCAGGTCACGCGGCATTTACGTTGATGCGTGCTCGTGGTGCTAAGGCAACGGATATTGTTATTTTGGTGGTGGCTGCGGATGATGGTGTTATGCCACAAACTGCCGAAGCCATTGACCATGCGCGTGCCGCAGGTGTGCCATTAATTGTTGCTATCAACAAAATGGACAAAGCCTCTGCTGATCCTGATCGCGTGTTACATGAGTTGTCTGTTAAGCAAGTTGTGCCTGAAGAATGGGGCGGCGATACGCAAATCGTCAAAGTTTCCGCTCATTCGGGTGAAGGCATTGATGCCTTGCTTGAAGCGATTCAAAACCAAGCTGAATTGTTAGAGTTAACCGCCGTTGAGCAAGGTTCAGCTCAAGGTGTCGTTATTGAGGCGCGTATTGATAAAGGTCGTGGCGCGGTCGCCAGTGTGCTGGTGCAAAAAGGCACATTACGCACAGGTGATTTAGTGCTGGCAGGTCAATATTATGGCCGTGTTCGGGCAATGACTGATGAAAATGGTTTGCCGACAAAATCGGCGGGTCCTTCGATTCCTGTCGAAATTTTAGGTTTGCCAGAAGCACCTAATGCGGGCGATGAGTTCATGGTCGTTGACGATGAGCGTAAAGCTCGTGAAGTCGCCGAATTCCGGGCCAATAAAGAACGTCAAGATAAGTTGACTCGTCAACAAAGTATGCGCCTAGAAAATATTTTGGCGACGATGGGTCAAAAAGAAGTTGCTTCTGTTAATGTCGTTTTGAAGACTGATGTTCGTGGTTCTTTAGAAGCGATTACTCAAGCACTGACTGATCTAGCCACGGTTGATGTTCGCGTTTGTATTGTTAGCTCGGGTGTTGGTGCAATTTCTGAATCCGATGTTACGCTGGCAGAATCGACAAACTCGGTTATTTTAGGCTTCAACGTTCGTGCTGATAACGCAGCGCGTGCCAAATGCCAACAAGACGAAATTGACTTACGTTACTACAGCATCATTTATGAAATGATTGATGATGTTAAAGCAGCGATGTCGGGTCTATTAACTCCTGAACGCCGTGAAAATATTCTGGGTGTTGCACAAGTGCGTGAAGTGTTCCGTTCTTCTCGTTTTGGTGCTGCCGCAGGTTGTATGGTGTTGGAAGGTATCGTCTATCGCCACAAACCGATTCGTGTGTTGCGTGATGAAGTCGTAGTCTTCCAAGGTGAGTTGGAGTCCTTGCGTCGCTTTAAAGACGATTTGCAAGAAGTTCGACATGGTATGGAATGTGGTATGGCGGTTAAAGGCTATAACGATATTCGTACAGGCGACAAAATTGAAGTTTACGAAGTACACCACATTAAACGTACTTTGTAGAATTTAAGCTTTCAAGAGTTAAGGTAAGGGCAGTTTATTAACTGCCCTTATCACTATGTAAAGTCGTTTTATTTCTGCAAATTAGCGATAAAGCGCGTTGAAAAAGAGGGTTCGTGTGAGCCAAAGAATGCAGCGTTTAGCCGATCAAATCCAGCGTGAAGTTGCGGGATTGATTCGCTCCGAGTTAAAAGATCCACGTTTAGGCATGGTCACTATTTCTGCGGTAAAAGTCAGTAAAGACATGGGCTATGCCGAGGTTTATGTCACTGTCTTGGGCAAAGAGTTGGATTTCGATCCTAAGCCCAGTATCGCCGTGTTAAATAATGCCGCTGGCTTTTTGCGAGGTGCTTTAGGCAAAAGCCTACAAGTGCGCATGATTCCTCGGTTGCGTTTTCATTATGATGAAACCATTGTTCGTGGTAATCGTATGGCGGAATTAATTCACCAAGCCATTAGTGAAGATGAGGTCGCGCAGCAAAATAATCTTGAGTTTGTCGAAGGTTCTGTGCGAGAGCATGACGAGCAAGATCTTGACGCAGACGACATCAACTAACGTGAAGCCCGTTAAAATCCCCCAAGTGAAAAAAATTCGTCGCCCGATTGATGGGATTATCTTGCTGGATAAGCCGATAGACATGAGTTCTAATCATGCCTTGCAACACGTTAAACGGTTATTTAATGCCGAAAAAGCGGGGCATACAGGCAGTTTAGATCCCTTAGCGACAGGGTTATTGCCGATTTGTTTTGGTGAAGCGACCAAATACTCACAGCATTTATTAGATGCCGATAAAGTGTATCGCACCAAAATGCGTTTAGGCCAAAAAACAACAACGGCAGATGCGGAAGGGGAGGTGATTGTTGAACGCCCTGTTCCCGTATTAACTCTTGCCGAAATAGAAGTTGTTTTAGCGCAGTTTCGCGGCACACTCCAACAAATCCCCTCGATGTATTCAGCGTTAAAAAAAGACGGTAAGCCCTTATATGAATTGGCGCGTCAAGGCATTGAAGTTGAACGCGAAGCACGAACCATCCAAATTTATCGCTTACAGTTATTGGCAGTTGAACCGTTATTTTGGGAATTAGAAGTGGCCTGTAGTAAAGGCACGTATATTCGTAATTTAGTTGAAGATATTGGCGAGGCATTAGGTTGTGGCGCGCATGTCGCTGAGTTACGACGTTTAGCCAGTGGTCCATTTCAATTACAAGACAATTTGACCTTGGATGATTTAAGAGTAGTTGCCGAGCAAGGTTTTGAGGCTTTAGATGCGTTATTGTTGCCTCCTTGGGCAGCAATGGCCGATAAGCCCAAAGTCACGTTAACGGAAAATAGCACCTATTATTTAATGCATGGCCAACCTGTACGCGCTAATGGTTTACCATCTACAGGCGAAGTTTTAATATTTGACCCAGAGCAACGATTTTTGGGTTTAGGTGCGATGAATGAAGATGGTTTATTAGCACCCAAACGCTTATTAAAAACAAAAAACTAGACTTGCAGATGATGTTTATCGCTTTGGAATCCCCAATCCTTCTGATAAAGAGAAAGTCCCCCTCTTTTAAAAAGAACGGTTAGGGGAGATTTAAAAATAAGTCATAGCACATTATTGATTGAACAGATAAAATACCCACGCGCTAGCTGTAGAGATGCACGGCTATGCGTATTTTTTAGCGCATCTCATTGGAGAATGATCATGGCCTTAACTGTTGCCGATAAAGCCGCCATTATGGCGAAATTTGCTCGTGGTGAAGCGGATACTGGCTCACCTGAAGTTCAAGTTGCCTTGTTGTCTGCTCAAATTGACGACTTGCAATCACACTTTAAAGCACACAAACACGATCACCATTCTCGTCGTGGTTTGATTCGTATGGTTAACCAACGTCGTAGTTTGCTCGACTATTTGAATCGTAAAGACAGCAGTCGTTATGTTGCCTTGATTCAAACGCTCGGCTTACGTCGTTAAGAACCACCGAAAGGGGAGCTTTTGCTCCCCTTTTGTTATTGCTATCGTTGTAATTATTTGTATGGAGAGGCTACTAAGACTTGGGTCTTGTTTTACTCAACTCTTAGTGGCCTCCATAAAATTGGGCGTTATTTTAATTATGTTAGCCCAACATAAAAAACTGGAGTTTCCTGAGTATGTTTAATGTTGTCAAAAAAGAGTTTTTATTCGGTCGTCATCAAGTCGTTTTAGAAACAGGTCGTATTGCTCGTCAAGCCAATACTGTATTAGTCACAATGGGTGGCGTTACCGTGTTAGTGGCTGTTGTTGCCGCTAAATCTGCTAAATCTGGTCAAGATTTTTTCCCGTTAACGGTTAATTATCAAGAAAAAACTTACGCTGCGGGCCGTATCCCTGGTGGTTATTTCAAGCGTGAAGGTCGTGCAAGCGAAAAAGAAACGTTAACCTCACGTCTGATTGACCGCCCAATTCGTCCTTTGTTCCCTGAAGGTTATTACAACGAAGTGCAAGTAACCGCCACCGTTGTTTCTACTGACCGTGAGTTAGATCCCGATATCGCTGCAATGTTGGGTACGTCTGCTGCATTAAGCATTGCGGGTATCCCGTTCAATGGACCTATTGCTGGCGCACGCGTGGGTTATATTGAGGGTGAATATATCCTCAACCCAACCTACAAAGAATTAGCCACTTCTGATTTAGATTTAGTGGTTGCAGGTACAGACAAAGCCGTGTTGATGGTTGAGTCTGAAGCCAAAGAACTGAGCGAAGATCAAATGCTCGGCGCGGTATTATTTGGTCATGAAGAAATGCAAGTGGCTATTGAAGCGATTAAAGCATTTGCCGCCGAAGTGAATCCAGCTGTATCGACATGGCAAGCGCCAGAAAGCAATCAAGCCTTAAAAGACGGTTTGAAAGAGGCTTTTGCCCAAGCTATCTCCGAAGCCTATACCATTTCCGAAAAGCAAATGCGTTATACGCGTTTAGGCGAAATTAAAAAGTTAGCATTGGTGCAGTTTGCTGTTGAAGGCGCAGATATATCGGCGGATGACGTTGAAACCGCATTTGAAGATTTAAAATATCGCACCGTGCGTGACAATATTCTCAATACATCCATTCGTATTGATGGTCGTAGTTTAGATACGGTACGTGCTTTGGATGTACAAGTCGGTGTTTTACCGCGTGTACACGGTTCGGCCTTGTTTACGCGTGGCGAAACTCAAGCCTTAGTGACTGCAACATTGGGTGGTACTCGTGACTCGTTAATGATTGATGCTTTAGAAGGCTCTTTCACTGACAACTTCATGTTGCATTACAACTTCCCATCGTATTCTGTGGGTGAGACTGGCCGTGAAACAGGCCCTAAGCGTCGTGAGATTGGTCATGGTCGTTTAGCGCGTCGTGGTGTGCAACGTATGTTGCCTGCACCTGATAAATTTCCGTACGCTATTCGTGTTGTTTCTGATATTACTGAATCTAATGGTTCGTCCTCTATGGCTTCGGTCTGTGGTGCTTCTTTAGCATTGATGGACGCTGGCGTGCCGTTAAAAGCCCCCGTTGCTGGTATTGCTATGGGCTTGGTAAAAGAAGGCGAGCGTTTTGCTGTGCTTTCCGATATTTTAGGTGATGAAGATCATTTAGGTGATATGGACTTTAAAGTAGCGGGTAGTGCTAATGGTATTACTGCGTTGCAAATGGACATTAAAATTGAAGGCATCACCGAAGAGATTATGGAAGTTGCTCTTAATCAAGCGCGTGCTGGTCGTTTGCATATTTTAGTGGCGATGAATGAAGTGTTGGCCAATGCGCGTGCTGATGTCAGCATTCATGCACCAACGTATGCCACTATCCAAATCAATCCCGAAAAAATTCGTGATGTGATTGGTAAAGGCGGCGCAACGATTCGTGCAATTTGTGAAGAAACGAAAGCCACTATCGACATCGAAGATAACGGTTTTGTTCGTATTTATGGCGAAACTAAAGGGGCGACACAAGCGGCCTTGGCAAAAGTTCAAGCCATTACTGCCGAAGTGGAAGTGGGTGCAGTATATGATGGCCTAGTCTCCAAAGTGGTTGATTTTGGTGCGTTTGTGACTATTATGCCGGGTACAGATGGCCTAGTGCATATTTCGCAAATCACCACTCAACGTGTTGAAAATGTTAGCGATTATTTGAAAGAAGGCCAAATGATTAAAGTCCGCGTCATGGATGTTGATCAACGTGGCCGTATCAAATTGTCTATGAAAGACGTTGCTCCTGTTTAATTAACAGATCAACTAAGACAAGGATGTCTTTTAATAATAAATAGAGATTTATGCTTCAATGCGAGTTTTGTGCGTATGAAATGCGAACAAATCCGTGCTAAGCGCGTAAATCTTATGTCTGTCATACATCACATGACTTTGTGAAACGAAAGCCTTAGTGTTATTGTTGGGGCTTGCGCGCAATTTAAAAACAACAAGTCTAGGAGAGAGGGGATGAAATTCTCGCACTATGTCCGTGTAGGTGCTGTTTGTTCCGTAATTGGAATGCAAACCCTGTTATCGGGGTGTTCGCAAGTAGTGAAAGGGGGCGCGATGATTGCCCTAAGTTTCAGCGAAAACAATATTGTTCCACCTATCCTTAAATTAGATGATGCCCCGATGGCCTGCGCATCTGGCGAAGCCATGACTCCGCTGATCTTGGCGACCGAAGGCATGGGCGCAGATCCAGCCAAAATGGCTGTCATTATGTATGTGTCCGCAGGCCTGTGTGCTGAAGAGCGTGCCTTAGAGCATGAATTGCGTTACTTGCGTGCTTCTCGTGCCAATAATATTGAAGATGCTCAGGATGCGCGTATTGCGCAAAAACGATGGGCTGCTATTGCTGCACGTCGTCAACAAGAAGCGTATCGTCGTTTTGTCGAACGCTACGAAAAAGAATTTAATTTTAAAATCGGTGGAAATTGCCCCGCGTTAAAAGAAGACTTTGATAAATTGATTTATCTGATTGGTATGGCATCAGGTATGCAAGCAGTGGTTAACGACATTGCCGCGCAAGGTATAGTCGGTGTTCCCAAAGACGTAGCGGCAGTGGTTGAGCGCGGCATGGCTTGTTTAGATAATGCTGAATACTGGGGTGTGCCAATGGCTACTCGTGCTGCAGTATGGTCATTATTACCCGGTGCCAGCGAAGGTAAACCTGATCCGTTTACAGTTATGAAGGATTCAACGCGAGTGGGTGAGCGTAAAGGCGTGCGTTTAGCTCATGCCATTTATGCGTTGTCAGCACAAGCAAAAGGTGATGAAGCTTTACTTCGTGATGCTTTAAAAACCTACGGTGCGTCTAGTAATATGGCCGTCAACCCTAAGTTCCGCTTATTAGATGCAATGGGTGGCTTGATGGTGCAGTCAATTTCTGATCGTTATTGGACAGAAAAAACAGGAACACGTACGCCAGAAGATGGCTATACCAAGTTTTGGGATGATAAGCCTTCTGCTGATAGTGTTGGCGTTTCGATTGACGATTTGCTCTAATTTTTTTGAGTATTTAACTTCATGTTTCCGCAGAAATTACACGCGCTGTTTTGTGTCGTTGTAGCGATGATGTTGACAATGGTTTCTGCTGCTCAAGCAGAAGCCCCTGTTAGGCGGACGCTATGCGTATGGGATTTGATGGGTGCTAATGGCGATACCTTTGCAATTATGAAAGATTATCGTATTGCTGCGGCAGCGTGGGGTGTTGATTTAAAACTTAAAGCGTATAGCGATGAGAAAATAGCCACTGAAGATTTTCGAGTGGGACAGTGTGATGCTGCGGTTATTACGGGCTTGCGTGCAAAACCATTTAATACCTTTGTTGGCAGTTTAGAGTCGATTGGTTCGATACCCTCGTATAAGCACGCAAAAATGGTCGTTTCTACGATTAGTTCGCCGAAGGCCGCAAGTCTCATGCAACAAGGGAGTTACGAAGTTGCAGGAGTGTTACCTTTTGGCTCGGCGTATTTCTTTTTAAATGATCGCAGTATTGACGAAGTCGGAAAGTTGGCAGGGAAAAAAATTGCTGTTTTTGATTATGACAAATCACAATCACAATTAGTGCAGCGTGTGGGCGCACAGGCAGTGCCCTCAGATGTCAGTAATTTTGGGCAAAAATTTAATAATGGTGTTGTCGATATTATTGTTGCACCAGCCACCGCCTATAGACCTTTAGAGTTATATCGGGGTTTAGCAAAAAACGGGGGTATTCCTGATTTTGTCTTAGCTCAAGTGTTTTTACAGGTTGTCATTCGTAAAGAGCGATTCCCTGACGGGTTTGGACAAGAGTCAAGACAGTATTTATCAAGCCAGTTTGATCGTGTGCTTGCTATGCTTGTACGCTATGAACGCGATATTGATCCTAAGTATTGGCTACATATTCCTGATGCCGATAGACCTAGATATCTCGCCATGATGCGTGAGGCACGAATAGATTTAATGAAAAGCGGTATGTATGACAAAAGAATGATGTCATTGTTAAGAAAAGTACGTTGCCAAGTTGAGCCGCAAAGTGCGGAGTGTACGGAAAATTTAGAGTAGTCGCTGGTTGACTGCCCGTAAGTTAATGATAATAACGTAAGCGACATCACTTTATATTGCTGAGTTGCTCGGCGAATAAGTCAAGACAGTATTGTAAACCTTGATGTGATAATGAGGCGGCGGGGGCTAACATCGTTCGTTGAATTTGTGTATTATTTGTATCGAATTTGCTTCTCTATTTTTAAAGTGTTGAAGTCATAAAAATCTCGTCATTTATAAACGGAAATTGATTTATTGGTTTCGTTTGTTGATGTCGCGTTGGAATTTGTTTTAGCGGTAATTAAAAAACAAAATGGAGCGATACTCGCTTAATTAATATATCCGTTTATTCGGTGTGTTTTTGGGTCGGTATCACATGAATCACAAAACAAGAAGCAGGAAAACATGAACCACAAGCCTGTATTATTAAACCGCTCTCTTTCAGAGTGGTTATCGAGTCTGCCTGTATTTCTGTTGCTCATATTAACGTTGGTAATTGGTACTGGAGAAATGATCCATGGCCAATTATTACGGATGGGCGAAAAACTATTTGGCGATCCCGCGACAGGGGTTCAGTACTTTATGCTACGTGCTGATCCTGCTAAACCTGATTGTGATCCTAATGCCGACATTGAAGCCGAGCTACTCAAGCAAACCGCAGTATCTTCTGCGCCAGTGAGTGATATTGACTCCTTGTTTGCCGATGACGTGGTTGATCCAGAGGCTATTCGACAGTCATTAATTACCGCCAAAGAGTTGTGTAATGACAAGGTAGTTGCCTATAGCAATCTGAGCAAAAATATTACGCCAGAGCTAAAAGCCTATCGGTCGATGGAAACAGCGTTTTTTGGCTTATTCCATTTTGGTACAGAAAATCGCTCGGTGATTTTGATTCTGATGGTGGCTATTGCGGCGGTAACGACAACATTGGGTTTACACCATATTGCTTTGCGGCCACCAACCACAAGAACCGATTTTAAAGTTTATTCGATAGCCATGATTGTGGGGAACACGCTGTTATTGGCATCTAGCCTCAATTATTGGAATTTGCAGATTAATTCGGGTATTCCCATTGAGCATCCAATCATCAACTATTTGTGGGTGATGCTATTTTCTGCGTTAATTGTTATTAGTATTAAAGGGCTCATTAAACCTCCTGCAACTGCTACTGCTGGCGGTAGTGTAGGTATGGCTATGTTATCCATACCTCTTTATGCGTTTATGGCCATGACATCAGGCTTTAACTTCTTATTTCAAACGCATTATTCTGGTTTGGCTATTTATTTGGGTCAAATGATGGAGTTGTCGGGTGTGTTTTTGAACTTGGCTCTGTACATTTGGGTGGGTATGTTATTAAAACAAACCCGTGTTGTGGATCTGTTCTTAAATATTGTTCGTCCGTGGAAGTTTTCTCCTGAAGTATTGACTTATATCATCTTGCTTGCCGCCGCAATACCGACTGCCTATACAGGTGCTTCAGGTATTTTTGTGATTGCCGCAGGCGCTGTGATTTATAAGGAAGTTTTTGCTTCTGGTGCACGTCGCCAATATGCCCTAGCAGCAACGGCAATGTCAGGCTCGTTGGGTGTGGTATTAAGCCCCTGTTTACTAGTGGTGGTGATTGCTGCGTTAAACAAAGAAGTGACAACCTCGTTATTGTATGGTTGGGGTATTAATGTTTTCTTACTCAGTTCAACGATGTTTTTGATTGTTTCTTTGATCATTTCCAAAGATAAGTTTAGGTTAGAAAAACCAGCAATTGCCATGCCGCAGTCTGCGCGTGCTTTTGTGCCTGTCTCAGCCTATATTGTCATTACTTTAGTGGTCATTGGGATTTATCGTTTTGTGCTAGACACAAAGATGGACGAATTTACTGCGCCCATGATTTTGCCTTTTATTATGTTGGCAATTGTCTGGTTTGATAAAGTTCGTCGTGAACCTGCGGCCGATGTTGCGCCTGAAATACAAGAGCGTCGTATTGGTTTTGAAGAAGGTGTACGTGTTGCCACTAACGATACCATTGGTCATATTGGTGCGTTAATCATGCTCATGGCCTTGTCGGTGAGTGTCGGTGGTGTCATTGAACGTTCAGGTCTTATGGACTCTATTCCTCACTCCTTTGATAATATCTATTTGGCAGTCACTATTCTCGTTTGCTTATTAGTGTTTGTCGGTATGGTGATGGATCCATTTGGTGCGGTAATTTTAGTCTCTGCGACAATCGCCCCCGTCGCTTATAATAATGGCATTGACCCAATTCACTTCTGGATGATAGTGTTAACCGCTTTTGAATTCGGTTATTTATCGCCACCTGTCGCCCTCAACCAATTGCTAACGCGGCAAGTGGTGGGTGAAAAAGAGATGGACGAGGCCGATGCCGAAGTCAGACACAAGAGTTTCTACTGGAGATTTGAACGTTGGGTGTTACCATTAATTGTCATAGCTCCTGTGCTATTACTGGTCGCGTATGTCCCTGTGTTCTTTTATGCTAAATAACTGTTGAGTCAAAGAAAAGCCGACCATTGTGTCGGCTTTTCTCTTTGGAGGGCTGATGAGCCGACATACTTTGTTGTTGATATTAGCGTTATGGCTTTTGCTAGTGTGGACACAGAGTTTGGATGTCAACTCTTGGGCGTATAACCGCCATCAAATTGCCAATGGCGAGTATTGGCGATTAATAACAGGGCATTTTATTCACCTGAATAATATGCATTTGTTGTTGAATATGCTCGGTGTGGCTTTAGTGCTTGTGTTGTTTGATAACGTACTTGCTATTTGGCAATGGTTAGTCGTTTTACTGGCGAGTGCGTTTATCATTAGTGTGTTGATGTATTTTAATTTGCCGCAAGTGCAAGGTTATGTTGGTTTGTCTGGCGTGATTCATGGGCTCTATGTGTTGGCTTCGATGCGCTTATTAATACAGCCAAAAGAACGCAACCTTGCCATCATCTTAATCCTCTTGGTGACATTAAAGCTACTGACGGAAAATAGAGGGCAGGGTATATCGTTTACTGCTGATATTATCGGTGGCCATGTGTTATTGCAGGCACATCTTTTTGGTGCCTTAGTGGGTTTGCTTTTTGGAGTGTTGGCTTGGCTTCCCAAATGGTTAAATGCTGATAAAAACAAGAATAATGACATTTAGCAACAATATAACATAGGTATTACTGCTATGCTTGGTACGATAATGCCAAGTTTATTTTCGGGCGAAAACCGTCCTTTATGCCTTGATTTTACTTAGAGTGATGTACCTCTTATGCGCTGGTTTTCTCCATTTTTCCTTGTGTTGGTATGTTTTATAAATACAGTTTCGGCAGATGAAACGCCTACTGATTTAAAGTTGGTACTAGATAAACAAAATATTAAAATTTGGACCTATCAAGTACCCAAAAGCACACTCTATGGTTTTAAAGCTGTGACGACGGTAAAAAGTTCTTTGGCAGGCTTAGTAGGCTTAATTACCGATACTGAACATGCCAATCGCTGGTTATACCGTACCAGTGGTATTGAAGTTTTACGGCGCAGTGAAAATAATCAGGCATTTACTATTCGTGTGATTACCGACTTCCCTTGGCCGTTTACTGATCGAGAAGCATTGGTTGACGTCCGCATCACTCAAGATCCTAAAACAGAAAAAGTACGTATTGATAGTAGTGAGTCGCCAATATCGGCTAATTATCCTGTGAAAGCGTGTTGTTTACGTATGCCTATGGTACAGGGTTATTGGTCGTTTAAGCCGTTAGCGAATGGCATGGTTGAAGTGACAATGGCGGGTCATGCGGATCCTGGTGGACGCATTCCCACAGGGGCGGTAAATTTCTTGATTCAAGAGCATCCCTATAACTCACTCAAGGGCTTGCGAAAAGTGATTGGCGAATCGACGTACCAAAAATTGCAGTATTCATATATTCATGAGTTGGCATCTGCTCCGTGAGCAAAATCAGAGCAAGCCTTAACCTTGCTCCATAAGACAATAACCATTAATGCGTTTCGTTAAGATGAGCATGGCATTGTGGGTCAGGGCTTATTCTGCTAGATTCGACATGATCAATATGACAATATAAGAGCCTAACCTTGCCGATTATTTTGGTGGCTAAGGTTTATTGAGTGTCCAAACTTGGTCAAGTAG
This sequence comes from Agitococcus sp., assembly GCA_030646715.1. GTDB lineage: Bacteria > Pseudomonadota > Gammaproteobacteria > Pseudomonadales > Moraxellaceae > Agitococcus. The sequence continues at coordinate 252,597 of JAUSLJ010000042.1, forward strand.
CCAGAGTATTTTGCAGGAAGTCACATCATGAAGCGTTTGGTAGTAGCATTCTTTATGATTTTTGCTGTGACACTCGTTGCCGCTGATGACGTTACTCCTCGCCCCCGTTTAGAAAACTTTGCCAACTATAATGAGTTTTTGGCAGCAATGTACGCCCATAAAAAACAAATAGAATTAGAAAAGAAATTTGCTGACTCCATTGTCATTAATATTCAACTCAGTGAAAAATCAGACCAAACAAGTGGAGTCAGTGTAATGCCCGTTAAGTCGCCTGAACTCAACTCGGCAATAGACACCTATATTCCTCCTTTAATTATTTCGGGGCCTGAAGATTTAGAAATGGCGATTGAAGCCGCTAAACGATTTTTGCATCCTGTCTATATTGAGCAGTTTCGATACCAACGTACCACCGCGCAAAGTTTTCCGTTAAAGCCTCTAGATTTTGCCGTGCTGGAAGAGGCCGCTATTGGTAATGGATTGAAACTCAATTTTAGTACGGATAATGAACAACAAGTGGCTGATAATTTAGCGGGTAACACACCAGAGAAAAAAACGAAAGAAGCTGTCGCTCAAGGTGATGATATGAGCGAAGCGAGTTTGTCGGTGTTGCGTAAAGCGGGGACGTTTTTTGGATCGGATGTTTCCATAAATGCAGCGGCTATCAATCCTGTAGAAATCTCCGTTCAATATCGCCCCTAAAGAGCATTTTATGACCTTACGCGTGTTAGTGTGGCGAGGGATTTTGTTCGTTATTGGGTTGTTCGTCGCCTATCAGTTATGGCTGTTTGCTCATGTCTTCTGGTGGATTAATCATAATCCTGAAACCAGTGCTTTTATGGAAACACAGCTACAAGTGTTGCAAAGTAAAAACCCCGATGCCGAGTTAAAACATCGTTGGGTAGCCTACAATCAAATTTCCCCGAACCTTAAAAAAGCACTTATTACCTCAGAAGATGCCAAGTTTTTAGACCACGAAGGTTTTGATTGGGAAGGGATCCAAACCGCATGGGAAAAAAACCTGAAAAAAGGCAAAATTGTTGCGGGCGGTTCGACGATTTCGCAACAGTTAGCGAAGAATTTATTTTTGTCAGGTAAAAAAACACCTTGGCGTAAGTTGGAAGAAGCCGCTATTACGGTGATGATGGAACAAATGATGAGTAAAAGACGGATTTTTGAAATTTACTTAAATGTCATTGAGTGGGGTAATGGTGTCTTTGGCGCAGAGGCGGCATCTCGACATTATTATCGAAAAAGTGCCCGCAGTTTATCAGCAAGTGAGTCGGCAAAGTTAGCAGCAATGGTGCCTAATCCACGGTATTACGATAAACATCGCTCTGACCGTCGTTTGTTACGTAAGACTCGAATTATTCAACGCCGTATGTATTATGCCGATTACCCCTGATGTTTGTCATTAAGCTGTCATTGTTTTGTCATAACGTATTAGAACATTTGTACCCCATTTTAGAGATGTAGCATCATGACCGCAGAGTCTGTTGTTGATTTAAATAATCCTGATTATTACCTGAATCGCGAACTGAGTATTTTAGATTTTCATTTGCGTGTGTTGGAGCAGGCGGTTGACCCAATCCATCCCTTGTTAGAACGCTTGAATTTTTTACTGATTTTTAGTCGTAATTTAGATGAGTTTTTTGAAATTCGGGTGGCAGGATTATTACAACAATTAGCGTTTGACCCTGCAATTGGCTCAACCTCTTCGGATGGAATGCTGGTACAAGATGTCTTAAAAAAGATTTCAGCTATTTGTCATCGTGCAGTAGAAAAGCAATATAAAATTTTAAATGAAGATGTTTTGCCAGCGTTAGCGGCGGAAAATATTCGCTTTCTTAAACGTGACGAACTCAACGAAGCGCAAGCGACATGGGTAAAACAGTATTTTCGTGAGCAAGTATTACCCGTCTTAACGCCTATTAGCCTTGATCCTGCCCATCCTTTTCCGCGTTTAGTGAATAAAAGTTTAAACTTTATTGTCTCTTTAGAAGGTAAAGATGCTTTTGGTCGGCAGATTTCTTTAGCGGTTGTGCCTGCTCCGCGCTCATTGCCGCGAGTGGTACGTTTGCCCGATGAGTTAACAAATGGTGGCGACCAGCATGTGTTGTTATCGGCAATTATTCATGAGCACGTTACTGAGTTGTTCTTAGGCATGGTGGCAACAGGTTGTTATCAATTCCGTGTAACGCGTAATGCCGACTTAACAGTGGATGAAGATGCTGACGACTTAGCACTAGCCTTAAAAGGTGGTTTGTTTTCTCGTCGCTTTGGTAAAGCGGTACGTTTGGAAGTGGCCGATAATTGCCCGCAGCCGATTACCGAATATTTATTACGTAAATTTGCTTTAAAAGAAGATGCACTTTATCGCGTCAATGGCCCTGTGAATTTGGCACGTTTATTATCTAATTTTAATCGTCCGCGTTTACGTTACGCTCCGTTTACACCGACGACACCTGTCATTTTGCAAAAGTCTGAAAGTGTGTTTGAAGCCTTAAAAAAGCAAGATGTGTTGTTACATCATCCGTTTGAGTCGTTTACTCCCGTCATTAATTTTTTAAAAGAAGCGGCATTAGACCCGCAAGTATTGGCAATTAAACAAACCTTGTATCGCACAGGTGCAGACTCAGAAATTGTCCGTATTTTGTCGGAAGCAGCTCGTAACGGTAAAGAAGTTACAGCGGTTATTGAGTTACGCGCTCGTTTTGATGAAGAGTCCAATATTGAAGTAGCCAATAAACTGCAAGAAGCGGGCGCAATTGTTGTGTATGGCATTGTTGGTTATAAAACGCACGCGAAAATGATTTTAGTGGTGCGCCGTGAAGACAATAAATTACACCGTTATGTCCATTTGGGCACAGGTAATTATCACGCGGTGACCGCACGTATTTATACCGATTATGGCTTGATGAGTGCGAATACTGAGCTATGTGAAGATGTGCATAAAATCTTCCAAGAATTAACAGGGATGGGTAAAACGGCAAAGTTAAAAAAATTACTTCATGCCCCATTTACGCTTCATGCGCAGTTAATGGCTTCGATTGAACACGAAATTCAATTAGCAAAAGCAGGAAAAGCGGCGCATATCATTATTAAAGTCAATGCCTTAACCGAGAAGCAGCTTATACAGTCCTTGTATCGTGCGTCGATGGCGGGCGTAAAAGTGGATTTGATTATTCGTTCCATTTGCTGTTTACGACCACAGATGGCGGGTATTTCGGAAAACATTCGGGTGCGATCAATTGTTGGACGCTTTTTAGAGCATACCCGGGTATTTTGTTTTTCGAATGATGGTGATTTAAAGATTTACTGCTCAAGCGCGGATTGGATGGATAGAAACTTATTCTCACGCGTAGAAGCGTGCTTTCCGATTGACGACCCTGTATTAAAAAAACGGATTTATAAAGATGGCTTATTGAGTTATCTCGTGGACAATCAACTTGCTTGGGAGTTACAGGCGAATGGTGTTTGGACGCGTGTTCATGCAGGCGCGGAGGCACATCCTCATCATGCACAAAATATCTTGTTAGAGAAGTTGTCGAAACTGTAAAGATTATATTTGCGTGTTATAAAGTCGGCGCAATGCCGACTTTTTGCATTCTAGCGACATAAAACATATCCCATAGTTTTTGTAAGGGTTAAAATGGCCAACATTTTGACCTAACTTGGTATTTGTTGATGACTCCTGAATTGTTACTGCCTGCTGGCAGCCTTGAAAAAATGCGTACCGCCTATGATTTTGGTGCCGATGCCGTGTATGCAGGCTTGCCGCGTTATTCATTGCGTGCACGTAATAATGACTTTCGGGTAGAGCAATTGGCACAAGGCATTGAAGAAGCACATACACGCGGTAAACAGTTTTATGTTACGGCCAATATTTTGCCGCATAACGATAAAGTACGCAGTTTTGTTCGTCAGTTGCAGCCGATTGTTGAGATGAAACCCGATGCCTTTATCATGGCTGACCCTGGTTTAATCATGTTAGCGCGCGAAGCATGGCCTGATATTAATATTCATTTGTCGGTGCAAGCCAACACGCTCAACTATGCTTCGGTGAAGTTTTGGCAAAGTGTCGGTGTTAAACGCATTATTTTGTCGCGTGAGTTGTCGTTAGATGAAATTGCCGAAATTCGCCAACAATGCCCTGATATGGAAATAGAAGTATTTGTCCATGGTGCATTGTGTATTGCTTATTCGGGACGTTGTTTGTTATCGGGTTATTTTAACCGTCGTGACCCCAATCAAGGCACGTGTACCAATGCCTGTCGTTGGAATTATAAAATGCACGATGCTGACCAAAACGAAGCTGGCGATATCGTTAAATTACAAGGCTTTGATTTCGGCAAAGAGCTGGAAGAAGCGAATAGCAGTTTTTCCGCGTGTGGTGGTACGGAACGTCATCCTGCGGCGGATCAAGTGTATTTAATTGAAGAGGCCAATCGTGCGGGCGAGTTAATGCCGATTATGGAAGATGAGCACGGCACGTACATTATGAATTCTAAAGATTTACGCGCCATTGAATATATTGAGAAATTGACCAAAATTGGTGTGACTTCGTTAAAAATTGAAGGCCGTACCAAGTCACAATATTATGTAGCGCGTACCGCTCAAACCTATCGTCGAGCGATTGATGATGCTGTCGCAGGGCGACCTTTTAATCCTGAGTTATTGTTAGAGTTAGAAGGTTTGTCGAATCGGGGTTATACCGCAGGATTTTTACAACGTCATGTGTCGCAAGACACGCAAAACTATATTACAGGCAACTCCGAAGCGAAACGAAGCCAGTTTGTGGGGCAAGTATTGTCGATTGAAGACGGTTGGGCTTTAGTGGATGTTAAAAATCGTTTTGCCCTGCAAGATCGACTAGAAGTGATTCATCCTCAAGGTAATGTCGAAATGATTTTAACCGAGATGCGTGGCAAGCATAATGAAGCCGTCGATGTCGCTGCGGGTAGTGGCATTTTAGTGAAGATACCTTTAGCAAATTCATTTAATGGCGCGATGATAGCAAGATTGTTGTAAAACCATTATCTACACAGAGTTAAAAATATGGTGGCGATTGATGGTGCGGTAATAGCCAATGACACAGTGTTGTTGCGAGCGTTTCCACCAGTCGCCAAGCCTAATGCGCGAATTTTGATCTTGGGTAGTATGCCCAGTGCCGCCTCGTTAGCGGCACAACAATATTATGCGCATCCGAGAAATGCTTTTTGGTCGATTTTAGCAACAATCACAGGCGTGGCGGCAAGCGCACCTTATAACGAGCGGTTAAGTGGTTTAATGGATGCTCGCTTTGCGCTGTGGGATGTTTTGCAGGGTTGTGAGCGTAAAGGCAGTTTAGATTCGGCCATTGTTGATGCCACGAGCGTGACGAATGATTTTGCATTTTTTATCAGCGAACATCCCTATCTTGAGCGGGTGGTGTTTAATGGGGCTAAGGCAGAACAGTGTTTTCGGCGGCAAGTCCTGTTGCCACAGTCGATGTGCGATGCGCTAGAATTTAGGAGAGTGCCTTCCACCAGTCCTGCTCATGCCAGTTGGTCTTTTCAGCGTAAATTAGAGGCATGGCGGGATGCTCTTTGTTTTGATGAATAGTTTGTCTTGTCGTTGGTTTTAATATGACTCATCTTTATCGTATTTTTCTAATGTTTGAATGGGGCGGAGGCTGCCTTTGGTGTGGCAACGAAGCTGCATTAGAGAAATTTGATGTTGGCTCGTTAGAGGAGGTTTTGCCGCTATCAACATCTATCCGCGAGCAACTGGATAAGTTGTCGGCATGGCATGATCAGGCATTAAGTTGGTCTAACCCTGCCGATGTCAGTCCATGGAATGAAGATGAATTTGAGCGTTTTGAGAATGCAGCCAATGCCATGCGGTTGCAACTACAAGCAGAACTCGGTGCAGATTTTGAGATTGTTTATGTGCCACTTGGCAAGAGTTAATTACTAGTGGCTAGGTTAGTGCATTATTTTAAGCCAACGGCTTAATTGTTGTCGTCATTGACGTAAAATAAAAAAGGCCTACATTTCTGTAAGCCTTTGATTTATATGGTGGGTCTGCACGGACTTGAACCGTGGACCAAAGGATTATGAGAACAAGAAACACTCCATTATTTGCTATATTTTTCAATGAGTTATGTTTTTTGAAAACTGTTTGATGAATAAAGATAAACAGACCAGAACTTTTTAGAGCATTGAGCAAGGATAACCAATGCGCCTAAGCAATATATTGAAAGGATGAAGCAAAACTAAGCTACCATCGTTATTTAATCCCACCAATGAAAACGAGGCAGGGGGTCAGTTTTTCGGTTTTATTACACCCCAATTTTTGCTGATGAACCAGACCTGAACCAGAGACCAGACAAGACCAGACATTGAAAAAACCAATGTTTTGAACGCATTGGACAGCATTGCGCTTTTTGGTGGTTTTTACTGAATGGCGGATGACGACCTGAATGGTATTTATGCGTGAAAATTTGAATAATTACTGAATGACACTGCATGATGATTGAAAACAGTTTTAGCGGCGATTTGACAACAAAAGACTTACCTTGAGATGTGACGTGGACTTTGCCCTGAAAGCAACAAAAGAAGCCTTTTAGCGAGGCTATGTGAGATGGTTACGACATACGACGTGTGCCATGCCGACGTTGACAGACACTCGCCCCCAACCAGTAGCGTGGGGTATTCCCCCAAAATAGTATTCTTTTAGCAAAACTCCCCCCTCGTTTTTTAGCTTGCAGCAAGGAAGTCCTTTACCCGATGATTTTTTTTGTCGTTGTTCCTATTTTCCCCCCTCTGAGTTTTTTCCCTTAAATGTTAAATTTTATAAAAATTTTTATGATGGTTTATTCTGATATCGTAGATAAAAATATTTATAATATTTAACCGTCGTGGCGATGCAAAATAATGGCACTGTGCAACACATGAATAAGCCCTACCTTTCGATAGGGCTTTACTTATACTCTGCTAGGCAAATTCAGCTTCCAACGATTCTTCAACAAGCTTTTCTTCTAAAGGCTTCGTATCTTCGTAGCACGGCGTCCGTTTTGCATGACAAAATATATAACCCTTCCAGTGCAACCCTTTTAGCATCAAATAGCGTTTCGTTGATTTCTTGGCATTGAAGTCATCAACGTCTGCCATTTGCACCAGCAAATTCATTGCCTTACTCGGATTTACGTTGACGTGGTTATTTCCCTTTTGCAAAGAAATACCCAGTCTCGGTTTTTGCAGGATAATATTTTTCAATGTTGGTAGTTTTTGGCTAGCTCTTTTAAACGCTGTACCAACGATATACACCGCATCTTCAGCTTCAATTTTTGTTTCATGAAGTTTGAGGCATTGCTTTAATATGGTACGAATTTCATTCTTAAAAATATCATTTCGATAGGAGTTTGATAATTCAATCACTTTGTAAGTGTCATCACATTCCAAAGCGCGTTGCACATCATTAATATCTTGCAAGTGAGTACACAAAGTCACCGCAGGAGTATATTGTCGATATGCTTCGAGTTGGGTGACGCGGTTAAAAGGATTGGCTGTTTGTCCGTTCTCTTTAAGTTCGTTTAGCTTTTCATAACCATACTCTAGCAGGGATTTTTTATGGACTTTGCGATCCAATTCGATTCGTTGGCAAACGACTTTAATCGCTTGTTTTTTTGAGGCTTCCTGCGCTGCCTCAACGCTTTTCATTAAATCATCTAATGAGGAGTCTGATTTGTCATTACAGCAATGCTTATCAACGACTAAGGATGGCAGTAATGCTTTCAAACGTGCCGCTAATTTATCGTAATGCTGATAAATATAAAAAGTATCTGTTCGATAGCAACAAGCCAGTATGCCCGCTTTATTAGCGACGACAAGATTGGCCTTTGCCGTTAAAATCGGACACTCTAAAAAATTACTTAGCGTCGTATTCACCGCCGCAATGCCCTTCATCAGACCATCCATGTTAATTTGCTCACCAAACGTTTGAGCAATCATTTTGCTGGCATTCGCAAAGTTAATCAGCGTATCGTATTGTGCTTTTATATGTTTCCAACATTTAGTTTCGTCGATGCTTTTCAGGGGTTTCAAAAAAACAGCATCTTTTTGGATATGTAAAAAGAAGGGCGGATTCGCGTTGCGTAAGCGTCCCATAAACTGCACGATTTCTTCAGGATGTGCAGACGCATCGACAATATGAACGGAGTCAATATCGCTATCCGCGTTATTTAAGTTAATCGCTTCATCAAAGATGGAGGTGGTTAATACCACGTCATAGTCTTTAGGTAGTTCTTGCTCAATTAAAACCTGTTTTACGACATCATTAGCAAGTGTTCGGCGACTAACGGCTAATACTTTATAGCCTTTAGTTTTCAAGCATTCCGCTGCTTTTTCCATGCGAGCATTCGAGTTTAATCGGACAAAAACTATTTGCTTGCCAGTTCGTAGTTGTAGTCGATTAAATACAGCCTGTAGCCAGTGGTAAGACCATTGTTGACTATAAACATTCACTGTCAGCTTTTTAGGGGTGGAAATAGTAGGGCGCGTAATTTTCATCCACGTATCAGGTAAAATGTTTGCGATTTCAGCTAAATTAGGGGTGTACGTCGCCGTGAGCATCAACTTTTTCACAAAGGTTGTTTTGTCAGCCAATGCATCTAACAGTGGGTTTAATGCTTCATCGCGGTAAGAACCTGCCGAATACAGCTTATGCACTTCGTCAACAACTAAGGTATAGCTGTTAAATTTCAGTTTGCTTTTCAAGTGCGGCCAAATGTCGTAGGTAGCGACAATATGCTTACCTTGATGGTCTGCAATATCACGAGTCGAACTTTTATCCGTACCCGATAAAAAAACAATGTCACTTCGACTGGCATACGTTGATTTTAATTGGCGTACTTGCCCGACTAATGGTACGAGCATCAATATCTTTTGGGTTTTGGTTAATTTATCTAATACAAAGGACGTTTTACCGCTCCCTGTTGGCGATTCAATTAAGGTGCAGCCGCTTTCTATTGATTGAATTTTGCTTGTAATAAATTCACTACTGTTTAACGCATAAGTTGTTTCTTTCATTTTCTTTCTCTGTTTAATGTTGCTTTGTTTTAACGCATTTGAGTTGTCCTTAACTCCTCAGCTCCTCAACATACGCGGTCACGTTTGTTGAGGGGATTCCAAATTAAATGGGCTTCTTTATTATGCTGAACTAATGTTTTATTTAACTCTCAAGTTTATTAATAAGTAACTCAAATTGGTTTAGGTCTTCGCTTTCCATACGAATATCGTAGGTAACAGCATAAACTAGATGGTCACAAAGATATTTATACATAAGTTGCGGGAAATTACTGCAATGAAAACTTCTTTTATTAATCATTTCAAAACGACTATAGTCGTATGGTGTGTTGCTGTTAGTTTTACGCAATTCATCAATTAGGTGTAAAATTGGTGAGACATGAAAGTAGATGCCATAATTCGGTGTATTATCAAATATCATAGCAAGTATGTCATTGATTTTTTTAGGTGATTTTAAAAGTCTAAGACGGTAGTTAGCCTTATTGTAAGGCGGTAGTATTTCTACTGTGGCGATGAGCGCATTAAAATACGAAGCTTCTTTTTTTCTGTGTAAAACGGCCATATCAAAACTCCAAAACAAATGTGTTAGAAATTAGGCGAAAATCCGTTCTCGCCTAAAAAGACTGCTATGTGTAAGATTAATAGGTAATTACAGAGCGTGTCATACAGGCTAGAGGCCTGTTGACACGAAATTGAAGAGTATTGATATGTCTAAATTAAGATCAGCGTTTAACTGATTTTGCTAATCTATCATCTTTAGTGGCGGTTATGCAATAGCCTAATTAGATGATTTTTCGGTGTTACGTTGCTCAAAAAAAGGGCATGGTTAGCCCTTGTGTAGTTGAGTTAGGCTTGTTGCTTAGTTAGCATCAAGCTCGCAATGTTTTCGGATGCAGCTAGCAATGTTTTATCTTGTAAGTGAGCGTATCTTTGCGTGGTTTGTGGAGAGGCATGGCCAAGCAAATGTTGCACAACATACAATGTCGCACCGCTATTCACAGCCATAGAAGCAAATGAATGACGTAAATCATGGATTTTGAAATTGCTGATCTGAGCTTTATCCATCAGTCGTTTAAACGTTTTTACAGGAGTATTTACTCTCGTCTTCGTTCGTGGGTTAACAAAGACGAAAGGAGAACCCTCTACAGGTTGAATGCCGCGTAATAGCGCACACGCCGCTTCATTCAACTGCACAAAACGTTTTTTACCACTCTTAGTCTGTGGCAAACGCCATTGCTTTTTCTCAATGTCGATATCTTCCCACATAGCACTCAATGCTTCTTCGCGCCGTGTCCCTGTTAATAAAAGCAACTTGACCGCTGCAACGGTGATACGATTAGGCTCACAAGTTTCAGGGTTCGTATCATCCATTACGGTCAACAAACGACTCAGCTCATCCTGCGATAGAAAGCGATCGCGCTGATTGTTTTCTTTCAGTTTTTTTATCTGCGCACAAGGGTTTTTCTCCAATAACTCAAACCGAATCGCTAAGTTAAAAATAACTGACAGTAACGCTAAGTGACGATTCGATGTTGCTGGCGCAAGATTGGCATCTTTGCGGACACCGCTTAGATACTGCTCGATGTCCTTGTTGGTAATTTCACTCAGTCGTAAATTTCCTAAACGGCCATAAACGTGCACTTTCAGTTTCGATATGTCATCGGCACTAGAACGCTTGTGTTGCTCTGCATAGGGGATGTACTCACGCTCACAAAAATCTTGTAACGTCGGTACAGAATCCAATACATCGCGTTCCGCTTGTGGGTCGGTGTTTTCCAGCAATAAACGCTTAGCCTCTAATGCCTTAGAGCGTGCGTTAGCTACATCTAGGACAGGATAGTTGCCCAATTTCATGGCGCGTTTTCGCCCTTGAAAGGTGTAGCGCAGGAGAAACGATTTATGACCTTGCTTAGTCACAACCAATTTCAATCCCGATACGTCGGTATCCGTATATTCAGTCTCTTTGCTAGCACTGGCAGGTAACGCGTCGATGGCGCGTTTGCTCAACCTAAAGCAGCGATTTGTTGTTGCCATAAAATCCTCACATCAAAAAAGTCCAAAAAACAGCGTACAAAAGCCAAGCAATGCCATGAGGCATTTTCAAACTATTAATAAAGTCTTTAATTTGAGCAGACATCTAGTCAGACTAGATCGCTTGGATTTCTATTTTGAGGTGACACTAGACTTAGCTAGCGTGCTTACTATTGACAGGCTGCGAGAGCCTTTTGCAGATTTAGTGAACTGATTCTAGCAACTTTTTAGCCGCTGTCTATAGCCCAAAAAGTAGGTAAACGGTCTTCCAATTCTATTCATCCGACACATAAAAACGTTGGAGCAGGGACTTCTCGGCTCGGACGGTTTTTTGTGTTAATTGAACGTTAGGAAAATTACTTTTGTAACTGACTATAAATTTCTCGTTTCACCCCAAAAAACCACAAAAACGAACGTAGAATCTTTAGAACGTGAGTCGGCTCGTTGTCGCTTGCGATTACTGCTTGCAAATATTCACCTCTAAACGCCAAAGAACCTGCTTCAAGCAAGCCCTCTGGTGCATTTCTGGTCTATCTAGTAGTCGTCGGGTAAAAGTAACGTCGTTGCTGAACGATCCGCTTCGGTAATCAACCATACTTTGCCATCACCCACCGTATAGCTCGATAACAAGCGACCTTCATTGTGCAAGGCTTCATTGTTGGCATTGGCATCTTCGGCAGGAACACACCCCCAATCGCCTTGTTGGTGTCGTCGTAAAAAAGGAATGGGCGTTAGATTGTGTTGCGCTAAATAAGCAAGGGCATTGGGTGTTGCACTAATATGCCCCAATGGGAAAAGACTGTTGGTAGTCATAAATTACTCACATTATAGAAAAGGAAAAGGGAAACCGTGTGCAGTGGTGTGCTTTGCTAGGCACTATGCAACGGCAGAAGCGAGGACTAATAAGGTACTTTCAAGGTCGGGCAGGTCATGGAGCAAGGAGCAAGGTAAATACACCATCACCGATTCATTGTCGTTGAGCATCAGTAAGACTTCGTAATGCTCGTTAGTTTTACCTAGCCAGTCGAAGGCTTGTTGTTGGAGCTTGCTCATTAATGAGTAGGGCAGTAACGCCAACGGAGCATACAAATCATTGACGGTTTCTAAGACAACAAACCACCCATGAAAACTAGGGTCGTAAGGTTGACCAAACTCCGCTAATAAGCCATTAAGCTCGGCTTGAATGTGTAGGCGAATTTGTCCTTCGGGTAATTGCGCGATAGAGTCAATATCACGAATGATTTTCATCAACCATCTCCAATGAATTTTCATCATCATGCAAGTCAGCAATGTCCGTTGTTACTGCACTAGGTAATAACGATTCAGGCAATGTGTTGGGGGCTGTTTTTTGCTTCCCTTTCGCTGCTTTTATCGGTGGAGTGGCATTTGGTTGCGGATGACTATCAACGTCGGTGTTGGTAGGGGTTTGAGAGCGTGTATCAAGCAGTAATAAGCGTTCAGGCCAAGTTGTCATCTTGATAGAAACGGTATGCAGCTTAGTATTTTCAGGACAGGGTAATAGCACTTCTTGGTGACGCAATACGGCGGCTAAGAAACTGGCATTATTGGCAGATTTACCTTCAAACGCAGTACGCAAGCGAACGGCAGGAAAGGCTTGTTTACTCGCTTGTAATGTCGCTAAACAATCCATGAGGTGTAATACAGGAATCAGTTCGTGGCTAAAATAACCGCCACCCTCGTTAGCGGCTAAGGCAATGTAAAGCACATCACTGTCGGTTTCTTGCCAAATGTTGTAGCTTAAAAGTCCTTCAGCCGTTGGTGAAAGCTTGGGACATTGTGCGGTCAAGATAAGGTGTAAATGGTTTGTTTCTACAGGATTCATCATGGTTACTCACATAAAAAAGCCCTACTCTAAGAAAGAGTAGGGCTGTTTGTTTTTGGGTGGTTGGTGCTTAGATAAATAAGCAAAGAACGGCAACCGATTTTTTGAGGTTGCTGGCATCGTCATCATCTAAAACGTCGAGGACATGGGCGGCTTGTTGGGCGCGTGGGTGCGAAAAAGAACGGCAGACCTCGCTACAGTCCGATAAAAAGCTAACGTCCTTGTTTTCATTCTTTGGGTCAGTCATGTTTATTGCTCGCATAAAAAAAGCCCTATTCGCAGAACGAATAGGGCTTTTAGATTTAGGGGTTATGGTGCAGGTGCGCACCATAAAAATTATATATGCTTAAGTATCAATTAATTACTAATATTATTATCATTTGTACCGTGTGTTAATTGCGGTAACGAGATTTACGCGCCGCGATAATTTTCTGCAATAATTTTAGGTTTTTGATGACCTTCTTAAGATCATTATCGTTGATGATCATAGTCAGAGTCTCAACTTTTTCATCAATAGTTATATGCTGAGTCAGCTGAACTCTATTTACGTTGTCGATCTCAGACGCAAAGTAATAAGGTCTTACGTATGGGATATTTTCAAGCACGAAATCGTCATAGGCATACTGATCATAAAAATTAAATCCATGATATTTTTTATGCCCTAGATGAGCATCAGATACATCATTGATACAATCTTCGCTGGTGTTGTATGGACTGTCATAGTCATCATCATCGTATTCATCATTATTCTCTATAGGGCTACTACCCTGAATAATACTCAAGTTGCCATTCACATTGTTTGTCAAAACATTAGTACTCATTACAAAGCTCCAAATCAGGCAAAGGGGTTGATGCGAGCAGGGATCGCCACATCAACGATTAGAATCATAGGTGTTTAATCCGATTTTTGGAAGGATGCCCAATTTTCGTAAACTTTCTAAATGCTAACCCTCAGAAAACATTTTGAGCCGAAAGAACAGCCAACGGAATTTTTTTGCTTTAAATAAATAGTTAGTTTCTGGCTTTTTTTCTTTGAAAAGATTTATATTTTTTTTTGTAACTGTTACTTTTTTAATGATAAGTAGCCTCCCTGTCGTGTCATTGGACAGGGGGGTGAGTTCTTTTAAGTTCAGCTATTTTCTTCACGCACCGTTTTTTCAAAGTCATCACATAACTTATTGACGAGGTCGCTGGTTTCTTTGAAAAAGTATTCACCGACTTCGCTTTGCTTTAAGATTTTGTAGCGACGATAAATAATGGCAAACGTGTCGTAGATTTCATTTTCAGCCACCGATGATTTGATTTTGACAATCAATCGTTCGCCGTCTTTAGTTGTGGGAATATAGGCAAAGAAAGCGAGTATTTTGCTTTCAAACTCTTGTATCAAGGCGGCAATTTGTTCTTCGTTTTGGTTACGCGCTTCAATAATATCCATCACGTTGAATGGATGAGGTGCGCCGCCTGTTGTACTACCAGCCGTGGCCATAGTTCGTTTTTTCTTGCCTTTTTCTTCTGTTTCTTGGGTTTGCTTTTCAATAATGCCAATTTGATTATCGAAGTAAACATCTATTGGGTCGCGAGTATCTTCAATACGGTGCATGGTGTTGTAGAGCGTATTAAATTTGCGCCAAAAATATAAAAAGCTGCCTTCATTAAATTTAGGGTCAAGGGCTATCACATACTCAATGCAATTTAGAATGCTAAAGTATTGGCTGCTTTTCGCTTTGGTGTCTTCGGTGTGTTTTGGGTGTGTGTCGATATGCTTTCTTAGGCTGCTTTCAAAGTCTAAATAGCTTTCGGGGTTGTCGCGTTTTTGGTCATCCTTAAAGATGGCTAAAAAGGGCTTGTAGAATGTTTGGTAAACATCGGATTTTTTCAGTTCGATATACAGCAAATCTAATATACGTGCGTCGCTGTGCGGGTCAAAGTCACTAACCACAACATCCGAAAAATGCTCAAAGGCTTCTTTGATGTTTTTAACATTCACATTTTCGTAAGAAAAATCAATAATCTTGCAGTCGTTCTTGTATTTTGCCGTTCGGTTGACGCGTGAAATGGTTTGTATGGCACTAATACCTCTGACTTCTTTGTCTAGAAACAGGGTATGTAGTTTTTTTTCATCGAAGCCCGTTTGTAGTTTAGCCACCACAATAATTAAACCATTTTTACACTGTGCAAACGCATTTAACACTTGCTGCTCATTGAGGCCGTCATTGAGTTGGCTGGCGTTTTGTTCGTCTTGGCTGCTGGAATAGACGATATAAATAGGTGCATTGGCGTAGCGTTGATATTTGGGGTCTTTTACGGCTTCGGCAAAGTGTGTAGTGACTTCATCTTTGTAAGCAATAGCGGCTTTAATGGAGTACACGGCAAGCATGGCTTTGGCTGTACCGCGAATTTTGTGGTAAACGTCTTTGACCAATAAGTCGGCCACATACTTACTAATGGCGGATATGCGCTCGCGTTCTTCATAAATCTGCTTTTTTTGTACGTCTTTGTATTCTTTTTTATCGCCGCTCACGCCTTCGGTGGCGTTGTCAGGAACAGCAAAAATCATTTTAGAAGCAATAGGAATGATGTTTTTCAGGGGGTTCAAAATAAAGCCATCGTCAATGGCTTCTTTCATGGTGTAAGAGTCAAAGGGAATCCACAGTTTTTCACCTTCGGCATAACCACTGTATTCACCAAAACGGGCTAAGGTGTGGTCGTCGGGGGTGGCAGTAAAGCCAATAATAAGATTTTTCTTGCTACGTTTTTTGTTGTAGTTGCTATCGACATCAAACGCGGTTTGTAACTCATCAAAGATGTTGACCATATTGTCGTGTTGGTCGCCACTGTTTGAGCGATGAATTTCATCAATCAAAAACACAATGCGTAGGCTGGCAAGTTTGGCTAAGACATCGGCATCTAAGAGTTCTTTAATTGCGCCAAATTTTTGCAGGTTAACAATGACAATGCGCGTGTCGGACTTTAGAGCTTCTTGCAGATTCGTTTTATTGCGTACTTCCATGTACATTTTATTATCAATGTTCATGTTGAGCATTTTGGAGTCGATTTGGTCGCGTAGTTGTACTCTATCAACCACAATCATAATTTTGTCGTAAACGTATTCACCCTTGCGGCGTAAGTCTTTGAGTTGTAATGCTGACCAACCAATAATATTTGATTTGCCAAAACCTGCGGCATATTGCATTAACAGCGAGTAAGTATTTTTGTTGTTGGCATAGGCTTTACGTTTGGCAATCAGTTCTTGTTTTTTGGTTACACTGACGTTGGCGAGTTGTTTTTGCAGTAGCTCGATAAAGTAGTCATCTTCGCCTTCGTGGGCTAAAAATTCATCTATCTTGGCCATGATTTTATCTGTGCCAAACTTTTGTTTGGGGCGAGGGGCAATCAGGTAGCCTTTTTCGTCTTTGACTTCTTTTTTATCTTGGACTTTATGAACATCACGCTCAATAAAGTTGTAATACAGAATTTCTTTTTCAATAAATGTTTTACCGTAATGGGCGGTAAAAATCTCTTTGAGCTTGTCGGTGGTTTCTAGGGTATTCGGTAGTAATGGGTAAGGCTTAAAGGTAAGTTTTATGCGGTCTTCTAGGTGTTGGCGGTCAAATTTACCTGAACGGCAATTGGCTAGCATTTCGTCAAAGTAGTCGCTAATGTGGCGAATTAAATAGGTTTGATGAATGTCGGTGGTACTAATATGGATGGCTTTTTCAAATATTTTCAAAAATTCTTTGCGAAGGTCTTCTTTGTCTTTTTCGCTGAATTGGGCGTTACTGTCGATGTGTTTATGGTAGGCGGTGACGGCTTCTAAATAATCTTTAACCACTTTGCCACGTCCGTTTTTGCTGGCGTTTTGGCCTGTGTAGTTTGATTTTAATTCGCTATAGCCTAAGTAAATGCCGTTGATAAAAAAGCATAAATCGGGACGAAAGGTAAATATCTTTTTATTTTGGTACACCATGCTGTAAGACAGTTCTTGCACCACAGAAAAGATGTTTTGTTCAAACAGGGCATTGCCGTGAATGACGCTATCGCTAGGGTAAAACAGGTGTAGTTTGATGCCTTGTAGGGTGAAGGATTTGTTGGCATTGATAAACAAGGCCATGTTACGACTACTGGCGATGCGTTCTTGGAGTAGGGCGATAACATCGGCTAACAGTTGTTTGCGGTCGTTGTGATATTTTTTGAGTAAGTCGTGGTAGGCGGTTTTGTTGAGCGATGTTTGCGAGATAAACGCTTCTAGGTCTTCTTCTATAATCAGTGAGCTAGTCACGGTGTTGGCTTTAACTTCTTGATAGCCTAACGCGTTGACAAAAAAAGGGACTAAAAACTTATCCTGTAAATGTTGTTCGTTCATCCTTAAATTACCTTTATTTGGCCTGTCACTACGTCGTTAATGAGTGTTTTGCGTAGTTCTTGCAGTGTAGCAATTTTGCGGTCAATAGCACTAACCATGTTGTCTATTTGTAAGGTTTTTTGGTCGAGGTAGTTGGCGATGGCTTTTTGTTCGGGGAGTGGAGGCAGTGGTATCAAAAAGTTATTTAACGTGTTTATTGTGAGCTGATTTATTGTAGAAGACATAAATAAGCCAGATTGAGCCTTGAAGATTTGTGAGTTGAAAAATTTAGAAATAAACTCAAAATAGCGCGAACGATATACAGTCATAAATGCGCCAAAAGTACATCCACTAATACTTTCATCAATGCAAATATTTTTTCCAATTAAATCCCTACTTCCATTTCGAGAGCAAATCAAAATATCCCCCATTCGAATGGTTTGTCGGGGGCGGATTTTTTGATTCACATAAACAACATCTAACAAGCTAAGTTTGCCTTTTTGAATGTTAGAAGACCTAAGCACCAATACACCTTGAGAGTCATTATCAACAACATCTTCAGGCGAGTAAATAATACCAATGATGCTTGTGCCAATATCTTTTAGTCGCTTAATCTGCCAATGCTCAGGCACTTGCCCTAACCACTCAACGCCACTATCTTTTAATGCTGCATTTTTATCCAAACCTCGCGTTACCGTTTCGTTAATTAACGATTGTTTTAGGTTGGAGTAAAGCGTGGTTTTTTTGCTTAATAAGTCAATTTCGTGGTCTATTTGTGCGGTTTTTTGGTCAAGGTAGTCAATTATTTGTGCGGTTTCATTTTTAGGAGGCAAGGGGAGAGAGATAAGGCCAACAGTTTCTGTATTTAGATTTAATTGCGTCCCTAACTTTCCCAATCCTTGATACGGCAGTCCTGTCGAAAAGCAATAATACCAATACTCAGGATTTATTTTAAGATTTGGAAACCATACAAATCCATCATGTATGCAGCATTTAATTTTGGTGATAATCGGTTTTCCAACAGTACCCGCAATACTAAGAATAAAATCATTCGGGTATCTTTTTACACTGCGTGACGCACCTAACTTGGAGAGCTTTTCTTTAGTTGTTAGTAGATAACGCTCGCTTGCAGATAAATCAGCAATACGAACCCATGAAAACTCCCCATCGTCATCAAAATAAATGGGGTCATCAATTGGTCTAGGCGATGCGCCTCGTTTTACAGAAACAATGTCTTTTACTCGTTTAACTTCCCAATGCTCAGGCACTTGTCCCAACCACTCAACACCACTGTCTTTGTAAAGTGCATACGGGCTAAACGCCAACTTTTCGCTATTCATTTTTAATTAAACCTTATTATGTTGCCCAAAAAGGCAAAGTCCGCCATGTGCTAGGAAAGCCCATTGCAGCAACATCAATCTGATGTTTGTCTATTAAATCAATCAACCGTTTACGCCAATGATGGCCAATACAAATACCGTCTAACAAAAAAGCTAATGTCGCTAAAGTGTTATATAACTTTCGGGTTTGTTGGTTATTGAGCGCAGGTACTAAGCGTTGTGGGTTGCGGCTTGGCAACTTAAAAGTCACCGTTAAGTCTCTATTCCATAATCGGCCATGATGAGCGCATATATTTCTAATCGTGGTTAAATGGTGCATAAACGACACAAAATAGACTTCATCAAAGCCATAATGCCGACAAATTGCATTACGGTCGGTACTACTAGTTAAATTCGCCAACCATTTAGATAATTGCCCAAACGAGAATAATTCGACTTGCACCCACAAAGGCGGTACTGACTCACTGTGCTTGTTGCGAAGATGCTGAACAAACTTTTCTTGGCTTTGTTGGTATTCGTCTTCTAGTTTTTGTAATTGTGTCGAATGACTCCAAGTAGGCTTAAAAATACTAGCTTGGGTGTGGGCGTGAGTACCGTGCGTATGCGCTAAAATGTATGCCCAACGAGTTCGTACCGAGACTTCTACACGCTCAATTGCATCTAACACTAATAAGCGTAATTCACGGTCAAAGACGTATAAGTCCACAACACGCTCAAAGGTTGTACCTTGCAAAAATTGGTGTGACTGATGACTTTGCTCAAATGGTAGCCAATATGCGCCTAAACGATAATAGTTTAGTTGGCCAAGATAATTCAGTGCTTTATTGTCGTCATTAACAATCATGCCTCTGCTTTTTAGCAGTTGCAGTTGTTTAGCAAAGGTAAGCGGAGGTTTATTAAAGGGAATTTTGTTCGGGAGACTCAAGGGATGGCCTCCCATAAAAAAGTAACCCTCCATGGTGCGCTGTGCTTATGGGAAGCGTGGAGGGTGTTGTTGCTGCGAAGTATAGTCATCTGTAATTCTTTTACAAGGCTGAATTGTTGTACAACTTCACATTTCTTGTTATGCACTTCGATACCCTTTAAGTCATCCCATTTTGTCGTACTTTAACCAGTTTTCGTTTAAAGGGTGCGATATTTATTAAAGAGCTTTATTAGTCTGTTAAGCCTAATAAAGCATCTAATGCCGCTAATTCGGAATTAATGCCCTTAATATCCCCCAAAATATCCGCAATCGGGCGCAATTTTTCGGGGGTATAAAAAATCTTGTTAAAGTTTAATTCCGCACCAATGACATTGTCTAAATACTCAAACGGCTTACTGACATACTTTGCCATAAAGTCATCAATGGCTTGTTGATTAAGGCTTGCATCGGCAATAAACGGAATAATCTCGTAATCTTTTTGGTAGTCGGGTGTTAGCTCAATATTAATTTCTATACGCTCAGGCAGTGTTTTTGAGGCTTTTTTAATCGCAGCTTTCACCACGATTTTGCCACAGCCTAATGCGGTTACTGTGCCATTGACTGTTTTAATTAGTGTCTCTTGCTCATTGTCAAAGTGGTAACTTGCTTGGTCGCTGGTTTGCACCGTCAGTGGTTGTTCTTTGTAGTCTAATTCGTCAATTATCGGCTTAATGTGTTTGTCGAGTAGGTCGGCTAAATTGGCGTAAGGTGTGCCTATAACAGAGCTAATCACAAACTCAGTTAACGTGTGCTGACCATTACTTAGGCGTATTGGGTCAAGTTTAAGACTGGTTTTATCTTTGGGGAGTTGTTGCTCAAAGCTGCGACCTTTGTCATCAATGTTGGTCAGCATAATGGCTTGTTTATTGTAGTAAAAATAGTGTTTATCGAACACACGCGCATAGTCATTATCGACAAAGTCAGTCAATGTTTGCACAATGTCTAGGCGACTAGCTTCGTCCACTTCTTTGCGTTTAGAACCTTTGCTTTTTTTCAACGGCTTAAACTTATTGCTAGCGTTAATCAACATGATTTTGTTGCGACACTGCTCACGCTTGCTTTTGTTGATGACCCATAAATAGGTGTAAATGCCCGTGTTAAAAAACTCATCGGTCGGTAGTTGAATAATCGCTTCGACAATATCCGTATCAAGCATCCATTTACGAATGTTGCTTTCTGCCGAACCTGCATCACCACTAAACAACGTAGAACCGTTATGAACGACAACGCCCATGCCTGTTAACGTCATTTTGCTAATTAAATGCTGCATAAACAGTAATTGGCCATCGGAAATAGACGGCAAAAACTTAAAGCGGTGTGTTTTGTCTTTTTCAATATCGGACTGATAACCCTTCCAACTGACACCATACGGCGGATTAGCAACGACTACATCAAACTCAGCATCGCTAAACTTGTCTTGTACGAGGGTGTTGCCGTGTTCAATCCGAGAGTCTTCCCGAAAACGACTTTCGATTTTAGCCAATGCGTATAAGGCATCGTTCCAATCTTGGCCAAAGGTTTGGGTTAAGCGTTTGTATTTTTCGTTAATACGGTCTTCCACACCAAAGAGCATATTACCGCCACCACAAGTGCAGTCGTAAATCGTCAGTAGGGTATTGGTGTCTTCAATTTTAGCGGCAATAATTTCGGCAATTAACGCAATAACATCGTCAGGGGTATATTGTTCCCCTGCGGTTTCGGCGGAAATATCTGCCCATTTACGCTTAATGTGTTCTTCTAAGGTGGTAATTTCAGAGTTGTTAAACGGTTGTAAGTCTATTTCGCTCCAGACTTTGGCATAGCCGAGGAGTATTTTTTTAGCCTTGAGTTTACCGATGACACCTTTAATATCTAAAAACTTTTCGCCTTCGCTAGTTTCTACGCCCAATAAGTCACGGGTTTCGCTATCAAAGCCTTTTAAGTAACCCTCAAAGTCGATTTCAAAGGCTTTATCATTTTTACAGAGGTCTTTGAGTGTTTTGTTATTTTCAAAAATATAGCTATTAAAGCCTTGGCCTTTGTCTTGCAATAATTCGTTTAAGTCTTCTTTGGCAAGAGTGGCGATTTTTTCTTCGCCTATATCGGTTTTGAGTTCTTCAAACATCCGCAACAATCGACTTTCAATCATGGCCAGAGCAAAAAACGGCATCATAAAAGAAGGCCATTCAGATTCTTTAATACCACAACCGCGTAAAAGGTCAGCCGTACTCCAAATTTTAGACTCGTATTGCAAAATGTTTAGCGTTGCCATGGGTGTTTTCCTTAAAGGCGGTTTATTTCTAGTACGACTAGACAATCAACAGAGTGAATTTATTGTATTTTCTAATTTTAGGGATGAAGCGGAGATGAACGCACTTTTGGTGTTATACGGCGGGTCAATATAAATACACTTCACTTGCCCTGCATAGTACGGTAAAAAACTTTTCAGCGCGTCTAGGTTATCGCCCTGTATCAGCATATTGCTAGTATTGGCATCACCCACAGACAAACTCAGGTCGGCTTGTAATACACGATACGGAACTTTTGGGGTGTTTTGTAGGTCGTCTTCCCGACTTAACCAGTGCAAAATGGGCATAGCGTTATCATTTATAAGGTATTGGATAAGCGACGAATTATGCCACTTGTAAGAAATATAGCTAAGGCTTTTAGTGAAACTACGTCTATTTTCAATGCGTAAAATATTAAAGGGTTCAAGTAAGGTTTTTAACTGTGCGAAAACGGCATCTTTACGGCGATCAAAAACGTAAGCGAGTATCGTTTTTATGGAGCGGTCAATCGGATACCATAACCAACGTGGGTTCGATTTCTTACCCACGCAAGACCACTGTTCGTCCTGCTCTACTTCGCACACCTGATGTGTGTTGAGTTTACCGTTGATAGGTTAATGTATTTGCTTTTCTTCGTAGTCCCATAACAAAATCCATTTCCTTTAAGTTCATTTGATGCGACTAAAAAGATGTGTTATACCCCTATCATAAATTTAATAGGCATCCCGTAGGTGTCTATTACTAAGTTAGAAATTAGCAGATGATTTCTATGAAAAAAGTTATTTACAAAATCATCTATCCAAATGGAAAGATCTATATTGGTAAAGACCTTACCAATACGCTGACCTATTTCGGAAGTGTTAACAGTGCAATTGTAGAATTAGATTTTACAGAAGAAGAAAAGAAAGATTTTTCTATACGAAAAGTAATTATTTTCGAGTCCGACAGCGACGAAGAAATAAACAAAATTGAAGCTAAACTAATTACGGAGCATGGTGCGAATAACCCTTCAATTGGTTACAATAAATGGCCAAAATTCAAATTTTAATCATCCGAATTTTTTTTTGAATTGGTTTATAAGAAATTTTAGTAATAATTTTTGAGTAAATAACATTTCTAACTTCGGCTTCAACTGCGACAAGCACCCAGCTAATTATGGTGTTATTTTTTATGGTTCTGAGGTAATCTCAGTTTTTAATTTTGTTGTGGGTACTTGCGCGTTAAGCGGGTAGTTGGGCAATAGTGTCAACACCATTGCCTTATGTTAGTTTTAGTCTATTGACCCAAGCAGCTCATAAAACTAAAGAGGCTATATGGGACAGCAACTTATATGTAGAAAATGTGGCCGCCTTAACAGAGTTAGTGATAACAATTGTTGGAAATGTAAAGAGCCAATAACTGATGAAGATAGGCGACCATTTACTGAGGAAACTGAAAATCGTGATGCGTTGATAAAAGAGGCCAAGAAAACGGGTGACTGGAGTGCAGTGCCTGACACAATACTAGAGTACGCAGCAAAAGATATTGTGTTAACCACTTCTTGCTGTTTGGCATCTAGAACCGTTTCTCAGGAGTTGGGCGTAATTGCAACCGAAGTGGTTTATGGAATGAATATTTTCTCAGACCTATTCGCAGGAATTCGAGATATTGTTGGTGGGCGTAGTGGCGCAGTTCAAAAAGTGTTGAAAGATGCAAAAAAGGTGGTTTTTGATGAGCTTCGTAAAGAGGCTCTCATATTGAACGCAGATGCTGTTATTGCAATACATTTGTCATACCAAGAACTATCTGGTGGTGGAAAGAATGGAATGATAATGCTTGTGGCGTCAGGCACCGCAGTAAAAACTGAGATGTCAGGTTTTTAAGTGACCTATGATTTTGCATTCTACCTTCGCCCAACCTGCCGCTCCAAGGGACACTTCGCCACTAAAGCGTGGCTCGCGCTCCTCAGCTATTACGTTGGGCATCGAAATGGAGATTCCAGAATTTAACAATGTATATGGTTTAATCGTATGTGACGGGCGGGTTAATGAGCTTGCGCAGTTATTGCGAATTTTTCTTGATGTTGGTGAGTGCGAGGTAAGAGTTAAAACTTCACAGTTTGACGGGGAAGAGACCTTGCGGGCGAGCACCGAAACTGCCGATTTCGACGTTTATCTTGCGGAAGCCGACAGGAAGTTTTTGTTCAATGGGGCAGTTGCGGGTGATACCGAACAGGTGTGTGACTTTATCAAAAAGCTTCATGCAGCACTACAAGATGGGGGCTTTCAAGCTAGCTTGGAGGTGTATGATGATAACAATAATTGCATCGCCGAATTCCATGCCCAACTTGTGCGTCAAGTGCGACAAGCACCCAGCCAATAATTTCTCATTTTTTGGCGTTTGTGATTAAGGTTTTCTTTTTAATTTTGTTGTGGGTGCTTGCGTCTTAAGCAGTTGTTAGAGTTTTTATGCTGCTATAAACGACATATACAATGTCGTTCTAAATGACGGATGAGGTAGTCAATTATGATGGAATATACAAGTTTTATGTTTTGGGGTGTTGTTATCTTCTTAAGTTGCTTTCTACTATTTGTAATATACAAGTTAATAATTAAGCCTATGATTGATAATGCAATCATAGCAAAAAAGAAGCCAAAGCTTGATAACAAAATGGCAAAGTTGTCTGAGAAAGAAATGGCCAGACTGAATAATAAGCTTTTTGCACAAGCTATTGCCAAAGAAAAGACTAGAGTGAGCGTTTATAACAAAGTAAATCAAGATCTTGTTGCGCAAACTATTGCCAATAATAAGAATTCTAAAGAGATATTAGAAAAAAAAATATTATATGGAATAGTTAATCCAATTATAATTTGCCCACAATGCCAGATGAAGGGTTATGTACATACGAAACCCTTCGAGAAAAAAAATGGTATTAGTGGGGCTAAAGCTACAGGTGCAATATTAACAGGTGGAATTTCTTTGCTATTAACTGGTTTAAGTCAAACTGATAATGTAACGCAGGCACATTGCGAAAACTGCAACACAGATTGGGTGTTTTGACTCGTGTTAGTCACGTAGCCCTCATGTCATGCGCATACCAAGTCCTCAGGAGTCAAACGGCTCTAAAAAGCCACCGAAGTTATCAGGTTGTCTTGGTCACGATCTCATCATCATTGACGAATTTTCAGTAATCTCTTGCAACAACGGGTTGTAGGTAATTAGTTGTTTTTGTTTTCAAGACAGTGCTATGCACAAACTTGAGACGCAAAAAATGACGAATTGCTACCAAAAGCCAAACTAAAGAAGAATATGCCAAGAAAAGCTATTGGAAGGGATGTAACGTAGATGAACCAGACCCACGGACTATAAAGTCCGCGAGTCGCTGTTCATTTAGCTAAAAAGCTAAGAGAAACAAGAGGTTATATGGTGGGTCTGCACGGACTTGAACCGTGGACCAAAGGATTATGAGTCCTCTGCTCTAACCAACTGAGCTACAGACCCGCGCGCAGTGGGCGAAGATTATAAGCATAAGTTGTTCGAATGAATAGCGTTTTTTAATTCTCTACAATGACATAGTATTTTTTGACCGCTTCTAGTACTTCAAATATGCCGCAAAAGTTCGGTGGAATGACTCCTGCATTACCCGCAGTAATATCGTGAAAGCTGCCATCTTCACTGTGTAAACGCACTTTGCCACTGATGACTTGAAAAAACTCTTGCTTATTGGCGGCAAAAACGATTTTCCATGCCCCAACTTCACACTCCCACACACCACAAGACATCTTGGGATGTTCATATAGCGCCTGAGTTGTTCGTTTAGGATTACCCTGTACTAAACGCTCTGGTCGAGGGATAGTCAATCGTGGTATTGCTATCCGCCAAGCCCTGACCCGCAATAAACAACAAAGACATAAACACTCCTAAACTTTTCGTGAATCGCGCATGATATGATTTTGCCCGAAATCAGCAAGTCTGTTGACTGTAATAACAACAGATAATAGGTATTTCAGCCAATAGTATCTTTAATGTTAACGATGTACACTTTGATTATGTTGACGAAAACTCGTCTATTTATAAATTATTGATTTTTTCGATCAGGTATTTGCTATGAACGCCCATTATCCGCATTTGCTGCAACCATTGGACTTAGGTTTTACCCAACTGCGTAACCGCGTGGTGATGGGGTCGATGCACACAGGTTTAGAAGACCGTTTTTATAACTATCCCAAGTTGGCTGCTTATTTTGGTGAGCGTGCCAAAGGGGGCGTAGGCTTAATTATTACGGGTGGTATTTCTCCGAATCGTGAAGGTTGGTTGTTGCCGTTTGGCGGCTCAATGAATCGCATTACCGATGCCGTCAATCATCGCCTAGTCACTCATGCTGTGCATAAAGAAGGCGGCAAAATCCTCATGCAGATTTTGCATGCAGGACGTTATGGTTATCATCCTTTTGTCGTTTCTGCGTCGGCGGTTAAGTCGCCAATTTCCATGTTTAAACCGCGTGAAATGTCCGAAGCGCGTATCTCGCGAACTATTGCCGCTTATGGGCGCTGTGCGCGTTTAGCAAAAATTGCGGGATATGATGGTGTTGAGGTGATGGGTAGCGAGGGTTATTTACTCAATCAGTTTTTATGTGCGCGAGTGAATCATCGAGATGATAAATGGGGCGGCAACATCGAAAATCGGATGCGTTTAGCGGTTGAAGTGGTGAAGCGTATTCGTAAAGTCGTCGGTGAAAAATTTATTATTGCTTATCGTTTGTCGTTGTTGGATTTAGTTGAAGGTGGCAATACTTGGGAAGAAGTAGTCGCCGTTGCTAAAGCCCTAGAACAAGCAGGCGTAACGCTGTTAAATACAGGTATTGGTTGGCATGAAGCGCGTGTGCCGACAATTGTGACTTCTGTGCCTCGAGCCGCATTTGTTGATGTCACTGCACGAATTAAAAAAGAATTAACGATTCCCGTGATTGCTTCCAATCGTATCAATATGCCTGATACCGCCGAAGCGATTTTAGCGCGTGGCGATGCCGATATGGTGCAAATGGCACGACCATTTTTAGCCGATTCGGAGTGGGTAAACAAAGCTGCAAGTAATCGTGCGGATGAAATTAATACCTGTATCGCCTGTAATCAAGCGTGTTTAGATCACGGGTTCCAAAATAAGCGCGTGACGTGTTTAGTCAATCCACGTGCTTGTTATGAAACCGAATTGGTGTATGTCAAAACTTCCAAACCGAAACGTATTGCGGTGGTTGGCGCGGGGCCAGCGGGTTTGTCAGCAGCGACAGTTGCCGCAGAGCGCGGTCATTTGGTGACCTTGTTTGAAGCCAGCTCCGAAGTCGGTGGTCAATTTAATATCGCCAAACAAATTCCGGGTAAAGAAGAGTTTTACGAGACGATTCGGTATTTTGCCCGTCAAATTGAATTGAAAGGCGTGACGCTGAAACTCAACCAAAAAGCCAGTCGTGAGCAATTAGAAGCTGAAGGTTTTGATGAAGTGATTATTGCCACAGGGATTGCACCACGTAAGCCGCCGATTAAAGGCATCAACCATCCAAAAGTGTTGTCTTATATTGATGTATTACGTGACAAAAAGCCTGTCGGTAAGCGAGTGGCGGTGATTGGTGCAGGCGGTATCGGTTTCGATTTGAGCGAGTTTTTATTACACGATCCTGCGGTTTCTTTACCGATTTCTGCCGAAGCATGGCGCGCTGAATGGGGCGTAGATGTCCAAGCCACAGAAGCGGGTGGTTTGATTGAGCCAACCCATCACAAGCCTTTACGTCAGATTTATTTATTGCAACGTAAAGAAAGCAAAGTCGGTGCGGGCTTGGGTAAAACATCAGGCTGGGTGCATCGTGCGGCCTTGCAAAAAAATGATGTGGCGATGATGTCGGGCGTGGAATACCGCGAAATTACTGATGAAGGTTTGTTAATTGCCATTAACGGTAAAGAGCAGTTATTAGCGGTCGATAACGTGGTGATTTGTGCTGGTCAAGACTGTTTGCGCGAGTTAATGCCCGCCGAAGGTCAAACGACAAAAGCCAAATATCATTTAATTGGTGGTGCGTCCTTAGCCAGTGAATTAGATGCCAAACGTGCAATTCGCGAAGGAGCGGAGTTAGCGGCTGCGTTGTAAGTCACATCGATTTACCCTTGCTTGCTGTGAAAAGAGTGGCGAGTAGGGGTAAACAAACATCCATAGTACCTAGTCTTTTAGCATGCTATAAGGTGTCTCACTAAAATACAGTGAGATAATCATGTTTGACGTTGTTATCTGCTTTTTTTTACTAGGTGTTTTTGCTCGCTTGGTGAATTCCGATTTAAAACTCCCCGACCAGCTTTATCAAACCTTATCTATTTATCTGATGTTAGCGATTGGCTTGAAAGGCGGTTTGGAGCTATCTAAACAACCTTTACTGACATTAATTCCTGAAGTTGTGATGTTAATGTTATTAGGGTTTTTTATCCCTATCTTGTTATATCCCTTATTTAGATCGTTGAAATTATCGGCTGTCGATAGTAGTGCTTTAGGCGCGCATTTTGGCTCGGTCAGTGTCGTTACCTTTGCGATTGTGATAGGGCAATTGGCGAGCAATGGTATTGCGGTAGAGTCTCACGCTCCATTGTGGGTTGCAGTTATGGAAGCTCCAGGCTGAATAGCGGGCGTGTTATTAGCAAAAATGATGACGAAGCAGGTGGGTGCTACGACGACAGCCGTACCCGTTTCATGGCGCGTGTTATTGCATGAAGTGATTTTTGGCAAAAGTGTTTTATTGTTAGTAGGCGGTATTTTGATTGGTGCTATCGCGGGCGAAAAGGGCATTGCACCCATTAAAATGGTATTTATCGACCCCTTTAAAGGAATGCTGGCATTTTTTCTCATGGAGCTAGGTTTGATTGTGGGGAGTCAATTAAAAGACAGTAAAGTGTTAGGTTGGCGTATATTATTGATTGGAATAAGCGTACCACCCATGTTGGCTTTACTGGGAGCGGGTGTGGCTACCCTATTAGGATTATCTGTTGGAGGGGTAGCAGTCGTCGCTACTTTAGCAGCGAGTGCCAGTTATATTGCCGCGCCAACTGCCATGCGTATTGCTGTACCAGAAGCAAATCCTGCACTGTCCATTACCATCGCTTTGGCAGTTACTTTTCCATTTAATATTGTCATTGGAATTCCTTTGTATATTAAATTAGCACAGTATTTGTCGGGCAGTGTCGCATAAAAAAGAGTTGTTTTATTGACTCAATACATAAGGTTTCAGCGTGATCTTGAGGCTTACGCGCTGATCACCGAGTGCTGCGTAAGTCTCAATGAGATTTAAAGACCAAAACGTCCCTTTTTCACATAACGCTGTCCCATTTTTCAGCGTATATTTTGACAATGTTAATTGGTACTATCGTACTCAAATAAATTTATAACGACAGGATATTCCGCCATGACCTCATTTTTTGTCACCAAAGCCAAAGCGAAAGCACAATTAG
Source organism: Agitococcus sp. (assembly GCA_030646715.1). Lineage (GTDB taxonomy): Bacteria > Pseudomonadota > Gammaproteobacteria > Pseudomonadales > Moraxellaceae > Agitococcus. The sequence continues at coordinate 281,912 of JAUSLJ010000042.1, forward strand.
TCGGTATTAAAGCCGCAATGACTCTGATTCCTGCGCCAAGGCCAACCGTATTTTCGGGTGAAGGTGCAGCACTGAAACTTTGCCAAGCCATTGCAGGGTTTGGTCATCAAAAAGTATTAATTGTTTCCGATAAAATTTTAAATAATTTAGGGGTGTTACGTCCATTAGAAGCCAAACTACAAGAGTTAGGCGTGAAAGTGGCGATTTTTGATGGGGTTTTACCCGACCCAACATTCAGCATTACTGAAGCCTGTTTACAGTATTACAAAACAGAAAATTGTGACTCAGTTTTGGCGGTCGGTGGCGGTTCGTCGATTGATGTTGCGAAAGTGATTGCCTTAGGTGCAACTAATAACAAAACCCCACAACAGTTAGTCGGGATTCTCAAAAGCCGTAAGCCGAGTGCGCCGTTATATGCGATTCCAACTACGGCAGGCACAGGCTCAGAAGTGACGGTCGGTGCGGTGATTTCTGACGATAAAACTCACCAAAAAGGTTTGGTCTTAGACCCGAAAGTTGTGCCGCGTATGGTGGCCTTAGATTCGGGCATTATGTCGGGAATGCCACCGAAAGTGACGGCAGAAACAGGTATGGATGCCTTAACGCATGCCGTTGAAGCGTTTATTAGTGATTTTGCAGGTAGCGAGTCGGATATATATGCGCGCTCTGCCATTCGGTTAATTGTCGAAAATTTACGTGTGACGTATAAAGAGCCCAAAAATTTAGCGGCGCGAGAGTCTATGGCCTTGGCTTCGCATTATGCAGGTTTGGCGTTAAACCAAGCAGGTTTAGGTTATGTTCATGCCATTGCTCACCAGTTGGGTGGTCATTATGGTTTGCCGCATGGTTTGAGTAATGCCATTGTCATGCCGCATATTTTAGAGTTTTCTCGTCCTGAAATTAATCCGCGTTTGGCGGAGTTGGCGCGTTTTAGTAAATTAGTGACCAATGAAACTTCAGAAGCCGTTGCCGCGCAAGCGTTTATGAATGAAGTGAAGTCGTTAATGTCTGACATCAACATTAAAGCCGTAGTGCCCAAGATGAATGCACTGGATTTTGATGACATTATGCAAGCGGCCTTTAAAGAAGCACATGGTACTTATGCCGTGCCTAAATACATGACGGAAGACGATTGTAAGCGGATTTTGTATGTGATTTCGCAGCAGGTTTGATCTGGTATATTGAGCGGAGTGAGGTTTGTTTGAGCCAACTCCGCTTAAGCATAAACTGAGTATGATAACGTACTACTAACCGTCGGGTGGTGATGCGATGAAATATCGCTCTCCTTTTGGTCTGACGTAGGGAGGAATTGAAGTCGATGTTCTACGAGACCGCCAAGGATTGTCTGCATCTAAGGGTACAGATGAGTTGTCATTGACCTCTCAAATGCACCATCACCTGTCTAAATCCATTGTCATCTTCCAACATATAACTTTTGCCAGAAGAGTTCTGCACCAGCACAAACCATTGCGCCATATTGCTGGGATTTTTAAGCACTTCCGCGTCAACCAAATAGCCGTTCAAAAAAAAGACTTTTGCTTGTTCTAGATTCATAACATCTCACCTTCTTAGCACTCATGATTCATTCATCATTCCTGCGTATCTCCATTTTTATGTTTTATTCCTTCGTTGAGCCTACTTGCATACGCGCCCATATAATGACAATATAATTATAACAACATTATAATACTATTGTCATAAATCACAACCGCCGCACGGAGCTAATACCATGACTTCCATGACTCAGACCTTTCATGATTTGACCACTAGTGAACTGATTGAACATGCCTTATCCCAAGGTGAAGGCATTTTGCTAGATAACGGAGCATTACAAGTCAGCACAGGCAAACGCACGGGACGCTCACCCGCAGACCGTTTTATTGTTCGTGAAGATAGCACTGCGGCTAAAATAGACTGGGGTACAGTAAATAAACCTTTCCCTGCTGATAAATTTAATACCCTATGGGATAGAGTGGAAATCTACCTAGAACAAATATGCCATTACACCAGTCGTCTCCATATTGGTGCTCATGCCGAATTTTATCTCCCTGTCCATGTTCGCTGCGAGGCGGCTTGGCATGGTTTGTTCGCTCGCAACATGTTTATTCGTCCTGCCGTCTATAACCCTAAGCTTAAAAACGATTGGCAAATCATTAATGCTCCCAATTTCACCTGTGTGCCTGAGCGTGACGGAACAAATTCTGAAAGTGCTGTAATCATTAACTTCCTGAGCCGTAAGGTGCTGCTACTGGGTATGCGTTACGCGGGGGAAATGAAAAAAGCCATGTTCTCCGTGCAGAACTTTTTACTACCCGAAAATGATGTATTGCCTATGCACTGTTCGGCCAATGTCGGAGACAATGGTGATACTTGTTTATTTTTCGGTCTTTCTGGGACAGGAAAAACGACGCTATCCGCCGATCCTGAGCGTTACCTAATTGGTGATGATGAACACGGTTGGGCGAAAGGTTCTGTCTTTAATATTGAAGGCGGCTGCTATGCAAAAACCATCAATCTGTCCCAACAGAATGAGCCGCTTATTTGGGATGCTATTCGTTACGGCGCGGTGGTGGAAAACGTTCATGTCATCGACGGAACGCGGACGGCTGATTATTGCGATACACGTTTGTCCGAGAATGGCCGTTGCTGCTATCCGCTGGAACATATCGCCAAACGCATGGAAAACAATAATGGTGGGGAGCCACGCACCATCATCTTTTTAACGTGTGATGTTTTTGGTGTGCTTCCCCCTGTATCCATCCTCTCCAAAGAGGCTGCGGCCTATCATTTTCTCAGTGGTTACACCGCACGAGTTGGTTCAACCGAGGTTGATGCAACTCCTGGCATTCAACCGACGTTTTCAACGTGTTTTGGTGCGCCATTTATGCCACGTCCCGCAGGTGATTATGCAGCTCTGTTAATGAAACGGATTGAAGCCTTTGGCTCACGCGTTTATTTGGTTAATACAGGATGGGCTGGCGGATCGGGTGCTTCAGGAGGAACAGGATCTCGTTTCCCCATTCCTGTGACTCGTGCCATTGTTGCTGCTTGTCAAAGTGGTGAGTTAGAGAACGTGGCAACCACGCATCTTGATATTTTGAATTTGGATATTCCGACGCAAGTGACGAGTGTCGATAGTCGTTTTCTCAATCCCCGCAGTGCGTGGACTAATGCCGAGGAGTATGACCGTCAGGCACAGGAGCTGGCGCAATTGTTTAGTAAAAACATTAGTCGCTTCAATATTCCATCAGAAGTTGTCATTGCAGGCCCTCAAGCCTAATCAACAGCGCAGTGATGTGCCGATTCATCCTTGACGAAGGCGGTCATGTCACCTTCTTCAAGGATGCAACCCTGCGTTCACAGGAGACGCAAATGTATTCATTTCAGACACCTTTCCTTATGGATGATGGAGAAACTCGATCATTGCACTTTGACTTTAAATATGTGCAAAGTGAGATGCGAATTGATGCACCTATTGAGCTTCTTTTTGGTTACACCCAAGCGATGATGGCATTTTTGCTGATTAATCCAACACCAGAAAATATTTTATTGGTGGGCTTAGGCGGAGGTTCTTTATCTAAGTATTGTCACCATCTGTTGCCGCAAACGATAGTCACTACGGTTGAAATTAACGAAGATGTGATTCTGCTACGCGATTCATTCCATATCCCACCCGATAGTGAAAATTTTAATGTCGTACATGATGATGCCGCCAACTACTTGCGTCATCAACACCAGATTAGCGATATTATTCTGTTAGATGGCTATACGACAGATGGTTTGCCTAGAATGCTAACAACACCTATGTTTTATAAGGATTGTTATAATGCATTAAATGACGGTGGAATTCTGGTGGCTAATTTTAATTGTGAAGACGTACAACTAGCGACCTGTATGGGGCGGCTGCTTCGTATTTTTAAGAATAAAGTCCTGATCATTAAATCGAATACCAGTGGTAATAAAGTGGTTTTCGCTTTTAAAAGTCATAACAGCTTGCCTATAGGCTTAATGGAAGAACGGGCAGAGCAATTACAACAGCAAACCCAATTGCCGATGCTGCATTTTTATGAACAAATCGTCATGGGCTGCCGACCTTGGCTAATCCCTCACGAAAATCGAGACATTGCTTAGATGATAGCTATCTAACAGGTCATGACTCGGTACTTTTTTCCCGTCCAACTGCTTGGGGGCTACGGGTACTATAGTTGACTTCATGTTTTTCCAAATACTCACGGATGAGTTGGCGGACAACCTGAGAAGGCGTGATGTCTTGATTTGAGCATAATTGTTCAAATGCCTGTTTTTTGACGGGATCAATCAGAACCGTCAGGCGAGCAGTCTTGTTTTCCATGGGATGAGGGACTCTATCTCATTAAATATGTTAATCAGATTATAACTCTTCATAGGAATGGTGTCATTCCCGTAAAAAATATAAGTCTTTATTAAACTGATCAAAGCGACTGTAACCACATATATTACAGCGGATAATTTTTTGGATAGGGCAAGCGAGCAACGCCAGAAGCGACAGCAGCCTGTGCTACAGCAGCGGAGACTTTACCCAACAGTCGCCAATCCAGTGGTTTAGGTAAAATATAATCCATTCCAAAGCTCAGAGACTCTAATTCGTACGCTCTTAAGACAGGAGCGGGAACGGGTTCTTTCGCCAATTCACGTAGCGCAACGACGGCCGCTAATTTCATCGCCTGATTGATACAACTGGCTCGCACATCCAATGCGCCCCGAAAAATATAAGGAAAAGCTAAGACATTATTGACCTGATTGGGATAGTCAGAGCGTCCCGTTGCCATCAATAAATCAGGTCTCACGGCTTTCGCTAAGAGCGGAGAAATCTCTGGATCGGGATTAGAGCAGGCAAATAAAATGGGCTTATCCGCCATCGTTTTCAGCATCTCTTGGGTAATGAGATCAGGGCCAGCCAAACCAATACAGACATTGGCTCCAGACAACGCATCTGCCAATGTCCGTGCTTCTGTCTCTTGAGCAAACTCTGTTTTTGTGCCAACGACACCGATTCGACCTGTATGAATCACACCCAAACGATCGACCATGAGGAGTTTCGAGCGCGGCAAGCCTAAACTAACGAGCATACGCATACAGGCTGTTGCTGCGGCTCCCGCGCCTAGGCAGACAAGATTAATATTGGTCAGTGTTTTTCCTTGCAACTCTAAAGCGTTGAGTAACCCCGCTGCGGTGACAATGGCCGTGCCGTGCTGATCATCATGAAACACAGGCACACGGCATCGCTCAATAAGTTTTTGCTCAATCTCAAAACATTCGGGTGCTTTGATGTCCTCTAAATTGATACCGCCAAAGGTGTCAGCAATTAGCGCAACGGTCTCAATAAATGCGTCTGGTTGTTCGGTATTCACTTCTATATCAATCGCATCAATACTCGCAAATCGTTTGAATAATAAAGCCTTTCCTTCCATAACAGGCTTGCTTGCCAATGCCCCCAGATTCCCTAATCCCAAAATCGCCGTGCCATTGCTAATGACAGCGACTAAATTACCTTTAGCGGTGTACTTGTAGGCATTCTCAGGGTCTTTGGCAATTTCCTTGACAGGTTCGGCAACACCAGGAGTATATGCCAACGCAAGATCAGTCGCTGTATTGGCAGGTTTTGACAATTTAATGGCAATTTTCCCAGGCTGAGGTGAGGCATGATAAGCCAGTGCCAACTCTCTGATATTGTGAGGCATATACACGTTCCTTAAAGGCAATACACAGTGTTTAATGATGTTTACGTTCTAATAGTTTCGGGAATATACGTTGACATCTTCACGCAAATACCAATCCAACGCACACCAAAATTTTTTGGCATCGTTGTTATTATGCAGAACAAATAAATGCGCTTTGTTAATGGATTTTCGACTCATGGCTTGATCCAAAGCAGCTGCTAGTTGTTTACCTAAGCCGTTCCTTCGTCGATGAGCGGCGATTATAAAATGATAGATATATGCTCGCCGACCATCGAATCCCGTCAATGCCGCACCTACGAGCTGATCTCCTTCCCAGAGACCCAAGCAAAGGTAGGGGTTGTGACGAATCATCCTGTCAAACCCTGCCTCCGAATCGTCAAAATCACGAACAACGATGCCTTGCTCTTGTTGCCATAAGTCAGCAACCGCCTGATAATCAAGTGACCTCAACGGCCAAATTTCCATCAACATACTCACGCCAAATAACGCCGATCTGCGGCATGATGGCGACGATATGCCGCTAAAAAGCGTGAAAATCGCGCTATAGCGTCTATTAACTCATCACTTCTGAGTAAAAAGACCCATCGTAAATGGTCTGAATACGGCCAGTTAAACGCGGTTCCTTGTACTAGCAGTAGTTTTTCAGCACGCAACAACTCAAGCACAAACTGTTCATCATCCTGAATCGGATATAAATGCGGGTCTAGCTTCGGAAATAAGTAGAAACCACCTTTAGGTTTGACACAACTCACACCGGGAATTGCCGTTAATAATTCCCACGCGAGATTACGCTGCGTCAATAAACGGCCAGTGTCTCGTGTTAAATCGTGAATACTTTGATGGCCGCCCAACGCGGTTTGAATGGCATATTGAGCGGGAACATTGGCGCATAAACGCATCGAGGCGAGCATGTCCAATCCTTCGACATAGCTTGTTGCTGAGAGTTTAGCCCCACTCAACATTAACCAGCCCGTCCTGAAACCTGCCGAGCGGTAATTCTTTGATAGCCCATTAAATGTGACGCACAAAATATCGGACACTAAACTGGCGATGGGGATATGCGTCGCCTCATCGTAAATAACCTGATCGTAAATCTCATCAGCGAAAATAATTAAATCGTGCCGACGTGCAATCTCAACCAGTTGCTCCAACACCAATTTTGGATAGACTGCTCCCGTTGGGTTGTTGGGATTGACGATAACGATGCCTTTGGTACGCTGAGAAATATTGGCTTCAATATCCGCCATGTCAGGCATCCAATCCGCGGTTTCGTCACAACGATAATGAATAGGATTGCCGCCAGCTAAAGTCACTGCGGCTGTCCACAAAGGATAGTCTGGGCAGGGAATAAGTATCTCATCGCCATTATTCAATAAGGCTTGCATCGCCATTAGGATCATTTCAGAAATGCCGTTGCCGATATAGACATCACCCACGTCTACACCAAAAACACATTTTTGCTGGTAATACTGCACGATGGCTTTACGAGCCGAAAATAACCCTTTGGAGTCACAATAACCCACCGCTTGCGCTAAATTAGCCATGACATCTTGAAGAATTTCGGCGGGGGCTTCAAAACCAAATGCAGCGGGATTGCCAATATTTAAGTGAATGAGAGTATGTCCCTGCGCTTCCATCTGGGCGGCCTCATGCAAAACAGGCCCTCGAATATCACGACCTACCTTCTGTAATTTTATTGACTTGCGGATTTCCATCACACCCACACTCACTTCAAGAGAAAACCTAAATGCCGTTGGCATTGACTAGTCTATACATTAACATATTATGATAATATAAATCACATAATATTCACTTTGCCCTAATGCAAACCAGATGCGGTTCAAACATCATTTGAGAGAAAACGTGTATGAGTTATGCCAGATTTGTTGTTTATCTCAACGGCCTCAGCTCTGTTAAACGAACTGCTCGTGCCAATTTACACTTGGGGGTTTTGCTCGCGTTTGTGGCAGGCGCACTCAATGCCGGTGGCTTCCTCGCGATTGGTCAATACACCTCACACATGACAGGTATAGTTTCATCAGCGGCAGATAATATTGTCTTAGGAAATTTTATGTTGGCCTCGGCGGGATTTTTATCATTAATCGCCTTTGTGAGTGGCGCGATAGCCACGACATGGTTGATTAGTTTTGCCAAGAGAAGCGGCAAACAAAATATCTATATTGCACCTTTGATGATAGAAGCTTGTTTGTTGTTGATATTTGGTTTAATGGGCTCTGCCATTCAAGATCATATCTATCTGATAGTTTCTTTTACTGCTGTGCTACTTTGTTTTTTAATGGGTTTGCAAAACGCATTAATTACTAAAATATCTAATGCCGAGGTGAGAACGACGCATGTGACAGGACTATTAACTGATATTGGTATTGAGCTGGGTAAGTTGTTTTATTGGAATAAATATCCCCGTCCATCTAATCAACCCGTAGTGATGGCTAATCGGAAAAAGTTAACGGTTCATCTGTCCCTCGTGTGCTCTTTCTTTTTGGGTGGATTGATGGGAGCAATGGGGTTTAAATATTTAGGTTTTGTGTCAACATTGCCTTTAGCAATCGTGATTGCATGTATTTCTATTGCCCCTATCCTTAGAAACAAATCGACATTAAAAGCAATACCAGAAACTTAATGGATAGACACCATGACTGCTCCCAATTTGTACGGCAGTCCATACGGTTCATTTGCAAGCATTTCCTGACGAGTCACCAAAAAGTAAAATGTAAGTCATGTCCTTAAAATACAGCGTAATATTTGCTGAGGTACTTAATTAACTGCCGATTATATAACGAGTTTTATTGGATGGATGATATCCAATCTACTGAATTTGACTCGCTTGCTCACAACTCGCTGAATAAACACCAATTTCTTTGACACTTGTGCCATTAAAAGTAAAGCGCAGGCAACCATATTGCCGACTAAAAAATAACTTATAACCATTATCAATCGTGGCTATACCATAACGCGCGATAATCTCTGCTTTTGATTTACTCATCATATTGTCAGTCACGTTACCTTTAAAGTCTTGTCGTACCTCAATAAAGTCTTTGCCTGTGTACATAAAAAAATCATGATTCAAAAAAAATACACCGCCACCATAATTATAGACTTCACCATCTTCGGTATCGCCAGTCGCACACGGCAAATACTGCTTCACTTGCGACTGGCTAACCGTAGGAGCAAGGCCATTTAACGTGCCTTGATTCAGGTCTAACACGAGGTTATTGCAACCGCCAAACGTGCTAGGGTCTGGACTTTTGTTTTCATCGTTAGGTAAGCGTAAAGCGGCGACTCTAGGATTTTTTTCGGGAGACGTATTTTTTAACGATAAAGATTCATAAATGCTCGTGCCTTGAGGGTTGCGATCACGTTCGGCAATCATTTCTTCAGCGGTCATGGCTTTTTTAGCTTTGGTGTCGATTCGCAATGAGTCAAGAATGGCACTACTGGAGCCGGCTTGATTGGTATATTTATCACGACGACTTTCTGCCAATGCGACAAATGCACCTTGGGGATATTGTTTGAGATAGGCGGCATAATCGTTGGCATCGGTGGAGGTTTTTATCTCATCCCAAAATTGTTTATCAGGATTCGCTGTGATGCCCGCAGGCGGTTGATTGACGACAACAACACACGGTTGACCTACGGGGCAGGGCACAAACACAAAGGACTCTTTACCTGTGTCGTTCATCCATGCAGGGACTTGTAATTTGCCTGCCGCACGCGCCACTTGTAAGGCTTTAGTTTTGACGGCGGGGAAAAACGCATCGGACGAATAGCCTTGGGTGTTTTTATGACGATTTAATTCGTCGATGGCAATTCGGGTAAAGACACCATTTCGGGCATCGGTGTCCGTCGGTAACTTATCTAAGGAAGTGCTGCCGTTTGAAGTGGCATAAATCACCTCGACTTGTTTCGATAAGGGTTGGCTTGGGGTCGATTCTTCCACCACATCCGCGCCTTTATTCACCACTTCATTACGACAGGCATCAATTAAAAATAACAGTGAGCCTGTATCGGGGTCGATGCGATTACTCAAGGTTTCGGAGATGTTTTTTAGGGCAATTGCGGAGTCTTTAATGGCTTGTTTATTATTGCGGGTGACTGTGGGTGTGTTACTTGGGATTAAATAACCGTCCATGCTACCGTTATCATTGGGAATCGCTGCGCCATGTCCCGAATAAAAAAATAACACGTTATCATTGGCTTGTAGGCGATTCGCAAATTGGTTAAGCGCGTCAGTAAAGCGTTGGCTGTTGACTTCACCTTGCGCGTCACGAACCACTAACGTCGTTTCAAAACCCATATCACTCAGCGTTTTGGCCATATCTTCGGCATCATTGCGCGAGTTTTGCAGACGACTCCAATAACTGTAATCTTTAATACCAACGACGAGGGCTTTAGGGCTGGCGTAACTGGCGGATACCCAAATCGTTTGGCTGAAAAAAACGATTGCCCATGACATTTTTACCAAAAAACGCGACATCATCTATCCCCAAAATTTATGCGGCGTTATAAGCCTGTGGCGTAGGGAATGTCCAGTTTATACCACTGATTTTTTTGCACTGTGTTGACCGTACCATATAAGCGTTTATCAGTTTTTGATGTTGAAAGTGGCTGAGCGTTGGCGTAAATATCAGTCCAGTTAATATCACTTGGATTGGGGCAAGTATCTAATTGACTGATACTGAATTGTGGTGGTGTGCTCGGCAATTGTGTTTGTAAGTCTTGCCACTCGTCATTGCCTTCACCGACATCGGCACCGCGTGTGTCATTACTGACCTGACAAGGCAAAACATAAACCTGTAATGATTCACGCGGAGTCGTCGGTTTGATGCGAATAACATCAACACGTTTTTCACTCGGAATAGGAAAAAGTGCTACGCCATGTGTGCCGCCATCTTTGGGTTTACCAACCATAAAGGTATCGCGTAATTGCACGGGCTTGCCTTCATCTTGCACACCAACGGCCACCAAGCCTGTTTCGGTTAATAAAATGGATAATTTGACTTGTGTATATTCGGTATTTTGACCGTTAGAAGACTTTTTCCACAATTGCGGTTGGGTTAAATCGGCTTCACCCGCAGGCATACGTGGCGGTTTAACCCATGCACCAATCGCCATACCAAAGGCGTTTTGTGTGATATTGGCTGAATTGTTGTTTGCACTATTATTTGTTGAGCTAGACGTTTGATTATTTGTCGTGTTGCTATCTTGAAAATTATTGGTACAGCCTTCGCCACAATTGGCTACGAGTGGATTAGTGGCAGGAATGCCTGTTTTTTGCCCAAACCATGTATAAAACTTGCCCACCATATTATCTAAAAAAGGTTTAGCAACCAGACCAAGAATCATTAACGGCAAGCCTTTGTCGCCGTTACTGTCCGTCGTATTGTCGGTGGCGTAGGAGTTGGGGGCGATGAGTAATGTGGCAACGAGTAGGGCGGGCAGTTTGTTCATGTTATATGGTCTGGCGCAAAAAAGTGATTGATTCGATTTATTATAATGATTTAGCGGGAATGTCAATTTTTCTAAATAACTGTAGGGGCGAATTTATTCGCCAGATTGAAGAAAATAGGGCGAATAAATTCGCCCCTACCGTTTAAAAATCCCGATTGATTAAAATACTACCCCATAATAAGTTTCTATCGCCATTGCCCGAACGTAATTCCGAGCTTTGATAACGCCAGACCCAACTTAAACGACTATGTGGACTGATTTGTTTGGTTACGCCTAACCATGCTTCACCTAAGACAGGACGTACCTCTCTTGAGCTATAGGTTAATTCACTGTCACGGAATTGACCCTGCAAAAAAGCGTTGTAAGCACGAGCGCGTATTTTTGCACCTGCCCACACATAAAATTCGGATGAACCTGTCGCACTATTATTTAATAGCCCTGTGGTTGGTTGCGAAAAATACTCGGCTCGGTCAGGAGCAAAGCTCCACCACGGGGTATTAATACGACCCCAGCGAGCAGAAATAGCACTATTGGCTTCCGTTAAAAAACCGATGCTGCCTTCGTTCGAATATTTGACTTCAAGATGATGTTCACCATCGTTCACCAGCCACAGCCGTTGATGAGCATAGGTATAACGCAATGTCGGTTCACCACCATTAGAAATTTGATGCTGCCAACCTTTAGGCGGCTCAGATTCGGTGAGGGCATGAATTTGCTTCTGCAAGTTTTCGGCAATACGTGTTCCTAAAACACCTACCGTTAATGTGCTTTGAATAGCGGTTTGGCCATCATCTTGCAAATTGACGCGAGAGTTAGCTAAAAAGACCAAGCTGGCATAAGGGCGGTCATCACGATTAACGTCAGCTCGCGTTAGGTCTTCTGGCGCAAAAGCCGCTAAACCCAATTGTAGGCTGTGTAAGGTCAGGCTATTTTCTTCATCATTTATCGCTAACCAACGGTTAATTTGACTCAAGGCAGGATCTAAAGAAATAGGCCAGTTTTGGGCGCGAGTACCTGCAAAGGTCACAGCAAGGCCACCTGTATAATCACGATCTTGTTTTTTAGGGGTGAATAAATCATTATCCATCTGCAGCGACCAACCACTGTTTTTAGGCTCTCCTGTGTTTGTCGATATGTTATTGTTGTTGTCGGCAGAAGCTGAAGTAGCTAAGAGCGTTAATGACAGTATTGCCGCCGCAGCAGATGAAGTCTGTTGTCGGCTGAACATGATTTCTCTCCAAAAAGTAGCAAGGTTTTATCCTGCTAATGCTTAGTGTTAAGAATAGTTTGTCGGTAGTGTACTGGCAAGTACACAAAAGGTGTTAGCCGTGTTGCTAAAAAAAGAACACGGGAAATGGCTGGTGAGATGAGGTTTGCTTAAAAATCCCGATTTAATAACACGCTGCCCCATACCAAATCTCTATCGCCATTGCCGCCTTTCAACTCCGAGCTTTGATAACGAATAATCCAGCTTAAACGAGTATGAGTTGTCACTTGTTTGGTCGCCCCTAGCCAAGCCTCCGCTAAGACAGGACGGACTTCCTGCCAGTCATAACGTAATTCACTGTCGCGAAATTGGCCTTGTAAAAAAGCATTGTAGGCGCGAGCGCGTATTTTGGCGCCTGTCCAAATATAAAACTCTGACGCGCCTCGACGACGGACTTTTAATAAACCTGCGCTCGGTTGCGAAAAGTATTCAGCACGGTCGGGCGCAAAACTCCACCACGGCGTTTTAATCAAGCCCCAACGTGCAGAAATAGAGGTATTGGCTTCGGTTAAAAAGCCAAGGCTACCTTCATTGGAGTATTTAACTTCAAATCGAAAGCGGTCATCTGTGCTAATAAATAAGTGTTGAGACGCATAGGTATAACGTAAGGTTGGTTCGCCACCATTGGCAATTTGGTGTTTCCAGCCTTGAGGCGCGTCAGATTGGGTGAGTTTATGAATTTCTTTTTGCAAGGTTTTGGCAATGTGCGTACCTAATATGCCAACGGTGAGGGTGCTTTGAATAGCCGTCCGACCACTGTCTTCTAAACTTTGTCGTGAGTTGGCTAAATAAACCAAGCTGGCATAAGGGCGGTCATCGAGAATAATATCGGAGCGTTTTAGGTCTTGTGGAGCAAAGGCCGCAATACCGACTTGTAAGCTGTGTAAGGTCGGACGACCGTCAACATCGGTCACTGCTAACCAGCGATTAAATTTTTTCAGCGTCGAGTCTAAAGAAATGGGCCATTGTTGTACGCGTTTACCTGCAAAGCTTAGGGCAATGCCACCTGTATAGTCACGATCATGGTTTTTGGGTGTGAGCAGGTCATTATCCATTTGTAATGACCAACCTGTATCATAGGGCTCACCCGCGAGCGAAGGAATAATAGCGTCTTTGGCATGAGTGAAACGGGCTACCAGTGCAAGTGCGATTAATGTCGCCGCAACAGGTAATGGCCGTTGTCGGCTAAACATAAGGCTTCTCCACAGAACACAATCGTATTTGATGGTGTTGTAGCGGCCAGCATAGTCTTATCAGTAAGGACTAGCAAACAATGATCATCAAACCTCGAACGATGTTGGGTCATCGTCTATGTTGAACATTGTTTGCTAGTGGTAGATGTCGGAAAATAAAAATCAAGCAGTTTTTAGATCCGCAATATGATTTAGTGGCAGTACATCTCGTTGCCATAACGTCAATGCAGAGCGATTATCATGTTTCCAAGGATGATAAGCAGGTAAAAACCATGCTAAATAAGTAGGTTCCGCGCCTCGAAGTAAGCCCTGATGACGATCAAATAAAAAGCGAATATTGGCACGAGAAATCATGAGATTAGACGGCATTGATATGCCACGTAGTTTGCAAGTTTGGCTCAATAAGTCATGCTGATTTTGCCAAAAAACACTAAGCATTTTTTGCGTCATTTTAAATAACGCTTTGCTCCTCATTGTCAATGTGCCGCCCAATTGTTGATAAAGATCATAACATACGGCCTTATGTTCAATTTCTTCGGCAGCATGCCATAACCAAAAAGCACGAAATTCCGTATGCCAGCCTGATAAACGCTGGCTATGAGCTAAAATTTGGTCACCCAAAACATGAGTTAAGTGCTCCAACGCAATGGTGTATGCCAAGCGTTCTAAGGGTGTTGACGTTTCCCACAGCTCATCTAATACATACTGGACACGCGTCTGAATGTTTTTAATGTCGTAACCTTCGCTTGTTAGCTGATTGTTATATAACAGATGTTGCCGAGAATGAATCGCTTCTTGCGCGACAAAACGCTTCAATTCATCTTCTAAAATCGGATTATTGACTTGGCCATCAAACTGCCGAATAGCACGAATAAAAAAGTCCTCTCCCAAAGGCAAAGCCAGTGAAACGCCATTCATATAAGCACTATAAAACATATTTTGGCAGCACCAATCCTGTGTGCTTGCCTTGGTAAAGTCAAAACTCATTTTGCGTGGAATAATTGGCACCGCAATACTTTTTTTCATGATGAAATGCTCCAGAAAATAGGACGGAATTGATGAGCGTATTAACAGTGATATGTTTGGCTCAGCAATCGACCGATTCAGTATGCGATCTTGGCACTGGCAAGGTAATCCTTTAAGATGCCAGTATGGTATTCGTTTAGGCCAAGTGCAGCCAAAAGGTATATATGACTTCACTTTATGTTTCCGCAGATTATGTCAGTGCTTTGTTAGAACACGCTGAAAAAAAAGGTCTAGCGTTAGATAATGTTTTGGCCGCCGATACCATGCCAACGGTGCTGACAGGCTTAGTGCCGTGGCCTGTCATGGCTGCGGTCATACACGCTTGTATTGGGCAACAAGATGAGGCTCTTGCAGGTTTGGAGTTTGGTTTGACATTAGGTATTACCGATCATGGCTTATTAGTATACGCGGCAAGAAGTGCTCATACGCCACTGGAAGCGTTATTGTTAGATGAGAAGTATTTAGCGACGCGGACAAATGCCATGCGTTTTCGAGTCATGGGAGATAAAAATAACATTACGCTCCATTTAGAGTCGGTCTTGACTCCTGAGATGATTGGTTGGCGTTTTTTACATTTAGCGATACTTGGCTCAATGGCGCGTATGTGCAGAGATTTGTTTCATCGTCAGTTTTTAACCGCAACCTTTACTCTTCCTTTTGCTGTCGATTCCTTGGTGAGTTACCACGATGAGTTGCTTGCGGGGATTCATTGGCGCACAGAGCCAAAGGTGTTTTCGATGACGCTAGCCGCGAGTATGTTGTCGGCTATTTTGCCTACAGGCGATGCAACCCTTAAACAGTTATTGATTGGTCAGTGCGAAGCAGCAATGCCAGCAGCACATACCCTGAACGATACTGTGGCGATGGTGCGTCATTTATTGCGTCATCAGTTGGTTGAGCCGCCGCACGTTAGTCAGTTGGGGCGACAACTTAACCTCTCCGAACGGACACTGAAACGGCATTTGCAGCAAGCAGGAACATCATATCGTGAGATATTAAGAGACTTAAGAGTACAAGCAGCGACACATTATCTACAAACTACGGATTGGTCTATCGACAAGATCGCTTCTCGCTTAGGTTATGACAGCCCATCGACATTCAAAAACTTATTTCGCCGTTGGACGGGTAAGACGTTGGGTGAGGTTAGAGCAAGCAGTAAGCAGGCTTGATCCATTTTAATGTTGCCATTATTGTACCGAATAAAAATTAGGCATTTAATTTCTTCAACCGCCTAAAATGCACGACTGCTAATATTACCGCTAAAAACTGCAAGCTCGAACACACAAAAAAAGTAATGCCCATGCGCCAATCATCTTTCGGTAAATGACTGACTTTAGCTAATAAAAACGTACCAATTAATGGCGCGATAATAATCATAATGCTGTTAATAGCGTTTAACGAACCTTGCGTCAGCCCTTGTTCGCGCTCACTCGCAGCCTTAGAAATAATGGTTTGCAGGGCAGGGCCAGCGGCAAAAGACATAAAATTGGCCAAGATAAAAAAGTATAATAAATTGCTATTGGTGGTCAGACCATAACAGATATAAATAATGGCTGATGAGGCCATACCCAACATTGCCAGTCGATTCTCGCCAAAGGTTTTGAGTAGTCGCCCCATCAATACGCCTTGAACAATCGCGGAGGTTAAACCGACAAAAAATAAGGCCATGCCGTTTTGTTGTGGATTCCAGTTAAAGCGAAATTCGGTATATAACACCCAAGTATTTTGCAAAATAAATTGTGCCAACACGGTACAAGCAAACACAAATACCAAGCCACCAACCCCTTTTAATTGCATCAAATGCGACAATGCGCCAAAGGGATTCGCACGTTTAAAGGTGACGGGTTGACGACGGTCAACAGGCAAAGACTCAGGTAAGACAAAATAGCCATACAGCCAATTCAGCAATGACAAAGCGGCGGCGACCATAAAGGGCAAACGTAAATCTATTGCGCCCAACATACCACCAAGCATCGGGCCAAAAATAAAACCAACGCCAAACGCCGCACCTACCGCACCAAAGGCTTTGCCGCGTTCTTCATGGGTGGTGATATCGGCAACATAGGCATTAGCCACCGAAAAGCTTGCGCCTGTTGCCCCACTGACTAAGCGCGTCAATAACAGCAACACTAAAGAGTGAGTAAAGGCGGTGACGATATAGCTAATGCCTAAGCCAAAAATGGATAACAACAAGACAGGCCGACGGCCATAACGATCACTGAGCGCGCCTAATAAGGGCGTACAGAAAAACTGCATAATGCCATAAGTGGTCGCTAATGCCCCGTACCAATAGGCTTGTAAATCGGGAGAAGTGGTCATCTCGCCAATTAATGACGGCAAGACAGGAATCATCAAACCAATGCCAATCACATCTAAAAAAACAGTGACTAAAATAAAGCGCAAACTGGCTTTGGATGCCGACATAAAAGCAACCTTATAAAAATGATGCAGTTTTATTAATGAGTAATGTTTCTTTAAATGCTTTTGGCGTTTGCCCTTTGCAGCGTTTAAAGGCATGTAAAAAGTTGGATACTTCCGAATAGCCTAACCGTACCGAAATTTGCTCCACAGTGATACCGCGTAAGCTTAATAATTCTTCGGCTAACGCCATGCGTACTTCATCCACCAATAAACGATACGATACCCCTTCGGCCAATAAATGCCGTCGTAATGTTCGTGAACTCATACATAGCCTCGTTGCAACCATTTCCATATCAGGAATATGTTGTGGTTGCGTGAGTAAAATATCGCGTACTTTGGCCGCTACGCCTGAGCGTTGTTGGCGACGGGTAAGCAATGCCTTACATTGACTTTCGCACATTTGGGCAATGGCTGGATTACTTTGTGGAATCGTTAAATCTAATAACTGGCCTGAAAATTTCACCGAGTTTTCAGCTTGGTTAAATAAGGGTGTCAAGCCAAAGCGTTGTTGATAAGGTGAGATGTCGGCAGGTGCAGGGTGTGTAAAAGTGACTACTAGCAGAGGGGGGCTTGTATTAAACAAATCTTCCACCATCGTCATAATGGCGGACATATCTCTATCCACTAAAAACTGACGGCATAATGCAGGAATTGCCCGTCCATCAAGGATGAGTCGCGCGTCTTCGTTCGCTTCCTCGAGTGTGACTTGATGAAAAGCAAAAGTTAAATCAACGTAACGTAAGCCTAAATGAATGGCTTCGCGTAAAGTTGGGCTGCTGATTAAAGCGAAGCCCCAAATACCATAACTACTCAGATGATAACGTCGGCCTGCTTCTAGGCCTAAATCAGCACGATAATGCCCTTGGGCTTGGATAATATTGGCAATCAGCGAGAGTTCTTGTTGTGCGGAGACTTCGGCATTATTGTCATTGAGTTGATAAATGGTGATGCCTGTCGTCCGTAAACAATCGGCTAAACGGATTCCGACATCTTGCGCTAATTGGGTCAGCAATTGCACACTGCTAATACTTCGTTGTTGAGGCCATGATGACATAATTGTATTGTCCGAAACTCACAATTCACTGTCCGAATGTACCATAAAAAATCATTTGTTGGCGAGCTAGGATATAATCACGCAATTAAGATATAAACTGACGAGACGAAACATCTATGAGCATACAACATACTGACATCGCAATTATTGGTTCAGGTTTTGGGGGTATTGGTATTGCCATCCAACTGCAACACGCAGGTATGCACAATGTTGTTTTATTAGAAAAATCCAGCGATGTCGGCGGCTGCTGGCGTGATAACAGTTACCCTGGTGCAGCCTGTGATGTGCCCTCACATTTATATTCTTTTTCCTTTGAGCCAAAATTTGATTGGTCGCGGAAGTTTGCACCCCAGCGCGAGATTTACGCCTATATTCGTCATTGTGCCGAAAAATACAACATCTTGCCGAAAGTACAGTTTAATACCGAAGTCACTGCCGCCCGTTTTGATGAGCAGCAAGGCGTATGGTTTATCACCACCAATACAGGTAAAACCATTTCGGCTCGCGTGTTAATTAGTGCCTGTGGTCAATTAAATCGTCCTGCTTATCCCCGTTTAAAAGGGATAGAAAGCTTCAAAGGAGAAGTCTTTCATTCGGCATTGTGGAATCATGACTACGATTTAAACAATAAAACGGTGGCGGTGGTTGGTACAGGGGCAAGCGCGATTCAATTTGTTCCTGAGATTGGCAAAAAAGTTAAAAAGCTGTCGTTGTTTCAACGTTCTGCACCGTATGTGATTCCTAAGCCTGACCGCAGCTATGGCTCATGGGAACACGCCTTATATGAAAAACTGCCCGCTTTACAAACCCTAAGTCGTGCGGCGATGTACACCCACCATGAAAGTCGCGCCTTAGCGATGACGGTTTTTAAGTCGGCCTTAAAACCGTTTGAATGGCAATTTCAGCGTCATCTCCATAAAGCGATTAAAGATCCTGTGTTACGCGCCAAACTAACGCCTGATTATCCTTTAGGTTGTAAGCGTATTTTGATTTCTAATGAATATTACCAAACCTTAGCGCGTCCTAATGTTGATGTTGTCACTGATAATATTGCCGAAGTCACCGCGACAGGCATTCGTACCAAAGACGGCCAAGATTATCCTGTCGATGCCATTATTTACGGTACAGGTTTTCAAGCAACAGACTTTTTAGCTCCGATGAAAATTACTGGTCGTGATGGCGTCGATTTAAACCAAGTGTGGCGTGATGGTGCAGAAGCTTATTTAGGCATGACGGTGAGTGGTTTCCCTAATCTATTCTTGCTGTATGGCCCGAATACTAATCTAGGCCATAACTCCATTGTCTATATGTTGGAAAGCCAATTTAGCTATATTCTGGATGCGGTAAAAACCTTGCAACAACGTGATTTACGTTTCGTTGATGTGCGTAGCCAAGTGCAAGGCGTTTATAATCGATGGGTACAAAAGCAAATCAAAAACACGATTTGGGATGCAGGTTGCACCAGCTGGTATAAAACGGCATCAGGTAAAAATACCAATAATTGGCCGGGTTTTACCTTGGTGTATCGTTATAAAACCCGTCATTTTGATAGCCAAGATTATGAGCTAGCCGTTAAGTCAGCGCGCGTATTGCCGTTGCAGGTGGCTGCGGCTTAGACGGCAATGATGGGTTTAATGGGTTTTTCGTCATGTAATGGTTGTGCCGAGTAAGGAGTAATGACTTGGCATGGCAAGTCTTGCTCCCACGGTGGATTGCTGCCGAGTTCATGGCACAAATGGTCGATGATTAGTCGTACTTTTTTTGAAATATAACGCGTGGGCGGATAAACAGCATAAATCGGTATAGGTGCTAGTTCAATTTGTGGCATAGCATTGATGAGTTGACCATTGCGTAAGGCTTCGGCAACAATAAATAATGGCATCACCGCTAAACCTAAACCCGCAATGGCTGCATCACGTCCCATTTCACCATTATTCGAGGTAAAACGATTTTGAATATTATGGCTACGATTTTGGTCGTTTTGCGGTAAAAATCCCCATAGTTGGCTGTTAGCAATATTGCTATAACCAATAAATTCATGGACGAATAAATCATCAAACAGCGCCGTCGTATCTTTGCGCTCGGCATAACTGGGGCTACAGACCACCACACGCCGACACAAACCTAATGGTCGTGCTTTAAGTGATAAACCGGGGTCGTTGCTAATACGAATCGCTAAATCGTAACGCTCTTGAATAATATCTTCGACTCTATCGTCTAAACGAATGTCAACGTCTAAACGGGGATGTTTGGCAATAAAGGGGAACAACAACTTACCTAAATACATCGTGCCAAAAGTGACGGGTGCGGCGATGCGTAATGAGCCACACAGATTTTCGTCACGCTCGGTAATTTCTTCGGCGGCGGCTTCTAACTCTTGCAAAATAGCCGACGCGCGCGCATGAAAAGCTTGGCCGTGAGCGGTGGCAGTAACGCCACGTGTGGAGCGATGGAGTAGGGCAACACCTAACATTTCTTCTAGGCGTTTTAGGCGTTTACTGACGATGGATTTAGATAAGCCAATACGTTCGGCGGCTTGAGTTAGGCTGCCACAGTCAACAATGGCTAAAAAAGTGGCGATGTCGTGGATGTTAAAGGCGTTCACGGCGTAATCCTAAGATTAAGAGTTATTTTGCCGCCATAATAAAACACCCCGCAAAAGCGGGGTGTTTTATTTGTATTTATTCGTTATCCAAGAACGAACGCAAATGCTCCGAACGGGACGGATGACGCAACTTACGCAAGGCTTTGGCTTCAATTTGACGAATACGCTCACGCGTGACATCAAACTGCTTACCGACTTCTTCGAGCGTATGGTCAGTATTCATATCAATACCAAAACGCATTCTTAACACTTTTGCTTCGCGTGGCGTTAAGTTAGCTAACACTTCACGCGTTGCTTCACGCAAGCCTTCAGCGGTAGCGGCATCAACAGGCGAAGTAATGGTTGTGTCTTCAATAAAGTCTCCCAAATGAGAGTCTTCATCGTCGCCAATTGGTGTTTCCATCGAAATCGGTTCTTTCGCGATTTTTAATACCTTACGAACTTTGTCCTCAGGCATTTCTAAACGCTCACCTAATTCTTCAGGTGATGGCTCACGACCCATTTCTTGCAACATTTGACGTGATACACGATTAATTTTGTTAATCGTTTCAATCATATGTACAGGAATACGAATCGTACGCGCTTGGTCAGCAATCGAACGGGTAATGGCTTGACGAATCCACCATGTTGCATAAGTCGAGAATTTATAACCGCGACGATATTCGAATTTATCCACCGCTTTCATCAAGCCGATGTTGCCTTCTTGAATCAAGTCGAGGAATTGCAAACCACGGTTAGTATATTTTTTCGCAATCGAAATCACCAAACGTAAGTTGGCTTCGACCATTTCTTTTTTGGCGCGACGGGCTTTGGCTTCACCAATTGACATACGACGGTTGATGTCTTTAATTTCGCCAATCAACAAACCTGTTTCTTCTTGCAGAGCAATCAGTTTCTTTTGGGCGCGCAAAATGTCTTCACGATATTGCTTGAAGCCTGCGCTCCATGCTTTGTCGGCGGCAATATGGCTATCTACCCAATCTAAATTGACTTCATGACCTGGAAAGTCTTTGATAAAAACTTTACGTTCCATTTTGGCGCGGCGAATACACAACACCATAATCGCTTTTTCTTGCGCCCGCACAGCATCTTGACCTGCGCGTAATTCTAAACCTAAAGCATCAAACAAACGCGGTGTCAATTTAAAGAGCATGAAAATATTGGCGAGTTGGCTGAGGGCTTCTTGACCTTCAGGACTCACGCGGCCATGCGTATTTAAGACAGCGAGGGTGGCTTGATATTGTTCAGCAAGCTCAGTAAAGCGTTGACGAGCGATTTCAGGATCAGGCCCAGCTTCTACTTCGTCTTCTTCCTCGGTTGCGCCTTCCGCGACTTCTTCGCTGTCGAGGTCAATTTCTGCAACTTTCGGGCTTTCGTCAGCAACAAGAGGCAATTCTGCTTCTTCAACGACTTCAGGAATGCTGGTGTCTTCTAAATCTAAATAACCGACTAAAATATCGGCTAAACGACGTTCGCCTGCATTAACACGGTCATAATCGGCTAAGACGCTAGGGACAGTGGTTGGCCAATGAGCCATTGAATGTAAGACATCACGGATGCCTTCTTCAATACGTTTGGCAATGGCAATTTCGCCTTCGCGCGTCAATAATTCGACCGTACCCATTTCGCGCATATACATACGCACAGGGTCAGTGGTGCGGCCAGGTTCAGTTTCGACTGAGGTTAATACCGCGACCGCTTCTTCGGCGGCTACTTCGTCGTCTTGTGCGTCGGGTGTTTCTTCTAACAGTAAATCGTCAGCTTCGGGCGCGCGCTCATGGACAGGAATACCCAAATCGTTGAGCATTTGAATAATGTCTTCAATTTGCTCTGTTTCGGTGATAGATTCGGGTAAATGGTCATTAAGTTCGGCATAGGTCAAATAGCCTTGCTCTTTGCCGCGAGCGATAAGGGCTGCGACCTGCGAAGTGGTTTTAGCGTGATGTTCTGAAGAAGTGCGCTCGTTAGTCATGCGATGGTCTCGGTGATGCAAGCAAGACTTAATAGTATAGCACACACTGTCAATAAGGGGAAAAGAGCAGAGGATTCACTCTGGTTTTTTTTTCAAGCTGTGGGTTAGTGAGCGTAATTCTTTGTCGATTTGTACTTGTAAGTTGAGTTCTGTGGTTTCTTTACGTCGTTTTTTGAGATTGTCGATACGCAGTTGATTCAGGATGTCGGTCATTTCACCCAGCGTATCAATCGCCGATAAAAAAGGTGCATCTTCTGCTAAGGCTTTTAAATGTGCGCCTTCTGCGGTTCCTTCCCAAGCCCCTAAAATAGCAAAAGCGGTACAGTCTGTGTGTTGCTGGCAAAAATCAATGACATCCAACAAGAGTGCGGATTCGCTGGGCAGCTGGTTGAGCAAAAGAGCTGTATCCAAAGCGGTGGCGATAGCCGCGTCTTGGAGTAACAATTGAATGGCTTTATCGCTCCAAGATAGTTTACCCGCAATACTTTGCGGTCGATTGGGGGTACGAGCTTCATATTGACGACGAACAGGTCGCGTGGCTAAGACGACAGGTTCTTCATTAGGTGTTGTTATCGGCGTTGGTGCAATTGCTGTTGGTAGTGCTACTTTTAGCGTTTGCTCGTCTAGTCCTGTTAATTGGCTAAGTCGTTGCCATAATAATTGTCGATAAACACCCACAGGCACTTTATCAATCAAGGGCTTGGCTAAACTGGCTAAACGGCTTTTGCCTTCTAAAGACTCTAAATTTAAATCTTCGCTTAAATGATTAAATAAAAAGTCGGCTAATGGCAAAGCGCTGCTAATGCGTTGATTAAATGCGTCTTTATGTTCTTGGCGAATCAGTGAGTCAGGGTCTTGACCATCGGGTAAAAATAAAAAGCTAGCACTCACGCCTTCTTTTAACGCAGGCAGAGCTGATTCCAAGGCGCGCCACGCCGCTTTACGCCCTGCATTATCACCATCAAAACAAAAAACCACGATGGATACACTGCGAAAGAGTCGTTCGACATGAGTGGTGCTGGTGGCCGTACCTAAGGTGGCGACGGCAAAAGGCAAACCCGCTTGATGCACGGCGATAACATCTAAATAGCCTTCAACCACCATAATGCGGTTTAACGCTTGCTTGGCTTGGCGTGATTCGTAAAAACCATATAACTCTTCACCTTTATGAAAAATAGGAGATTCAGGCGAGTTTAAGTATTTGGGTTTGCTGTCGTCTAAGACGCGGCCACCAAAAGCGATGACCCGGCCACGAAAATCACGAATCGGAAAAATGACACGTTCACGCATGGCATCATAATAAGAGTCACGTTGCTCTTGATGAATAATCAGTCCCGCTTCTAACAGCAATGCTTGTTTTTCGGGTGTGTCAGCCAGTGCTTTAAATAAATTATCCCAACCTGCGGGTGCATAACCGACGCGCCAATCTTTAGCAATTTGCCCTGTTAAACCGCGTTGTTGTAAATAGCTAACGGCTTTGTCGCGGTTGGGTGCAGTGCGTAATTGTTCTTCAAAAAACTGAGCCGCCGCTTCTAAAATGTCGTACAGCGGTTGGCGGGAGACTTGGGTTTCTTGTTGGCTGGTTTCGGGCAAGCTTAAACCGACTTTTTGCGCTAAATACTCTAAACCGTCAATAAATTCACGATGCTCATATTGCATGACAAAACTTAAGGCATTGCCAGACGCGCCACAACCAAAGCAGTGATAAAACTGTTTTTCGCGGTTAACACTAAAAGAAGGTGATTTTTCGTTGTGAAAAGGACAGCAAGCCGAGTAGTTTTTACCTGTTTTTTTTAGGCGTACTTGACCGCTGATCAGGTCAACAATATCAGTGCGACGTAATACTTCATCAATAAAATTTTGCGGGATACGACCAGCCATAGCGTGTCTAATTGTCAAATACAAGACGAGTTATTCTAACAGTGACTAGAACAACATAGGAGTTATATATAAATGGAAATTATCAACAGCAGGAAGATTGGATGAAATTAACCGAGTTTAGCTTTCACTAACTTGGAAACTTCAGCACCATCGGCACGACCTGCAATTTGCGGGCGTAACAAGTTCATTACTTTACCCATATCACGGGCAGTAGTGGCACCAATTTCGGCAATGGCAGCATTAATCAGCGCATCGACTTCATCGGCAGTAAAAGGCGTAGGCAGAAATACGTCTAAAACGGCAATTTCGGCACGTTCAATCGACGCTAAATCTTCACGATTAGCAGAGGTATAAGCAGCAACGGATTCGCGTCGCTGCTTAATCAACTTTTCAAGGACAGCTAATGAGCGCGCATCATCGAGTTCAATACGCTCATCGACTTCGATTTGTTTAAAAGCCGCCAACGCCATACGAATAACACCTAAACGCGCGCTGTCTTTGGCACGCATGGCGTCTTTCATGGCTTCAGTTAATTGGGCTTTTAAAGCAGACATGGTCGAGTCCTTGAGAGGTTTAAGGCCAATGCCAACAAACTTGGCACAAGCCTTTAAAAACGATTAGTACATACGAGTGGTTTTTACCGACTCGCGTGCTAATTTTTTGGCATAACGCTTAACAGCAGCCGCTTTTTTGCGCTTGCGCTCTTGCGTTGGTTTTTCGTAGAAATCGCGTTTACGAACATCAGCCAAAACACCAGCTTTTTCACAAGAACGTTTGAAACGACGTAATGCAACGTCAAATGGCTCGCCTTCTTTCATTTTCACTTGGGGCATGAATCATCACCTTAATCAGTACAAATAACCGCCCCAATTGGGCAGGGATACGATGGCTTTACGCA
This sequence comes from Agitococcus sp., assembly GCA_030646715.1. Lineage (GTDB taxonomy): Bacteria > Pseudomonadota > Gammaproteobacteria > Pseudomonadales > Moraxellaceae > Agitococcus. Next base: position 307,418 of record JAUSLJ010000042.1, read on the forward strand.
AAATGGTATTTTTTCGTAAGGCTCAAATACAATGAGGCGGTAATTCTACGCAAATATGGCCTTGACAGCAAGCAGCGCGTACAATCTAAGCGGAGAAATGTTATTTGCCTGTCTTTGAGCGAGAATTTTATGCGTGTTTTGGGTATCGAAACGTCCTGCGATGAAACAGGTGTCGCGGTTTATGATAGTGAAAAAGGGCTGTTAGCGCATCGTTTATATAGCCAAGTAGACCTTCATGCCGATTATGGAGGCGTGGTGCCTGAATTGGCTTCGCGTGACCATGTGCGTAAATTAATCCCGTTAATTAAAGAAGTATTAGCGGCGGCCAATAGTAGCACGCAAGAAATAAATGGTATTGCTTACACGTCAGGACCGGGTTTAGCGGGAGCGCTCATGGTTGGTGCAATGACGGGGCGCAGTTTGGCCTATGCGTGGAGTGTGCCTGCGATTGGTGTGCATCACATGGAAGGGCATTTATTAGCACCATTGTTGGAAGTGAATAAGCCTGAGTTTCCGTTTATTGCTTTGTTGGTGTCGGGTGGTCATACCCAGTTACTACGTGTGGATGGTATTGGCCAATATCAGTTATTGGGCGAGTCGGTGGATGATGCCGCAGGTGAAGCCTTTGACAAAGTAGCCAAGATGTTAAACTTGGATTACCCCGGTGGCCCTAATGTGGCGAAATTAGCCTTGCAAGGCAATGGTGCGGCATTTAAATTTCCTCGGCCGATGTTAGATAGGCCTAGTTTAGATTTTTCTTTTAGTGGTTTAAAAACCTCGGTGTTAACAGCCTATAAACAAACGTCGGATTATCCTGCAAAGCTAGCCGATATTGCCGCCAGTTTTGAAGCAGCCGTAGTAGATACCTTGCTGCGTAAATGCGAACGCGCGCTGAAAGAAACGGGCTTAAAGCGGTTGGTGATGGCAGGGGGCGTGAGTGCCAATGTCAAACTACGCGCTGATTTACAAACAATGGCACAACGTAAGCATTGGCAAGTGTTTTATCCTTCTCATGCTTTTTGTACCGATAATGGCGCGATGATTGCTTATGCAGGCTGTCAACGGTTGATGGCGGGGCAACAAGAAAATTTAGCGGTGACGGTGAAAGCACGTTGGCCAATGGTTGAGTTGCCTGCATTATAAAATCTATTTTGGTTGAGGGAGTGATGTTGATGAATCGTCATGTGCTGTTAATGGTGTTGTCAGTTTTTTTAACGAGTTGTGCCGCCGAGCGGACAGTAAAAGTTGTCAAGCCTGCGCCCAGCCCTACACCTGCGGTGAAAGCGCGTGTCATGCAAGTCGGTACGCCGACTTCGACCTCAGAAATAAAGGTCTATGGCTATATTCCCGATAGCTTTGAAAATTCGGCGTGGCAATTTTTGCAAATTAATGGTCATCGTTTAGCAACAGGTGATTTAGCTCCCGTGATTCGTTTTACCTACGGTCAATTATCAGGGGTGACTGGCTGTAATACCTATAACGCCCGTTATAACCGCGACGGTTTATGGTTGAATATTTTCGCCTTAAAAATGGGTACGCAACCGTGTGACTCGTTGTTAGAGCAGCAAATTTTAATCAGTACTGCCATCACTCAAGTGCGCAGCGTGCGCATTATTCAATCCAATAATTATTTGGCGTTGTTAGATGCCAACAATAAACTGTTGGCGGAATTGAAGCCGATTAAAGCGCAGTAATTTTTGTATGGGCGCATGATTGCGCCCATATTTCACTCGCTACGACTCAACACCAGCAAAATCCATCGGTTGCGGTGCTGGTGTTGAGTAACGGACTAATCGCTGTAATACTGTTTTATACTGACCGCCTAAACTGCCTGTATTATACGGCACGCCATATTTCGCACAGATGGCTTCGACTTTTGGCGCCAGTTCAGAGTAACGATGTGCAGGTACATCGGGAAACAAATGATGTTCAATTTGGAAGCTTAAATGTCCTGTCATTAGGTGCATCCAGCGGCCACCGCGAAAATTACTGGAGCCGAGGATTTGGCGGTAATACCATTGCCCTTTGCTTTCGTTAGTGCAGTCTTCGGGCTTAAAGGTGTGTACTTGCTCGGTAAAGTGGCCGCAAAAAATCACTGCCGATGCCCACACATTGCGAATGGTATTCGCTAATAAATTGCCAAATAACACACCAAAGAAATTAAAGCCCGCCAATAAAGGAAAAATGACATAGTCTTTCAATAGATGTTTACGCATTCTTTGTAAAAATGCTTTCCAGACTGGGAGCTTCGATTCACGCGTAATTTCTTTATTGCGAATACGGTCAGCTTCCAAGTCATGTAAGCCCACGCCCCATTGAAAAAGAATCGCCATAATGACGTAATATTGGAGCTGGTAACGGTGTTTTGGCTCCCAAGGAATATCTTCCGACATACGAAACGCGCCATAACCAAAATCTCGGTCTTTGCCGATAATATTAGTGTGTACATGATGCTCAAAATTATGGGTTTTGCGCCAAGCGTTTGGGTCACATATATTATCCCAATTATGGCGTTGTGAATGAATTTCAGGGTCGTTCATCCAATCATATTGACCATGCATGACGTTGTGGCCAATTTCCATATTATTCAAAATTTTCGACACCGAAAGTAGCGCCACACCTAATGGCCAAGTGATCGGGTTAAAACCGAAAAAGAGTAAACCGCGTCCACCAATCTCGGCATAGCGTTGTAGGCGAATCATGCCGCGGATATGGTCAGCATCGCGTTGACCTAAGTCACGCATCGCCTCTTGATGTAAGGCATTAAGTTCATTGCCAAAAGCGTTGAGTGTTTCTGCACTAGGTTGACTCATTTCATCATTCTCTTATTTTTGTTTTATTGATTGCTGTACGACTACAAAGCAATTTCCACGACACCATGAGGAATAGAGACGCAGATTTGAATTTCTTCCGCGTCGAGATTGGATTTTTTGCCATTACGGTAATCGACAACCTGCCCACTATTTTTGGTGCATTTACATTCATGGCAAATGCCGCTGCGACAACCATACTTAGGTGTTAAGCCCGCGAGTTCAGCTAATTCAAGGATGGTTTTTTTGCCATCACCCTCAATACGGACGGTCGATTTGCTAAAGGACACTTCGCCTGTGGTTGTCGAGGTCTGAAGGTTGGCAGGCGATAAACGATGGCCAAAACTTTCTTGAAAAATTTGCCGTTGAGCAACACCCTGTTGCTGTAATAATGTCGTTGCGCGCGCCATAAACCCTTCAGGGCCGCACACAAAAACGTCACGCTGTGCGACGTCGGGGCAATGTTGTAACAGATGTATCGCGTCGATTCGGCCTTCCATATCAGTGAAAATCGGCACGAGCGTGAAGTGGCTATAGGCTTTGGCTAATTTAGTCAGTTGCTGGGCAAAAATAAATTCATCTTGACGACGAGAGTAATAAATCAAGGTGATTTGGGTGCTGGTTGAGATTTTTAAATAGCTATTGAGCATCGAAAAAAATGGCGTAATACCGCTACCTGCCGCTAAAAAAAGCACTTTTTCGGAGACGGCTTTATCTAAAGTGAATTCTCCAATTGCTTCACCAATTTCTAACCATTGCCCAATTTTCAGATGTTTAAAGAGTCGACTCGAAAGCCGACCGCCCGACAAGCGTTTGACGGTAATAGTGATCGTGCCTTGCCGTTGGTATTGCTCTGGCGAAGACGAAATTGTATAGGTGCGGCGCGTCAACACGCCGTTGATTTCGACGGTAATGGGTATGTGCATACCTGCCGTAAAACCCTGCCAGCGTCGAGGTGGCCGTATAACGTAGCTATGGGTATCTGCGGTTTCTGGAGTAATCGCCACCACTTGCGCCATCAGGGCATTGAGTGACAAAGCAGGATTAATTTCCCGCAACAGAAAATTGAAATGGGTGTGTAAATAGCTGTTAGGTGCAAAAAAAGCCCCTAGTTTGGATAGGGCAAAGCCTCGCCCGCTCCTTGATGGAGAGATGTTTGCTACAGAATTCATGGCGGATTCTTATTGTTATGATGTCGTAATGCAATTTTATCGTGTCGATGGCTTGTGGTGACAGTGCCGTTGCGGCCAATGTTTTTGCAGATATGGCCTGATGCGTGTATGGGGTTTTAGTGATTGCTGACGTAACAGGGCAGTAGCCAAAAGGAGCGAAGTTACCCTCTTTTGGTAAAGAGGGCTTAGGGGGATTTGAACGAGCTTCATAATAACTCTATACAGAGCTTATCTAAGGATGGTGTTTCAACCTGTTGTTTTTTCGCGAGATGTTTCATTTCTATATACAGTTGCAAGATTTCTTCACTGGCATGGCCTGCGTGTCCCGCCAAAATCGTTTGCATATACGCCACTTGAAAGGCCGTCATTAAACTAAAGGCAATAATGGCACTCGGCATGAGTGACAACAGCTTCATGTTAAGTGGCGTGATACTGTCAGCGGCATTGACTAAATCAAAACATTCTTGCATAGCCTGAGCAACGGTATTCGCTTCCTGCCAAGACAAAGTTAAGGCTTGTTGCGTCTGTAGCTTTTGATGACCAATAGCCATAACAGGCAACATTAAAGCCGCGTGGGTTTTTAACCATGCAGGCATATCATCATGGAAGGTGCTTGGAATCTTTGCTTTATTAAAAATCTTCATCAGTTTAATGGCAGAAGCGTGACGCTTGGCATGGCCACCAATAGTGGTGATTTGCAGTAGCGATAAACTACGTGGTAAGACACTGTAATGAACGATACCGTTTTTCAGCTCACCTAAGGCCGCAGGAAAAGCCCACAACAAACGATTTTTTAACGGGTAGCGCCATTGGTCATCACTAGCAACACAATTAAACATAAACACAATGTTATGGCAGGGATTGGCGATTAAGTCGGGCATCAGGGTTTCAATCTGATGGCGTTGTACGGTAACAATGACAAAGTCGGCAGTCATCGTCGGCGTTAAACGTGGAAAAGCAGGCACATCTTGATACTCAATTCGGCTTTTACCGTGAGTTTGCATCCGCAAGCCATGTGCTTGAATATTGGCTAGGCGGTCACCACGAGCAATAACGCTAACGTCATGTCCTGCTTTGGCTAAGCGCGAAGCGATAATAGTGCCTATACATCCCGCGCCAACAACGACAATACGCATAATAAATTCCAATAAATAAATCGAGTGCTTTTAATTTAATAGTTAATGAGTGACTGCAAAAATACTATGGCTGGAATGCCCAGCTTCTTTCGCCATTTGGTCATTATTATTGGGCAAGATGATGGCGTTTTATTCCGTTTCCGTACTATCGCTCTTCTTGTCACCAAACTTCCGCTCTTCACCTTTCAACAAGGCTTTAATATTGTTTTTATGACGTGCAATCAATAACACACTCATACCAACAATACCTAACATATACGAAGGTGCAAGTGTCCAAGCAATGACAGGTGCGGCGGTAAACGCAATAATCGAACCTAAAGATGAAATTCTAAACGCAGCAAACACCACCAACCAAATAGCAATGACCGCCAAACCTAATGGCCAATGTAAAGCCAATAACACGCCCAACGCCGTTGCAACACCTTTTCCGCCTTCAAACTTATAAAAGACAGGGTATAAATGGCCTAAGAACGACGCTAAGCCAATCGCACTAATCAGGTCAGGGGTGACGTTTAGGTGTTGCGCCAATAGCACTAAAGGTACGCCTTTAAACATGTCGCCCGCTAAAGTCAGTAATGCGGCTTTTTTACCGCCGATGCGTAAAACATTGGTGGCGCCCGGATTTTGTGAGCCTTGAGTGCGTGGGTCTGCCAAGCCTAAAGCCTTACAAACGACAATGGCAGAGCAGATAGAGCCCAGTAAATAAGCACTGATTAATAAAGTGAATGCTAAAAAGTCGGACATTTGTGGTATTCGCTAAAACAAGTCAGAGGGCTAGAGTCTATAATAAGCGTCTGATGTTAACGCAAGGTGATAGTGAGCACGATGGATATTTTATACATTCGTAATTTAAAGGTAGATGCAGTAGTAGGAATTTTCTCTTGGGAAAAGCGTATTCGCCAACCTTTGCACCTTGATTTAGAAATCGCTTTGGATATTCGCAAAGCGGCCGCTACTGATGATATTCAATACGCGCTCGACTATAAAACAGTGTCGACACGTCTGAGTCAATTTATTAGTCAAAGTGAATGGCATTTAATCGAAACCTTAGCTGAAAAAATAGCGGCCTTGTTGATGGCTGAATTTGGCGTGACATGGTTACGGTTAAAGCTGTCTAAACCTGCGGCGTTGCCGTCGGCGGATAGTGTCGGTTTGATGATTGAGCGGGGTGATAAAGATGCGCCGTGTTTGTTTAGTGAGTGATTAAGGCTCTCACTCCATCCCCAATGTATGCGTCCTTCCCCCATCAACCGCAATAATTTGCCCTGTAATATATGGGGCATCCTCAATTAAAAACGCCACGGTGCGGGCAATATCTTCAGGGCTACCCGAACGAGCCAACGGCACACTAGCCAGAATTTGTTGTTGCGTGTTACTGGCAATGGCGGACGGCGTATTATCTTCTGGCCATAAAATCGCCCCTGGTGCAACGCCATTGACGCGTACATAAGGCGCAAGTTCTTTCGCTAATGAGGCGGTCATCATGCCTAAAGCTGCTTTTGCCATACAATAAATCGTATGTTGTTTGAAGGGGCGGGTGGCATGAATATCAACAATATTGACGATACAGCCACGACTTACTGTTAATGCAGGTGTTAACGCTTGACTTAAAAAGAAGGGTGCACGGGCATTGCTAATCATTAAATCATCCCAATCCGCTAAGGTCGCTTCGCCAATAGTCGTGGGGTAAAAGGTTGAGGCATTATTAACTAACGCATCCAAACGACCAGCTACCTGTAATGCTTGCTCGGCGAGTTGTTGAATTTGCGCGTGCTGTTGTAAATCTGCTTTGATGATAAAAGCACTGTTGGCGCGTTGAGCATTGAGGGTGGAGGCCAAACTAAGAGCAGCTTGTTCACTATGACGATAATGAATAATCACCCGCCAACCGCGTGTATGAAGTTCTTTAATAATCGCCGCGCCTACACGTTGGGCACTGCCTGTGACTAACACCACTTTTTCGCTATTCCCTGTCTGATTAACCGTCATGATGTTCCTGTTGATAATGCTTTTTAAATTGTTGTAAGGCATGAATGCGAGCAAGACTTAAGGCATCACCCAATGCTTGGCCTGTTAGCTCACTGACATTGGTTAAATCTTTAGGGCTAATAGCCGCTGCAACTTGTCGAGCTTGGCGAAAATACTCAACTTGTGGATAGGGTTTATTCTCCCATCCCAAACGGCCTTGAGCATCGGCTTTGCAGGCTTGTAAAAACTCTTCAAAACGCTCGGGGCGACGTAAGGCATCAAGCTGTTGTAATTTGTGCCATAAGGTTTTTGCTTGCAACTCAACAACTCGATGACACTCTAAATGGTAAACACAAACAATTTCAGCCAATTGTTGATAGTCTTTAGGCACTTTGTAACGCGCACAGAGTGCTTGTACTAAAGGTAGTCCGCGTGCTTCGTGGCCAATATGACGCGGTAAAATATCTTTGGGAGTAATGCCCTTGCCTAAGTCATGCAGCAAAACAGCAAAGCGAGTGCGAGGGTTGAGCTGATTTTTGACCGCCACCTGTAAGCACATTAACAAATGCACGCCTGTATCAATTTCTGGATGATATTCAGGCCGTTGAGGCACGCCAAACAATTGCGCTAATTCTGGAAATAATACCTGTAGTGCGCCGCTTTCTCGTAATACTTCAATATAAACATCGGGATGATTCTCAGTTAATGCTTTATGCGTTTCTAACCACACGCGCTCCGCAGTCAAATGTTGTAACTCGCCTGCTTTAACCATGTTTTGCATCAACATCATGGTGTCATGAGCGACTTTAAAGCCTAAAGAAGCATAACGTGCGGCAAATCGAGCAACCCGTAACACACGCAAAGGGTCTTCACCAAAGGCAGGGGAAACATGGCGTAATAACTTGGCATTTAAGTCCGCTTGACCACCATAAGGGTCAATAATGTTGCCTTTGTCATCTTGAGCCATCGCATTAATGGTTAAATCGCGCCGTTCGAGGTCTTGTTCTAGGCTAATGACGGGTGTGGCATCACACATAAAACCATGATAGCCCATGCCACTTTTACGTTCTGTGCGTGCGAGTGCATATTCTTCTTGGCTTTGTGGATGCAAAAACACAGGAAAATCATGGCCTACCGCTTTAAAACCTTGAGCTAAAAGCTGTGCAGGGGTTGCGCCAACGACCACCCAATCGCGGTCTGTGACGGCTCGACCCAGTAAGGCATCTCGTACCGCTCCGCCTACTAAATATGTTTTCATGGAGTTCCTGCGTTGTCGCCTGTGAGGTGTTTGTAAATAGCTTGTTGCAGTTTTTTGCTAAGTTTAAACGAATTGATGTTTTTATTGATGGGCAATGGTGTAAAAGATAGGTTTATAACGATTTAGTCACTTTAAACCTGTAAAAAGTCCAGTCATCGGAAAGTGGCTAGGTTTATTGATGGGGCTTAAAAAAAATCTAAAAATAGTTCAGAATACGGGCATATCCCACCAAATCTATTATGCTAAAGCAGATAGACAATCAATTATTACTGAGGGGTGGCTGTTGCTTGCACTGGCATGGAACTGCACGTACCCAAGATTAGGAGTATCTACAACATGGCCACCGCCCCTCGCTCTACTATTATATCTGCTATTTCTCATACCTTACTTGATTCGCAAGATGACCTGATCTTAACGGGCACAGATTCTATTGATGGCACAGGTAACGGCTCCAATAATCAAATCACAGGCAATATCGGTGAAAATGTATTAGATGGCCTCAAAGGTGTGGATACCCTGAGTGGTGGCCAAGGCAACGATAGTTATACTGTGGATGATGTCAATGATGTGGTTATTGAATATGCAGATAGTCCACAAACTGTCGTTCGTGTCAGTACAGACAGTAGTGACCAAGAAGCCAATGGTAGCAGTATTGGTGGTGTTTTTTCTGCGGATGGCACGCAAGTATTATTTGATAGTAATGCCTCCAATTTAGTCGCCGATGACACCAATGATGTTTACGATGTCTTCGTAAAAGATATAAAAACGGGCGAAATTACGCGCATCAGTACCGATGCGACGGGTAAGCAAGCGAACGGTGAAAGTTTTGGTGTGGTCTTTTCAGCAGATGGTACCAAAGTTCTGTTTGAAAGCGTGGCCAGCAATCTGGTTGCTAATGATGATAATGAAAAAATTGACGTTTTCCTTAAAGATTTAAAAACAGGCGAAATCACTCTTGTTTCAGCAAATGGCAGTGCAGAAGGCTTTAATGGCAATAGCTATGCTGTGGCACTTTCCGCCGATGGCACCAAAGTTTTATTTAATAGTGATGCCAACAATGCAGCGATTAGTGATACGAATAATGTTACCGATGCCTTTATTAAAGATTTAACGACGGGTGAAATCACGCGTGTCAGTACCGATAGTGGCGATAAAGAAGTTCAGGGTAGTGCCATTGTTGCGGTTGGGATGTCTGCAGACGGCACTAAAGTGCTATTGCAAAGTAACTCCGCAAACCTCGTGTTTGGTGATAATAATGACGCTTATGATGTTTTTGTCAAAGATTTAAAAACGGGCGCAGTCACTCGTGTGAGCACGAATTATGAAGATACCGAAGCAAATGGTGATAGCGAAGCTTATGCTATTTCTGCCGATGGTACGAAAGTATTATTTGATAGTAATGCCGATAACTTAGTCGATTTTGATACCAATCGCGCTTACGATGTTTTTGTCAAAAACCTAGAAACGGGCGATGTTACCCGTGTCAGTACCAATGGCAAGGATGGTGAAGCAAACGGTGCTAGCTTTGGCAGTACATTCTCTGCGGATGGCACTAAAGTCTTATTTAATAGTCTGGCAACAAACCTGTCTTCAAGCGATGAAAATGGCATTCAAGATGTATTTGTTAAAGATTTGACGTCAGGCGAAGTCTTGCTTGTGAGTAGGGATGATAAAGGAGTTGTTGCTAACGGTCTTAGCGATGGATATGACTTATCTACCGATGGTCGCCAAATTTTATTCAGCAGTGACGCTTCTAATTTAGTGCCAAATGATGGCAATCGTGCTTCTGATGTTTTCATCTCTACTCTTGCTTATAGCGGCGGTAAAGATGATGTGACTTCTTCCGTTTCTTATACCCTGCCAACGAATGTTGAAGATCTTAGCTTAACGGGCGCGGATAGTTTATCGGGGATTGGTAACGAGTCTAATAATCAAATTTATGGCAATAGCGGCAGTAATACCTTAAGTGGTGGTGCGGGTAATGATTCGCTATATGGTGGCTCTGGTAATGACTATCTCGATGGCGGTTTAAGTAACGACAGTATGGCGGGTGGAGCAGGAGACGACAGCTATATTGTCGATGATTATTACGACCAAGTGATTGAGTCGGACGTTCCACAAACGATCAGCCGTATCAATCTCAATCAATTAGAAGAACAAGCTAACGGCCAAAGTTACTCGCCTGTTTTTTCACCTGATGGTACTAAAGTTGCATTTCGTAGTGATGCCAGCAATTTGGTCGATGGTGATACCAATGGCACGTTCGATGAATTTGTCAAAGACCTAAACACAGGCATTATTACCCGTGTCAGTACAGCGTTCGATGGTACAGAAAGCAATGGCACGAGTTATGATCCTCACTTTTCCCCCGATGGCACTAAATTAATATTTGCCAGTGATGCCAGTAATTTAGTGGCAGGCGATACCAATGGTGTGAGTGACGCGTTTATCACCGATTTAAACACAGGCGTAACCACCCGAGTCAGTACCGATGTGAATGGTGTTCAAGCCGATTACAGTACCTACTTACCTATCTTTTCTCCTGATGGCACAAAAGTTCTTTTTTATAGTGCCGCCAGTAATTTAGTCTCGGTACACACGCCAGCGTCTTACGACGTTTTTCTCAAAGACTTAGAAACGGGAACGGTTACTCGAGTCAGTACTGACAGTAATGGCGTGGGTGGTGATGCTTACAGTGGCGATGATGCGATCTTTTCTCCTGATGGGTCAAAAGTCGCTTTTTATAGCGAAGCCACTAATTTGGTCTCAGATGATGCTAATAGCTCAGGCGATGTTTTTGTTAAAGATTTAATCACAGGCACTACTACACGAATTAGCGTCGATGATTTCGGTGTGGAAGGAAATGGTATTAGTTATAACCCTGTATTTTCTCCTGACGGCACTAAAATTATGTTCGTCAGTCATGCCGATAATTTAGTGGCAAATGATACGAATGGTGCACGCGATATTTTTATTAAAGACTTAACAACAGGTGTGGTAACGCGTGTCAGTACCGATGATTTTGGTGTAGAAGGAAACGGCAATCATCGTTCACCTGTATTTTCGCCAGATGGTACTAAAATCGCCTTTCGTAGCGACTCCAGTAATTTAGTCGCAGGTGACACCAATGGCACGTATGATGAGTTTGTCAAAGACTTAACAACAGGTACAGTGACTCGCATAAGTGTTAATTACGCGGGTGTGGAAGGCGATAATAGTAGCTATTCGCCAGCATTCTCGCCTGATGGTAAACAAGTTGTTTTTGCTAGTGATGCCAGTAATTTAACCTTTAACGATAGTAATGCGGCAAGTGATATTTTTCGGACAACATTGCCCGTTAGTTATGGCATAGACACTGTAAAAGCGTCTGTTTCGTACACGCTTTCTTCGGGCGTTGAAAATTTGATTTTATTGGGGAATGACAGTTTAAGCGGTGGCGGTAACGAATTAAATAATAATATCACAGGTACAGGCGGTGGCGACTTTTTGTCGGGCTATTCCGGCAACGATACCATTTTAGGTATGGATGGTAATGACTATGTTGATGGTGGTAGTGGTGATGATCGTTTAGAGGGAAATCAAGGGAATGATTATCTCATTGGTGGCGATGGTAATAACACCTACGTCTATAAAGAAGGCAATGATGTTATTCAAAACCAAGAATACCCCAGTGCAGGTGAAGATTTTGGCATTGGCGATAGCTTGATATTAGAAGGATTAAGTCGCAACCAAGTCACCTTTAGCCGCGACGCGGTGAATACCAATAGTTTACTGATACAGGTGAATGGCACAACAGACAGTGTGCGTGTAGATGATTTCTTTGTAGAGTCTAGTGGTACGTTAACCATCAGTAGCAATGCCGTTGAAAAAGTGATTTTTGCGGATGGTACTGCACTAACTTCAACACAAATCTTAAAAAACGTCACCAATACTGCACCGCAAATCACCAACAATCCCGTGTCATTCACAGGAAGTGAAGATACTCGCATCACCTTAGATTTGAAAAGTAATGTCACCGATGCCGATGGCGACTTCCTCTTTTTGTCTAACGTGAAACTAGTGGATGTTACACAGGGAACGTTGATGTCATTAGACACGGGAGAAGTGGAGTTTACACCGAGTGCTAATTTTAATGGCACGGCGTTATTAAACTATACCGTGAGCGATGGTACTGCTGAGTTATCGGGGCAAGCGGTTATTAATGTTGCCGCAGTGAATGACGCACCTGAAACTTTAATCCCCCTAGAAAATCAAAGCACTGATGAAAATCAACCATTCACTTATGTTCTACCCACTGATGCTTTTATAGATATTGATGGTGATAATTTAAGTTATACAGCGACATTGTTGGATGGTAGTCCGTTGCCGTCATGGTTAAGTTTTAATGATAAATCACAAACGTTTAGTGGCACTCCTAGCTTTGATGATGCGGGTGTTGTTGCAATAAAAGTAGTTGCGACCGATAGCAGTGGTGCTGTTGCAATACAACAGTTTAGAATTGATGTTAATGATGTTAATCGTGCGCCTCAGTTGTCAACCGCAATACCATCCTTTCAAACGAACGAAGATACGAGTGTTGTGTTAGATGTCTTAGCTCAAGTCGTGGATTTAGATGGTGATACCTTTGCCATAGATGCCAATTCGTTAGTTGCGAGTGCAGGCTCTGTATCACTCAATGCCGACCAAACTTTAACGTATAGTCCTGCTGCTAATTTTAATGGTGATGTGACGTTAACGTTTGTGGTGCAAGATGACCGAGGGGGTTCACTAACGGTTACCAATACAGTTGTGGTTCAGGCTGTTAATGATGCGCCAGTGGCAGGTTCGACCAGCGTTAGCTTAGCGAACGGCAGCGAAGACACGGCTTACACCATCACCGCCAGCCAATTACTACAAGGCTTTACTGACATTGAAGGTGACAGCTTAAGCGTCGTAAACCCCACAACCAGCAACGGCAGTCTGACGGACAAAGGCAACGGCACATACAGCTTCCAACCGAATGCGAACTTTAACGGCGTAGTGACGTTGAGTTACGGCGT
>JAUSLJ010000043.1 GCA_030646715.1 Agitococcus sp.
GTGAACTTCGTCTGGAACTACGTCAACGACTTAAGCTACAAAGTGCTGCAGCGCGAGCACCGCTTCATGAGCGCTTACGACCTCAACGCTTACACCACAGGCGCCACGAAGGCAGGGCTTTCCCTCCATTCGCAGACCGTCCAGGCAGTCAACGAAGAATTCGTCACCCGGCGCAAGCAGTTTAAAAAAGCCAAGCTACGCTGGCGTGTCTCGAATACTCAAAAGTCCACCTACAGCTTAGGCTGGGTGCCCTTTAAGGCCAGTGCGCTTACCTACCGCCATGGGCAGCTGCACTTCGCCGGCACCCCGTTAAGCCTGTGGGACAGTTATGGCCTGGCCGATTACACACTCGGCCCCGGGAACATCTCTGAGGATGCGCGTGGTCGCTGGTATATCAACATCACGGTCGACGTCAAGAAAGCTGCCCCTACGCAAGGGAGAACGTCCATCGGTATCGATTTAGGACTCAAGTCGTTCGCCGCCATCTCGACGGGCGAAATCATCGATGCCGAGCAGTTCTACCGTGTAGAAGAGCCAAAGCTCGCTATCGCACAGCGCGCCGGCAAGAAAGCGAGAACGCGTGCCTTGCACGCCAAGATTAAGAACCGCAGGAACGATTTCCTGCACAAACTCAGCCGCAGGCTCGTTACTGAGCATGGGGCGCTCTTCGTTGGTAACGTGAACGCGTCTGCCTTAGCCAAAACACGGATGGCAAAATCCGTGCTTGATGCGGGGTGGTCGATGTTCCGAACCATGCTGTCTTACAAATGCGATGACGCAGGCGGCTGGTTCGAGGAAGTCAATGAAGCGTATTCAACCCAAGACTGTTCTCTTTGTCACGCACGGAGCGGCCCGAAAGGGCTGGAAGGACTTGGAATAAGAGAGTGGACTTGCTCTGGGTGTCACACGATTCACGACCGTGACGTTAACTCCAGCAACAATATTCTCGCGGCTGGGCAAAGCCGTCACGCAGGTGGAATCCCCTTCCTTTCCGCTTAAGCGGCAGCCGGGAGGCTGAGGTGGGGGAGGAGGTCAA
>JAUSLJ010000046.1 GCA_030646715.1 Agitococcus sp.
TGCCCTATTAACAGGTAACGTCTTAAGTAACGATACTGATGTCGATCAAGGGACAGTCCTGCAAACGGTTGCTACTACATTGCAAGGTCAGTACGGGATATTAAGTCTATCAACCGATGGCTCGTATCAATATGCCTTGAATAGCAGTCAGCCTGCGTTAGTGGCTTTAGCCGAAGGCGATACACTGAGCGAATCGTTTAACTACATCGCAACGGATGGCATCACGCCTGTCACAGGCGCATTGACAGTCAGTATTATTGGCCGCAACGATGCGCCGATGATCACCGCTGATGTCGCCACATTGAGTGAAGATACCGCCAGTGTACAAGGTAATGTCCTCAGTAATGACCGTGATCCTGATCAAGGCGATGTCCTCTCGACAACGGCCAGCACACTGCAAGGACAGTTCGGCAGCTTGGTACTGGATGCCGTCGGCCATTATAATTATCAGTTAAATAATGCCTCCGTCCAATACTTAGGCGTAGGCGCAACAGCAGTAGATAGCTTCACATATCAAGTTGGTGATAGTCGCACAACTACCTCGTCATCCTTAGCAATCACTATCGTCGGTGCGAATGATGACCCTGTCGCCATCGGCAGTATCGCTAATCAGACAGCGACAGTAGGGCAGACATTGAATTGGGTTCTCCCACAAATCAACACACTTTTTAGCGATGTTGATACAGGCGACACCTTAACGACTCAGATCAGCCTTGGTAATGGCGCAGCTTTACCTTCATGGCTACAGTTCAATGCAGCAACTAGAACACTGTCGGGGACTCCACCGACAGGAAGTAGCAATCTCACGCTCGCGCTTGCAGCCACAGATACATCAGGCGCAAAAGCCACGCTAGGCTTTAACCTCACCATTCAGAATGCGCCAGAAACACATGGCATCACCTTGATTGGCACGAATGGTAACGATACTTTAGTGGGCACGGCTTGGAATGACACCTTGGATGGGCGCGGCGGCAGTGATCTCATGTCAGGAGGCGCAGGTGATGACGTTTATTATGTCGATACACTGGCTTTGTCGGGATGTGATGATGAAAACGACGATCATGAGCATGGTAATGAAGGCTTAGGTAATGGTGAGGATCCACCTCCTGCGGGACATGATGATAATTATAATGATGGCTCAGGCTCATCTATTGGTCATCCCAATCATGGCAACAGCCATCACGAAAGCGATGATTCGCATTCATCATCTCATGATGACAGCCAACAATGCGATGACGATCATCACGGGCACAGCGATCATCACGATGATGAAGACTGTGGTGATAATAGTCATTCAGGATCTAACCATAACGATGATGAAGAATGTCATGACGACGATCAAACAAATTGTCAGCAAACTATTGGCGATCAAATCAATGAAGTACTCAACCAAGGTTATGACATAGTTCGCAGCACTGTTAGCTACACCCTAGGAAGTAACCTCGAAGCGTTGGAGTTATTAGGTACAAATCATCTAGATGGCACAGGGAATACGCTAAACAACCATATCACAGGCAACATCGGCAACAATATCTTAGACGGTGCAGCAGGTGCAGATTTACTGGAAGGCTTAGCAGGTAATGATACCTATCGCGTGGATAATGTAGGCGATGCAATTGTCGAAGCGGTTGGAGCAGGGATTGATACCGTTGAGGCAAGTCTCTCTTGGCTATTAGCCGACAATCTTGAAAACTTGACGTTAACAGGCAGTGCCAAAATCAATGCGACAGGCAATAGCCTGAATAATGTGCTAACGGGTAATAGCGCGGCAAACATACTCAAAGGGGGTTTGGGTAATGATACTTACATCGTTGGGGCTGGCGACACGGTTACTGAAAGTGCTAACCAAGGGCAAGATACTGTACAAAGCAGTGTCACATTGACGCTTGGCAATAATATCGAAAATCTGACCTTGACGGGTGCAGCAGCGATTAACGGCACGGGTAATACCTTGGCCAATACGCTGATCGGTAATGGTGCGAATAACACACTGACAGGGTTGGCGGGTAATGATACTTATCTGTTTGATTCGGGTTGGGGTAAAGATACGATTGTCGATAACGATAGTACGGCGAATAACCTTGATATTGCGCGTTTTGGCGAGGGAATCAATCATGATGAGTTATGGTTTAAAAAGAATGGCAATAACTTAGAGGTGATACACATTGGCACAGCTGATAAATTAGTGGTCAGTAATTGGTATAAAGGCACGGCCAATCATGTCGAGCAATTTAAAACCGATGATAATTTCACCTTAGACCATAACAAAGTTGATCAGTTAGTACAGGCCATGTCAGCGATGACACCACCATCCTCAGGGCAAACGACACTGACAAAGCAGCAACATCGTCAATTAGATGCGGTGATTGCCAGTAGTTGGGTGTAAATCGCATCAAAGAAAGAGAAGGCTGGCCTCGTGAGAGGTCAGCTTTTTTCATTCAAATCTTTAGCAGGTCAGAGTGTTCCGAATATTACATGGTGTTTGTGTATAGATTGCAGGTGGAGGGGCTAACATTGCTTCTGTAAATTGACGCATACGCCGCTCAATTATTAACGTTTAATCAATAACTAAACGTTAATGATGGTAGGCCATCTTTACACCTCTCGCAATAGGCTCAAATGGTTGAGTATGTTGCAATCCTCAAAATATAACCATTCAAAGCTTCCAATAGTCATATTTTAAATTGTTAGTTTCATTATGAAACTGGCTCAACCGTTTAAATATGCCGGCCCATGATGTGTGAACACGGTGGCTCAATGTTGTGTTTGAGTATGGGTGGCTTGTTGTGGTGAGAATCTACAATAAACTTGTTAATGCGTGACATTTCCCACTTCGCACCCTTTTTATAGATAAATACAGTATCTCTATATTTTACTGGTGCTTCGCGTAGTGTATGTCGAGGAATATCGCTATAATATGCTTTCATCTCAACTTCTTTATGAATTGCCCAATGCTTAGCTTGAGCTTTCGTGTCATGACTCGAACTGGCCCTTATGCCATTCACACATATTTCTACGCGCCATGAGTTTCCCCGCTTGCGATAAGTTGCCATATTTACACCAAATAGTTGATGGGCGTAAATGGCGTAATATTTAAAGAGTGCAAATGATGGAAAATGTAAAATATGACGCAGTAATATATGTGCGAAACATAGCAAATACAGGGAAGTAATGGGAAATATGAGAAAGTGTAAAAATGCAGTATATGCCCGTCTGTGGCAACGTCAACAACGAGGTAAAGTCATGAATCGTTATGCAACATTAGGTAATGCTTTAAAAGGAGTGTTACGCATTGGTGAAACGAGTGTGGTACTGGCGGGAACAGGTATTAGCTGGTTGCGCGGTAATCGTCCTGCAACGCCGCGTTTAGTGCGTCAAACCTTTGAACGTTTGGGTGCAACTTATGTCAAGTTAGGTCAATTTGTTGCCAGTTCACCGTCATTATTTCCTGCTGATTACGTTAATGAATTTCAGCACTGTTTAGATAAAACCAAAGCCTTGCCCTTTAAAGACATCAAAAAAGTCCTAGAAAGCGAGTTAAAACAGCCTTTAGACAGTATCTTCTCGTTTATTGATGAAGTGCCTTTGGCTTCTGCTTCTATTGCCCAAGTTCATGCGGCGACTTTGGTCACAGGGGAGTCGGTGGTGATTAAAGTACAAAAGCCGGGTGTCGAAAATATTCTACTCACCGATTTAAACTTTATTTATTGGTCAACACGGATTTTTGAACGCTTATTCCCCAAAATTAAATTTGCTTCGTTATCCGCGATTGTCTCTGAGATTCAAGCGTGCATGATGGAAGAAGTAGATTTTTATAAAGAAGCGGAAAACGTGCGACAATTTAATGAGTTTCTCAAAGCCACCAGTAATCCTTTGGCGATTGCGCCTTTAACGTATCCACACGCTTCTAGTTTGCGGGTATTGACGATGGAGCGTTTTTACGGTGTGCCATTAACCGATTTAGAAACGATTAAAAAGTACGCCAAAGATCCCGCTGCCACTTTAGTGGGGGCGATGAATACGTGGTTTTCGAGCTTGATGTTTTGTGAGTCTTTTCATGCCGACTTACACGCAGGTAACTTGATGGTACTAACAGATGGCCGTATAGGATTTATTGATTTTGGCATTGTCGGTCGTATTGATCCTTCAACATGGACAGCAACGACGACCTTTATGGAATCTATAGGCGAAGGCGATTTTGAAAAAATGGCCGAATCCATGGTTGGTATTGGTATGACCGATAAAAAGGTCAATATTGCTGATTTAGCCAAAGACTTACAGGTTATCTATCAAGCTTTTACGGTGGTTGACCCTACTAGTGTGTTGAATGGTGCAGTGAATGACAATGAAATCAATCAGTTAATGTTAGAGATTGTCGCTGTTGGTGAAAAACATGGTATTCGCTTTCCGCGTGCGTTTGCCTTGTTATTTAAGCAGATTTTATATTTTGACCGCTATATTAAAATCCTAGCACCCGATATGGAATTATTTAACGATGACAGATTGCAAATGTTTGGTCGGCCAAATGATAAGCCACAAAGAGTGTTGCATTAAGCGTTAGTTGATTGAAGCCTTATAAAAAAGGAAGCCATTGCGCTTCCTTTTTTATTGCTGATTTTTTTACCTTTTAACTATGAACTGAAAGGAGATAGTGTTGCCATAAGTTTTATATTCATTAAACCCTAACATTTATAATTAATTCTTATGAGCTTTTCATGGTACTGTGATGTCGGTCACGAATTTAGGCTCTCTATAATGATGATTTGAGTTAATGTCAATATGTCAATATTATTTAGACAAGAGGGTTGTGAAATGTACCAAGAAAAACCATTAGTCATCTACAGTAAAAACCATGATGGTAGGCACTGGTTGACGACTTTAGAGTTTCCTCCAATACAAATAGCACCTGTTGCTGCTAATCACTGTCGTGTTGCTTATTTTTTAGCGACATTAATCAGTTCTAAACTTATTACCTACGAAAATAATATTCCAATGACCTTGTCATTGACGCGCAATGATGTCAGCGCGTCCCGTGTCTTGGCGGAAAGTTTTCCTGAGCCAGTAGATCATAGCTTAGTCACGGATGAATTAATGATTAGACTTGTGTTTGAAGGTGCAGCATCTCAACATGAAAATGATATAGGTCGAACCCAAGAGCTATTTTTGACACCGAGGCCAATGCCTGAATGGCAGGGGACTTATGATCAATGGATTTATACCATTGCTCGACAATTAGGCATAAACGCTCCTGAGCCTGCGGATGAAAAACATTATTATGTTGCGTTAAATACGGCCATTCAAAAGGTGCGTGAGAAAATTCCCAATATTCGTAATTTGTATTTAGGTGGTACGAATGAGTGGAAATTACGCTTAAAAGTTGGATTGCTCAATAATAGCGGCGAACTGACGTATGTTTGGTTGCGACCTATGGATTGGTCTGTCGTCGATCAGGTCGTGTGTGAAATTGAAAGTGAGCCATACGATTGTGATGATTTTTGGATTGGCCGTGTCTTAAGAGTGCCCGTTTCTAATCTAGTCGATTATTCCATTAGCACTCAAGATGCTCATTGCATAGATGCAGGGCAAACCCATGTTGTTGATGAAGATTATGGGGTGCAGATCATTCATCATTAGGATAGGTGTATTTGTGGGGACGAAGAAGCTCTGACACCCTTGATCTGAGTGAAATTACAACCCTGACTTCTTGGTAATTTGGCGCAACATAACAGCTTGCTTTAACGCATTGAGTATTAAAGTGGTATTGGGTGAGCTTGTCGAAGGGTGGTTCGACAGACTCACCGAGAACAGAAACACTTTTAAATAGGTAAGTACATAAACGAAAGTTTCACCGTTCATGGTGAGCCTGTCGAACCATTGGCAGCAAACACTTCGACAAGCTCAGTGCGAACGGAAAATACAAACAAACTTTTGTTGATGTACTTATTTAGATAGTGACAATATGATTTTGATGATTAACCGAGTCACGAATAATGCCTTGAGCCAGAAGAGTTTCTTCTTCAGTCATCGTTTGTGCCACCAACACGACATAACCGCGACTAATCGCATCTTCTACTAAGTGAATAAAGGATTTATCTTTGCCGTCTTCCTCAGAGACGACAGTCGCACCCGCTATCGCGCCAAATAGACCACCAACGCTCGCGCCCCAACCGAGCATTATTAGAGGCCCTAGTAAAGGGCTAGCAACAAACAGACTGATATTTGCCCAAACAAGTGCCAAATGACCTAAGCCAAACGCTCCCGCTCCAACCACTGTGCCAACAGCACCATCGACAATGACATCATTGAGAACATTATCGCTTTTAGTGTGCTGTTGCAGAGCTACTGCGGCATTGTTGGATTGAATAATATTTAATTGCGTAGAGGCTAAGCCTTGTGTATGAAGCAAAGTCAGTGTTTCTTTTGCTTCTTCAAAATTAGGATAAATACCTGAAACGGTGTGATTATAGTTTTCCATGATCATTTTCTCTAATCGGTGACTGGCTGACTAGAATATTAATGATCATTTACTTTCGATGTCTGTACGTTCCCAAACATATTAAAGTCTATTTATTTGAGCCAACAAGCTAATAGTACGAAGTTAAGCACTAATAATAAAACACTCGTCAACTGCCAAAATAATAAAGGATTTTGCTCTAGCCACGGTTTGGCTTTAAGGGTGAGATGGGTATTTGGCCGTTCTAAATCAATCAAAAACTCGCTTAATTCGGGATAACGATGTTCGGGGTTTAAACTTAATGCCTGCGCCAAAGCAGCATCTAACCATAACGGGACATGGGGATTATGTTTACAAGCACTGGTGTACTGTAATTTACGAAATTGATTCGGCGTTTTCGCTGCGAGATAATTGTCACCATAAGGATAATGCCCTGTTAATAACTCGTAAAACGTGACAGCTAAACTAAATTGGTCGGCACGACCATCACGCGCAATGCCTAAGGCATATTCAGGCGCGGCATATTCGGCTGCCCCTGCACGAACCGTTAAGTTTTCGCCGAGACTGCCAACACAAGCACTACCAAAATCAATCAGTTTGAGTTGACCTGTGCTGGTAATAAACAGATTGTCTGGTTTAATGTCTTGATGCAGAGTTTCTCGACGATGTAATACCCGCACGGCTTTAACCGTTGGTTTGGCAAAAGCCATAATCGTTTCTACGGGGGCATCGGGATTGGCTTTGCGCCATGCGCGTAAACTTTGGCCTTCTAAGTATTCTTGAATTAAATATAAATAATGACGTGGCCGACTAGGGGCATAGGTTTTAACGATATCAGCATGATGAAAGCGTTGACCAATCCAATCCTCACGTTGAAAAGCACGTAAGGCATCGACATCATCAGCAATATTAATAGAAGGTGTTTTTAAAATATAAAGTTGGTTGTCGCTTATATCGCGCACTTTATAAACATGGCTACGGGCATTACCTTGAATTTCTGCTTCTATCACATAGCCGTCGAGAATTTGGCCTTTAACTAACGGCGGTGGTAGCGGTGCTAAGGTGTTCAGCCCTAAAGCATGGGCATCAGTGGGCGGAAGGTCAATAATTTCAAGTAGTTGGCATGAGCGATTGTCGTCGCTGTGATGGACTTCGGCGCAAGTTAACAACTCTTCACAGCGCGCATCTAGCGTTTCGCTACGGCTGGCAATAATCGCGTGTAACTCTTTGTCGGGGATAAAGCTATGAATGCCATCGGTACTGAGTAGATATAGGTCGCCAATTTGTAGGTCAATTTCGTGGTAATCAATATCAACGCGCCAATCCATGCCTAGAGCGCGGGTCAATTGATTGCCATGACGGGTAATTAAGGCGTGGTCTTTGGTTAAGCTCTCCCAATCATCGTGCCGTAAACGATATAAACGGCTATCACCAACGTGAAAAATATGACCTGTATTGCCACGAATAATAAAAGCGGTAAATGTCGTTAAATAACCTTGATGGTTATGGTGATAATGCTGACCTTGCCCATGTAGCCAACGATTCAGCGCAGATAATACTTTTAGCCCTGCGGTTTTTACCGACCAGCTTGAGGGCGTAGCAAAAAAATCATTAATAAAATTGGTGACACTGGTTTCGGCGGCAATACGGCCACCTCTGGCACTACTTAAACCATCGGCAATTGCAGCGGCAGCGGTATAACTACTAAGGCCATGCCCTTGAGGTAACTGTAAAGCCATTGCATCTTCATTGATGTCTTTTGGCCCTGCGTGCGAAAGTTGCGCGGCGTTAATTTTGAGGGTGTGCGTCATTGTTTCCATACCTTGTTAAAAGTATTTTTTGCACAGGCTCTCATCATCACAAAGCCTTTGCAAAAAAGCCCCTCGAAGGAGGCGATTTAATCTCTCCAAACCCCTCTTTATCAAAGAGGGGAATTCCTTTGATATAGCGAAGAATTCCCCCTTTACCAAAAGGGACTAGGGGGATTTTTATTCCACGGCAATCAAATGAACGTTGCCATGTTCGTCAGTTTCGACCATGTGGCCTTTAGGTTCGCTTAAAAATAATGAACCTAAGAAGGCAACGGCAGAGATAGCGGCTAATAAGTAAAAGAAGCTGGTAGGGCTAACTAAACTTAGTACCGTTAAAAACACCACACCACCGACATTACCATAAGCACCTGCCATACCTGCGATTTGTCCTGTCATACGGCGTTGAATTAACGGCACAATCGAATACACCGCACCACACGCGCCTTGTACAAAAATTGATGTTGCTAAGACGGCAATGACGGCAATCGCTAATGACCACGAGCTATCCATTTGCGACATCAGGCCATAACCCAAGGCTTGACCAATTAAACAAATCATCAAAATTTTACGACGACCATAGGCATCGGAAAACAAACCACCACCTGGGCGAGCAAACAAATTCATCACCGCAAAACAGCCTGCGGTCATGCCTGCATAAACGGGACTGATATGGAAAGTATCCATAAAAAACATCGGCAACATGGAAACAACGGCTAATTCAGAACCAAAACAGGCCATGTACGCAATATTCAAAATAGCCACTTGTTTAAAGTGATAACGTGGCGCGGCAGGGTGTTCGCCTGTAAATAAGTGTTTGTTAACGTGCCAAATTTTTGTCCATTGATACACGACTAAGCCAGCAATGACAGCATAAGCAATTAATGTGCCTTCAGCAGATAATAACTTTAAGCCAGTAGGGGACAAACGCCATGTTAATAAGACTAAGGCTAAATATAAGGGCACATTCATCAAGGCGTAGAAAATAAAGTCACCTTTGGTAGTGACTTCTAAACCGCCTGCTTTTTGGGGTTTGAAGTAAGTTGAACCTTCAGGCGTATCACGAACACCACGATAAAAAATGTAGCTGTAAATAATCGCAATCACGCCTGTAGAGCCAATGGCATAACGCCAGCCATCATCACCGCCAAACGCTAAAGCTAAAATCGGCATACTCATTGAAGCCACGGCTGCGCCAAAATTACCCCAACCGCCATAAATGCCTTCGGCAATACCGACTTCACGCGCGGGAAACCATTCGCTGACTAAACGAATGCCAATGACAAAACCTGCGCCAACAAAACCAAGCAGAAAACGCATAACGGCCAGCCACTCAAACGATTGTGCCGCAGCAAACAGCAAACACAACACACCACAAAATGCTAATAAGAAACTGTAGCTTTTCCGAGGGCCAAATTTATCGACCAACACGCCAATCAATATTCGTGCAGGAATAGTAATCGCCACATTCAGCATCAAAATCGCTTTGACTTGTGCGGGAGTCATATCAAAGTATTCTTTCAATACTGGCATTAACGGCGCGTGGGCAAACCAAATCAAAAAGGTAATAAAAAAAGCCAGCCATGTGTAATGCAGGGTGCGAATGCGTGGTTCGCTCCATTTGAATAAGGGAATTGTTTTTAACGCCATGATGAAAGTCTCGCAACGGTAAGTGCGAGATAAAACAGAGAGGGGTGGCTAAGAAGCGGTAACAGCAGCGCACGCAATCCCTGATTTATCAAGCTGGAAAGCTTTAAAAATCTGACCAAGCTGCTTGGGTTGGGCAGTTGGGTCATCAAATAGGGATGAAACGCGCCGTTGCGTTAAATCATATTTTAGTTGTATGCAATGCCTGTGCCATATCTTTCAAACACTAATGATTGCTAGATGTCGCAGATGAACTTGATTATCAGGATTTGGCTGTTGTTGGTGCGCATATTGCTTTTTAACGGTGCGGCGGTGTCTTTTGGTGCGAAAAATAGCTGTTGAGAGTTAATCTCTATGGCATAGCTCTTGCTAAGGAAAACAAAAGTTCTGCATCAAGCAAAGGCTATATCCGATGAAAAAATTGAAATTAGTGGTGATTGGCAACGGTATGGCAGGTATGCGGGCTATTGATGAGTTATTAAAACTTGCCCCTGACCTGTATGACATTACCGTGATTGGCAAAGAGCCTTATGGTAACTACAACCGTATTATGTTGTCGCCTGTATTGGCGGGCGAAAAACATTTTGATGATATCGTGTTGCATAAACCAGATTGGTATATTAAACAAGGGATTGAGTTAATTTCTGGTCAATTAGTCGTCGATGTTAATCGCCGTCATCGGCAAGTAATAACGGATCAAGGCTTGAGTATTCCTTACGACCGTTTGTTATTTGCCACAGGTTCTGTGCCTTTTATCATTCCTATTCCTAATCATAATCACGCCTGTGTATTGAGTTTCCGCGATATTCAGGATGTCGAAGCGATGCTCAGTGCAACAACGGATAAAAAACGTGTTGCTGTGATTGGTGGCGGTTTGTTGGGTCTAGAAGCGGCGAATGGCTTATTAAAACGCGGCGTTGAAGTGACTGTTATTCATGATGTTTCGTGTTTAATGAATCGTCAATTAGACAGCGAAGCCGCCCATTTGCTGCAAGCTCAATTAGAAAAAAATGGCATGAAGTTTCGCATGGGCGTAGTGACTAAAGAAATCGTTGCTAAAGATGCCGAACATCTCAGCCATTTAACCTTTAGGGAAGGCGAAGATTTGCCCACAGATTTGGTGGTTATGGCTGTCGGTATTCGTCCCAATGTCGCTTTGGCGAAACAAATTGGCTTACAAGTGGAAAAAGCGATTTTAGTCAACGACACCATGCAAACCTTTGACCCACGTATTTATGCAGTCGGTGAATGTGTTCAACATCGCGGTTCGTTATTTGGTTTAGTTGCACCGTTATATGAGCAAGCCAATGTCTGTGCAACGCATTTAGCGCAAATGGGCATTGGGCGCTATGTGCAAAAAGCAACGGCCACCACCTTAAAAGTCAGTGGTGTCAATTTGTTTTCAGCAGGCGATTTTTCGGGCGCAAACGCCGAAGCCATTGTCTTACGAGATAAAGCGGTTGGTGTTTATAAGCGTTTGTTTATTAAGGATAATAAATTGATTGGTGCTGTGTTGTTTGGTGATGTTCAAGACGGTAATTGGTATTTTGATTTAATTCGTCAACAACAAGATGTATCGCAAATGCGTGAGCATTTACTGTTTGGCAAAGAGGAGTTGGCTGATGCGGTCTGAAATAAAAATGAATGAAGTAAAAAATACCACGTGCGCTTATTGTGGTGTCGGTTGCGGTATTAAAGCAACGGTCACTGATGCGGCCAATCGTATTGTGACCATTCAAGGTGATACCGAGCATCCTGCTAATTTTGGCCGTTTATGTTCTAAAGGTTCGTCTTTGGCGGAAACCTTGACTTTAGAAGGGCGGTTATTAGAGCCTTCTATTAACGGTAAAAATGTCAGTTGGCCAACGGCGATTCATAAGGTAGCGACGGATTTTCAACGGATTATTGCTGAATATGGCCGTGAGTCCGTGGCGTTTTATGTTTCTGGTCAGTTATTGACGGAAGATTATTACGTCGCCAATAAACTGATGAAAGGTTATATCGGTACAGCGAATATCGACACCAATTCTCGTTTGTGTATGTCTTCTGCGGTAGCGGGTTATAAACGTGCTTTTGGCGCAGATACCGTCCCTGCTAGTTATGAAGATTTTGACTCCGCAGAGTTAATTATTTTAGTCGGTTCAAATACTGCTTGGTGTCATCCAATTATTTTTCAACGGATTAAAGCGATTAAAGAACAACGGCCATCGTTAAAAGTTGTTGTGGTTGACCCGCGTGAAACAGCCACTAACCAAATTGCCGATTTACATTTGCCCATCAAAGCAGGCGCAGATGTTTTATTGTTTAATGCTTTGTTGGCGGATGTCGCGGCTAAAGGTTTGATTGATAGTGATTTTGTGAGTAAGCATACCAAAGGCTTGGCCGAAACCATCAAAGCAGCGCAACAAGATGTCGGTGATGGTTCAACCGTTGCTGAGCGTTTGGGTGTTGATAAGGCGGTATTAGAGACGCTCAAAACTTGGTTTGCCAATACGCCCAAAACCATGACCTTGTTTTCGATGGGTGTTAATCAATCCAGTGCGGGTACAGACAAAGTTAATGCTATTGTTAATTGCCATTTGGCGACGGGGCGTATTGGTAAAGCGGGCGCGTCACCTTTTTCATTAACGGGTCAACCTAATGCCATGGGTGGCCGTGAAGTCGGTGGTTTAGCGAATATGCTCGCCGCGCACATGGATATCGAAAACTCAGCCCATCGTCATTTAGTGCAACGCTTTTGGCAATCGCCCAATATTGCCAGTCATTCAGGCTTGAAAGCCGTTGATTTGTTTGATGCGATGGATGCAGGAAAAATTAAAGCAGTGTGGATTATGGCCACTAATCCTGTGGTTTCCTTACCGAATGCCGATAAAGTGCGGGCTGCATTAGCAAAATGTGAGTTAGTCGTGGTGTCTGATTGTATCGCCGATACCGATACCACTCGGTTAGCGCACGTTTTATTACCCAGCTTAGGATGGGGTGAAAAAGACGGCACAGTCACTAATTCAGACCGCCGAATTTCCCGTCAACGGGCGTTTTTAGCTGCGCCAGAACAAGCCCGAGCGGATTGGTGGACAATGGCGCAAGTCGCTAAAGCGATGGGTTTTGACCAAGGGTTTAATTTTCAAAACTCCGCGCAAGTTTTTGCCGAACACGCCGCGTTATCAGCGTTTGAAAACCACCCTCAAGGCATTGTTCGTGATTTTAATATCGGTGCTTTGATGGGGTTAACACCCGAACGCTACGATGAGATGCCATCAGTACAATGGCCATTAGCTGTTGGCGCAACAGCAGGAACGGTGCGGATGTTTGCCGATGGTAAATTCTTCACCACCGATGGTTTGGCAAATTTAGTGCCTGTTATTAGTCGTTCACCCAAAAATCAACCCAGTGCAGACTATCCTTTTGTCTTAAATACAGGCCGTATTCGTGACCAATGGCATACCATGACCCGTACGGGATTGACCTCCAGACTACTGCAACATATTGGTGAGCCTTACGCTGAATTGCACCCGAATGATGCAAAAAATCTTGGCATTCGTGACGGCGACTTAGTGAAATTGCAGTCCTCTTGGGGAGAAGCCATTGCCAGAGTGCAAATTAATGAAGGTCAGCAAATCGGTGCAGTCTTTATGCCGATGCACTGGACGGGTGTATTAACGACCAGCTCCAGAGTTGGCGCAGTAGTTAACCCTGCCGTTGACCCCATTTCAGGACAACCTGAAAACAAACATACCCCTGTCAGCGTCAGCCGTTTTAACGCGGCATGGCACGGTTATTTACTCAGTGATAAAGCGTTAACCTTACCTAAGTGTGATTACGCCGTTGCCATTCGTATTGAAAATGGTTGGCGTTATGAGTTGGCGCATCATCAAAAACCGAATGATTGGATTGATTGGAGCAGTGTTTGGTTGAATGAGCCGCAAGGTGAACGCTTGGAGTATCAAGACATTACTCATAGTGCGCAGCGTTTTGCATGGTTAGTGGATGGCAAACTCAGTGCCTTAGCATTTTTTGGCGCAGAAGCCAGTTTGCCACCGCGTTCATGGTTAATGTCATTATTAGCGCAGCCTTTAGATGCGCTGAGCCGTCGTGCTTTGTTATCAGGCAAGCCTGCGGATCCCAATGCCGATGTCGGCCGCATCATTTGTGCCTGTTTTGGTGTCGGTGAAAAAACGATTTGCCGTAGCATTGACAGTAAAAACTTAAAAAATGTCACAGAAATTGGCAAATGTCTAAAAGCTGGCACGAATTGTGGATCATGTTTGCCAGAGTTACAGAAAATCCTGTCTAGTCGAGTTACTGAAGTAACTCCCGCTTAACGATTAAGCGACTACACGAATACTGGCAATGTCGGCAGTATTAACAACGTGTACCTACCCTCACAGTTTCGCAGACAACGCCGTCTGTTATGTGTCGATGCTCCTTTATTTAGATATGAGCGATTGGCACAACCTAGCGATAAATAGCAGGAGACAGCAATGCGTATAGTTATGATTGGTCACGGCATGGTTGGCCACCGTTTTTTAGAAAACCTTTCCAGTAAATCCACCGAGCAACACGAAGTCATTGTCTTGGCCGAAGAAGCACGTCCTGCTTATGACCGTGTACAACTCTCTGCTTTCTTTAATGGCAAAACCGCCGAAGATTTAAGCCTGACCCCGCAGGACTTTTTTAGTAACACAGGTTATGGCTTACAACTCAATACTCGTGCCACCCATATCGACACAATAGCTAAATTGGTAACGACCCAAAATGGCGATACCATTCATTACGACAAATTAGTGTTAGCGACGGGTTCCTATCCGTTTGTACCGCCAGTCGTTGGTAATAACCGCGAAGGTTGTTTGGTCTATCGCACCATTGAAGATTTAGAAGCGATTCGTGATTCGGCGTTAAAATCAAAAGTCGGTGTTGTTGTTGGTGGCGGTTTATTAGGCTTGGAAGCCGCCAAAGCCTTAAAAGACTTAGGTTTAGAAACCCATGTGGTTGAATTTGCACCGCGCCTAATGGCAGTACAAGTGGATGATGGTGGCGGTAAGGTATTACGCAAAAAAATCGCTGAACTCGGTGTTGGTATTCACACCGAACGTAATACCGTCGAAATTACTGATGGTGAAAAATGTCTGCATGTCATGAAGTTTTCTGACGGCACTAGCCTCGAAACCGACATGATTTTGTTTTCCGCAGGGATTCGTCCGCGTGATGATATTGCTCGCAACAATGGCATTGCTGTCGGTGCGCGTGGTGGTATTGTCGTTGATAACTTCTGTCGTACCAATGCTCCCGATGTTTACGCGATTGGTGAATGTGCCTTATGGGAAGGTAAAATCTACGGCTTAGTTGCACCAGGTTATCAAATGGCTGATGTCGCCTGTACCCATATTTTGGGCGGCGAAGACAAAGAGTTCTTGGGCGCAGACATGAGCACCAAGCTCAAATTATTGGGTGTTGATGTCGCGTCGATTGGTGATGCGCATGGTGTCACCGCAGGGAGCATTAATTACAGCTATGTTGATGAACGCACCCAAACCTACAAAAAAATCGTTGTTTCTGCCGATGGTAAAAAGCTACTTGGCGCGGTATTGATTGGCGATGTTGAAGCTTACGGCGACTTGCTACAACTCAAACTCAACGATATGGATTTACCTGCCAATCCCGAAGGCTTAATTCTTCCTTCTTTAGAAGGTAGCAGTAAACCCTTGTTAGGCGCAGATGCCTTACCGATGAAGGCGGTGATTTGCTCGTGTAACAATGTCAGCAAACAAGATTTATGTAATGCCATTGAAGGCGGTGTTGTTGACTTGAGCGAATTAAAGTCTTGCACCAAAGCCGCGACCAGTTGTGGTGGCTGTGCCGCCTTAGTTGGTCAAGTCTTAAAATGTGAATTAACCAAACGCGGTGTTGAAGTCAAAAAAGACATCTGCGAACACTTTGCTTACTCGCGTCAAGAACTGTATCACTTAGCCAAAATTGGCAATATCCGTACTTTTGATGATTTAATTGCTAAACACGGTAAAGGCGATGGTTGCGATATTTGCAAACCCACTACCGCGTCGATTATGTCGTCATTATGGAATGAACATATCCTGAAGAAACCGTTGGCAGGTTTACAAGACACTAATGATTATTTCCTCGCAAATATGCAAAAAGATGGCACTTATTCGATTGTGCCGCGTATTGCGGGTGGTGAAATCACCCCTGATGGTTTAATCACCATTGGTCAAGTTGCGAAAAAATACAAACTGTACACCAAAATTACAGGCGGACAGCGAATCGACTTGTTTGGTGCGCGAGTTGAGCAATTACCAGTGATTTGGCGTGAGTTAGTCGATGCAGGTTTTGAATCGGGTCATGCTTATGGAAAATCGTTACGAACCGTTAAATCCTGCGTCGGGTCAACATGGTGTCGTTATGGCGTACAAGATTCGGTTGGTTTTGCCATTCAATTAGAAAACCGTTATCGCGGTTTGCGTAGCCCACACAAAATCAAATTTGGCGTGAGCGGTTGTACCCGTGAATGTGCGGAAGCGCAAAGCAAAGACGTGGGTGTTATTGCCACCGAAAAAGGCTGGAACTTATACGTCTGTGGTAATGGCGGCATGAAACCTCGTCATGCCGAATTGTTAGCCAGTGATTTAGACAGCGCAACCTTAATCAAATACGTTGACCGTTTCTTAATGTTCTACGTGGCAACTGCTGACCGCTTACAACGTACCAGCGTGTGGCGCGACAATCTTGAAGGCGGCTTAGACTACTTAAAAGCAGTAGTCATTGATGACTCTTTAGGTTTGGCTGACGAGTTAGAAATGCAAATGCAATTTGTCGTTGACACCTTTGCTTGTGAATGGAAAGAAGCCATCAACAACCCTGAAACCTTAAAACGTTTCCGTTCCTTTGTGAACAGCGACGAAACCGACAACAACGTCGTCTTTGTTGAAGAGCGTGGGCAAATTCGCCCCGCAACGGTGAGTGAAAAAGCAGGGCGTATTGCGGTCGCCGAAGTATAGGTTTAGGCGTGTTGTGAGAGCGATTCAAGGGTCGCTCTGCTCATTATCGAACAAGAGATAGGTAACAAAGATGACTAACTTAGTAAAAGTGTGTGCAGTTGAAGACTTACAAACCAATATGGGTGTAGGTGCCTTAGTCAAAGGCGAACAAATCGCCTTATTTAAACTGGCCAATGGCGATGTGTTTGCGATCGGTAATTTTGATCCATTTTCTGAAGCCAATGTGTTATCGCGCGGTATCGTTGGCGATTTAAAAGGCCATAAAGTCGTCGCTTCACCGATTTATAAACATCATTATAAATTAGACAGTGGTGAGTGTTTAGAAGATGAAACAGTCAAAGTTCCTGCTTATCAAGTGGTCGTCAAAGAAGGTGCGGTATTTGTGGCTGTTGCCTAAATAAAACACGAGCAGCAAAAAAGCAGACTTTGAGTCTGCTTTTTTTATGTGTTTTTGTTTTTTGTGTCAATGTGGGGTATTTTTTAAAAACATCTAAAGGAGACCAAGATGCTTAAAAGACACATCGTTCAGCCGACCAAAAAAATAATAGGCAACGTCAACGAAGCGATAACAGAGACAACCGATTTACTCCAACAAAGTGGCGAACTTAAATCAGGCTATGGTTTAGTCAGTGGTGTCATCGCCCTGATTTTGGCAACTCTTTGTTTGCTGGGTGTCGCCGCTTTTCATTTTCCGCAATATTTAACAACACCTGAGTTACGCCAACAATATTCACCCGATATGTTGCGCCACGTTATGTTTGCGGCCTTAGTGCTAGCTGGCTCAATGAGTTTTTTGAATGTGTTGTTTAATCATAGCCGTCATTTGAATGCTGTCGCAGGTGTCATTGTTTTGGTAAGTGTTGCTTTTGGAGGCTCTCATGTACCCGTTGCGGACTTCCCCGACCACACACCATACATTGGGCTGGATTGGTTTATTCTCGATTTATTAGGTTCGACGGTGATTTTTGTCCTCATTGAAAAGCTGTTTCCACTATATCGAGGACAATTAGTGTTTCGTAAAGAATGGCAAACCGACATGGTGCATTTTGCCGTAAATCATTTTTTGATTGGTTTGGCTTTACTCACCGTCAATTTTGCCATTCACCGTTTATTTGGCTGGATGCTCAATGAGCGTGTGCATGACTTCGTACAGTCTATTTATTTTATTCCCCAATTATTGCTGTGCATTTTAGCGGCGGATATTGTTCAGTATTGGACACATCGTATGTACCACGAAGTCCCGTTCTTTTGGCGTTTTCATGCCGTCCATCATTCCGCAAAAACGATGGATTGGTTGGCAGGCTCACGTCAACATATTCTTGAGTTGATTATTACCCGTGTCGGTGTCTTGGGAATATTGTATATCTTGGGTTTTGCGAAAGAAGTGATGGATGTTTATATCATCGTTGTTGGCTTTCAAGCGGTATTCAATCATGCCAATGTTCATTTACCGTGGGGGCCGCTCAAGTACGTTATTGTCACGCCCGATTTTCACCATTGGCATCACTCCTCAGATGAAGTCGCGCTCGACAAAAACTATGCGGCGCATTTTGCTTTTCTTGACTATATTTTTGGCTCAGCGATTAAAGGGCAAACGGGTTTTCCTGAAAAATATGGCGTGAAAGGAGACTATATGCCCGATGGTTTTATCAAACAGTTGATGTTTCCATTTCGCTCGCAAAAGTGACAATAGTAGAAGTTGGAGGGATTGTCTTAGGAATATTTTGAGGCGTTTTTTTTTGAAAAAATGCCTGTATTTGTTTTATTCACTCTTGCATATTTTTTACACAGGATTATAGTTAGTAAAGATTTGTTAACAAACAGCAAATCTTGCTCGGGGATTTAAGGACAGTGAACCATTAATAACCCTGACAACACGCCAAACCACGAGTAATTGTGGGACGGAAAGCTACGAGTCCTTATGGGATAGTCGAGCCGCCTCCTGAAGTAGAGTTTACTTCACCAGACGATGGAAATCCGCCTCGACGTGTTGCCTGATCAAAAACTATAAATAGGTCAGCACATGAAACTAAAAACGCTTACGGCTCTCGCCGCATCCCTCATTTTTACACT
The DNA here is from genome assembly GCA_030646715.1 of Agitococcus sp. Taxonomy (GTDB): domain Bacteria; phylum Pseudomonadota; class Gammaproteobacteria; order Pseudomonadales; family Moraxellaceae; genus Agitococcus. The sequence continues at coordinate 18,993 of JAUSLJ010000046.1, forward strand.
CGGTTCAATTGCTCCTGCTGTCGCTGAAACATCCACTAAAACTAAATATCCTGTGATTCTTGCTCACGGTATGGCGGGTTGGGATAGCATTGCAGGCATAGATTATTTTGGTGATGAATGGGGCACATTTGCATTAGATGGCTGCTCATTCCTAGAAATTGGCTGCAACGAATGGGTTCCAGGTGACCAAAAAGCGGAAGCATTTCAAGTAGCATCATTAGGCTCTTCTGAGCTACGCGGAACACAACTTGCCGATCAAATCGAAAGTTACATGGCAAGTACGGGCAGTGCTTACGTCAACTTGGCAGGTCATTCACAAGGTGGTTTTGATATTCGTAAAGCTGCTCACGTATTGAAAGCTCGTAAAGGCTATGTTGTCGCCAAAGATCTTATCAGTATTTCTTCCCCCCATCGTGGCACACCTTACGCCAAAAAAATCTTAGATAAATATGCCCGCAATGGTGACCAACTGTGCTGGAATTTACCGTGGAATGGTGATCCTGCAAATGATCCTTGTGCCGTGCTGGTTGCTAAACTGGCCGATAGTCTGTTCAATGTTGTTAATGGTTTTTCAGGACAAACGCAACGCAACAACATTATTGATGCAGGTTTACAACTGGTTTACAACGATTACGATCCTGCTGATGGCAAAATCACTGGAGCAAAAGCGTTTAATCAAAGCTATAACCTCACCTCATCTAACGGAACTGCGATTGCCAGCCGTATTAGCTCATTAATTACCGCACAAGATAATGGTAATCTTAATCCCTTATTAGGTGCACTCCATGTTCTTATTGGTATGAATGCCGATGGCGATGGTTATTGTGTTGATGATTGCGATGGTGATGGTGCTGCTGGATTAGGCAATGGCACTGTTTATGATGCGGATGATGATGGTTTAGTCGGTATTAACTCCCAACAAATCGGTACACGTTTAGGCTATAACGCCGATGACTGGAAATGTGCTTGGTATGGTTGCTGGAACCCACTAGATAATCTTTATACTGAAAGCAGTACAGGTTATGTTTCTAACGTCAACGCCCCTAGCTCTGTGCAAATGACCTCAAAAAATGCAGTGATTCAACAAGACCATTTAGATGTGATCGCTGTTGGTCCTGATACTTTTGATGAAATGGAATTTTACGCAGGTATTGCTAACTTTATTGCCCAAGGCGGCAACTGATCGGCTCTAAGCCCATTCTACAAACCCCCGCACCTTGCGGGGGTTGTGCTTTCTGGAGGATGAAAATCTGTTTAAGACTAGGCGTATAAGTTCTACACGTCGAAAATTTTAATTAACACCAATAATCTGCCGCTCTTTATATCTAAAATTACCCGCTTTTTCTTCATTGCGAATAAAAACAGCTTCGTCCACGCCAAATAAACGATTTTGTAAGTTTTGAATTTGCAGTTCTAAGGTTTCACCTTGATATTGTTTGGATAAGTTAGCACGTTCTGTCATGTAGTCTGCACCTGCACTGGCTCTTTTAGCGCGTTTTTCATCCAATTCATCCCAGCGAGATAATGCCGCTTTATCTAAGCCAATGGCTTCTCTTAAATGGGTTAATTCTTGTTTTTGTTGTTCAGGTGTTAGCGTGTGCAATTGATCTTGAACGGATTTAAGTTGTAAAAAATTGCCCATGACTTGTACTGGATGTGATTTTTCAGGATTTTTTGCCGCATCGCCATACACTTTCACTAAGGTTTGCACGTAGTTATCGACTTTAGTGCTGAGTGGTAATGATGAGTTGTCAATTTTTTGCAGAGCCACTTCTACTTGTTCTTGTTGTAATTGGCTTTGCCAAATAATTTTGGCATCTTCTCCAAAGAGTTGTAAGCGTTTGTCCCATATAGCCCGTTGACGTTCTTCTTTACTGCTAAAAACCATCGACCCTAATTGCCCTTGCCAGTCGTTATAGCTAGCAAAAGCAGCATAAGCCGTTAACAGTTTTTCATAATCCTCAGGAAACATAAGTTTAAGCAGTTCTTTGAGCCGTTTTTCCCAGTCATAAGGGTATTTGGCCATCAAAAACTTTTTTAATTGCTCGAATGCTTGGATACGAGCGTTGGGGTGGTCAAGGTGTTTGCCATACCGAGATTTAATAAACTGTGCTAGTTTTTGTTCGTCAGTCGGAAGTTTACTTAACGGGCCTTCGGTATAGACGGGGACTAGAGTAGGGGGCGACTGGTTGTTTTGTTGTGTTGTTTGTTGAGTATCAGTGGTTTGTGTTTCGAGTTCAGGTTGGTTTCGTGTAGGTAACCAAATTAACATAGCCATACTAGCGATCATAAGACTAAGGCTGCCACCAACAATATATTTCTTTTTGTTATTCATGGAGTTGTCCTGCGGACTTTAATTGTTTTAGTAGCATGACTTGAGAGAGATAGATGTACTCATTGATGCGTATTTTGACTTACGGTCATCATAGATAGCACTCTGCAATTTTAATCTTGTAATTTATTCACCTAAAGGTCAAGAGTTGCTTAAACCGACAATCAAATTAAGTATAGAAAAATAGAATTTTTGTTTAACTAAACAACAATGTTGTTTGTTGGACGATATGTATGTATCTTTGGTTCTGAACTCTCAGAGCCTAAATAAGCATGAAAACCGCCATCACCCAATTATTCAATATTCACTATCCTATTATTTTGCCAGGCATGAGTTGGATTTCTACCCCTGAATTAGTGGCTGCGGTATGTAATGCGGGTGGTTTGGGTATTTTAGCCTTAGGGCCTTTGTCGGTAGAGCAAGCTCGTGCTGCCATCTTGAGAGTTCGTGAGTTAACCAATAAACCCTTTGGCGTGAACTGTGCCTTGCTAATGCCATCTGCCAAAGAAACAGCGGAAGTTGCCCTAGAATTGAAAGTGCCTGTGATAAATTTTTCATTAGGCAAAGGCGATTGGTTGATTAAAGCGTGTCATGGTTATGGTGGAAAAGTGATTGCAACCGTGACAACCGCTAAACACGCTTTAGCCGCGCAACAACAAGGTGCAGATGCAGTGATGGTGACAGGCCACGAAGCAGCGGCTCATGGGGGCGAAGTGACCTCTTTAGTTTTGGTGCCAGCGATTGTTGATGTCGTTACGATTCCTGTGATTGCTTGTGGCGGCTTTGCCGATCAACGCGGTGTTTTGGCAGCATTAGCTTTAGGTGCGGAAGCGGTGGCGATGGGTTCACGTTTTGCCACCGTGCAAGAAAGCCCTTTGCACGACAATATTAAAAACAATGTCATTGCCAAAGATCAACACGACACAATTTTCTCCCCGCATTTTGATGGTTTGCCAGCACGCTACATGAAAACGCCTCTGGCCGCCAAATTGACGCGTAAACCAATGAATTTCTTTTTGGCTGCATGGCAGGCACTATTTGCCGCAATCGCCTTAAAAGTGCCCATTTGGAAGGTTGTAGCGGGTTTATTAGTCGAGCCGCAAAAAATACGGTTATTAGCGAACTTTGGCGCAGCCACGCCTCGCTTAAAAGCGGCAACCGAAAAAGGGGATTTAGAACGGGGAATGCAGTTTATTGGCCAATCACAAGGTTTAATTCATGATGTTTGTAGTGCTGAGGAAATGATGCAGCGGTTAACGCTAGGTTTAGATACACGCTGGCAAAAAGTGGCAGAAAAGCTTTAGAAAATTAAAAATAAAAAAGGAGCAAAAAATTGCTCCTTTTTTATTATGCAGTCAAACCATTATCTTTTTACAATAATCGGTGTACCTGCGGACATTTGTGCTAAATAGCTACGCGCTTTTTCGGCACTGGCAACATCATTAAAAGGTCCGACTTGTACTTTATGTACAGGCTTAGGTGCTGTCGCTTCACTAATCTCAATGGGCATAGTCACTATACCAGCTAACTTATTTTGTAAGCTAACGGCGTTATCAATTGCACCAAAAGCACCAACTTGAACAAAAAACTGTACTGCATCTTGTTTGATGGGCGTAGAAGTCGGTTCTGTATTTTTGGCAATTTCGGTTTTATCAATGCCACGAACGACTTCAATACTGATTTTAGCCGTGCCTTTTGCCAACATATCAAGTTTAGCCGCAGCCGCCCAAGACATATCCATCACCCGATTACCATGAAAAGGGCCACGGTCATTGACTTTAACAATCACACTTTTGCCGTTCTCTTGATTAGTCACACGGGCATAACAAGGAATTGGTAAGTTGCGGTGTGCGGCGGTCATTTGAAACATATCAAACTTTTCGCCACTAGAAGTACGTCTCCCGTGAAACTGTTTACCGTACCAAGAAGCCGTGCCCGCTTGCTTAAAGTTTTTCGACTTGGCAAGGACGGTATATTTTTGACCTAAAACGCGATAAGGGCTGACATTACCGTATTTACTGATGGGTTCGTCAACAGGCGTTGCATCAGGTAATTGCGAAAGTTGCTCAGGCGTGAGTGGCACATCAGGCGCAGCATCAACGATGGGCAGTTCTTGAGAGAAATAAGTAATGGTGTCAATGGCATCTACGGAAGCATCAAGGGATGCTGTGGAAGCGTGTGCAATTAACGGCATTTGCATCGAAGCTGAAAGCAGTACGCTTAAAAAAACAGCTTTTTTGATGCGTAAATTTAAATTTTTCGATGTCATCGGTAACAGCTCCTAGACATGATTAATCGAATTTGCCCAATGTTTTATAATTATTTAGTGGGCGGCGTGGGGTGATGCTAACTGTTTTTTGAGCAGTTGTCTAAATTTTTGACGACTATTCGTCAGTTTTAATGCGGAAAACGTGCCAAAAATGCAAGTAAATGTTTCAAATCAGTCTAATTAGTAAGCAAACGAGACGGCTTTTGTAACAATAGCCGTCTTTTTGCGAGGTAGAAAAACCTTAGTTTTTAGCGGCTATATTTGGCAGTAAAGCTGGCTTTAGCAATGCGGTGAGCGTTAAGCATATAACCAATCATCGCGGCACTGGCATCGGTGGGTAATTCGATTTTATCGGTGTTAAGTGCATGAATTGTAAATATATAACGATGAGGCTTGTCACCCACAGGCGGGCAAGCACCCCCAAAAGCATTATTGCCAAAATCTGTACGACCTTGTACGGTGCCCGCAGGTAATAGATTGCTATCGACAACACCTGCACCCGCTTCTAAAGACGTAGTTTGGGTGGGAATATTGTAAGCAAGCCAGTGCCACCAGCCCGAACCTGTCGGCGCATCGGGGTCATAGACAGTTATGGCGAAGCTTTTGGCGGTTTTTGGGGCATTTTTCCATGTCAGTGCAGGGGAGATGTTTTTACCTGTACAACCAAAACCACTAAAAACTTGTGCGTCGGTGAGTGTGCTGTTGGCTTTAATGGTCGGACTGCTAAGCGTAAAGCCTTGAGCTGTACTAAAGCCGCTGATAGATAAGCAGCTAACTAATAATAAACGCTTTGTTTTTGTCATTTTCTCGTTCCTCTTGGGGTGAAAGTTGAAGATTTCGTCTTAAGTTGTCGGGGATGTGGGTGCTTCAGGCGAAGTAACAGGTGTTTCTTCTATAATAGGTACTAAACTTTGAGAGCTATTCACCTGCGCACGAGCCTCTTTTAACGCTTGGCTTAATTGCATAACGGCCATCGCGTACAAGGTACTGCGGTTGTATGTAGTTATCACATAAAAATTATTAAACGCTAACCAAAACTCTGCGCCATTTTCACCCTGTAACCGTAAGGCAGAGGCGGGCATAGTAGAAGCAAACGCGCCATCTTTGACATCTAAGCCTTTGCTTTTGATATCTGCTAAAGTGCTTGCTGTTTTTAGGTCTTTGCTAGTAATGGCTTCATCGTAGTTATCTGCAATAATTTTGGCGCGTGTGGCAATCGCTTCATTCGTTTTCCAACCATTACTTTTAAAATAATTGGCGACTGAGCCAATGGCATCAACAGGATTATTCAGTAAGTCAATTTTATTATCACCATCAAAATCGACAGCTAAATTACGCCAGCTTGACGGCATAAATTGTGGATAGCCCATTGCTCCTGCATAAGAGCCATAAACTTCTAAAGGGTTTAAAGCTTGTTCTTTGCTTAAAATGAGAAAGCTTTTCAGTTCTTGCCGAAAAAAGGTACTACGTCGAGGAAAGTCAAAAGCTAGACTTGCTAAAGTATCCACCACGCGAAAACTGCCTTTATTGCCACCAAATTTGGTTTCGACACCTATAATTGCCAAAATAATTTCGGGCGGTACACCATATTGTGCTTCTGCTTTGTTGAGTGGTTCTTGGTATTTATCCCAAAAATCTAAACCTCTGTTAATACGGTCATTCGTTAAAAATTGAGAACGATAATCTTTCCATTCTTTAGTACTTTCGGCGGGGCGAGTCATCGCTTCTAAGGCTTTGTTTTGGCGTTTGACTTCGGCAAAAATGCTGGTGAGTTCACCGCGAGGATAAATTGCTTCTTTTTCTAAGCTGGCAATTAAGGCTTGTAACTCTTCGTAATTTTCAAAATCACCTGCATGAGAGTGTTGAACGGGTAAGCAAGTCATCAACGAGCAAAGTAAAGCCTTAAACATGGGTTATCCTAAGTTTTTTACTAAAGTAGCAGTTTTTTGTGGGTGTGAATCGACATCAATACACCAAAGCCCGACATCAAAGTAATCATTGCTGTGCCACCATAACTAATAAAAGGTAGCGGTACACCAACGACGGGCAATATACCACTCACCATTCCTGCATTAACAAAGACATAAACAAAAAAAGATAAGGTAATTGCGCCTGCCAACAAACGGCTATAAGAGTCACTAGCGGTGCTGGCTATATATAAGCAGCGAAAAATAATCGCGCCATACAACAACAACAAGACGATGATGCCCAGTAAGCCAAACTCTTCGGAATAAGTGGCAATAATAAAGTCGGTATGGCCTTCGGGTAAAAACTCCAAATGAGCTTGCGAACCATTGAGCCAACCTTTCCCCCAAAATCCGCCTGAGCCAATCGCAGTTTTGGATTGAATGATATTCCAGCCTGTGCCTAAAGGATCGGCTTCGGGATTGATAAGCGTAATCAGCCGTTGCCGTTGATAATCATGAAGAAAATGCCATGCCATAGGAGCAATGGCGGCAACCCCTGTTAACGCAAGGCCTAAAAACCACCACGGTAAACCCGCCATAAATAAGACAAAAAAACCACTACCCGCCACTAACAGAGCTGTGCCTAAATCGGGCTGACGGGCTATTAACGCAGCAGGAACGACAATAATGATAAAAGCAGTAGCAATCACTTTTAATGACGGCGGTAATACTCGTTTTGCTAAAAACCATGCCATCATCATCGGCATGGCTAATTTCATAAACTCGGAGGGTTGAAAACGAGTGACACCAGGAATCGTCAACCAACGTCTTGCCCCCATCGCTACCGTGCCAAATAACGCCACCATCACTAAAAGTCCGAGTACAGCAATATACATCCACGGCGAGACACTTTGATAAAAACGTGGCGGGATTTGCGCTAAAAATAGCAAGACGCTTAAACCTAAAAAGAAACTCATGATTTGTTTAATCACTAAGTCCAGATTCGAGCCAGAAGCACTATATAGTTGGACAATTCCCATCAATGAAGCAAGACATAATAAGGTTAATAGCGGTAGATCAATATGCATTTTCAGCCAAATACTTTTCCGTAGTGGCTGCTCCATCGGATTGGCAGGCGCATGGCGTAAAAATTGGTATTGCTGACGTTTATTCATTCATCACCTGCGGAATTATCTTGGGTAGGAGATGGCGTTGTTTGCGTACTTGACTCGGTTGTGACGACAGGAAGATGGTTCATATTATGAATGACATAGTCAAAGACCACTTTTGCAATCGGGCCTGCGGTACTACTACCGTGTTTGCCATTTTCGACTAATACCGCCACTGCGACTTGAGGATTATTTACGGGCGCAAAGCCCATAAACCACGCATGGTCTAAAAAGCGTTCTTCCATGCCTTTTTCGTTGTAGCGTTGACCTTGTTTAATGCCTTTGACTTGCGCGGTACCTGTTTTACCTGCAATCTCATAACCCACTAATCCACGACGTAAGCCACCCGCAGTGCCACGACCATGCACCACATCACGCATCGCCGCGTGCATTAAGTCCCATTGACTGGCATCTCCTGAAAACTGGACTTGGCCATTGGGCGCATTTTGTATTTGATAAGGGGTCGCACCTTCACTTTTTTTCAACAGATGAGGGGTGATGTGTTTACCTTTGTTAGCCATAATCGCCGTAGCCATCGCCACTTGTAGTGGTGTGGCGGTAAAATAGCCTTGACCAATACCTACCGACAACATTTCACCCAAATACCAAGGAGCTTTTAAGGCTTTACGTTTCCATTCGATGGACGGCAACGTGCCACTTTTTTCGTTGACTAAATCTATCCCTGTTAATTGACCAAAGCCAAATTGCGCCATCCAATCGTGGAAGCGGTCAACACCCATACGGCTCGATAATTGATAAAAATAGGTATCACAAGAGATTTCAATAGCTCGATGTAAATTGACAATACCGTGACCGCCTTTTTTCCAATCACGGAACATATGGCTATCACCAGGCAAATGATAAAAGCCAGGATCGCGAATTTTAAAGTCCCAATCGACTAAACCATAATGCAAACCACCCATGCCTTCAAACGGTTTAATGGTTGAACCGGGAGGATAGATACCCTGAGACGCGCGGTTATACAGGGGTTTATCGGGATGTTCACGCCAATAGCTATACAGTGCGGAAGGTACGCCATTAACAAAAGGATTTGGGTCAAAACTGGGATTACTGACAAACGCTAACACGCCACCTGTACTGGGTTCGATGGCCACAATCGCACCACGACGATTGCCGAGTTGCTCTTGGGCTAATTTTTGTAAGCCATAATCTAAATGCAGCGTTAAATCATCACCGCGTGTGGGAGCTGTACGCTGTAATAAACGTAATACTTGGCCATGAGCATTCGCTTCAATATGTTGATAACCGGGGCGACCTTGTAAAATCTTTTCGTAGTATTTTTCAATTCCTGTTTTACCAATTAAATCCGTGCCCGCATAAATACTGGGGTCTAATTGTGTCACTTCTTTATCAGAGATACGGCCAACATAACCTAAAGCATGAGCGAATAATTCACCATAAGGATAATAACGTGCCAATTTCACTTCAATATCGACACCCGAAAACTGAAATTTTACTTCGGCAAAACGGGCAATATCTTCTTCATTGAGATTGATTTTTAAGGTAATAACATCATAACGATTGGCGATTTTAATGCGGTTTTTAATGCGGCTAATATCTTCGTCGCTGAGTTGAAAAATAGGAGTGATACGTTTGAGAGTGTCATCAATATCCCTTACATCTTGAAGATTCATAATGGCGGTAAAAACAGGTCGATTGTCGGCTAATAAAATACCGTTTCGATCATAAATATAGCCACGCGGCGGTGCAATCGCTTGTAGTTTTACACGATTACTTTCGGCTTGGGTTTGGTAAGTTTCATATTGAATAATTTGCAAGTAGCCATAACGTATGACTAAAACACAAAAAGCAATAACGACAATAATACCCGAAAAAATAGCGCGACGACGAAAGATGTCGGCTTCTTCTTGTGAGTCTTTAAGTGGTACGGGTGTTGTCGGAGTAGGGCGACGCATAATTGTCTTTTGACTGGAGCAAAGTGTTGGGCATTTTGTGGGACAACGAGCCGAATCTCAAGCCTTTATTGTTAACTTATGATGGCGAGCTTAACGATGATAGGGATGACCTTTTAATAACGTCCATGCCCGATACAGTTGCTCGGCCAAGACAATTCTGACTAAAGGATGGGGCAGTGTTAACGGCGAGAGTGACCAAAGTGATTCTGCTCGTTTAAGTACATCTTTACTCAGTCCATCAGGCCCGCCGACTAACAGGCAAATATTTTTGCCACCTTGCAGCCAGTCGGTCATGTGTTGGCTTAACGCTTCGGTAGAATGCTCTTTACCGCCGACTTCCAACGCAATCACTCGTTCGTTAACATGAATAGCAGCAAGCAGGGCTTCACCTTCTTGCGCTTTCATTTTGTCAACATCACTATTTTTGGTGCGTTTAGCGGCAGGAATTTCGACCAACTCTAAACGCACATCATCCGTCAATCGTTTGGCGTAATCTAAATAACCTGTGGTGACCCAGTCAGGCATTTTTTGACCGACGGCTAATAAGCGAATACGCATAGCTTAGGCGTTAGCTTTGTTTTCGGGTAGGCGTGTCCACAGACGTTCTAAGTCATAGAAGTTACGCGTAACGGGTAACATCACATGAACGATGACACCTGCTAAATCCACTAAAATCCAGTCAGAATCACGTTCGCCTTCAACGCCGAGGGGTTTAAAACCCGCTTCTTTGGATTTAACGACGACATTATCGGCGAGTGCTTTAACGTGACGGGTGGATGTACCACTGGCAATCACCATGTAATCTGCAATGCCTGTTAAAGAACGGACATCTAAACTCAGGACATTAACGGCTTTAATGTCGGCAAGCGCATCTAAAACAACGGCAAGGATTTGTTCGGAAATGTTGTCAGCTTTCATTCGTCGCTGTAGCTCCGTAGAGGTGATGAAGTTGAATATAGGCGGCAACGCGGGGTGGCAACGTTGCAGAGGTATTTTGTCCGAGGGCAAGACGCGCACGAATATCGGTGCTGCTGACTGCATGGGGTTGTGTTGCGACAAAATAAACCAAACCATGAGTCTGATATTCTAGCAGTAGTCGGTCATTGCACCTACGATTATTCAACCATGCCTGTAATTCTGTACGGAATTGCGCGTCATAATCAGGCCTAGAGACCACAATCAGATGGGCAAAGTCCGTTAATTGTTGCCAATCACGCCATTTTGGTAGGCTGAGAAAACTATCCATGCCCATAATTAAAGCTAACGATTGCTGTGTTCCGTATTGCGTTCTTAGGCAGCGTAAGGTGTCAATAGTGTAGGAGGGCTGTGGTCTGTGCAGCTCTTGTTCATCTATAGCAAAGACGCTGTCATCCTGAATCGCGAGTTTTAACATGGCGACTCGATGCAGACTGGCCAATGATTGCTGTTTTAACGGAGATAAAGCCGTAGGCAAAAATACCAGTTTTGCCAGTGCAAAAACATCGACTAATTCGCGTGCTGTGGCTAAATGACCTTGGTGAATCGGGTCAAAAGAGCCACCAAAATAAGCAATGAGTTTACTCATCAACGATTACAACCGAGCCAACAATTCCATTTTTTTGCTGGTGAATTCTTCTTCCGTCAAAATAGCACGGTTACGAAGGTCTGCCAGTTTATCAATCATCGCGAAAATATCGTTTTCGGCGGTGTTATTGACGGGTGGCTGTATATTGGCTGTGGGTGCGTTGAAAGAAGTATTGCTGGATGTATTATTCGTCGTCGTTGGTGTTACACCATCAACAGAAATAATGGGCAAACTACCGACATCAATCAAACCGTATTGGCTAGAAAAACTCAGCGAACCACCGTAAGACTGTTGTTGCGAAAAACCACCAATTTGATGGTCTAAAGTGTCATACACCGTCACTCGACCATTCACTTCAATCACTAAACGCCGAGCTTGGGCAAAGTACGCATAACGCACGCCATTTTGCGCGCCTGTACTATTCGGCCAACGCAAATCATTTGGCCACCAGTCCGAAGATGTTCCTGCAACAAATAAACTGGCTGATGAAGTAGGGTTATTACTATTATTTTGGCCGCTGTAGTTGCTTTGTTGTTGGTCATTTTGACTTTGCGATTGAAAACTACCACTACGCAATAAATCGGGTTGATTCGCGACTAATTGCGCCAATTCCGAACACAAATTATTGACACGACCTTTAAGATAGTTATTAAACATATCTGAAACCATCGTCATGCCACCACTCATCCATTGGCCTGAACCACTGAATTCAGGGTGGTTAAATTGCGCCATACTGCCATTGCCGTTAATGACTGATTCCAACATGCTTAAAACGGCATTGGAGCTAAAACCATGACGTTGAGCAATATTGTCGATGGTTTGTTGTCCCTGAGGGGATAGTTGTTGCATGATGTTTTTCCTCAACTATTAAGCGGAAAGGCAGTGGTTATAACTTGCGTTTATCAACCCCGAATATGCCCATCCCCTAACACCACCCATTTTTGCGAAGTCAAACCTTCTAAACCGACAGGGCCACGCGCATGAATTTTGTCGGTAGAAATACCAATTTCAGCCCCTAAACCGTATTCAAAGCCATCGGCAAAACGGGTAGATGCATTAACAATCACTGAGCTAGAATCTACTTCCGCTAAGAAACGACGGGCTTTAGTGTAATTTTCAGTGACAATGGAATCGGTGTGATGCGAGCCATATTTGTTAATATGGTCAATCGCTTCGTCTAAACCACTAACAATTTTAATCGCAAGAACGGGGGCAAGATATTCTTCATACCAGTCTTGTTCGTTGGCTAAAGTGCAATCCAACATTGCAGCAGTGCGCACACAGCCACGCAGTTCTACGCCTTTATCACCATACAATGCAGCCAATTGTGGCAATACTTCTTCGGCAATAGGAGTATCTACCAGTAAAGTTTCCATGGCGTTACAGACACCATAACGATGTGTTTTGGCATTCACAGCAATAATAATGGCTTTGCTGAGATTGGCTTCACGGTCAATAAAGACGTGGCAATTACCATCTAAGTGTTTAATCACAGGTACACGCGCTTCTTTACTGACACGCTCAATTAAACTTTTGCCACCGCGAGGTACAATCACATCCACGTAATCAGGCATGGTAATTAATTCACCAACAGCGGCACGGTCAGTAGTGGAGACTACTTGCACGGCAGTCGCAGGTAAATTAGCTGCCGTTAAGCCTTGTTGAATACACAACGCAATCGCTTGATTGGAATGAATGGCTTCTGAGCCGCCGCGTAAAATAGTGGCATTACCCGACTTTAAACACAAAGCTGCCGCTTCTAAAGTGACATTCGGGCGTGACTCATAAATGATACCAATCACACCTAAAGGCACGCGCATTTTTCCGACTTGAATCCCACTAGGGCGGTAGGCTAAATCAGTTATCACACCGACAGGGTCAGTCAAAGCAATCACTTGTTGCAAACCTTCCAACATTCCTGCAAATCGACTAGGAGTTAACTCTAAACGATCTAACAGGGCGGCATCTAAACCATTCGCTTTTCCACTAGCCATATCTTTAGCGTTTGCCGCTAACACGTCCGCTTGATTAGCTTCTAAAGCATGATAAATCGCGAGTAATGCGGCGTTTTTGGCGTTGGTGGTTGCACGAGCAATATGGCGAGAGGCGGCACGGGCATCTCGTCCTAAGGATTGCATGTATTCCTGAACGTTCATGGGGAGTCTTAACCTAAAAATAAATTTACTATGGTGCGATTATACGCTTAAGCAAGAAGTCACTGCACTATCTTACTCAAGCTTCCCGTGAGATTAGCCGCGTGATAGTCTGTCCCGAAATGACAATTATATTGTCCTAAAAGCCTGTACACATTTGTATCTTATGTCTTTATTATGCGTAGAGTCGCTAATTGGTATTGTCGTGCCAATATGACCACGCCATTAAGGATTGATTGCTATTTAAACCATAATTGTTAGGGTAAATTTATGCCAAGTGAACATTTTGATGTGTTAATTGTCGGTGCTGGTCTTTCGGGGATTGGCGCTGCGTATCATTTACAAAAAGAATGTCCTAATAAAAGTTATGCCATCATTGAGCGTCGTCAAGCCATTGGCGGTACATGGGATTTATTCCGTTACCCTGGCATTCGTTCTGATTCCGATATGTTTACCTTAGGCTATAACTTTAAGCCGTGGACAAATCCTAAAGCCATTGCCGATGGCCCTTCCATCCGTAAATATGTCCAAGAAACCGCTCGTGAAAATGGTATTGATAAAAAAATCCGTTATGGCTTGCGAGTGCGTACTGCGTCATGGTCGAGTAAAACAGCGACTTGGACGGTAGAAGCTGAGCGTGAGCCATCAGGCGAAGTAGTTGAATTTACTTGTAATTTCTTGCAGATGTGTAGTGGTTATTACAATTATGATAAAGGCTATACGCCAGACTTTGCAGGCATTGAAAACTATAAAGGACAAGTTGTACATCCACAAAAATGGACGGAAGATATCGATTATGCAAACAAAAAAGTGGTGATTATTGGTAGTGGTGCAACGGCTGTGACACTTTTACCAGCAATGACCGATAAAGCTGCGCATGTCACCATGCTACAACGCTCGCCAACTTACGTCATTTCTGTGCCTGAGCAAGACATTATTTCCAATAAATTACGTCGTTTTCTGCCTGAAAAAATTGTTTATCGTTTGGCTCGTACCCGTAATGTCGGTTTGACGATGATGTTTTATAACTTGAGCCGTGAAAAGCCAAAGTTAGTGCGTCGCTTTTTGTTGGGGCAAATCCGTCGTCAATTGGGCAAAGATTATGATATGACGCATTTTTCGCCTAAATATAATCCTTGGGATGAGCGTGTTTGTGCCGTTCCCAATGGTGATTTATTTAAAGTGATTCGGCAGGGTAAAGCGTCGGTTGTTACCGATCATATTGACCACTTTACTGAGCATGGCATTTTATTGAAGTCAGGAAAAGAGTTAGAAGCGGATATGGTGGTCACGGCTACAGGGCTTAACTTGCAAATGTTTGGTGGTATGGCGGTGACCGTTGATGGTAAAGCCATAGAAATTGGTAAAACCATGAACTATAAAGGTGCTATGTTCCGTGATGTGCCTAACTTAGCAATGACCTTTGGTTATACCAATGCTTCGTGGACACTGAAAGCGGATTTAACCAGTGAGTTTGTCTGTCGTTTATTAAATACGATGGATAAAAAAGGATTAAAACAGTGTACGCCGCGCAACTCAGACCCTTCTGTTGTTGAGGAGAGCTTCCTTAATTTAGCGTCAGGTTACATTCAACGTGCTGCTGCAAATTTGCCGAAGCAAGGTAATAAGTCACCGTGGAAGCTGTATCAAAACTACGCACTTGATATGGCGATGCTGCGTTTTGGCTCGGTAGATGATGGGGTAATGGTGTTTTCGTAATTTTGTAGGGGCGAATTTATTCGCCCCTACAGAAGGTTGTTGAGGCAGGTGCAAAATCTGCCTCAACGCTTGTTATAATAATCCGTCTTTACCTAAAAGCACCAACACGCCAATCAATGCAAAAATGGCTGCGGCAACCGCATGAATCCAACGGATTGGCAATTTTTGTGCAAAATGATTACCTAAATACACCGCAGGAACGTTGGCTAACATCATGCCCAAGGTTGTGCCTGCAATCACCCAAACAAATTCAGAAGCATATTTAGCACTTAATGCGACGGTGGCAATTTGTGTTTTATCACCCATTTCCGCTAAAAAGAAAGCAATAACCGTTGTACCAAATACGCCAAAACGGAGGGTCTGTTCTTCTTCCTCGTCAATTTTATCGGGTACTAAAATCCAAGCTGCCATCAGGATAAAAGAAACACCTAATATCCAGCGCATATTTTCAGCACCAATCAAATGCGTAATCCACATGCCCGCTGCACCCGCAAAGGCATGATTGACAATAGTAGCAACAAAAATACCCGCAACGATGGGCAAGGGTTGGCGAAAACGGGCGGCAAGTAAAAAAGCGAGAAGTTGCGTTTTGTCACCCATTTCAGCAAGGGCAACGAGAGCAGTAGCGATTAGAAAAGCGTTCATGATGGTCTTCCGAGTCGGCGCGTTTTACCCATGACTTGCTGCATCTGGCCGACTCACGGCAGATGAACAAGTCAAAGGTCTGGTCAGGCCGAGGCTGCAAATGCCATGTTCTGTTGAACAAGTATGTTGACATTTGCCAGTCAGTATTGGCTACTGACAGCGACTACTCCCCAATGACAGCATGAATCATAGCAGGAAATTCCCTATTTCAGCAAATTACCCTCTCATAGCATCTACAACTTACAAAACCACCACTTCATCACTAAACTCATCTTTAATTCGTGTATCAGCACATAACACCGAATACGCCATGCAATCTAATACCTGTTTTTGCACGGAAAAATGCTTCATAAACGTGGGTGAAAGTTGACAATCCCCATCACTAATCATCAATACATCTGCTTTTTGATAATCTTTTTGTGATGCGATAATATCTAAGGCGCGTTGTAATGGTGTTTCAAAATCTGTTCCGCCGCCAAAGCCTTGTTGTAAGAATTTTAGTAATCCAGCCGCTTCATTTTTGCCTAGCATAGAAAATTCACGAATTTCACCACTCGCACCAAATAACAAGACGTGTAATGAACGATTCTCTTTTTGCAAAATATTCGCAATCGCCAATAACAAGACTTTTGCTTTGAGCATGGGCTGTCCTTGCATACTCCCTGAGGTGTCTAAACATGCAACCACTGGCCCTGTGCGTTGTTTTTCTGTTTCGGTGGTTTCACCGATAACAAAGGTTGTACCTTGTAACTCATAGGTTAGTAATTGTTTTTCTAATAAACGCGCATAAAAGAGTATTTCTAAATCTTCATCTTCGAGATTTAATAACTCGCTCGGCAAAATCCTCATCACATCATCGCTTCGATGAGTGCCATGTACCTCACTTTTGCTTGCTTGTGGAATTTTAGTTTGCTTCTTTTTTTCTTCACTAATATAAGCACGTCCCATTTTTTGTGCCAATTCTTTGATTTTATGGTTATTTTGCAAAGCATTGGCTAAAGCACTAAAGTCTTCGCTACAGGCTTTAAGGTCGGCATAAGAGAAATTAGCTCCACACGCGATCAAAAAACCTTTGGCATTTTCGTAGGTGTTGGCAATATCCTGCATGGCTAATCTAAAGCCTGCTAAGTGTTTGCGAATAGGTTCGGGGATGTTTTCGTCGGCAATTTCTTGCTCGTAGGCTTGAGTAGCCGCTAACTGCTGTTGAATTTGTTGAATGCTTTCGGCATTTAACGGCAAATTCTTAAAGTAATCTTGTTGAGCTTGCCAATCAGGTTCTGGAGGAGGTGATTCATTCTTGTTATCGTTTTGCCAGTCCCATAAACGCCATTTAGTTGCACCCAAGTTTTTTCGGGCTGCTTGTTTGAGTGCGCCAATGGTTAGCTCCCATGTATCGGGCGTTAATATGTCCGAGGCAACTTCTAGCCAAGAGGTGTTTTTTAATTGACTGCTTTGCTCAACACATTTTTGCGAAAATTGATGACAGTTTTTAAGCACTAAGCCGTAAAAAGAACGCTCACCCACTTGGTCATTGGCATAATCGGCGACATTGTCATCACCCACCGCACTTTGTTTGTTGCACGAGACATAAATTTTTTGGCCTAAAGTACTTTTTGAGGTAAAGCTCGCAGGTGAGCAGCGTCGTACTGCACTTTCTGCCATGCCTTCTACTTCGATGTTAGAAATGTTGCCATCGCCCACATAAATTCCTGAATGCTCTACCGCTACCCATAAGTCGCAATACAAGACGCTACCTGCGACAGGGGTTACTTTTTCACGCAGGGTACTGTCCATAAAATATTTAATGGCTTTGATACCCGTAGGGATTGCTACAGCAAAAGGATTAAATTTAGTAAAAGCCGTTTTGATGAGGGTATCAAACATAAAAACTCACTCCTTGTGGTATTTATTCCAATGTTGGCCAAAAAGCTCTCTCTGGGAGAGGGGACTTCTTTTTACAACCATATATTGGCGCGTATTTGTTGGGTGAGTAAGTCATAGGGAGCATTTTGTTTTTCTGTTTTATGTTGAACGCTTTGTATAAGTTCCGACCAAACTGATGACGTATGCTTTATAGTGCCTGAAATGTCCTCACTAACTACTATAACTGTACAGTCTGGTGCGACAATATAATTCGCTTCTGACTGCACTTCATAACTAAACCCTTGCAACACTACCTTAATCATCTCACGGACTTTCATCGCATTATCAGGATGATTCCACAAACAATCTTTCAGCAAAAAAACATCCGACAAATTGACCTCAGTACGTCCATTAGTCGCAGCCGCCACACTCAATAACTTAATCACCTTTTTTAAACGACGGTCAGAAAGCTGCTCGCGTCTATCTTCCTTAAAAATATCGCGGTGTTTTTGCCAAATTTGTTGAATGGCTTGCACAATCTCAGGCGGAATGGTGACATCTTCAGCCGTTTGTTTAATAGAGTCTAATTCATCTACCGTAAAAGGTATGACGTTTGCTCGTTCGGGCGTTTTTTCAAAAAGCTGCGGCAGACTATCTAGGCTGACATAATCTATAAACACACGCACCAAAAAACGGTCATACAACGCACTGAGTTCTTCTTGTCCTGTTGGCAACTCGTTAGAGGCAGCAATCAAGGCTTGCATTGGCACATCTTGCACCTCTGCGCCGTTGTGATACTTCCTCTCATTCAAAATCGTTAATAGCGCATTAAGAATTGACGAACTCGCCTTAAAAATTTCATCCAAAAACGCAATGCGCACTGTTGGCAAATAACCTGCGGTATTACGTTTAACACAATCTGCTTTGAGTGCTGCAATGGATAACGGGCCAAAAATTTCTTCGGGGGTCGAAAACTTCGTCAGTAAATATTCAAAATAGTCCCTGCTATTGTCATCCGCTGTTAAAGTTTGAGCGATGCGCCTTGCAATAAGACTTTTAGCCGTACCGGGTGGACCGATTAACAGTAAGTTTTCGCCTGCTAAAACCGTCAGTAATGCCATTTTGAGTATGGGTTCGCGTTCAACTAATCCTTGATTAAGGCTATTAAACAATACTTGAATCTTGGCTTTTAATTCGGGTGACATACTATTTTCCATAATCTATTGATCTGTTTTTTTTGATGATGCCACAAGAGTAGAAGAGTTATATCAACCATTTCAAGGGTGAAATAACAACCTTAACATTGAATGCGACGTAGTTTGACGTGCTGGTAAGTTAAGACGAACAACTAATTTCTAAATCCTGTCCCCAATCAGGCGGTAAATCGGCATAACGCTCATAGTCTGGATGTTCGGCAAAAGGACTTTGTAGCAGCATTAACAAGGTATCAAGCTCACTAAAATCGCCTTTTACGGATTTTTCTATCGCAATTTGCGCCAAATAATTTCGCAAAATAAATTTAGGATTGATGGCTTGCATTTGTTGTTGACGTTCACTATCGGAAATAGACTCATGTTGTAAACGCTCGCTATAACGCTTAAACCATGCATCAAAACTGTCTCTATCTAAACAGTCGTCACGTAGTGAACAAACTATATCGGTTTTGCTGACATGACTTAAGGCTCTAAAACTGCGTGTATAGTCCATATTATTTTTCATTAAGATATCTAACAAATTAAACGCCAGTTGATTATCGTCGGCTTCGTGAGTCGTTAGTCCTAATTTCTTTTGCATACCTTGATAGTAATAATCGACCAACACGCCTTCATAACGCTGCAACGCCGCCATAATGTCTTCTTTGTCGATTAACGGCGATAACGCATAAGCCAGCGCGTTTAAGTTCCATAAGCCAATACTAGGTTGCTGATTCCACGCATAACGGCCTGTATTGTCGGAGTGATTACAAACAAAACTAGGTTTATAAACATCTAAAAAACCATAAGGGCCATAATCAAAGGTAGAACCTGTAATGGAGAAATTATCGGTATTCATCACCCCATGAGCAAAACCGACTAATTGCCATTGTGCCATTAACGTCGCAGTGCGATTCACGATGGCATTGAGCAAAGCAGCATACGGTTTATCGGCAGCCGCGCAATCGGGATAGTGACGATTAATCACATAATCCGCGAAATCTTTTAAGTGCGTGGGTTTGTTGTGGAAAATCCATTCAAAATGGCCAAAACGAATATGGCTATCAGCAACACGCACTAAAGTAGCAGCCGTTTCGCGTGTTTCTCGTTGCACGGGTTCTTTAGAACCAATAATGCACAGTGCGCGGGTGGTTGGTATGCCTAAAGCATGAATGGCTTCACTGCATAAATATTCCCGAATCGACGAACGTAATACCGCCCGACCATCGCCGAAGCGTGAATAAGGTGTACGACCAGCACCTTTTAAATGCACATCCCAACGTTCGCCTTTTTGATTGATGACTTCACCCAATAATAAACCTCGACCATCACCTAATTGGGGATTGTACTGGCCAAATTGATGACCGCTATAAGTCATTGCCAGTGCTGTACTGTTGGGGAGTACACCATGACCGCCAAAATAGTGACTGAGTTCTTCGGCGGATGGTGTGTCTAAATCCAATAACTGTGCCGCAGCAGGGTTAAAATGCACTAAAAATGGAGATTTAATGGCGGTTGGATTTAAAACTGTGAATAAGACGTTCGGTAAACGGGCAAACGAGTTGTCAAAATTGAGCGTCGTTAAGGTTGCCATTGGGAGATTGCTCTGTGATGCAGGGAATAGGTTGATGATAACACATCATAATTCTCGCCTTGAAAGAAGCTATGCAACTTACTCAGCCCAGATGTTTGTTATATATGCTAAGACTAACGAAAGAGCGGAGAGATGACAGTGGCGGCAAAGAGATATCAAATAAACAAATTAGGACTGGAGACAGGGGTTTTCATTAATGCTAGCCTTGATGTTGTTGTCGCAGCAATGATTTAGATCTAAGCATATTCAAACACCCGATACTGGTGTCGGCCATTATCTTTCGCTTGATATAAAGCGGTGTCCGCTTGACGAATAGCGTCTTGTAAGGGTTGGCTTTGTTGGGGTGTCAAGGTAGTCACACCAACACTTACTGTTACATACGGCTCAACAGTTGAAGACGCATGAGGAATCTGACAGCTATCCACCGAAGCTAAAATTCGTTCGGCAACCATTTTCGCGCCTTCGATATCAGTGTCGGGCATGAGTACCACAAATTCCTCGCCACCATAACGCGCCGCTAAATCAGCAGGCCGCATCATGGCATCACGGATAGCACGGGCAATCGCCTGCAAACATTTGTCGCCACCTTCATGGCCATAAGTATCGTTATAACGTTTAAAAAAATCGACATCTAATAATAATAATGACAGTGGCCTTTGGTCGCGTTGGGCAATATCCCATTCACGTTCGGCGGCATTATTAAAGCTGCGGCGATTGGCAATGCCAGTCAGTGCATCTTCATGGGCAATTTTATCAAGCCGTTGATTCAGATGCGCTAACTCTTGCGATTGATAACTCACCAACAGTTCTTGTAAAAAGGCAAAACGCTCTTGACGTTCAGCAATACCTGCCAAAGCGAGGATTACCACACCAAAAAGAACATAGTAATAATTGAAGGACAATACATCTATCGGCAGATGTAAGAAACTACCAAGAGCTAATGCCGTCAAACCACTAAAAGCAAAAAGAATGAGCAATATTTTTGTCGTGAATCTAAGACCTAGAGCAATCAAAAGCATACTAATAGTTTGATTGATAATCGCAAAGGTATTGTATCCCGTATCTGCTGTTAGAAAGATATGTAAATGAATCGTGATAATTTGAAATGCGGCGACTGGAAACATCACCCGATGAAAATGCTCACGTACGCCAGAAATACGATTACCGTAAATAATAAAAAGAATAGAAAGACCGAGAGGGAGTTCAATAAATTTAAGCTGTTGAAAGTGGTCGGCGATAAATATGTCTTGAAAATAAGTCCAAGCAATAAAAGCAATCAGCGTAAACATGGCTAATAATAGCCATTGTCCAGAGCGAATATAATACTGACTTGATTCAACCCGCTTCTCTAAAAACTCAGCTTCCATTGCCTCTGGGAAAAAACAAAATAGGGGGCGCTTGTGTAAAGTGTCCCGAATATAATCCTGCTCTGAGGCGTGGTCTGTGTGGGCTGAGGGCGTAGTCATGGCGTATAGACATCCGTCTTATTGTGATTGTTTTCAGCCAAGCATAGCATTGTTTTCGGATGTCTATAACCGCCAACATCGGATTAAGCATAATCGTAATGACCATCCGCCTTTAATGCTTTTTGGTAAGCGGGACGAGCCTGAACTCGTTTTACCCATGCGTTAATATGGGGATAGTTACCCTGTGCTCGACCTGCAATCGCTGCTTCTAAAGGAAAACTCATTTGAAAGTCTGCGCCTGTCATTTTTGCGCCTACAAACCATTCATTTTTTGCCAAATGCTCGTTGATAAAATCCATGTTGGCACTAATGTTGGGGCCGACAAAAGATTTCATCACTTTATCGGCAATGCCTTTGGTCACAGGTTTGAGAAAGAAGGGCACAGGCGCAGAGCGAACTTTGTCAAACACCAATTTCATAACAAACGGGGGCATTAATGAGCCTTCGGCAAAGTGCATCCAATAGGTGTATTGACGATATTCAGGGGTATTAACGGCAGTTAGCAGATTTTGGCCGTAATTTTGCGCTAAATAGTCAATAATTGCACCTGATTCGGCAACGGTAATATCACCATCAGTAATAACAGGTGACTTACCTAATGGATGCACTTTTTTTAATGATGCGGGCGCAAGCATGGTTTTGGCATCGCGTTGATAGTGCTTGATTTCGTAGGGAATACCCAACTCTTCAAGCATCCATAAAATACGTTGCGAACGGGAGTTATTCAGGTGATGAACGGTAATCATGGCTACTCGCAGAGATAAAATTGTTAATGGGCAGCTCCTCCACCTGATTAGTATAGGTATCTACACAAGTGATTGTAGATACCTATGCCTTGGCGAAGGGGGAAGGTTCAAAAAACAAAGCGTCAACAGCGTTAACCAGCCAAAGCTTTTTTCAACAACTCATTAACCTGTGCAGGGTTGGCTTTGCCTTTAGAGCGTTTCATCACTTCACCCACAAAGTAGCCAAACAACTTGTCTTTACCACCACGATAATCGGCTAATTGTTGCGGGCTGGCGGCAATCACGTCATTAATCACCGCTTCGATTGCACCTGTGTCTGTGACTTGTTTTAAGCCTTTACTGTCAATAATGGCATCGGCACTATCACCTTCACCATTCCACAATGCTTCAAAGACTTGTTTAGCGATTTTGCCCGAAATAGTGTTGTCGTTAATACGATTAATTAAACCACCTAATTGCGCGGCAGAAATAGGGGATTCCGTAATCTCTTTTTCGGCTTTGTTGAGTGCGCCCAGTAATTCACCTGTGACCCAATTCGCGGCTTGTTTGGCTTGGCCGTTAGCGGCGTTGACGGTGGCTTCAAAATATTCAGCCAATTCACGCTCCGCAACTAATACGCCTGCGTCATAAGCCGACAAACCAAAGTCAGCCATAAAACGGTCTTTTTTCGCGACAGGTAACTCAGGTAATTCTGCACGAATATCGCTAATCATGGTTTCAGTGACGACCACAGGTAATAAGTCAGGGTCTGGGAAGTAACGGTAATCGTTGGCTTCTTCTTTGCTACGCATGGCGCGGGTTTCGTTTTTGTTGGCATCGTACAATACGGTGGATTGAACAATGGCACGACCTGATTCTAATTCGTCCATTTGCCATGCAATTTCAGCGTTAATGGCTTTTTCAATAAACTTAAACGAGTTGACGTTTTTAATCTCACGGCGCGTGCCGAATTTTTCCGCGCCTTTTTTGCGTAATGACACATTACAGTCACAACGCATCGAGCCTTCCGCCATATTGCCGTCAGAAATACCTAAATAACGAATCAGCGAATGAATCGCTTTGGCATAAGCAACCGCTTCTTTTGCCGAACGCATATCAGGCTCAGAAACGATTTCTAACAGTGGCGTGCCAGCACGATTTAAGTCAATGCCTGACATACCAGCAAAATCTTCATGTAAAGATTTGCCTGCATCTTCTTCCAAATGGGCGCGAGTAATACCCACCCGTTTGGTGGTTTCGCTATCTAAAATAATGTCTAAATGGCCTTTACCGACGATTGGTAATTCAAATTGCGAAATTTGATAGCCTTTAGGTAAGTCAGCATAAAAATAGTTTTTACGGGCAAAAATACTGGTTTTGCCAATTTCAGCATCCACACCCAAGCCAAAACGAATGGCCATATTAACGGCTTCTTTGTTGAGCACAGGTAAGACACCGGGCATACCTAAGTCAATTAAACTGGCTTGGGTATTGGGTTCAGAGCCAAATGTAGTGGCACTACCCGAAAAAATTTTACTGTTGGTGTTCAATTGCACATGAACTTCTAAACCAATAACCACTTCCCATGACATGAAGGGTTGCTCCTCTGAATTCTAAAATTAAGCAAACTGTATCGGCAATTGGCTATGCCAAGCGGTCACTTGTTGATAACGATGCGCGACATTTAATAATTGGGCTTCTTGCCAATAGTTTCCGACTAATTGCAAACCCACAGGTAAGTTTTGACTAAAGCCCGCAGGGATACTCATGGCGGGTAAACCTGCCAAATTGGTGGCGATGGTATAAATGTCAGATAAATACATGGCGATAGGATTGGTATTTTTTTCACCAACACCAAAGGCAACGCTAGGTGAAGTTGGGCCAGCAATGACATCACATTTTTCAAATGCTTTCACAAAATCTTGTTGTACTAAACGACGCACTTTTTGTGCTTGTAAATAATACGCATCGTAATAACCTGCTGACAGCGCGTAAGTGCCAATCATAATCCGACGTTTGACTTCGCTACCAAAACCTTCAGCGCGTGAGCGTTTGTAGAGGTCAGTGAGATCTTTAGGATTATCACAACGATAGCCAAAACGTGCGCCATCAAAGCGCGATAAATTACTCGACGCTTCGGCAGGGGCAATCACATAATAAGCAGGGACAGATAAGCCTGTATTCGGTAAATCAATATCGACTAAAATCGCGCCTAATTTTTCTAATTCTTTTAACGATTGCTGAATCACGGCTGCAACATCAGCATCTAAACCTTCACCAAAATACTGTTTAGGAATACCAATACGTAGGCCTTTAATATCGTTATTTAAGCTTGCGCTGTAATCGGGTACGCTAGTATTAATACAAGTTGAGTCTTTTTCGTCATAGCCCGCCATGACATTTAATAATAAAGCGGCATCTTCGGCGGTTTGAGTCATCGGGCCTGCTTGGTCAAGACTTGATGCATACGCAATCATGCCCCAACGCGAAACTCGGCCATAAGTCGGTTTTAAGCCTGTTAAATTACACAGTGCCGCAGGCTGACGAATCGAGCCACCCGTATCTGTGCCTGTTGCTGCAGGGGCTAAACGTGCTGCAACTGCCGCTGCCGACCCACCTGATGAGCCACCAGCTACTTTACTGATATCCCACGGATTTTTTACTGCGCCATAAAAACTGGTTTCGTTAGACGAGCCCATGGCAAATTCGTCCATATTGGTTTTACCCAACATCACCAAACCTGCACCCTCACATTGACTAATGACATGAGCATTATAAGGGCTGATAAAGTTATCTAACATTTTTGAGCCGCAAGAGGTTTTAACCCCTTTGGTACAAAAAATATCTTTTTGTGCGAGGGGAATGCCTGCTAAGGCATGAGCCGAACCATTGGCACGCGCTATATCTGCCGCATCGGCTTGTACAAGTGCATTGTCTGCACACACGGTAATAAAACTATTAAGTTGACCATCAAATTGTTGAATACGGGTCAAAAAATGTTGTGTGAGTTCGCGGCTAGAAAAGTCACCACGCGTAAGGCCGTCACGAAGGGCGGCGAGAGTATAGGTATGTAGCATGTTTAACCTTTATTACGGATACGTTCAATGCATTTCTCCCTCCCCTTTGGGAGAGGGTTGGGGTGGGGGTGATTATTCCATGACCTTCGGTACTAAATACAAACCATCTTGTACGGCTGGGGCAATGGCTTGATAAGCATCCCGTTGATTTTGTTCGGTCACAATGTCGGCACGTAAGGGTTGAGTGACTTCTAAAGCGTGTGCCAACGGTTCAATACCCGTGGTATTTACCGCTTGTAATTCATCAATTAAGCCTAAAATATTATTTAAACTGTCGGTATAAAGACTTTTTTCATCATCTGATAAACCAACACGTGCGAGATGGGCAATTTTGTTCATATCTTCAAGAGTGAGTGCCATGATGCTCTCTAATCTCCATAACGTAGGGGGAATTTTGGTGGACAGCAAATTAACACAGACCAGACAACGGTGAAACAGGCATTTTTTAGAGATTATGTCAGTAATGGTCGATGATGAGTGCTTTTAGCAGATAGCTTTAAGTACTCTCGACAAAATACCTACGCCAACTGTGGTTTGTTGCTTGTCCAATGGATTAGCTTTCGCTAAAGTGTCGGCCAAATCTTGGTGTAAAGCCCATACGTTTTTTCAAAATTCAGGTTTAATCATAATGTTCAAACGTCTTTTAGGTTTCCTTTCTACCGATCTTGCTATTGATTTAGGTACGGCTAATACCCAAATGTTTGTCGCCAAAAAAGGCATTGTCCTTGATGAGCCGACCGTAGTGGCTATTCGCCAAGGGGAAACAGGCCGCAGTGTTGCTGCTATTGGTACTAAAGCGAAGGAAATGTTAGGTCGTACTCCCGTTGGGTTGAGTGCTATTCGTCCACTCAAAGACGGTGTGATTGCTGACTTAGAAATGACGGAAACCTTGTTACTGCATTTTATTCAACAAGCACACATTAAACCTGTGTTTAGACAAAGTTTGCGGGTGTTAGTGACTGTGCCCTGTAAAGCGACTTTATTAGAACGACGTGCGGTACGTGAAGCTGCCGATGGTGCAGGTGCCAATGAAGTGCGTTTGATTGAGCAACCTATGGCAGCGGCCTTAGGTGCGGGTTTACCCGTTGACCAAGCGTGTGGTTCGATGGTGATAAACATTGGTGCAGGTACGACCGAAATTGCGGTTGTTTCACTGTTAGGTTGTGTCTATTCTGATTCTATTCGCACAGCGGGCGATGTCTTTAATGAACGTATTGTCACTCATATACGTCGTCAGCATGGTTGTTTAATTGGCGAAACGACGGCGGAGCATATTAAACAAGAAATTGGTTCGGCTTTAGTCAGTGAAGATAAAAATACCGAAATGGAAGTGCGGGGTCGTCATTTATCAGCAGGTGCGCCGACAGCGATTAAAATTAATGCGGTAGAAATATCGCAAGCATTGCAAGAGCCCTTAAAAAATATTATTAATGCTGTTAAAAACGCCTTAGAAGATATGCCTGCGGAGTTGTCTTCTGATATTGCCGAACGGGGCATTATGTTGACGGGTGGCGGTGCGTTATTACGCAATTTAGATAAGTTGTTGATTCAGGAAGTCGGTTTGCCCGTTATTATCGCCGACGATCCTACAACTTGCGTGATTCGTGGTATGGGTCAAGCGTTGTCGTTTTTAGATAATTCGGCTTATGATAGCTTGTTTGTCCATTAATGGGTGACTTTGGCTATCGAAGTAAAAGACGTTTTGACGATATTCCTGCGGGGGGATATCGTTTACTACTCGCGGTATTATGTGCAGGAGCTTTGTCGTTTTTTGATAGTCGCTATCCTGAGCAATTTCAAATAGTTAGGCATGAAGGCCAGCAAGTATTAGAACCTATTAATCGACTATTGAGCTACCCTGAGCGTTTTATTGTCGGTATTGGTGATCGATTACGCAGCCAGAAAGACTTATACGAAGAAAATAAAACTCTCCGCGCTGAGTTATTGCAAACGGCGGTACAACTGCAACAGTTGGCGGAAAGTCGTGCTGAAAATACCCGTTTACGTGCCTTGTTAGACTCAAGTCTTAGCACCAATGACCATATTTTGAACGCTGAAATTATTTCTGTGAATCCTAATCCTAGTCACCAAGTATTTACCTTAAATAAAGGTCAGCGTGAAGGCATTAGCATTGGCTTACCCGTGCTGGATGCCAAAGGCGTGATGGGGCAAATTGTTGAGACTACAGATCGTTTATCTTCATTGATGTTGATTTCAGATAGTCGCCATTCGATTCCTGTACGTGTTGAACGGACGGGTGATCGGGCGATTTTGACAGGGATGGGTAATAGTACCAAGTTAAGATTAGATTACGCCCCTGAGTCGGCAGATATTAAAGTAGGTGATGTTTTAGTGACTTCAGGTTTGGGTGATAGTTTTCCCTCAGGTTATTTTGTTGCTACTATTAGTGAAGTAAAACGTCAACATGGCAGTGAGTTTACCGAAGCCTATGCCAAGCCGCTGGCAGAATTGGATAGTAGTCGTCATGTCATCGTGTTATTCAGACGTTCTTTACATGATGAGCAACCGATAGTTGCACCGACTAATTCGGAGGCCAGTTATGCGTCTCCCTGAGCCGATTTGGAGTATCCCTGTCAGTTTTGTTGTAGGGGCTTTACTTACCATTTATCCGCTACCTGAATTTTTTTCTTATGGCCGACCTGAATGGTTGACCTTGATTTTGATTTTTTGGATTTTAAATCATCCTACCAAAGTAGGAATTTGGACGGCATTTTTTGTCGGCTTGTTATTAGATTTCCTGATGGATAACACTTTAGGCGTTTACGCTTTATCGTTAAGTGTGGTTGCTTATTTTGCGCGTTTATCGATTCGTCAAGCTCGTATTTTATCGTTGCCGAAAACCAGTTTTTTAGTTTTAACGTTGGTTGCTATTGGTTTAGCGATTCGTTTTATGATTTATAGTTTAGTGGGGCAGTCAAATCTTCATTGGCAATATTGGTTACCCGCATTAACCAGTGCTTGTTTTTGGCCATTTGTATTA
Organism: Agitococcus sp.; assembly: GCA_030646715.1. GTDB lineage: Bacteria > Pseudomonadota > Gammaproteobacteria > Pseudomonadales > Moraxellaceae > Agitococcus. Next base: position 47,607 of record JAUSLJ010000046.1, read on the forward strand.
ATGAGTTTACAGCGTTGGAGGCGTAGTTGTTGATGAGTGAATTGTTGATAAACCCTGCACTGTTTTTGGCTTCGACTTCACCGCGTCGGCGTGAATTATTACAGCAAATCGGTTTGTCGTTTGAAGTGTTGCGCGTGGATGTTGATGAGTCAACTCAAGTCAACGAATCACCAGAAGCTTATGTACAACGCTTATCCTTAGCAAAAGCACAAATGGGATTAACACAGTGTCCAAGTCATAGTTTGGTTTTAGCCGCTGATACAACAGTAGTGATAGACAATCATATTATTGGCAAGCCTGAAAGTTTAGAGCAAGCTATCACTATTTGGCAGTCATTAAGTGGTCGTTGTCACCAAGTGTTAACGGGAGTGACGCTTGCCAATCATTTTCAAAGCAAAACTATTGTTGTGACAACAGATGTTTATTTTTGCCCCTTATCCTTGCAAGAAATGCAGTCTTATTGGCAAACAGGCGAGCCCCAAGATAAAGCAGGGGGCTACGGTATTCAAGGCAAAGGCGCATTGTTTGTCGAAAAAATTGATGGCAGTTACAGCAATGTTGTCGGTTTGCCACTCACAGAAACGGCGCAATTATTGAGGCTGTTTGGTTATGAGGTTTAATGGTTTCTTATCATTAAAAACCTTAGTTTCCGACTGATTTAGTCTGATATTCATACATCCATTCACTAAAAGTGCACAATTAAGGCGCGTCTTTGGGTATAGTGTCACGCAACAATTATTTTAATTTTGCTTAACAATATGTCAGAAGAAATCTTAATAAACGTCACTCCTATGGAATGCCGCGTTGCTCTTGTCGAAAATGGTACGGTGCAAGAACTATTTGTTGAGCGCACAGCTAAACGTGGTTTAGTCAGTAATATTTACAAAGGCAAAGTGGTTCGTGTTTTACCAGGGATGCAAGCCGCATTTGTTGAGATTGGCTTGTCACGTACGGCATTTTTGCACGTCAACGATATTATCTTCCCCAAAAAAATAGATGCCCATAGCGAACAACCGCTCATCAATGAGTTGTTGCACGAAGGTCAAATGATTACCGTGCAAGTGATGAAAGATATGCTCGGTAGTAAGGGCGCGCGTTTGACGACAGATTTATCTATTCCTTCGCGCTACTTAGTTTATATGCCTTTTGGCGAGCATATTGGTATTTCTCAACGTATTGAAAGTGAAGCAGAACGAGAGCGTTTAAAAATATTAACGCGTCTGATTCGCGATGAACACAGCGACAGTCTAAAAGGTGGTGTCATTGTTCGAACCGCCGCCGAAGGCATTAGCGAGGAAGAACTGCGCCAAGATATGAGCTACCTCATCAAGCTGTGGCAGCATATCAATGAAAAAAAAATCAAGATACAAACGCCGACGCTAATCTACGAAGAGCTGCCGTTATATCAACGCATTATTCGTGACTTAGTCATTCAAGATGTCGCCAAAATCTATATCGACTCCCGAGAAACCTTAGGCAAAATTATTGATTTTGTGCGTGAGTTTGTGCCCAATGCCGAAGATAAACTTGAACATTACCCTGGTGAAAAACCGTTATTTGAATTGTATAACGTCGAAGATGACTTACAAAAAGCATTGTCACGTAAAGTATTATTAAAATCAGGTGGTTATTTAATTATTGATCAAACAGAAGCCATGACCACCGTTGATGTAAATACAGGCTCATTTGTCGGCTCACGCACCTTAGAAGATACCGTTTTTAAAACCAACCTTGAGGCTACTCATGCCATTGCGCGGCAATTACGACTACGCAATTTGGGCGGCATTATTATTATTGATTTTATTGATATGCAGGAAGATGAGCATCGCTCACAAGTGCTCAAAGCTTTTGAAAAAATGCTCAGTCGTGACCATGCTAAAACGAAAATTACCCAAGTGTCCGAGTTGGGTTTAGTGGAGATGACGCGCAAACGAACACGTGAGTCTTTAGAGCATTTGCTGTGTGAAAGCTGCCCAACCTGTCAAGGTCGTGGTTCAGTAAAAACCGCTGAAACCGTCTGTTATGAAATATTTCGAGAAATTCTTCGTGAGGCGCGTGCTTACGACGCGGCCAATGGATATTTAGTGGTTGCTAATCAAAAAGTGATTGATCGCTTATTGTCGGAAGAGTCCGCCTCAGTGGCGGATTTGGAGTTTTTTATTACCAAACCCATTCGTTTTCAGGTGGAAAGTTTATATACCCAAGAACAATATGACATTGTGTTGGTGTAAGACATGGCTCATGGACGGTTTAACCGTATTACCCTAAAAAAACACGCAAAGATTTGGGCGCGTCGCTCATTGAAAGTGGTTGTTTATGGTGTTTTGGGGCTAAGCATCATTACCGTTAGTGGTCAGTTGTTATTACCTTTACTTGAGCGATATCAACCCGCAATAGAAGATCAAGTATCTAAGGCAATGAGTACTCGGGTGCGCTTTACTCATTTTAAAGCGCATTGGGTGGGGCTAGAGCCTGATATTACTATTGAAGGCCTTAAAGTCTATCATCCGCAACAAACTAATACCGTCATACTGGAAATCCCTCATATTCATATTGAATTGGCCTTGCTGCAAAGTATTCGCCAATGGGATTGGCGTTTAGATGCTCAAGTCAGTGGTGTGCAATTAAATGTTGTGCAGCAAGAAACAGGAGCTTGGGCGGTTAAAGAGTTATTGGCTTTAGGAAAAAGCCGTCTTGACGTACGAGAGCGTTCAATCAATTGGATATTAAAACAAGCGGAATGGCAGTTTAGTGATGTCAGTTTAGCGATTCATCCCTATCAGCAGGCCAGTTTATCATTAACGGATGTTCAGTTAACAAACCGCAATCGTGGCCAACGCCATGATTTTCGCTTAACTGCTAATCTTAATCAGCAACCGATTAAATTATTTGCCGACATCAAGTCAGCCAAAAATCCTTTAGAAATCTCTGCGTGGCAGGGGCGTGTTTACGCCAAAGTTACACCGCAAACGTGGTTGCCTTGGCTAAAAACACAGCACCTAGCCAACGATTTAACTGTTGCTAGTTTGACAGTTGGTGGTGAGTTTTGGTTAAAGCTAAGCAATGGAGTTGCTGAACAAGTCATTGCCCAATTGGATGCGCCCGATGTTTTAGCCACCTATCAAAAGCAGAATTACCACTTACAGCAACTAAAAGGCTTGTTTGCTTGGCAGCAGCAAAAGCCTGAGTTATGGCAAGTAACAGCCGAGCATTTACAAGGTTTTATCAACCAGCGTGCTATGCCATTAACGACGCTGTCTGTAGCAAAAAAATCGTCATTACTGACGATTGCTGGTGAAAAAATAAATCTAGAACCGTTAGCGTTGTTGGCACAACAAGCACCTGTGCCCGCAGCATTAAAAAATTGGTTGATACAAGCAAAACCCTCAGGTCAAATTTCTAACATGGCAGTACAATTGACCGAAAATAATGACGGTACGGCCAACATTCACCAAGTTAGTGCAGTATTTGATCGACTCTCTGCTGTAGCGACAAACGATTATTCAGGTTTTAAAAATATTAGTGGCTGGTTAAATCATGCTGAACAAGGTGGGGCGGCGGCGATTCATATTGACAATGGCGAGTTAGATTTACGGCAAGTTTACCGTGTGCCTACGGCGGTAGAAAGTCTCAATGCAACTTTGCTATGGCAACAAGTGGGTGATGATTGGCACGTCGCTAGTAATAAAATAACACTGAAGAATAGCGATACTCAGGGTCATGCGTTATTGACATTGGCGATACCAAAAAGTGATTTCAGTGCCGCCAAAATGAAACTATTAGCCAGTATTTATGATGGTAGGCTTGATAGTGTTTGGCGGTATGTGCCGTGGCCATCCGCAGGCGATGACACGCTGGCATGGTTAAAATCCGCTTTAGTTTCAGGGGAAATAACGCGTGGCGATTTTTTATATGACGGTGTCTTAATTGATGCGCCTAATCGGCCGCCAAGTACCATGCAAATGAATTTTGTCGTAAACAATGGTGTACTGGCTTATGCACCAGAGTGGCCAAAATTGACGCAGTTAAATGCCAATATTGGTCTTTATAATCGCAGCTTGACCATTGAAGCCAATAACAGCCAAGTTTACCAAACCATTATTCGTCATGTTAAGGCGGATATTCCTGAGTTAAATTATCCACAGCTTCATATTAATGCTGATTTAGATAGTACAGGTGAAGATATTTTAAGGCTATTTAAAGAAACACCGTTAAAAAATGACGCTGGGCGAGTTGCTGATTTATTGACAATTAGAGGTGAAGTGGCGGGGTCATTAAATCTAGATATGCCGTTAGCCAGTAATAGTATTAATGATGATATAAAAATTAATGTCACCGCTGAACTTCCTGGAAATCCCATCATCTTACGCCAAGCCAGTGATTTTGACTTGTGGTTGAGTGGCAATGTCAATTATCAAACGGGTTTTGGTTTGACTAGCCAACCATTGAGAGGCTTTTTTTTAGGTCAGCCTGTCAGTGTAAAAATGCTCAGTGTGTTGAATAGTGGTGATGTTGCCGCTGTACAAATCCAAGCGAATGGTCAACTCACTCCCACTAACCTAAAGTCATGGTTAGGTGATTTGACCCAGTCAATGGCAGGTGTCACTGAGTATAAAGCGGTATTAACTGTTCCAATTACTAATGAGCCCGTACATTTATCATTAGATTCTGATTTGGTAGGTTGGAGTATCAACCTACCAGAACCTTTAGCGAAAAAAAATGAAGCCACACTTTTTCATTTTGAAATGGAGTTAGAGTCAGAGCGTGAGCAAAACGCATACTTTAATTTAGGCTCACGCTTACAAAGTGTTTTTGCGGTACAAAAAGGTAAAATTACGCGCGGCTTAGTGCAGTTAGGTCAGCAACAAGGTGTAGGTGATATGCCGAAAGAGGGTTTGTGGGTCAATGGCCATTTATCTTCATTAAACATTGATGACTGGTTACCTTGGCTGAGGCCACAAGCCAGCAATATCCGGTCAAAAAATGTCAGTGCGGTTTTTCCTGAATTAGAAAGTTTTAATGTTGATGTCGATAAAATGTTTTATATGGGCTACGTCCTGCGCGATGTGCGCTTGGGTCTTGAACCCGAAGATAATCAAGCGTGGCGTTTGCAAATTGTCAGTGATGATTTAAGTGGCGAAGCACTTTTTCCTCATAATCCCCAACACGCGATGACGGTGAATTTGCAAACTCTAAATTTGCCTTTTGCAACCGATGAACATTATTCATCAAAATCGGCTAAAGCAGTGGATGATTGGGCGATTCCAAAAATGAATATTGCCATAAAGGACTTAAGTTTAAAGGCATGGCCAAAACTGGCTCATAGTCAAGTAAAGACGCAATTAATCCCGACAAGCAAAGGCATTCGTTTAAATCAAATAGTTGTCAATAATCCTGCTTTTTCGATTGAAGGAGCAATGGACTGGCAATGGCGGGGGATAGAAAATACCTCATATTCAGGGCAAATTAATATCCCTAATATTGCCAATTTGTTCTCAGCATTTAATGCCACGCCTGTATTAAATAGCCAACAAGCGGTATCGCAGCTATCTTTACATTGGTTGGGCAATCCCACCGATTTAGGCTTGGGCTCTTTAAGCGGCCAGTTATTAGTGGATTTAAAAAAAGGGCGGGTACTGAACTTAAACCGTATGGCCAGTATTTCGCGGTTATTGGGCGTGTTGGATAGTGATAACTTTAAACGTCGGTTAAAGTTTGATTTTTCTGATATTACCCAAAAAGGATTGGCTTACGACGATATTCATTTTGAGTCTGAAATTGAGCGCGGGATTATGAAAAATCAACTGGCATTTCATAGCCCATCAGTGAGTGCTCAAGGTCAAGGGACGGTTAATTTGGTGACGAAAGATATCGAACAGTTTTTTGAGATTTCAGTTCCGATGAGTAGTGCTGTGCCTTATGCGGCTGCTGTAGTGGCTGGGCCCATTGTGGGTGGTGCTTTAGTGGCGGCAGAAGCCGTGTTTGATAATTCAATCACTAAAATGACGACCTTACATTATAAAGTGGCAGGTTCTTGGCAAAATCCAACCGTTGAAAGGATGAAAAATCCTGTGTTACCGTGGCGAAAGTGGTTTAAAACAAAGAAAAAAGCCCCATGAAAACAAAATTAGCGGCGATTCAACTGCAAAGCAAAGATGATTTACAAGCTAACTTAGATCATTGCGCTTTGCTTTTAGCAGAAGCAGCAAAAGAAAACGTCAAATTAGCGGTACTACCCGAAAATTTTGCGATGTTTGCTGCAGGCGCACAATTAGCCACAGCGAAGCAACTGCCTAAAATTCTCACATGGTTGTCTGAACAAGCTCGGTTGCATCAATTGTGGATTGTCGCAGGCAGCGTGCCATGTTTAGAACGCAAAAATGGTGAAATGGTGCCAGATGGTAAAGTACGCGCCAGTTGTTTTGTTTATAATGATCAAGGTCAGCAAGTGGGTCGTTACGATAAAATACATTTGTTTGATGTCACCGTTGCTGATAAACAAGCACAGTACCAAGAGTCCGCTACGTTTGAAGCAGGCGACGAGGTTGTTGTCATCAAAACGCCTTTTGCGAATATTGGTTTAACGATTTGTTATGATTTGCGCTTTCCGCAATTGTTTCAAGCGTTACGTGACCAAGGTGCAGATATTATTGTGGTGCCAGCGGCATTTACCGCCTTGACGGGCAAAGCGCATTGGCAAGTATTGTTACAAGCGCGGGCAATAGAAAGCCAATGTTTTATCGTGGGTGCAGGGCAAAGTGGTCAACATAGTGCGACACGGACAACATGGGGACATAGCCAGTTGATTAATGCGTGGGGCGAAATTTTGGCCGAACAATACCAAGAAGGTGAAGGAGTAGTCATCGCTGAGTACGATAGTGACGAACAAATGCGCATTCGTCAGCAAATGCCGCTTTTGAGCCATAGACGACTATCCTAAAAAGGCAAGCTGTCGTAAGATGAGCGGAAGTATTATTAGGTCTTGTAAGACCAAGAATGGAGAGCCGTAATGAGCGAGAGCTTAGCAGACTATTTAGGACAAGTGCCCATTTTTTCGAATCTCACTTTGCCCGAACTGCAAACTATCGAAAAGTATATGTTCTTTAATAAAGTAGAATTAGGTGAGTTTGTTTTTAAAGAAGGTGAAAAAGGCGACTATGTTTGCTTTGTCATGCATGGTGCTTTGGATGTCATAAAACTTAATCAACACGCTCAGCCTGTCGTCATTACTACTTTAGCCAAAGGCAGTTCAATTGGTGAAATGGCATTGATTGATAAACTGACGCGTTCGGCATCGGTACGTGCTTGTACCACTTCAGGTTTAATTGTGTTGACGCGCAAAGGCTTTGAAATGATTTTGAAGTTACATCCTGAAATTGGTATTAAAATTCTTAAAGGTATTTCTTCATTGCTAAGTATTAACTTACGCAAAACTTCCGATAAATTAGCCGAGTTTATGCCGCCTTTGGCTTAATTTTGGCGGTGCAGTTAGCAAAAAGGGCGAGCATATCGCCCTTTTTTATTGTTGTAATTTTTAGGCGAAAATCTCGTGTCCGAACTCTTTACTCCCGAACAACAATTGGTGGCCAGCTTTACTCAGGCTGTGCACCAACAACGTTTACTGAAATGTGTATTAAGTAAATACCAAGGCCAAGAATCCGCATTGCAACGTGTGACAATACGCTTAATTTTATTGCGTAACGAAGCGCAATTGTCTTTTTTATATAGTTATCAAACCAATGATATGACGAAGAATTTTAGTCTTGAAGAGGGGACATCGCTCCTTAAAACACTATTAGGCCATGAGTTTAAAAATGCGAATTTGTTGACGACAGAGCAAGAACTACAACTCGCGTTTAGTAAAAAAGGCAAAGCATCGTTATTAACGAAAAATAAAACCGTTACTGTTGAAACGGTTAACAGTGAACATAATCGTGAAAAACAACGATTTTTAACGCTAGACCGACCATTTTTGATTGATTTAGGCGTAACAGATGAGCAGCACCAGTTAATTCCTGCGATGTCGCGCAAATGGAAACAAATCAATAAATTTATAGAGATTTTTCAGCGTGCGATTAGCGAAGCAAAGTTAGATATAAGCAAACCGTTAAACGTCGTCGATTTTGGTTCGGGTAAAGGTTATTTAACTTTTGCATTGCATGATTATTTACGTCAAAACTTAGATAACCCAGCCCTTGTCACGGGTGTAGAACTGCGTGATAACCTAGTTCAATTGTGTAATACCGCTATCAAAAAACGAGCAATTGAAGGGTTGCAGTTTTATCAAGGTGATGTCCGCACCTATCAACCTGAAACCTTAGATGTGATGATTGCTTTACACGCCTGTGATGTCGCTACGGATTATGCCATTCATACGGGTATTCGCTTAGGTGCAGCGGTGATTATGTGTGCGCCGTGTTGTCATAAACAAATTAGACCTCAACTGCATAGCCCTGTTGTGTTACGTCCGTTATTGCAACACGGTGTTCATCTCGGTCAAGAAGCGGAAATGCTAACGGATGGTTTACGTGCTTTATTATTGGAAGCTTGTGGTTACGAAACGCAAGTTTTTGAATTTATTGCCCTTGAACATACCAGTAAAAATAAAATGATTATGGCCGTCAAACGTCAAAATCCCACTAAGAACACCGAGTTGTTAGCACAAATCCAAGCCTTAAAAGCATTTTATGGTATTCAAGAACAGTGTTTGGAAACCTTGTTGAAGGCCGATGGTTTGCTTTAGTTAATACTGACATAGCGCATTTATCTTACCGAGTTACTATGAAAAACCCCCATGATTTTACCGAAAAAGTCTTCGGTGCTCCCTATAAATCCTTAGATGAACGCACGCAAAAAGTTGCACGCCACATTGCCGAACGCACCCATATTGCTAGAAATACCGAACAAGAATTTGACGCGCAAACCACGCTCGGTCAACGTGCAGCCGATGCGGTGGCGATCTTTGGCGGTTCTTGGACGTTTATTGGTATTTTTGCGGCGATATTAATTATTTGGGTGGTTTTAAATTCATTTCTTTTGGTGAATGCTCACAAGGTTTTTGACCCTTATCCCTATATTTTATTGAATTTATTTTTGTCGATGCTGGCTTCTATTCAAGCACCGATTATTTTGATGTCGCAAAATAGGCAGTCCGAAAAAGATCGCTTGAATGCCGAGCATGATTATGAAGTGAATTTAAAAGCAGAGTTAGAAATCATGATGTTGCATGAGAAAATGGATCTGTTGCGACAAGAACAATGGAATGAATTAGTCGCTATGCAAAAAGAGCAATTAAAAATATTGGCCGATTTGATGGAAAAAAACAGTAACAACACTAATCCAGCCAATCCATCGCCGTAAATGGCACCGTGCCGATAAACCACAAGCGTTTACGGGCACGAGTCATGGCCGTGTACATCCAGCGATACGAATCTTCATTTTTATAAAAAAACTTGCCTTCTAAATCGACAATCGCTGTTTCCCATTCACCGCCTTGCGCTTTATGGCAGGTCAGTGCGTAACCGTATTTGACTTGCAATACATTCATATACGGGTCGTTGAGCATGGCGTCTAAATATTGCGGGCTTCTGCGGCCAATTTTTTGCTCAATCATGCGCCGATGAAAGTCATAAGCGAGAGCTTGCTGTTCTTCAGGCAACAAATACCCACGTTTGCCCGTTAAAAAGCTTTCTAAAATGAGCGTTTCCACCGTTTGTGCGTCTTCATTACTGACGCGAAAGCGAATGGCAACTTTACGAAACAGCATATGAACCGTATAAGTGCTGAAATTTTTGCGTTGGGCGACGGTGATTTTTTTATATTCAGGTTCAGGGTCAATCGCCATCACTTTTACCATGTCGCCATTCATTAAATTGGACTTAAAGTGATTACAACAGACCAATAAAATATCGTTAACTTGCAAAGGCGCGTGCGCTTGTTGCCAAATAATAGAGCGCACTTGTTCATTGAGTTCATTGACCCGTCGATTGCTATGCGCCAATAAAATCACGGTATTGCTATACGGATTGTCGGCTTTTAAACGAATGGCATCGGCTTCAGGTGGTACAGCAAAATTTTCTTGTGGTGCTTGCCATTTGAGTCGGCGAAATTGCTGCTGAATAATGGCATCACGCAATAATTGCGCTTGTTTTAAAATCGGACTGTTTTCGGCCTGACGAACCACATCAGTGAGTTGAAAACTCTGACAAGCCAAACCAAATTGCTGTTGTAACATCTCAGCGGAAAGAGCAGTAGAAACGCTTTCACCAAAAGGTGGCAACTGCGAGGAGTCACCGACAAAAATGATTTTGACTTGGGATTCGAGTAAGGCTAAAAATCCTGCGTATTGCAATAAATCAGTTAATGTTTGGCCAGAACCAAAGGCTAAAAATGCATTTTGCGGAAATTCGACTTGCGTATCGTTGCCGAGCATGGACGCTTCATCGACGACAATCACTGCTTGTTCTGGGCAATCGTGGCGTAAATTAAATTGATATTGTAAGTCTGCGTCGTCGTCAGATTCGACATCGGCATGTTGATAAATAGACGCGTGAACGGTAAAAACTTTATGGCGGGTAATTCGGGCTAAAACCCGCGCGGCTCGGCCTGTGGGAGCCATTAATTTAATTTCTTTGTTCAGTTCTTTTAGGTGGGCGACAATGGTGCTAATGAGTGTACTTTTTCCCGTACCTGCGGAGCCTTGCAAGACAAAGCAGTTATCATCCCCTGCTAAAAAGGCTTGAACGGCGGCAAAAGCCTGTTCTTGTTGCGGGTTGAGGGGATGTTGGCTCATGGTGTTGCCGTTGGCGTTATTGTGGCTAGTTTAGCATGGCGACACCCAGAGCTAAGCGGTATATCAAACCGAAAGCAAGCTCTTTAAGGAATACGGGGACAACCATGTGCCTAAACTATAAAAAGTGCGTGTGGCTATCTTAAATCACTTTACTCATCGGGATACTCTGTATAAATAAGGCGTTAGGAAAAAGCCTAACTCAACATTGATTTGTGCGACAACGTCACGTATTTAGTACGATTTTTAACGAGCAAGCTCCAACACCTGTCTGCTCACCGCCAAATTAACTTCGCGACGCTCGCCCAAAGCTGTCATCCGATGTGCTTCCAACTGAGCAAGAACTTCCTCAATTGTCGTTACGCCATAGTCGGCCAAACGTGTTTTTACGCCAACGCTTTCAAAAAATGCGCGTGTCTTTTCAATAGATGCATCAATCCGTGTATCGTCATTACCGTCGGTAATTTGCCAGACTCGTGTGGCATATTGCAGTAATTTTTCACGTTTTGCTTCTTTACGGACAGTCAACATCGACGGCAAAACAATGGCTAAAGTTTGTGCATGGTCAATATTATACAAAGCGGTTAATTCATGGCCAATCATGTGGGTCGCCCAATCTTGAGGCACCCCTGTACCAATCAAACCATTTAAGGCCATCGTTGCAACCCACATTAAATTGGCGCGGATATCATAATCTTCGGGGGTTGTTAATGCTTTTTCACCCAGTTCAATTAAAGTTAATAATAAACCTTCGGCAAAACGGTCCTGTACTGGCGCATTAGCAGGGTAGGTTAAATACTGTTCGGTAATGTGAACAAAAGCATCGACAACACCGTTACCCACTTGGCGAGGTGACAAGGTATAAGTTTTAGTGGGATCAAGAATTGAAAATTGTGGAAAAAGTTTTTCGCTAAAAAATGCTGATTTGGTATGAGTGCTTTTTACGGTGACAACACCGCCGTTGTTCATTTCTGAACCTGTTGCAGATAATGTGAGTACCACGCCAATAGGCAATGCTTGTTTAATGGTACTTCCGCGTGTTTTTAGTATATCTCGGCAATCGCCGTCATAAACAGAAGCAGCAGCGACAAATTTTGTGCCGTCAATCACCGAGCCGCCGCCAACAGCCAATAAAAATTCAATTTTTTCGCGTTTCACGATTTCTACGGCTTGCATTAAGGTTTCGTAACTCGGATTAGGTTCAATACCTGCAAACTCAGAAACGACCCGATCGCCTAAGGCGTGTAATACTTCAGTGAGTGTGCCTGTCGTTTTAACGCTACCGCCACCATATAACACTAGTACTCGCGCTTGTTGAGGCACTTGTTTGTTGAGGTCAGCAATACGCCCTTTGCCAAATAAAATGCGGGTCGGATTGTAAAAATCAAAATTAAACATGATTGTTGGCCTAATAATTAATGGATTGGTGCGATATAGAATATGCGCTTTTTTACTTTTTAATACGAGTCGTTCGCAATGCTACAGCATTTAATTTTAACAGTGTTTGCGACGTATAAGCGTGACATAACGCACCTGCGAGTGCATCTGCGGCATCGGCTTGAGGAACAACAGGAATACTGAGCAAGCGTGTCACCATCATTTGCACTTGTTCTTTTTCAGCAGCACCAAAACCAACGACGGATTGTTTAATTTGCCGTGCGGTATATTCATAAACCGTAATATCGTGCATCACCAATGCGGTGACGGCTGCGCCTCGGGCTTGCCCTAGTTTCAGCGCGGTATCGACATTATGTGCTAAAAAGACTTTTTCTACGGAGGCTTCTGTCGGTTGATAAAAGTCAATAATTCGTTTTAAGCCTTCATATATACGTTTTAGGCGAATAGGCATTTCGTCACTCTCGGTACGAATGGTACCCGCATCTATAAAGCGACATTTACTGCCTATTTTTTCAATAATGCCGTAGCCTGTCATGCGTGAGCCTGGGTCGATACCAATAATAATGGTCATAAATAATTCTTTTTAAATTAAAATACAAGACTTACGCATTGCTCCGCAATTAGCGCGTTTTGCGAGCTAAAAATCGTTTTAAAACGATTATTTAGCGAGCAAATAAGCGATAACCGCGTAAGTCATAAATAGTTAAACAAACATTCCTGCCGCATGGCCACAAGACCATGCCCATTGAAAGTTAAAGCCACCTAACCAGCCTGTCACATCCATCACTTCACCAATAAAAAACAAGCCTTTTTGCTTTTTACTTTCCATTGTTTTGGAGGATAGTTCGGTGGTATCGACACCGCCAAGCGTCACTTCGGCTGTTCTATAACCTTCTGTGCCTGATGGTTTTTGTGACCACGTATTGAGATTATTGGCAATACGTTCCAGTACAACATCGGGAATATGTGCCATTGCCGTGTCAGCGTGATCAGGCCACAGTAGAGTTTGTAATTCTAAGACTAAACTCTTGGCCAATTTTTCGCTTAATAAAGTCCTCAACAGCGATTTAGGATGTTGCTGTTTTTGTTGTTTCAGCCAAGTGTCCATATCGTGTTCTGGAAATAAATTGATATGAATACTTTCACCCAACGACCAATAATTTGATAACTGTAAGGCCGCAGGGCCGCTTAAACCGCGATGGGTAAACAGAATATTTTCAGTAAAAGTGGTGTTGTCATGACTGAGATTAACTTCTAAGGCTAAACCCGATAAGCGCTCAGAAATGGCTTTAAAACTATCACTAAACATAAATGGCACTAAGCCTGCGCGTGTCGGCAAGACATGATGACCAAATTGACGGGCAATCAGATAACCAAAACCTGTAGCTCCCATCGTTGGAATAGATAAACCACCGCTAGCGACTACTAAGGATTCGGCACTGAATTGGCCCAAATTAGTCTCTAGTTTAAAACGGGCGTTGTTTGTGGGGGGTGTAACTGTGTCGATGGTCTGTATAGATTGAATATCACATTGCGTTTTAATAGTGACGAGGCCACGCTCGCATTCATTTAACAGGAGATTAAGAATATCTTTGGCGGAGTCATCACAAAACAACTCGCCATGTTTACGCTCATGGTAGGCAATACGATGTTTTTCGACGAGTGCGATAAAATCCCACTGGGTATAACGATTAAGCGCGGAGATACAAAAATGAGGATTCGCGGACAGATAATTTTCAGGGGTGACAAAGAGATTGGTGAAATTACACCGTCCACCACCCGACATGAGAATTTTTTTGCCGACTTTGTTGCTACTATCTAACACTAAAACACGGCGACCCCGTTGGCCTGCGGTACTGGCGCACATCAATCCCGAAGCACCGCCACCGATAATAATCACGTCAAAATGGCTCAATCGAATTGCTCATCAGATAAAATTTGGCGAATTATAACGAATTGGCGTGGTGGGTGAGATTTTATATCTAGCTTATGCTATGAATACTCAGGAAAAACACTATTTATTAGCTATGAAGGTGAAAAAACCATGCGCGAACAGAATGTTATCGTTAAGCCTTCGGAGTTTGTCTATTTGGGTTTTGGTCAGCGAGTGCTGGCATCGGTAATTGATACTATCATCCAAATGCTTATTTTAACGCCCATTGTGATACTTTTTTTTCCTCATTTGTTATCGGTGAATTTGCCACATGACCCAAAACTCATGGCGGAGCTGCAATGGTTATTTCTGGCAATTTTAACGCCGTTTTTGCTGGTTTTTTGGCAATCGTCGCAATCGACATTAGGCAAAATGGTTTTCCATAGCAAAATCGTCGATGCGACGACAGGGGGAAAACCGACTATCAAGCAATTCTTGCTGCGTTTTGTCGGTTATATGGTCGTCAGTTTTACCTTGGGTATTGGCTTTATTTGGATTCTGTTTGATGCGCGCAAACAAGGCTGGCACGACAAAATGGCCAATACGGTTGTTGTTAAAGTCGTACCAGATTCATCAAGATCAGCGTCAAATTAAAAGTATTTTACCCAGCCCAATTCGCCACTTTGCCAATGGCGTTGCTGTTGTTGTTCAAAATGCGTGTTAAGCCGTATGGCGTTATTTGTGTTGATTTGCCATTGATAACCGAGTTTTGCCGTATGCAAAAGTTTGTTTGAATCTTGATGATATAAACTCTGCACATCCACTAAAAGCTGGCCAATAGATGATTGCTGACGACAACCGACACGTGGCCCCAAACCAACACGCCAACCGTCATCTAAATGCTTTCCACCTTGTAGCTGACCTTGTAAAAAGCCATAACACAACCAAGTATCGGTGTTAAGTTTACTGCTAATACCTGCGCCTCCGTCGATAAAAGCAACGCCATGTTGTTCGGTGGTACTAAATCTACCCTGATCATCAACGGCTGCTTGTTGGCTACCCAAAGCAAATGCCCATGATAACGGTTTTTGAAAGTCGTTACGGGGAGCGAGTGAGTCGATGCTGACAAAGGTAAATCGTTGTAGTTTAAGTTGCTGACTTTCGCTGTAATAACGTAATTGCACACGTAAAAAATCTATCGCCGCACCACGACGATAACCATCATCATTATCTAATAAATCATGGTAGGCAGGGCGATAATCAACACTGGCAAAAGCTTCGTTATGGCCATAACCTGCACCCCAAATAAAACGACTGGTGTTATGGCTTTGTGCTGGGTCAATGTGTGGTCTAGGTGGGGCGGCACGTTCAGCCGCAGGATAACGACTGCGTTTCACTAATAAGTTTCGTAATTTAGGTGGAGTGCTGTTTTTATCCACTTCATGCGCTAAAAATTGATAATACAAATAATCGTAAGCCATTTCATAGGCTTGTGCCTGCTCGGTGGTACTTAGTGCTGATACGCTAAACTCAGGATTGGCCGCTAATTGTTTGGCAGTTAGATTAATAGCAGGACTGTTTTCTTGAGCATGAAACGCTAATGCCGTGCCATTCGCAGGACGATAAACAATCTTTTTGAGGATGTTTTTTTCTTCTAAAACCCGCCGCAAGGTATCTGTGGGAATGGCATAAACGGGAAAATCTCGACGCATATAGGTATTGGGTCGGGCTGCTTCTAACAAACCTAACAATTGATAGGAGCAATTAGAGGATAAAAAATAATAAGGTAGATTTACGCCTTTCATTTCCCATAAATGTGCGAGACCTTGTTTAATTTCAGCGGGTGTTAAATTTAATTGATATTCCCATAAGTCTCTATTTTCAAAATCATTGTATTCTTTGACTTTTTCGTAATAAGGTAAAACGGAAAACGCCCCCGCATAACCACCCGTTAGCCCTTTATAAGCAAATTCCAAACCATTGCTGGTATTGGTTTGCGCGGCATAATTTACGGCGTAGGCCAATAACCGTGTTTCTTCCGTTTGGTCGGGTGCATCAATACGTAATAGCGTATGTCCAAACATAGATGAGGGATTATTCACATAATCAGCAGCAAAAACTAAAGTCGCTTCATGAGGGTTGATTCCCTTTAACCATGTACTAAAAGCAGGGCAGTTGGCAGCGGCTAGGTCACTCTCAGTTATGTTTAACTGTTGCCGTAACCATGCCACACGCGCAGGAAAGCGACAGGCAACAGCGTCATTGGCTTTAGCTGGTGGTGTGGCAACTAGACTTTCTAAGGTGGCGGTGAGCTCTGCTTCGGCATTAGTTCTACCATCCGAGCTAACAAAAAAAGACGCTTGTTCTACTGAGCTAACCAGTGTATCGCCTTGTTTTTTCTCATAACGAAGTAGAATTTGCCAATAGGGATGACTCGCCAAATGTTGCGCTTTGGCTTGTTGTCGCCAATTGTCGAGTGGTATAGCAAGGCTTAAGGAAGAATAAGTTAACAAGCCGATGGCACAAACTAAACGCGATAAATATAAAGTCATTGTATTTTTAAGAAGATAATTAAGATAAATAAAAAGCCCCTCAAAACGAGGGGCTAGTTTAAACGATAACGAATTAGCTGGCTTGGTAAGCAGATAATACGGAATCTTTCGCCATTACTTGCTGTAATGCAGCAAGTACTTGGCCAGCAGTTTGATTTTCTGGTGCGAAAATCTTACCAAAGTTTACTTTAGCAGCTTGGAAAAACGCGCCTTTGTCTTCAGTTTTGATGTTCATCAAATTAGCTAAAACGTCTAATGACTCCCCATGACCAGCCGACATATCACGGGCTAAACGCTCAGAGTTAGTACCCATAAACATACTTAAGCGTGCGCGTGAGGTGACAACACCATCTGATTTACAGCCCATTGTGCCAGAGGTGATACCAAATGTTTGTGTCGCAAGACCGTTAGTCGTAGCACCAAGAATTTTAGGTACGAGGCCTGATTGACCAGCCCAAACCATTGTGCCTAAACCACAACCAATATCTTCATCCGCCATCACAACAGATGAGCTTGTTACTAATAATGCAATAGCAATAATTTTTTTCATGTTTATCGTCCTTATACGTTTTGTTGGCTTAAACAGCTGTGTAGAGGGCTAGTACGGCGTTTTTTGCCATCACTTGTTGTAGTGCATCAAGCACTTGACCTGTGGTCTGATTGTTAGCGGCAAAAATAGTGCTGAAATTTGCTTGAGCTGTTTTGAAAAACAAAGATTTATCTTGTTCTTTTACACCCATTAAGTCAGCCAATACGTTTAATGTTTCGCCATGACCTACGGACATATCACGGGCTAAACGTTCAGAGTTAGCGCCCATAAACATACTTAAACGAGCGCGTGAACTAATCACTCCTTCTGTTTGGCAGCCTAGAGTACCCGAAGTGATCCCAAAAGTTTGGTTCCCGTATGAGCCATTAGTCGTAGCCGCTAAAACTTTAGGTGCTGTACCTGATTTACCTTCAAATAAAACAGAGCCTAAACCACAACCCGCATCTTGGTCGGCCATTGCCAAAGAAGAGCTCGCCAATAACGCCACTGCAATAAGTTTTTTCATGTACGCTTTCCTGTGTTTATTGTCTTTATAAAAAAATCCGACAAGGTTGAGACTAACTGATAGTTTTTATTTCGCCAAGACCCCAACTCGTTTCTCTTGTTGATTTAATGCCCAAAAAATATGCTCTTGCACTAAATCAGTGCTTGAGTGGAGTTTGGCTTGTAAAGCCGCAACAATGTTTTCCGAATAAGGTGCATTACCCAAACCAATAGCCACATTACGCATAAACCCTTCATAACCAATTCGTCGAATTGGTGAGCCTTCAGTTTTGGCCAAATAGGTTTTTTCTGTCCATGAAAATAACTCTAACAAGGAGGCATTATCTAGCCCATGTCGGGCTTTAAAGTCATCTTCGTGGCTTAATTGGGCGTATCGATTCCACGGGCAAATCAACTGACAATCATCACACCCAAAAATACGATTACCGATTTTTGACCGTAAATGTTCAGGAATACTGCCTGTATATTCAATCGTTAAATAGGCAATACATAAACGTGCATCCAATTGATAAGGCGCAACAATGGCTTGTGTTGGGCAAATATCAATACAGGCTTGGCAACTGCCACAATGTGCGCTGGTTGGCGTATCGATAATGAGTGGTAAATCGGTAAATAACTCACCTAAAAAGAAAAAAGAACCTGCTTGGCGGTTGATGAGCATCGTGTTTTTGCCAATCCAGCCTAAACCTGCTTGTTCGGCAACCGCACGTTCTAAAATGGGTGCTGAATCGACAAATGGTCGATAACTCATGTCGCCGACTTCGCTAATAATTTTTTCGCCAAATTTTTGTAGGCGTTTACGCAAGGTTTTGTGGTAATCACGCCCTAAAGCATAACGAGCAATTACGCCTTGTTGTGGATGTTCTGGAATGCTTCGCGCTTTGGGTTTATTAACCAAATAATCCATGCGTACACTAATCACGCGTTGAGCATAGGCTTCGAGCAAATCAGGACGGCCACGTTTTGCGCCGTGTGCGGCCATGTAATTCAAATCGCCATGAAAGCCTTTATCGAGCCAGTTTTGCAAATGCTGCGGATGCTCGCCTAAGTCCACGCCACTAATGCCGACTTGCTGAAAACCAAGCTCCAGTCCCCATTGCTTAATTTGAGTGGTGAGTTGTGCCATATCTTGTACGGGGATTTTTTGCATAAACAAAGGGCTGTGTTTAAAAAAATTGGAGTATTGTTGAATATTAACATCATCGTTCAGATAACACGAAAATTAGCATAATGCGGTTCTAATGCTTGTTAACGCACAGAGCAATCATGTCGTTTGGCGCACATTAAATGCCCCTAACTTAATTGAATAGATCATCATGGACAAAATTAACGCGCTTTCTTATATCTTTAATACCCATACCGAAGCTGAAGATGCGATTCATTTATTAAGTCGAACAGGATTTGATTTGAAAAAGCTTTCATTAGTCGGTAAGGGGTCTCATAGTGAACAATATCCTGTGGGTTTTTATACCACAGAAGATCGCATGAAATCTTGGGGCGGAAAAGGTGCCTTTTGGGGTGGTATTTGGGGGTTATTGTTTGCGCCTGCCGTGTTTATTTTTCCAGGCATAGGGCTGTTAGCATTTGCTGGGCCAGTCACGACAATGTTGATCGGTGCTCTTGAGGGAGCCGTAGTTGTAGGGGGTGTTTCGGCATTGGGTGCAGCATTAGCCCAAATAGGCGTTCCCGATGATGAAGTTATTAAATACGAAACGGCGTTAAAAGTGGATAAATATGTGTTGATTGTTCATGGCAATGCCGTAGAACAGGAACAAGCGCGTTCGGTATTAGAAAGCACCAAGGCTATTATTAGCGAATAGATGGGGATGAACTCACTGCTAAAGTAATGATGTTTAGCAGTGAGAACGATATTTACGAATCAAAGCCCCAAATCACTTAAGCTCGGATGATCATCAGGACGTCGACCTAAGGGCCAAAAAAATTTACGTTCTGACTCTTTAATGGGTAAGTCGTTGATACTGGCAAAACGACGCTGCATTTGACCATTGTCGGCAAATTCCCAGTTTTCATTACCATAAGAACGATACCAATTGCCTGCATCATCATGCCATTCATAGGCAAAACGGACAGCGATACGATTGCCATCAAATGCCCAAAGCTCTTTAATTAAACGATAATCTAACTCTCGTGCCCATTTACGTTGCAGTAGGGCAATAATTTCTTCCCGTCCTACGGGAAATTCAACACGATTTCGCCATTGGCTATCGGGCGTATAAACCAATGAAACACGCTCAGGGTCACGGCTATTCCAGCCATCTTCAGCCATTCGAACTTTCTGGATGGCTGTTTCACGGGTAAACGGTGGAACAGGTGGGCGAATATCAGTCATGATCTTTGTCCTGAAATTGGTGTAGTTGCGCTTTTAAAGCGGCAATTTCATCATGTAAAGGTTGAATAGCAACATTAATATCTGCTTGGGTAAAACGTTGAGTAATATGTTGTGGACAATTCCAATCCCAAGCTTCCACCTTAATAATCACTGCTCGTTCAACGCGTGCTCGATAAGCAGAATTTTCCAGTTTAGCGATTAATGCTGGATTTTCATTCTCATGAACTATCTGCACACGCCCCCAAATTTTTAACCTCCGACGATTGGCATAATCCATTAATATTAATGAGATTTTATCGTTGGCGGCCAAGTTTCCGACGCTAACATATTGTCTATTGCCGCGAAAATCAGCATAGCCGATAGTATTTGCATCAAGTACCTGCAAAAAGCCTTTTAAACCGCCACGATGTTGTACATAAGGCCAGCCTGTTTCGGACACTGTCGCTTGATAAAAACTGTCGCGCTCGGCAATAAATTCGGCTTCGCGCTCTGTTAAATCGCTGCGTGCGTCTTCAACGTGTTCAAATCCCTGATTCGCTTCACGGCTACCATACAAGCTTTGTGCTTTTTTGACGCTGTCAGTAAAACAAATATCAGCAAATGCGCGTGCCATGTTGATATCTCCCAAACATTAAATTTAGCTTGATGGGTTAAGTAAAGACGCTAATTGTCCATTTCGATCAAGTGTCGTCAAATTATCAAAGCCACCGACATAATGATCGTCAATAAAAATTTGTGGCACCGTGCGTTTGCCCGTTTTGGCAATCATGTTGTCAAATTCGACTTCATTTTGGTCAATACGAATTTTATTCACCGTTAAACCTTTATGTTTAAGTAGGTTTTCTGCTTGTGCACAGTAAGGGCAAGTGCCTGTGCTATACATAGTGATTATCGGCATGGTGTGTACCTTTGAAGTTGTCCATTGGCGGTATGCGTTTGGAATGAGTGCATTATGGTGAATTGTGTTTAATCAAAGAATATCTATAATAGTTAAAAGATAATTGCCAAAAATGGAATAATAAATGGATAAACTACATTTGATGACGGTATTTGTTGCTGTCGCCGAAGAAGAAAGTTTTGCTGGCGGTTCACGACGATTAGCCATGTCACCGCCAGCAGTCACACGCTGTATTGCCGCGTTAGAATCCCGTTTAGGGGTAAAGCTCTTAGATAGAACGACACGATATGTAAGGGTGACAGAAGCGGGTGAACGTTATTTAGATGATGCTCGACGAATTATTGCTGAAGTTGATGAAGCGGATGATGCTGTCGTTGGCATTAACGCTACACCCAAAGGTCATTTAACGGTGACTGCACCAGTATTATTTGGCCGAATGTATGTCACACCTTTAATGGTTGATTATCTGAATCTTTATCCAGAAATGGACATCAGTGCTTTATATCTTGATCGTGTTGTTAATATGATGGAAGAAGGCGTGGATGTTGGTATTCGGATAGGTGAATTGCCTGACTCCACTATGAAGGCTTTAAAAGTGGGCTACGTTCGTCGCGTGTTATGTGCTGCGCCAGACTATGTGCAACGACAGGGTTTACCGCAGTCCCCAGATCAGCTTATGCAGCATACGATTATTTCTGCCAGTAGCATTAGTCCCTCGGTAGAGTGGAAATTTAAACAAAATAGCGAAATAACGACTATCCGTATTAAGCCACGCTTAGTGGTAACAACCAATGATGCTGCCATTGAAGCTGCAAGCACAGGTTTTGGCATTACCCGCTTAATGTCTTATCAAATTGCGCCACAGTTAGCGAATAACACCTTGCAAATTATTTTATCCGAATACGAATTAGCCCCTTTACCTGTGCATGTCATTCATCGTGAGGGGCGGCATAAATCCGCGCGGGTACGCAGTTTTGTTGATTTAATGGTGGAAGGGCTGAGAACAGGGTTAACTTGTTAAAAGTCTAGCGCAGGCTCTTCTTTTTTTTCCACAGTCGGAGCGGTTTTAATTTTTGCTTGGGCGGTTGGCTCAGGTTTTAAATACTTATCCCAAGCACCGTATGCGAGTAATCCCCACAGTAAAGCTAAAACAACCAGTTCAATCAATGTTTTTGGCTCTTTCTCTTTAATTGCTTGTTTCGTGCTTTTGTGTGTCGTTTTAATGTTGAATGAGTCACAAGCGGGACATTTCCCCTGTGCAAATTTCTTCGTCGATTGATTACCACAATCATTACAAATAAAGGCCATTGCTTTCTAGTCCGTGTTTGTGGGGCGAGCGAGTCCTTAAAAGATATAATTTTTTCGGCAGAAGTGCAAAATTTCTCGGGTTATACTCGAAACAATAAAAAACAATATTGAGAGCATGATGGATAACCATATTTACAGCAGTGAGCAAGTGCGCCAAATAGAAAAAAAAGTATTTGCCAAAAATATTGTCAATAGCAATGACTTGATGAGTCGAGCAGGACAGGCATCGTTTGACGTATTGCAACAGCAATGGCCGAATGCCAAACGTCTAGTGGTGATGTGTGGCAGTGGTAATAATGGTGGCGATGGTTACGTTATTGCTTATTTAGCTCAACAAGCAAATTATCAGGTGCAGGTTTTTTGTAGTGCGCCGCCAAAAACAGTTGATGCACAATTCATGTATCAACAAGCCAAGTCTGCTGGCGTTGCTATTGAGGCGTGGCAAGGGCAGGAGTTATTAGAGGCGGATGTCATTGTCGATGCCCTGTTAGGTATTGGTTTGAATGCGCCTGTGACGGGCGTGCTGGCCGAAATGATGACGACTATTAACGCCCATGATATCCCTGTGATGGCGATAGATATGCCTTCAGGCGTTGCCGCTGATACGGGCGCAGTGTGTGGTGTTGCCGTAAATGCGGAATTAACGGTATGTTTTATTGCCTACAAATTAGGTTTATTTACAGGTGAGGGAAAGTCTTATGCAGGTCAAGTGCTGTTAAAACATTTGTTGCAATTAACCCCCGATTTTTATCCTAAATGTCCGATGGCTTATCGTTTGGATAAAGCAGAACTACGCTTGCCAAAACGCGCTCGCCATAGTCATAAAGGCGATTTTGGTCATGTATTAGTCATCGGTGGCGATGAGGGCATGGGCGGCGCGGTGATGATGGCAGCGGAGGCGGCATTACGTTCGGGTGCAGGTAAAGTGACGGTAGCGACGCATCCTCATCATATCGGTGCATTGTTGGCGCGTTGTCCTGAAGTGATGGTGCGTGGTATTCAACACGCCGAGCAATTACAACCGTTAATAGAATTAGCGACAGTGATTGTCATTGGTATGGGTTTAGGTCGGCAAGCATGGGGACAGCGTTTATGGTTAGCCATTCAAGATATTGATAAACCGATGATTGTTGATGCCGATGCTTTATATTGGTTAGCTCAACAACCTGTACGGAGAAATAATTGGATATTAACGCCTCATAGTGGCGAAGCAGGACGATTATTGGCGTGTGACTATTCGCAAATAGATAACAATCGTTTTCAAGCAGTACAGCAGTTAGCTGAAAAGTATGGTGGTGTAGCTTTGCTGAAAGGCGCAGGCTCATTAATTGCTGATGACTACGCAGTCAATTTATGTCCTTACGGTAATGCAGGCATGGCGACAGCGGGTATGGGTGATACCTTGGCAGGTATTATCGCGGGTTTAGTGTCACAATTTGGCTTAAATTTAGGTGTGGTTTCACAAGCAGTCACGATTCATGCTTTAGCGGGCGATAAAGCGGCAGAGGCAGGTGAACGTGGGTTAATCGCTACCGATTTATTAGTGCCGTTGCGGGCTTTGTTGAATCAACCCTCTCTCTAATATAAGGTTTTAATGACGATGTTTTATCAAGGTGTTTTACGAAAAATGCGCACTCAGGTTGTTGAGCAAAGCAATCAAGGTGGCGCGCCTGTCTATTATGAATTACCGATTGGTTCATTAACATTGCCCATCAATAATTATTTGGGTCAAGATATTCGCCTACACTATACAGGCCGTATTTTTTGTTTAAATTGCGGCAAAAAAACCACTAAATCGTTTAGTCAGGGTTATTGTTATAACTGTTTTCGCAGTTCTGCTTCTGCCGATATGTGCATTATGAAGCCTGAAACTTGCCATTATCATTTAGGCACTTGTCGTGAACCTGAGTGGGGTGAAGAACATTGTTTTCGGCCACATATTATTTATTTAGCCAATTCATCGGGCGTAAAAGTTGGCATTACTCGTCAAACACAAATTCCTACCCGTTGGTTAGACCAAGGTGCGCGCCAAGCTTTGCCTATTTTTGAAGTTGCTAGCCGTTATTTGTCAGGTTTAATCGAAGTCACCTTAGCGCAACATATTGCGGATAAAACCCAATGGCAACGCTTATTAAAATCGGATGCCGAGTCGCAAGATCTTGCTTTTATTCGTGATGAATTATTAACCTTATGCGCTAAAGAGTTAGCAGTGTTGGCTGAAAAATTCCCTCAAGAAATGAAAGTTTTAAAAGGTGAGGTTTGGGAATTTAATTTTCCTGTACAGCAATATCCCAGCAAAATAAAAGCCTTGAATTTTGATACTGCTCCTGTCGTCACAGGTAAATTAATCGGTATAAAAGGTCAGTATTTGATTTTAGATACAGGTGTGTTAAATATTCGTAAATTCGGTGGTTATGAAATTACTTTCGGAGAGCAAAATGTCTAATCCTAAAACTATTTATTTAAACGATTATCAAGCCCCTTTATTTGTTATTCAACACGTTGCCTTAAATGTTGATATTTTTAGCGATTATACTTTGGTGAGTTCAGCATTAAGGATTCAGCCTCAAAGTCAAGGTGAAGCCTTAGTATTACACGGCGTTGATTTAGTACTTGTTGAGTTGACTATTAATGGCGTGGCTTTGCAAGCAGCGGAATATCAAGTCAACGGTGAAGAATTAACAATTGCCACAGTGCCTAGCGATAATTTTGTTTTGAATAGTGTCGTCAAAATATATCCGCATAAAAACTTTGCTTTAGAAGGCTTATATTTATCGAAAGGTATGTATTGCACGCAATGCGAACCTGAAGGTTTTAGAAAAATTACTTATTATTTAGACCGTCCCGATGTTTTATCGTTATTTACCACCACGATTACTGCCGATAAACAGCAATATCCGACTTTATTAGCTAACGGTAATTTAATTGCTCAAGGCAATGCGGGTGAAGGCCGTCATTTTGCGACTTGGGAAGACCCATTCAAAAAACCGAGTTATTTATTTGCCATGGTAGCAGGCGGTTTGGCGTGTTTGGCAGATACCTTTACCACGATGTCAGGCCGTGAAGTGGCATTAAAAATTTATGTCGAAGAGCATGATTTACGCCAATGTCGCCATGCGATGGAGTCCTTAAAAGCGTCAATGCGTTGGGATGAGAAAAAATATGGCCGCGAATATGATTTAGATATTTTTATGATTGTCGCCGTTAGCCATTTCAATATGGGCGCGATGGAAAACAAAGGTTTAAATATTTTTAATACCTCTTGTGTGTTAGCGCATCCCGAAACGACAACAGATTTAGGTTTTCAGCGGGTGGAGTCGGTGGTTGCCCATGAGTATTTCCATAATTGGAGCGGTAATCGTGTTACTTGCCGTGATTGGTTTCAATTAAGTCTAAAAGAAGGTTTTACAGTTTTTCGTGACCAACAGTTTTCGGCAGACCAATTATCTGCCAGCGTCCAGCGTATTGAAGATGTCACTATGCTGCGTAATGCTCAATTCGCCGAAGATGCAGGGCCTTTAGCGCATCCCGTTCGTCCCGAGTCGTTTATTGAAATCAATAATTTTTATAACGCCACCGTCTATGAAAAAGGCGCGGAAATCGTCGGTATGTTGCATACGGTTTTAGGTGAAGATGGTTTTAGGAAAGGCACAGATTTATATTTTAGCCGTTTTGATGGTCAAGCCGTAACAGTAGAAGATTTTGTCCAGTCTTTAGCCGAAGCCAATAACACCGATTTAACGCCCTTTATGCAATGGTATCGCCAACCGTGTACGCCTGTATTAACGGTGACGGGGGAATATCATCCCGAATTACAACATTATGTGTTAACGGTCAGCCAACACACGCCCACAAAGCAAGGCTATCCCGAACCGCAAACCTTGCCCATTCCCGTTAAATTAGCGTTGTTTGATGAGCAAGGGCAGGCTGTCGCTTTGCAATTATTAGGTGAGAAGATTGAAAATCCAATCACTGAACGTGTATTTATTGCTGATGCCATACAACAAACATGGACATTTACGGGCATTAATAGCTCGGTGATTCCGTCATTGTTGCGCGATTTTTCTGCCCCTGTGATTTTGAATTATCAAACTACCGACCAAGAACTATTGTTTTTAATGCAGCATGATAACAATGGTTTTAACCGCTGGTTGTCGGCACAAACTTTGTTTGAGCGGATGTTATTAGCGATGATAAATAACTCGAATAAAATGCTAGAAGTAATTGATTTTCAAGGTTTATTAATGGCATTGCAAGGATTTTTACCGCAATTAGCCAAACAAGATCCTGCATTGGCGGCTAAGTTATTAAGCTTACCGAGTGAAAATTATCTCGCCGAAAAAACGCCAGTCATTAACCCTAGTGTTATTCATCAAGCAAGATTGACCTTACAACAAGCCATTGCTCAAGCGTTAAATGGCTTTTTTGCCGAGCAATACGCCCACAATCAAAGCGATAGCGGTGACTATGTTTATAACAGTGCCGCCATTGCTGCCCGTGCGTGGCGTGAGCTGTGTTTACATTATTTATTGGTGGCGGTGGACAATCAGACCGCGCAAGCATTGGCTGCACAACAGTATCAATCCGCGCAACACATGACCGATAGATTAGTGGCGTTACGCGGTTTAGTGTCTAGTGGCGCAGAACAAGCAACAGCTTGCCTTGCTGATTTCTACCGACGTTTTACTCAAGAGGCTTTAGTGATTGATAGCTGGTTTGCCGTGCAAGCGACGAACTCAAAAGCAACAATCGACGATATTCTTGCGTTGACGCAACATGAAGCATTTACCTTAACCAATCCGAATCGCTTACGTTCGGTATTAGCGCAGTTTGCGAATGCCAATCCCGTGCAGTTTCATGGTGCTGATGGCTCAGGTTATCGCTTTGTGGCCGAAAAAATTGCCGAGTTAGATGCCATCAATCCACAAATTGCTTCCCGTTTATTAGGTGCATTTAGCAAGTGGAAACGGCTAGAAAGTGGTAGGCAACAGCAAGCGTTGGCAGCTTTGCAACAATTAAGCGCGCAAAAGTTATCAAATGATACTTACGAAACCTTAAATCGCTTATTGACGAGTTGAGAGAATAAAGGAGTGGCACACATGAGTATTACACAAACTCTTCAAGCACATATTCAGGCATTACCTGCGGTTTTTCAATCTGAGGTGCTTGATTTTGTTGAGTATTTAGAAAAAAAGTATGGTATAGGATTGGCTGAAAAAAAAGCAGATAATGCACAAACGGATGCGTTTATTGCCCGTATGGCGCACAGTTTGGGTGATGATTTTCCTGATGATGTTAACGATTTGGATTTAGGGGAAGATAGCGCAAAGGATGCCATAGAATGAGTGGCTATTTGCTAGATACAAATGCTTGCATTGCGATATTAAAAGGCAATTCGACCATGTTGGCTAATTTGCGTCGTGTAGGAGTGCGTCAGTTATATTTATGTGCGCCTGTTTAAGGCTGAACTATGGTTTGGGGCGTGTAAAAGTGCCAAAATCGTTGAAAATAAAGAAAAATTAGACGTGTTTTTTGATGGATTGCCTAGTTTGTCTTTAGACGATAAGGTGATTAAAACATTGGGCGAATTGCGTATGAGTTTGTTTGCTAAAGGAACGCCAATTGGCCCGTATGATATGCAAATTGCGGCAATTGCGTTGAGTTATGGTTTGACGGTGGTGACGCATAATGTCCGCGAGTTTGAGCGTGTGCCTGATTTGGTGGTAGAGGATTGGCTGGTTTGATAAGGGTGGATTAATCTGTCCACTATCAAATGTGCCACAAAAATTATCATAAGCAATTTCGTGTGATAATCTCAGGGTTGATACTTACGAAACCTTAAATCGCTTATTGACGAGTTGATGTAATTTGCACAGTATCAGCAAGGGCAGATTGAAGAATTTGTCCCTTAGTGCTAAATGCAGCTACGCGATAAAACGACAACACAAAAAATACTCAAAATCCTAAAATAATAGACAGCACAAGGAGTTAACAATGTTATCAGCGACTGAAACATGGTCTCAACAAACCCGACAAAATTGTTTGGACGTTTGTGCTGCTCACGATAATCCTATTTTTAATAATTTTTCTGAGCGTGCCTTAAAAGCTCTGATGGCTGATGAGTTGCGTCGATACACACCGCATTCTTTGGCGGCCTGTTTATGGGATTTTTGGCAATTTGTGGTTGATAGTCGGCAAGAAGTTAACTTGCGAATTATTAATCCCGAACCTGCAAAATCAGGTTGGCGTGCTGAAGGCACGGTGATTGAGTTATATAGCGGTGAATTACCGTTTTTGCTCAATACCTTGCGTATTGCCTTGCAGCGTGGCGGTTACGATATTCAAGTATTAATGGATTTGAATATTCCCTTGCGGCGCAATCGTTATTTTCAAATTATTGCGTTGCCCACGACGGCTCATGCCAATGTCGAGGAATATCGAACGCTAGTACATATTGAATTGTCAGACTTTTATCAAGGTGAAGAATTACAAGCCTTAGAAACCTGTATTTATGATGCCATAGGTATGTTAAAGCAGGTGGTGACTGTTTTTCCGCGTATGCAAACTTTAGTGCGTGAAGCGGCACAAACCCTGATTGAAAAAATGCCTAAAGAAGGGGATGCCGCTGTTGTCAGAATGGAAGGTCATGCTTTTTTACAATGGTTAATGCGGGGGCACTTCACCTTTTTATCGGTGATGCACCGTAATTTAAAAGGTGAAACGGAAGTGTCAGGCTTAGGTGCTTGGCCAAATGTCCATGTCGATTGGTTGGATGATATTAGCTTTGAAGCTAACGATTGCCGCTTACAATTTGGCAAGTCCTTAACGCGTTCACCGATTCATCACGACCGTTATGCCGATGTCATTATTGTCCCTATGCCTGATGGCAAAAGTGAATACCGCTTTTTGGGCTTATATACCAGTCGTGTTAATCAACATGATCCGATGACCATGCCTGTGTTACGGCATAAAATTACCACCGTCGATATTTTTTCGGGCTTACGCAAAATAAGTCATGACGGCCGTAACTTTGACCGTATGCTAAGAACCCATCCCCGTGATGAATTATTATTAGCCACCGACCAAGATTTATTGTCGGCATTTTTGCCGATGGTCAAACAAAAGTATGGCAATGAATTGCGCTTTGTTTGGCGCGTTGACCCGTGGCAACGTTTTGTCTCCGTCTTTATTTATATGCCGAAGCCTTTGTATAACGAGACATTCGTCAGTCGTACAGGTGAGTTTTTACAAGCCCGTTTTAATGCCAGCGATGTTGTGATGACGGCTTTCGTTTCTGAGCATCGTTGGATTCGTTTACACGGCTTATTGGTGTTTGAAGAAAAAAATCCCCCGCGTATCAATATTGAAGAAACGGAGTCCGTACTCAAGCGTTTGGCGCGGACATGGGAAGATGAGTTGTTGGCGTTGCTAATGACCAAATATCAAGCGGTGCTGGCGAATCAGTTATATCGTCGTTATCAGCATGTTTTCCCCAGTACCTATAAAGATAATTATCGTCCGCAAGATGCTGTCAGCGACATTTCTTTATTAGAAACGCTACGTCAAGATGCCCCTTTAGCGGTTGAAGTGTTACCCACCGAAGGCCGTTCGGCACGCTTTAAATTGTTGCAGTGGAATCAGCAGTTATCATTGTCACGCGTGATGCCGATTCTCGAAAGTTTTGGCTTAAAAGTCTTGCAAGAACAAGCTTTTGCCTTGTTACATGAAGATAATTGTTTATGGCTACACGACTTCCGTACCGAGTTACCTGATGGCTTGGCAAAAGAAACGTTTGCTCAATCATTAGCTTATGTTCGTGAAGGGATGCAGGTATTGTGGCAGGGCGGTATTGAAGCGGATGTCTTTAATCGTTTAGTCACGATTTTGCCCTGTCGGTGGCGCGAGGCGCATATTTTTAGGGTGTTGTCGGCGTATTTAAAGCAAGCTTCTTTTCCCTTATCACCAATTGCGCAAGCAGAAGCATTAACCCACAACCCAACGATAGGCCGTAGTTTATTAGAGTTATTCCAAGCGCGTTTTGACCCGAGTGTCACGACTGACCGCCAAGAGCGCCAATCATCCATTTTAAAACGCCTTGAAATCGCACTTGATAAAGTACAGTCGATGGCTGATGAGCGCGTTTTACGCGAATTTATGACCTTGATTTTGGCCATTGTTCGTACCAATTTTTATATGCCCACAGCAATTGCTGCCCAACGTGTGGCCTTTAAATTTGATTCTGGCGCATTAAGAATTTTGCCAGACCCTAAACCGTGGCGTGAAATTTTTGTCTATAGTCCTGATGTCATGGGGCTACATTTACGTTTTGGGCAAGTTGCAAGAGGCGGCATTCGTTGGTCTGATCGCCCAGAAGACTTTAGAACGGAAGTGTTAGGTTTGGTGAAATCTCAGCAAGTCAAAAATGCCGTTATTGTCCCTGTGGGTGCCAAAGGCGCATTTATTGTGCGAACTGTTTATGGCGATAAACATGAAATAGGGATTAACGCCTATCAAGAGTTTTTACGCGGCTTATTAGATGTCACCGATAATCGGCAAAAAGATAAAATCATTGCCCCTAAACAAGTCGTTTGCCACGACCAAGAAGACTCTTATCTCGTCGTTGCCGCCGATAAAGGCACGGCCAGTTTTTCGGATACGGCAAATGCTGTTGCCGCTGAATATCAATTTTGGTTAGGGGATGCTTTTGCTTCAGGCGGCAGCAATGGTTATGACCACAAAAAAATGGGCATTACCGCGCGTGGGGCTTTTGTCTCTTTAGTCCATTTGGCGCGTGAGTGTGGTTTTAACCCCAACACCACGCCGTTTACGATGGTCGGTATTGGTGATATGTCGGGCGATGTTTTTGGTAATGGGTTGTTGCAAAGCCACCACACCAAACTGGTCGCTGCTTTTAACCACAGTCATATTTTTATCGACCCTACACCTCATGCCGCCCTTAGTTTTAATGAACGGCAGCGTTTATTTGCTTTGCCAAAAAGTAATTGGTCAGATTACAACCGTAAATTAATTTCTGAAGGTGGCGGTGTTTTTGCCCGTAGTCCGAAAAAAATCTCGCTCAGTATTGAAATGAAAGCAGTATTAGCGACAGAAGTCGATACCATGACTTCTGACGAGTTAATCAGTGCCATCTTACAAATGCCCGTTGATGTCTTATGGAACGGCGGTATTGGCACGTATGTAAAATCTAGCGAAGAAAATCATCATGATGTCGGTGATCGTACTAATGACGCAGTACGTGTTAACGGTAATCAATTACGGGCGCGAATTGTTTGTGAAGGCGGCAATTTAGGTTTAACGCAACGTGCCCGTATTGAATATCAATTAAATGGTGGTTTATGCCATGCCGATTTTATTGATAATTCTGGTGGCGTAGATTGTTCTGACCACGAAGTGAATATCAAAATTTTCTTACAACGTGAACAACAGTCACGGCGTTTATCACAAGGTGATTACAAACGGTTATTAGCCGAATGGCAAGATGAAGTGGCGCAATCCGTTTTAGCCGATAATTATTCACAAACACAGTTTTTAGCGATAGCCAATAACCAAGCTTTATTGCGTCACCGTGAATATGCCACTTTGGCCGATTTTTTAGAAACACACGCCGATTTAGATCGTCAATTAGAAGCCTTGCCTGATGTACGGACATGGGACTCACGCGGACGCACCCAACAGCCATTAACGCGCGCTGAATTGGCTATTTTATTAGCCTATAGCAAAAATTGGCTCAAGCTAGCGTTAGCGACACCCGAATTGGCTGAAGATAAATACTTATTAGCTGAATTAAAAAGCTCATTTCCCGCAGCGATTCGTCAAAACTATGGCTCTACTTTACAAAAGCATCCCTTAGCCATTCCGTTAGCGGCAACTCGCTTAGCAAGTTTGATTACCGAACGTTTGGGCATGGGTGCATTGCCGCGTTTATTACGACACGAAGGCAGTAATCCACTTAAAGTCGCGCGCGCTTTTATGATTGCTCGTTCATTATTAGCTTTAGATAGCCTCTGGCAACAGCTAGATGATTGTGCGGATACCGTGCCCGATAAAGTACTGTTGCCACAATACGCCGCTTTGCAGCGTTATGCCCGTCGTGCCTGTGGTTGGTTTTTGCCTTACACCGACAAGCCAACGCAAGAAGTTATTTCTGGTTTTGATATGTTATTGCCGTTGTTAACGCATTTACCCGATCACTTAAACAATAAACGCTTAGAAGTGTGGAGAAATGCTAGAAATAGTCTAGTGGTACAAGGTTTGCCTGAGCAATTAGCTATTCGCATGGCTTCTTTAGATCAAGTATTACCGATGTTGGATATTTGTCGTTTGGCGCAAGAAACGGGTGTTTCTGTTGACCATGCCGCTTATTTTTATGAAATGGTTGAGGAGACTTTGGGTTTAACTGATGTTCAACGCGCGTTACAAGATTTAAGCGTTGCCAATAGTTGGGAGGCTGCTGCTCGTGACCAATTACGCGCAGGTTTATTACGTGATATGGCAACTTTAACGCAATATGTGGTTAAACAATGGCATAACTCTCAGCAAGAACAAAAAGCATGGTTAGCACTATGGCTAGAGCAGCAACAGCAAGTCTTTAGTGACTGGCGGCAATTCCGTTGTCGTTTAAGTCCAACAGATTTAACGAGTTACGCCCCGTATGTAGTATTGACTTCTCAATTAAATAAATTATTACAGCAATTAATGGTGTAGAATTGCTTCCCGAAAATGGGTTTTTGTCGGTATTGCCAGCTTTTATCTGTAGAAATGGTCTTTGATGACCTTTCTACCCGTTTTGTTCTACACAAAAGTCAGTAAGGTATTTTGCATTTATTACAATATTAGACTTAAAGCCCGCAGATAGCCTATTCCCTTTTCTATGTGTTCAAACGAGATTTTTTTCTGATACATACTACTAAGATAGATTAAATTTAATTCAGGATGAATTAGGAGATTAATTATGCCGTTGGCTGGTTATTATCGTAATGAATTAGAGCGAGTCGATAAAAATTCAAAGCGATTACGTGAAGTTATGGACGTACTCAGTCCTGCTTTTTTTGTAGGTATGCTTACGATTGAGGGTGTAATGACTTACACCAATCGCACTTCATTAGAGGCTATTGGTTTAGAGTTAAAAGACGTGATTGGTCGGCGTTTTGAAGATACGCCGTGGTGGTCGTATTCAGAGTTATATCGCCAACAATTACGCGAAGCAATTGCGCGTGCGGCTAA
Source organism: Agitococcus sp. (assembly GCA_030646715.1). Classification (GTDB taxonomy): domain Bacteria; phylum Pseudomonadota; class Gammaproteobacteria; order Pseudomonadales; family Moraxellaceae; genus Agitococcus. The sequence continues at coordinate 81,073 of JAUSLJ010000046.1, forward strand.
AGGTGAAGCTTCTCGTTTTGACTTAATAAGTTACGGTTTAGATGGTCGGTTGTTAACGCTTGATTTTTCGCTAAATCCTATCTTTGATGTCAAAAAAAAAGTCTCCTACCTTGTGCCATCGGCACACGATGTTACCAAACGTAGAGCCGCAGAACGTGCATTAAAAATGCTGAGTATGTGTAATAAATTATTACTTCATGCCCAAGATGAAATCATCCTGCTTCATGATGTTTGTCAGTTAATGGTTAATATAGGTCACTATCAATTAGCATGGATAGGCTATGCCTTACAAGACGACGCAAAAACAATCAAGCCAATGGCTAAGGCTGGTAACGATAATAGAATGTTAGAAAATTTGCTGTTGAGTTGGGCTGAAGATGATCCTAGAGGGCAAGGGGCAAGCGGTCGAGCAATTCGTACTGGAAAATTTGTTCATTGTGAAGATGTTCAAATAGAAACATCGTCGACGTATATCCAAAAAGTATCTCAGGAAAAAGGTTTTCGTGGTGGTATAGCTTTGCCATTACGCGAAGGAAATCAAACATTTGGTTCACTAACAATCGCATCTAGTGCAGTATTTAAAATAGAAAATGACGAGATTTTACTTTTACAAGAGTTAGCGGATAATCTTGCTTATGGCATTGTGACCATTAGAGCGAGACATGAAAGTCAACGTATTTTAACGGTAGTAGATCAAATTGCTAATAGTGTTGCATTAACTACTGGTTCAGCGTTTTTTGAAAAGTTAATTCTTAATATGACTGAGGCAGTAGGAGCGCAAATTGGCATTATTACCCGTTCACAGACAGGAGAACCTCCGCATTCGCGAACTGTAGTAGCTGTGATTGATGGCAAGATAGTCAGTAATTTTGATATTCCTATGAGTGGTACGCCCTGTGAAAACCTCAGTGGCGATGTTTCGAGTTGGATCGTTCATTCTCGCGTTATTGAACAATATCCTCGAGCCGAAGGGTTGGCGGCATTTGGCGCAGAGGCATATGTAGGTAGGCGGATTGAAGACTCAATGGGACAGTCAATGGGACAAATTTTTGTGCTATTCCGTCAGCCTTTAGTTCATACGGATTTTGTAGCCTCCGTATTGAAAATTTTTACATCGCGTGTTGCCGCAGAGCTAGAGCGACAAGAAAAACAAGCACTTATTAATGAGCAAGCCTCTTGGCTCAATGAAGCGCGCCATGTGGTGATTGTTCGCGGCTTAGATCATCGCATTATGTTTTGGAATCAAAGCGCTGAAAAATTGTATGGTTGGTCAAAAGAAGAGGCATTGGGTCGTTCTGTGGCTGATTTACTATATAGCGATCCTGCGCCGTATTATGCAGCAACGAATTCGACATTAGAGACGGGTGAGTGGCGCGGTGAAATTTCACAACGCCATAAAGATGGTAGTGCATTGAGAGTTAATGCACATTGCAGTCTTATATTTGACGAGCAAGGTCAGCCAAAATCTATTTTTGCCATTAACCAAGATATGACAAATTATTAGGGGGTATTGAATAATCTTTTGGCTTCGACTCCACTCAACCAACGCATAAACGCTCCCTGAGCGGAGTCGAAGGGTAATTATTAACAACCGCACATACAACAAATATCACACTCGAATCTCACGCCACTCGCCCATTTCTAAACCGTCAACTGACCAATCGCCAATTTGCATACGTACTAAACGTAATGTCGGAAAGCCTACTGCGGCAGTCATTCGTCGTACTTGTCGATTTCTGCCTTCACTAATGACTAACTCCACCCAACTGGTAGGAATACTGGCGCGATAACGAATCGGTGGCGTACGAGGCCATAAATCGGGATCGTGTAACTTACGGGCGTGGGCAGGGCGTGTCATACCATCATTCAGCAGCACGCCACGCTGTAATTGTTGAATAGCATCTTCCGAAATATCGTTATCAACTTGAGCCCAATAGGTTTTAGCTAACTTGAATTTTGGCTCAGTAATGCGTGAGTTGAGCTTGCCATCATCCGTTAATAACAGTAAACCTTCGGAGTCATGGTCGAGTCGGCCACAAGGATGGATAGTGGGGTCGGTAAAAAAGTCTGCCAGTGTTGGTTTGTCATCGGTGCGCCGAAATTGACATAACACGCCATAGGGTTTATTGAATAAAATCAAACGACTCATAGACTTAGGCTCAATTAGTATCACTAATATTTATGGTGATATTTATTATAAAAATGATTTTGGCAGTTAATTTTTCGCTAATAACGATTACCATTACAGCATGGCTTGAACGCTACCGCGTACTGGGCAAGTGACTGAACACAGCAACCTGTGTTCTTTTTCAATATATATATTAATCATTTACACACGACAAGGGAGTACCTTCACAATGGGTTACCAGAAGATTGTGGTTCCAGCCGATGGCGACAAAATTACCGTAAACGCTGACCTGTCACTGAACGTTCCCAACTATCCTATCGTCGCCTATATTGAAGGTGACGGTATTGGTGTTGATATTACACCCGTAATGTTAAAAGTAGTTGATGCTGCCGTTAGCAAAGCGTATGGCACTAAACGTGCTATCTCGTGGATGGAAGTTTACTGTGGCGAAAAAGCATCACGTTTATACCCTAATAACAATTATATGCCAGAAGAGTCCTTAGAGGCACTACGCGAATTTGTCGTGAGTATTAAAGGTCCATTGACGACACCAGTGGGTGGCGGTATGCGTTCGTTGAACGTAGCCTTACGTCAAGAATTAGATTTATACGTCTGTGTGCGTCCAGTGCGTTGGTTTAAAGGTGTCCCTAGCCCTGTGAGCCATCCTGAACTTACAGATATGACGATCTATCGTGAAAACTCCGAAGATATTTATGCAGGTATTGAGTGGAAAGCAGATAGTCCTGAAGGCTTAAAGGTCATCAAGTTTTTACGCGAAGAAATGGGCGTCACTAAAATCCGTTTCCCTGAAACCTGTGGTATTGGTATTAAGCCTGTTTCTAAAGAAGGTACGCAGCGTTTGGTGCGTAAAGCGATTCAGTTTGCTATTGATAACGACAAGCCGTCAGTTACTTTAGTGCATAAAGGCAACATCATGAAATACACCGAAGGTGCATTTCGTGATTGGGGTTATGAATTAGCGGCTGAGCGTTTTGGTGCAGAGTTAATCGACGGTGGCCCGTGGATGAGCTTCAAAAATCCACGCACAGGCAATACGATTGTGATTAAAGACGTGATTGCTGATGCGTTCTTGCAACAAATTTTGATGCGTCCAGCTGATTATTCCGTTATTGCTACCCTTAACCTAAACGGCGACTATATTTCTGATGCTTTAGCGGCAGAAGTCGGTGGTATTGGTATTGCACCAGGTGCAAACTTAGGCGGTTCTATTGCGATGTTTGAAGCAACTCACGGTACTGCGCCTAAATATGCGGGTCAAGATAAAGTGAACCCAGGTTCAATTATTTTGTCAGCCGAAATGATGTTGCGTCACATGGGTTGGTTAGAAGCGGCTGATATGATTATCAATGGTGTGCAAGGTGCTATTAACGCGAAAACGGTCACTTATGACTTCGAGCGTTTAATGCCTGAAGCGACATTGTTGCGTTGTTCTGAGTTTGGCGACGCGGTGATTGAACACATGGGTGATTGATTTCAATCAATCATGAATGAAATAAGGCGCACCTAGTGCGCCTTATTTTTGTCGATTAAAACTGATAATTCAAACCAACACTCATTAAACCTTCGCGGGTATTTACAGCACCATTGTCGTGTTTGTAGTCGTGTGAAACAGCCATTGCAATAACTTTGGTTATATTTTGTTTAAACTAGTTATTAATTCGAGTGACGACATTGCTGTCGCCAGATTCTATTGTGCCTTTATGGGTGAACTTCGTATTTGCACTTATTTTCCAGTCATAATCCCAGCTAAACAAGCCAATAGTTTCACTATTAGCCGCCACTAAACGTAATTCATTGTGACGATTACCGATACCTGTTTCGATTTTTAAATGATGATGATCCGTTTTCAGTAGCTCTCTACCTAAACCCAGTGACGTTATAATTTGATATTCAGAAGTGCTTAATAAGTCTTTTTCCCATTGGGCACGTAAAGTAAAAAAATTCCGTTCAGCAAAAAAATGGCGAGCTTTGTAACTTGCTAAGTAACGTTCGCTGTCGTTGGTGGTCGGTATTTCATCGCGAACACCAATGCCTTCAAGCGAAAAAATATGAGTCCAATAATCACCTGTTTGCGTTGCTATGAACTTTCCTCTAAAGGTATCTTTGCTTCCGCTAGTTGTGCCCATGCTACTGAGATAACCCATATCAATGTTACCGCGCCAATCTTGCTTAATGGCATCATCTGCCCATGTATTAAGAGAGATGACGAATCCGAACAGTAATAATCGTTGCACTTGTTGCTATCCTCATCATTTAGGTCTTACATATTGAGGCTCGTAAGTCTTACATAAGCGTAAAGCACAATGATGAGTGATAGTTGTAAAGGCTGCAATGATTAATCATTATCCGCCCGACCAATCGGCAACTCTTTCAGTTGTTGAAACTGACTAATGGTAAAAGCACAAGCGGCTTTATGGTCAATCATCGGTAGAGGATAATCTAACCATAAAAGCTGTTGTTTATCATGAGGTTGGTGAATGCTTTTATTGTCTAAATGCGCTAATTCAGGCACATAACGACGAATAAAATCACCTGTAGGGTCAAATTTTTGACTTTGCAATAACGGGTTAAAAATCCGAAAGTAGGGCGCAGAGTCGTTTCCTGTTGACGCACTCCATTGCCAGCCGCCATTGTTGGCCGCTAAATCACCATCCAGCAACTTCTCCATAAAATATTGTTCGCCCCAACGCCAATCAATAAACAAATCTTTGGTTAAAAACATCGAAACCACCATCCGTAGGCGATTGTGCATCCAGCCAATCGTATTTAATTGGCGCATTGCCGCATCAACGAGGGGAAAGCCTGTTTTCCCTTCGCACCAACGTTGAAAAGCCACTTCGTCATGCTTCCATACTAAGTCTTTAGTATCGGTACGAAACGGTTGGTGTTTACAAACACGCGGAAAGCCAACCATGATGTGTTTATAAAATTCGCGCCAACCTAATTCACTTATCCATTGGTCTATACCTGCGCTTTGACCATAAGCCTGTTGTTCATTAATAGCGGCTTGATAACATTGACGCGGTGAAATTGCACCAATGGCTAAATAAGGTGATAAACGGCTGGTGCTGTCGTCTAAATTGGGGAAGTCACGTTTGTCTTTATAGTTGCGAATGTGTACATCACAAAAACGAGCTAATTTATCTAGTGCAGCTTCTTCACCCGCTGGCCATAGCGAGTGCGCTATTTCTTCGGTGATATGAGATTCAAACCCTGTAACGTGTTTGGGAACATCCGATGGCGTTAGCCATAAACGCTGACGTTTATCAGGTGCAGCTAGAGTGTTGACACCTTGTTGATAAATACGCTGTAACCATGTTTTTTTAAAGGGCGTAAATACCGAATAAAAACGACCTTCACCTGTTAATACTTTATAAGGGGCAACAAGGCATTGGTCATCAAAATCAAAGGTATCAATTTGCTGTTGTGCTAATAGTTGATGTACTGATTCGTCTCTAGCCAATTCATTGATTTCATATTGTTTATTAAAATAAACAGCAGAGAACAGATGTTGTTGACACAAGTCTAGTAGTGCCTGTACTTGGCTTTGAAAATTGACTGTTTCGACGATTAATAAAGGGATATTAAGCGCGGCAAGTTGCTTGCTGAGTTGTTGTAGCGTGCGTAATTCAAAATCAACTCGACACCCCGCGACATGATGCTTTTGCCATTGTTCAGGCGTAATAAAATAGACGGCTGCAATGTCGGCTTCTGGGTCGGCACAGGCCGTAGAAAGAGCAGTATTATCAATGCTACGTAAATCGGCACGAAGCCAGACTAGATGTTTTTTCATTTTTTGAGTCTTAAAGCAAGCCCTTTCTTGGAACAAAGAAAGGGCTCACTATTGCATGAGTGAACGAGCAGCAGCAACGCACGGAGCGGTTGCCGAGTTAAGCGGCCTTTACGCCTTTAACACGTCGCCATTGGGTGACGGACTGATGCAGGCCTTGCAAGTTACTCATAATTTGGACTTCTTCAATTTGCCGACGGCTACTACGCAAACCACCACCACCAGCCCAGATTTGGATATTCAGGGGAAGTCTAAAGCGCAGCTCTTCTAAAAACTCAATCGCCCTATTCGCAGGAAAAGCTGCACTAAACGATAAAACTACAATGTCCATTTTGTGTTTTTGCGCTGCTTGGACAATATCACGAATCGGCATTTGTGCGCCAAAAGACACGGCATCGACTTGATCTAGGCGCAATAAAGCTTCGACCATTAATAAGCCAAGGGTATGTGTTTCTTCGGGAGCGGTAGCCAGCATAATACGCGGCGAAGCACTTGCAGGTTGTAAATTGCCAATATTTTGTTTCACCAAGGTTTGTAGTTCTTCGGTATATAAATGCTCTTCGTAAATTTCAATTTTTCCTGACATCCAAGCATCACCAACAATGGTATTGGCATATTGAACTAAGTCTAAAATAAATGACTGCAAGCCCATACGAATCATATGATGATTGAGATATTGGCGAACACGGTAGGGGTCATGACTTTTTAAGATCTCAAGCAGTTCTGTTTCCAAATGCTCAGGCAAGGTCGAACTAGGATTGCCATGACTAGAAGAAACTAATTCTTCGAGCGCAGGCATATCAAGCGCAATAATTTTACCCGGCCTAAAACCTGCATCTAATAAGCGGCGAATAATGCGCAATTTGTTAATTTGATCCGCAGGATAGACACGATCGCCTTGTCCATCCCGTTCAGGATTCGGAAAGTGATAACGACGTTCCCACATCCGCAATAATTCTTTGGAGATTCCTGTCTCGCGTTCTACCGCATTAATCGGTAGTAATGTTAGTCCTTTGCTGTCTGAGGCGGGCAATATAGATGCGATAACAGTACTCATAACTATCTCCAAACGCTGTGACTATTGAGTCACTCAAAATTTTAAGTGTCTAGGCAAAAGTTTCACCGTAAATGGTGAGCTTGTCGAACCATCAGCAACACTTCGACAAGCGCAGTGCAATCACCCCTACGCATGACTTAACTTTTTCAGTTGTTTCATCACAAAGCCAATAACAGGCAGTTTCTCGTAAAGCTCTTCAGCTGCATCCCAATAGTCGCGATGAAAAGTCACTAAACCCTGTTCATCAAATTTGACGTGCGAGCTACCATTTATCTGTACATTTCGCTGTCGTAATACAAAATGAAACTGCCAAACAATAAAAGTGCTTTGGCCTTCACTTAGCGTTTCATTAATAACAAAACGCGGTTTTTCTAGCTTCACAAACATATCCGCAAACAGCTTTTCTAATGATTTGCGCTCATAAAACTCATTAAACGGGTCTTTGAAATAACATTGCGGATGATAAAGCTCGGTTATTTGCCCTAAATTTTGAGGACTTAATTGTTCAAACCATGATAACAGGCGAGGTAAATGGCTCATGATTTTTCCTCAATTTGCGCTAATAACGTCATTTTTAAGCGATAAGGTAAGCGTTTAATCAGTTTCATCCATGTGGTAAAACGTTTAGGAAAGTCAATTTCAAAATCACCTGCACTTAGGCCGTCAACAATGGCTTGTGCTGCTTGTTGAGGAGAAATAATGGCAGGCATTTTAAAGTCATTTTGTGCTGTTAACGGTGTTTCGACAAAACCCGGATTAATCACGCTGACACTCAAGCCTTTAGGATGTAAATCTAAATACAAACTTTCGCATAAGTTAATTAATGCCGCTTTGGTTGGGCCATAACTTAAAGATTTAGGTAAACCCATATAGCCTGCAACACTGGCGGTCATGGCTAAACCACCTTTGCCGTGGGCGAGCATGTCGGGCAACACCGTTTCTATGCCGATTAATGCACCACCGTAATTGGTGGCCATCATTTGTGACATTCGACTAGCCGATAGCTCCCAAGCGCGCATCGGTTGATAATCAGCGGCACAAACAATCAGCCAATCCAGTGTTTGCCATTGGTTTTTTAGCGTTTGATAACTGTTCTGCCATTGTTCCGCGTGATTCACATCTAATGGCAACGCTAAACAGTGCGGATATTGTTGGCAAAACTCTGCTAATGGCTGTTGTTTACGTGCACTCACCGCGACTAATGCGCCTAAATCTGCCATTTTTTGTGCTAAAGCCAAGCCAATGCCTGAGCTTGCGCCGACAATCCAAACTCGTTGTCCGTGCCAATCTTTAACTTGAGGATTCATGCTCATGATCATTTCTTCTTAAAAAACAAGGTGACTTCACCGAGTTTAAAACCAAATTTAGACATAGCGGCTCGATTAACCATTGTTTGGCTATCGTGTAAATACATCCAATCATCAAACTGCACATGATAAGTTTTACCATTGACGGGCAGAGCCATGGTGTAATGCCAGTTTAAGACCGAGCCAGCGATTTGACCTTGCGCCACACCCACCACATCATCGGCACGACCTTCGTATCGGCCATTACCTTTGTCAGTTAAATGCCAAATACGTTGTTGCTTTGTGCCATCGTCATAAACAAAATTTTCGACCAACTCACCCTTGTTACCTTGCCATGTGCCTGTCATATCCACATGAAAACGTTTGACCAATGCGCCTGAGCGGTCTTGAAATTGTCCCCATGCTTCTAAGTCACCGTTCAAAAACTGCTTTAAGTCTAAAGCGGGAGTCAGTTGCCGATATTGCTCTATAGGGCTAGAGGAACAAGCACTTAACGTCGTTAACAGCATCAAAGCACAGAGCTTTTTCATGACTTGATCTCGTTGTAACTTAATCACGTTGTAAAAGCAGTTGGCAAACATCGGTACGTTGCGTTAAGAATCCCGCTTCGCAATACCAATAATAAAAACGCCAAATGCGAATAAAGGCTTCATCAAATCCTTGAGCGCGAATTTCGGGCTGTTTGTCGTCAAAACTGTGTCGCCATTGTTTTAGGGTTTCTGCGTAATCAAGACCAAAACTCAAATAGTTGTTGATAGTTAAATGAGCATTGCTGGTTTCTTGATATAAGCGTTGTGGTGACGGCAACATGCCACCCGGAAAAATATATTGCTGAATAAAATCAGTATTTGAGCGATAGTCATCAAAACGCTCAGTAGCAATGGTAATGGTTTGAATGGCTGCTTTTCCGCCTTTGCGAAGGCAACTGGCAACTTTATGGAAGTAAGTTGGCCACCATTCTTCACCCACGGCTTCTAACATTTCTACCGAGACAATCGCGTCATAAGTGCCTGATAAGTCGCGATAATCTTTGAATTGAAAATTAACTTTTGCATTCGCTGGCGTGTCTTTAATGCGGGCGTTGGCATAAGCTAATTGTTCTTTAGACAAAGAAATACCCGTGACAAAGCAACCATAATGGTTGGCGGCATATTCAGCAAATGCGCCCCAACCACAACCGATTTCTAAAATATGGTCGCCTGCTTTCACTTCTAATTGTTTCAATAGACGGTCATATTTTGCGTATTGAGCATCTACTAAACTTTGATGTGGCTCAGTAAAAAGGGCAGATGAATAAGTCATAGATTCATCAAGCCATAAACGATAAAAACTATTGCCAATATCGTAATGGGCGTGAATATTCTTTTTACTGTTGCTACGCGTATTACGATTTAAGAAATGTCGTAAACGATAAAATAATGTGCCAAAAAAATTACCATGAACGGCATTATTCAAGGCTTGTTCATTTTTTAATGCCAGTAACAACACATCCAACATATTTGGGCTATCTAGCCAACCATCGCGATAGGCTTCGGCCATGCCGATATCACCACTTTGCATGATTTTGCCAATGGCAGACCAATTTTTAATGTCTAATGCGGCATCAATTCCCGACTTTTTTCCTTTAAAAACGTATTCTTCCCCATTTGGCAGGTTTAAGCGCATGGAGCCAGAGTCTAGTTTTTCTAACATTTTAATCAGGAGAGAGGCTCTTAGCGGTAAGCCACTGCTAGAAGTTGCCGAGTAATGTGTGGTCATAAGCTAGTCTCCAAATGCGGGGGTGTCGGTTTACGATAAAAAGTTGCGCCCTTGCGCCAAAGTTTGAGGGCTTGCCAATGAATACGAAGCACAACTAACACGGTTGCCCAACCCAATTGAGCGACTGTTTTGAGAATATTGGTGGCGGTCAGTGGCATAGCTGTGCCAGTAACAACCGTTTTTAGTTGCAGTTGCTGTTCCAGCCAATAATTAATAGCGACAGTGCGTTTATCTTGATGTTGATAAAAGCGAAAATGGTATTCACCTTCAACGGCAAAAAAAGGTGAGACATGAAAAATCTTTTGGCACTGTAAATCCGTTTGGCTATCAATCACGCCATGCTCTTGAGCAGTCAGCAAATAACAATGACGCTCACCGAAGGTATTATTCACTTCGCATAACACCGCACGTAATTGTTGTTGGCTGTCGTGGCAATACCAAAAACTGACAGGATTAAAGGCATAGCCAAAAATACGGGGTTGGGTATGAAGCCAAACTTCACCATCACAAATTGCACTGAGTTGATGGTCAACCAGTAAATTGCGAATCCAAGTATTCGCATCTACGCCATTGCCATAATCTCGGTCATAAAAACTAAAAACATTAAAACGGTTATATCCAAACAACGGATTGGCTAGTTTCATGCGTGCCGATAACGGGAAACATAAAAACAGAGCGGGGTAGTTAAAGGCATGAGTGACTTTGCCTACTCGTTTGTGAGCAACCGTGCCTGTATATAACCAGTTGTTTGTCATCGTCATATCCTCAATCCAACACCGCAGGCCAAGGAATAGGTGCATTCAACAATTTGGCCACACGAATACCAGCTTTTAGGCCATCTTCGTGAAAGCCATAACCCGCCCAAGCACCACAAAAATAGACACGGTTTAGCCCTTGAATAGAAGCCAGTTTTTTTTGTGCCTGATAAGCCTCATCATCCAATTGCGGATGAGCGTAATCAAACTCCGCCAAAATCTCCGATTGTTTGATAGGTTCAGGCGGATTAAGGGTGACAAATAACGGTGTAGTAAACGGCAAAGGTTGCAATTTATTAAGCCAATAAGTGACAGCCACAGGACGATGCGGATCGGCAGTGGTGGCGGTGTAATAATTCCATGCTGCCCATGCTTGCGAGTTTTTGGGCATGAGACTGGCATCGGTATGTAAATAGGCTTTGTTAGGCGCGTAACGAATGGCAGCTAAAACCTCACGCTCTTGATGACTTGCATCGCTTAACAAGGTAAGACTTTGGTCGCTGTGAGTCGCCATAACGACGGCATCATACTTTTCTGTACCCTGTTGATGACGAACTAATACACCATCATGTTGGCGACTAATCTCTAAAATGGGTGTGTTGAGACGAACATCGCCAATCCCTGCACACAGTTTTTTCACATATTCCCGTGAACTGCCTTTTACAGTCATCCATTGTGGGCGATTGTTAACTTGTAATAAGCCATGATTCAAACAAAACTGTAAAAATGACTCGGCAGGAAAGTCTTCCATTCCCGCAGGCGACATTGACCAAATAGCTGCACCCATTGGTAATAAATACCAATCACTAAAGGCTTGAGAATATTTTCCTTGTTGAAGCAATTGACCAAGAGTCAGTTTTTCGGCACGAGCTTTTAATAATAGGGCAGGAGCTTCTTTATTAAAACGTAAAATATCGGCAATCATTTGCCAAAATTTAGGCCGAAAGATATTTCTTTTTTGCGCGAATAAGCTACGTAATGTACTTCCTGCCCATTCAATATTTTCATAAGGCAAACGCACACTAAAGCCCATATCGGTATTGGCTGTTTCGACATTTAATAAGGCAAAAAGCTGAATCAGGTTAGGATACGTTTTTTCGTTGTAAACCAAAAAGCCCGTGTCCACAGGATAGTTGATGCCATCTAAGCTGACATCAACAGCATTACTATGGCCGCCAGCATAATTATTGGCTTCAAACACGGTCACTTGATGTTGACGTGCTAACAACCATGCACTGCTTAAACCTGCGATACCTGAACCAATGACTGCGATTTTCATATTTTGTACTGCACAAAAATGGCTTGTAAAACTATGTATAGTCCTAAATTACTCGTTAATCAATTAAGTTGTACTATACAAACTGAATTTAGTAGACCATATAAGCATCTAATATGCAACAAACATTAGACGAAAATTTATTTGTCTAAGTGTTTGTGTCATACGAGTTCGTTTCTGGCTTTGGTAAATACGCATGGATTGCTTTTTTGGATGCAAAAATGTTTTTTTGTTGCAGCTAAGTCGGCTAAGCTATCTCTAAAATCACTACAACCATTGATAAGCTTATGTTGCATCCCAATCTAGAACCTAGCTTGGCGTTATTGCCAGCCGAAAAGCCCGTTATTTTGCTGACACGTCATTCTTTGCGTGAGTTAGCACCTAACAACGGTGTGCCCAGTTATGACTTGCCATTAACGCCAGAGGGTGTGGTGTTGGCTGAGCAATGGGGCAGGCGTTTAGATCGACCGATTAGTGCGTTTTATTCCAGCCCAGTCGGACGTTGTATTGACACGGCAAAAGCCATGAATTTGGGCGCAGGGTTGGTATTACCGATTACTCAAACCACCGTCTTAGTTGAACCAGGTTGTTTTGTGCATAGCATTCGCCATGTCGGGCCACTATTTTTGCAAATGGGGCCGATTGCTTTTGCTAACCATCATTTTCGTCACACGCTGGAAGGGATTTTGTCACCGAAAGAAGGAGCAAGCAAAATCATTCAGCATTTGTATCAGAGTCAACAACAGCAAGAAGCAGGTACACTGAGTATTCATGTCACTCATGACACGATTTTGGCCGCATTTATTTATCATTTACTGCAACAACCCACCATTGAAGAACACGATTGGCCATGGATGATGGAAGGTGCATGGTTGTGGTTTGATGACTCGACTCTTTATTGGCTGTGGCGTGGTCAATTGGGGCAAGTTGAGTTGGCGGATTACCTGTAATTGATCTAGTAATGAGATTCGTATGGGCGGTTTATCAACCGTCAATTCTGTTGGCGAGTACATTCGCCTTTACAAGAGAGTACTATGACTACCGCGTTAGTAATTCGTGATTTAACAAAAACCTATAACAACGGTTTTCAAGCGTTAAAAGGAATCAATTTAACCGTACAACAGGGCGATTTTTACGCATTGTTAGGGCCAAACGGAGCTGGAAAATCAACCACAATTGGCATTATTAGTTCCCTCGTAAAAAAAACGACAGGTTCAGTACAAATTTTTGAATATAACTTGGATACGGATTTATCTTCTGCCAAACAGCAAATAGGTGTCGTGCCGCAAGAATTTAATTTTGGCATGTTTGAAAAAGTCTTTGATATTGTTGCTACGCAAGCGGGTTATTACGGCATTGATAAAAAAACAGCCAAAGAACGTACCGAAAAATACCTGAAAAAATTAGGCATTTGGGATAAACGTGATCAACAAGCGCGAATGTTGTCGGGGGGAATGAAACGCCGTTTAATGATCGCACGGGCTATGGTGCATGAACCAAAAATGTTGATTTTAGATGAGCCAACCGCAGGCGTTGACATTGAGTTACGCCGTTCTATGTGGGAGTTTTTAACTGAGTTAAATCAACAAGGGACAACGATTATTCTCACAACCCATTATTTAGAAGAAGCAGAAACCTTATGCCGAAATATTGCCATTATTGATAAAGGCCGTATTGTTGAAGATACGGATATGAAGTCGTTATTAGCCAAACTCGATGTTGAGCATTTCTTACTGGATTTGCGTCATCCCATTAGTGATGCGCCAGTAATAGACAATATTCCTGTCAAGTTGATTGATGAGCGTACGCTTGAAATAGCAGTGCCCAAAAGTCAAACCATTAATCAAGTCTTTACCGCGTTAAATGCTCAGCAGATTGAAGTATTAAGTTTGCGTAACAAAACCAATCGTTTGGAAGAGTTGTTTGTCACGATGGTCGAAAAAAACTTAGCCCAACCTGCACAGGCATAACGGAATCCTTTTTATGAATAGTCAGCAAACCTACATTGCTTTAGAAACCATTGTCACCAAAGAAATTCGTCGTTTTACTCGAATTTGGGTACAAACATTATTACCTCCCGCCATAACCATGTGCTTATATTTCGTTATTTTTGGCAATATAGTCGGTAGTCGTGTCGGTAAAATGGGCGGTTTCGATTATATGCAATATATCGTACCAGGTTTAATTATGATGTCTGTGATTACCAACTCTTATTCCAACGTGGTATCCAGTTTTTATAGTGCTAAGTTCCAACGTAGTATTGAGGAGTTAATCGTTTCACCTGTGCCGTACCATATTATTCTTACAGGTTTTATTATTGGTGGAATTGTTCGTGGTTTACTGGTCGGCATTACAGTAACTATTTTATCTTTGTTTTTTACTGATCTGCATGTTCATCATTTATTTATCATTATGTATTCGGTATTCATGACTTCGGCATTATTTTCATTAGGTGGATTTATTAATGCCGTCTTTGCTAAATCCTTTGATGATATATCCATTGTCCCGACCTTTATTTTAACGCCATTAACCTATTTGGGTGGTGTTTTTTATTCGATTGATAATTTGTCACCATTTTTTCAATCTATTTCGTATTTAAATCCAATTGTTTATATGGTTAACGCCTTTAGATATGGCATTTTAGGTGTGAGTGATGTCCCAATCGGCTTTTCTTTAGCGATGATCACGGTGGTTACTGTTGGTTTATATGTTTATGCCTTGAAGTTGCTACAAAGTGGCAAAGGCATGAAGGAGTAAACAGATGTCTTGGTATGAAAAAACAGGCCTTGGCAAAGAAACAGATTATCACAACGACTACAATCCAACCTTGTTGTGTCCATTATTGCGTGCCGAAGGCCGCCAACAATTAGGCTTAGATAGTGCAAATTTGCCTTTTCAAGGTGTTGATATTTGGCATAACTATGAAGCTTCTTGGATTAATGGCAAAGGTAAGCCACAAGTAGCGATTGTGCAGCTATATTTTCCTGCACAATCACCTTTTTTAATTGAATCTAAGTCTTTAAAACTCTACTTCAACTCACTGAATTTTAAAAGATTTGATGGTGAGGATGATGTTGTTAAACTGCTTGAGACGGATTTGTCTCAAGCTTCAGGCGCACAGGTTAAAGTGGTATTAATTCCCGTTAATACAGCGAGTCAAACACAGCAATTAAACGGCATTTGTTTGGATGATTTAGATATTGAGATCACTGATTTTGCGCTAACTCCACAAGTACTAAAAAACAATACGGACACGGATATTATTAGCGAAACGTTGTTTTCACATTTGTTACGCAGTAATTGCCCTGTCACTAATCAACCCGATTGGGGAAGTGTCAGTATCAGTTATATCGGGCGTGCCATTAATCACGAGAGCGTTTTACGTTATTTAATTTCTTTTAGACAACATAACGACTTTCATGAGCAATGTGTAGAACGTATTTTTAGTGATATTTCACGCTATTGTCAGCCCGAAAAACTGACTGTACAAGCGTATTACACTCGTCGTGGTGGTTTAGATATCAACCCATTCCGTTCTAATGTTGATTTCTCGCCACAATTTCAGCGACTTGTCAGGCAGTAATGCTTGCCAAGTATTTCGACAATCGCCACAATCAGCTAGCTTGACTTCAGGCTTACTCCGTTAAAAATAATTTGGGTAAGCCATGACCTACAAAAATGTTTAGGGAGTTTTTTATGACCGCTTATTTCGGTTTTGAGCCTAGTGAAGGCTTGAAAAATGATATTCAAACTATCTTGGCTAATTTGGCCAAAAAAGCACCAGAGCCGCAGTATCATTTGTCTAGTGAAATTTCCAAAGTATTCACCGATGAAGTCATTGATAATTTATTATTAAACCTCGTCGGTGTCATGCAGCATCACGGTGATGGCGAAGGCGGTGGTTTATTAAAATTCTTAGGTGGTTTTTTAAAGACTGTCATGCACGGTGCCTTAAAAGTCATGCTCGGCAAATGTGATAATGCTGAAGTCAATAAACGCTCCGAGTTTTTGCGTATGCGTTTATTACAATTACCTAATGATAAAACACGTTTAGGTTTTGTAATTCCACAAGATGTTTATAATCATTTTCAGCATTGTTTTAATGAAGTTGATGCAGGTAATGGTAAACAAATTACCGATGAATTGATCAAAACCATGTTAGCTTTTACTGATTTGTCATTAGTCCACTTCTTTGATGATTTTATTAATGGCTTAAACCTAGGCATGATTAACCGTAAAATGGCGAGTGTCACGCGTTCTGGTATTCATAAAGAAAGCCATAGCACCATTAAAAAGTTAATTCCTTCATTAAATGATGCCCAACTTAAAGATTTCTCCGCGTATTTTAAAGCGATGTTGGTTGAGCGTTAATTTATATGGCTACTTATTATGCCATTCCTTGTCCAGATGGATTAAGGGAAAATTTTGCTAAACTTATTCATAATTTTGAAAATGGTGTCAGCGCCCCTCAAAATCAGTTATTGATTGCAGTGGCCAACGAATATACCGACAAAATTATCGAAGTCATGATTCTTGGCAATAGCCAATTATTAGATGCCGACACGTTTGCAGCAAAAGTGCTTAATAATGTAGCCAGTGTGGTCAAAGCAACGGCGCATACCTTAATTAAACAAGTCTTGCATAAGATGAAAAATCAAGAGATGGCGCCGTTAACCGCGCAAATTCGTGCACGTAAATTGGTCATTGATGAGCAAGAATATATTAGTTTCCCCATTCCCACGGAACTCGCTCAGCGTTACCGCCAATGTTTTGTTGCGATTAGAAACGGTGATATCAGCGCAAGAACACCTTTAATGGAGTCTATGTTAGCGTTTTCACAATTAGCCAATCATTATTTTTATACAGAATCCATTCGACCATTAAAGTTAGGTTTAATTACCCGTAAAATTTCTGACTTGGGTGGTGTGACCATTAATAAGGCATCACAAGCAGCCATTAAAAAGCTTATTCCCCAATTAAATATCGAAGAGTTACAAGGCTTCGTTGATTATTTAGAACCATTTTTTGTTGATGTCGATTAAATCCAAATCCCTCCAAACTAAAAATCCCCATCCCTAAGCAAAATCCGTTAAAATCGCGGTTTTTAGTCAATTCTTATGCTCAAAGCCGATTTTTTTTCTGCCTTAAATCAATGTCTTACTATTGATCGTCCACGTTTTATTGGGCGTTGGCAACGATTGCGGCAGCTAGAAAATGAAAAGTTGGCAACGGCTAGTCAGCAATTACAGGCACAACTTCAACAGTCACAACATCACGCGCAACGTCGTCAACAGGCAATGCCTGCTTTACCCTTGAATGACGATTTACCCGTCAGTCAACGTGCCGAAGAAATTATTAACGCCATTAAAAGTCATCAAGTCATTGTGTTAGCAGGTGAAACAGGTTCAGGAAAAACGACTCAATTACCTAAATTATGTTTAAAAGCAGGACGCGGGGTTTATGGTTTTATTGGTCATACCCAACCCCGACGTTTAGCGGCGCGAAGTGTGGCGGCACGAATTGCCGAAGAATTAAATTCGCCTTTAGGTGAAATTGTCGGTTTTAAAGTGCGTTTTAGTGAGGCGTTTAATACGGATGGCTACGTCAAATTAATGACCGATGGCATTTTGCTCGCTGAACTCAGTAATGACCGTTATCTCAACGCGTATGACACTTTAATTATTGATGAAGCGCACGAACGTAGTTTAAATATTGATTTTCTCTTGGGTTATTTACGCCAGCTATTGCCCAAGCGTCCCGATTTAAAAGTCATTATTACCTCCGCGACTTTAGATGTTGAACGTTTTAGCCGCCATTTTGCTGATGCGCCAATTATTCAAGTGCAAGGCCGTACTTTTCCCGTCGAAGTGCTGTATCGTCCGATTATGAGCGATCAGGTCGTTTCTGATGAAGATGATGCTTTTGAAGATTTAGAAGAAGCCTTACCGCGAGCTGTGGTTAATGCGGTAGAAGAATGTGTCGAACATTCGCGTACTAAAGGTCGAGCAGGTCAGGGCGATATTTTAGTGTTTGCCAGTACTGAACGCGAAATTCGAGAATTAGCCGATACCTTACGAAAATTTGGCCCTCCTCACACCGAGATTTTGCCGCTATATGCCCGTTTATCCCTTAATGAACAACAACGTATTTTTCATCCTACAGGCAAAGGTCGGCGTATTATTATTGCTACCAACGTCGCTGAAACCTCACTTACTGTCCCCAACATTCACTATGTCGTTGATTCAGGCTTTGCGCGGATTAGTCGTTATTCCTACCGCTCACGCGTGCAACGCTTGCCGATTGAAGCTGTTTCGCAAGCGGCGGCGAATCAGCGTAAAGGCCGTTGTGGCCGTATTGCGGCGGGTGTTTGTATTCGCTTATACAGTGAAGCCGATTTTTTAAGTCGTCCAGAATTTACTGAGCCTGAAATACGTCGAACCCATTTGGCGGCGGTTATTTTGCAAATGCAATCCTTGGGTTTGGGTGATATTAGCTCGTTTCCTTTTGTCGAGCCGCCCGATAGTCGTTTTGTTAATGATGGTTTGCGAGTCTTAGAAGAGTTAGGTGCGTTTGATAGCGAGCAGAAAATTACTGCTTTGGGTCAGCAGTTAAGTCGTTTTCCTTTAGATCCCCGTTTGGCGCGGATTCTTATTGCAGGCGCACATTCAGGCTGTTTAGAAGAAATCCTGATTATTATTAGTGCTTTAAGTTCACAAGACCCACGCGAACGTCCTCCTGAGAAACAACAAGCGGCTGACCAAAAGCATTTATTGTTCAAAGACAAAGATTCGGACTTTTTATTTTTCGTCAAACTGTGGCAAAGTTTTGAAGACTGCCGTGGCGATTTAACCGAAAACCAACGTAAACAATGGCTAAAAACGCACTTTCTCTCGTATTTACGGATGCGTGAATGGCGCGAAACGCATCATCAATTATTGATTGTGTGTAAAGAATTAAACTTACAACGCAACAGCGAACCTGCCAAATACGAAACCATCCATCGGGCGTTACTGACGGGCTTTTTATCATCTATTGCCCACAAAAATGATGAGAAAGAATATCTCGCAGCGCGTAATCAAAAAGCAAAAATCTTTCCTGCTTCGTCGTTATATAAAAAGCCAACACCGTGGTTAATGGCGGCAGAAATCGTCGAAACTAGCCAAGTCTATTTACGCACCAATGCCAAAGTTGAACCCGAATGGATTGAGCAAGAAGGCAAACATCTACTAAAAAGCCATGTTTATGAGCCGCATTGGGAAAAAAGCCAAGGCAAAGTCGTGGCGTATGAACAGTTATCTTTATTTGGTTTGATTATCAATCCCAAACGTAAACTCAATTATGAAATCATCAATCCGCAAGAAGCACATGAGATTTTTATTCGACGCGCCTTAGTCGAAGGGGAAGTCAACCTTAAAGCGCCGTTTTTTACCCATAATAGGCAATTAGTGGATGATATTTCTGATGTTGAAGACCGATTACGGCGACGTGATTTATTGGTGGATGATGAAGTATTGTTTCAGTTTTATGCCAGCCGTATTCCTGAAAGTATTGCCAATATTCGCAGTTTTGAAGGTTGGCGACGCGAAGAAGAACGTAAAAATCCTGAGATATTATTTTGTCATCCTGATGAATTAATTACCGAAGAAGACTTACCTACGGTTGTGGACTATCCCGATGAAATTAACATCAATGGTTTGGCTTTACCCTTAAGTTATAAATTTGACCCTAGTGCCGCAGATGATGGTGTCACCATTCGTATTCCTCATGCGGTGTTAGCACAAATTTCCGAGGCAACGTTATCGTGGCTGATTCCTTCGTTACTGGCAGATAAAATTGAAGCCTTACTCAAAGGTTTGCCGAAAGTGTTTAGACGGCAATTAGTGCCTGTGCCAGATACGGTGAAAATGATTTTGGCGAATATGCCAGCAGTTTCACCGACAAACGAACCATTAACAAACACTTTGAGTCGATTGCTAGTGCCGCGTGGTTTGCGCTTAACCGCTAACGACTGGCAAGAAAGCGAAGCGAATCTACCTGCTTATTGTCTGTTTAATATTCAAGTGGTGGATGAAAAAGGCAAAACCTTAGCGACGGGGCGCAATTTAGCAGATTTAAAAATTAAGTTATCGAGTAAACAAGCACCGACAATTCAAGTAGTAGCAACGGGTGCATTACTACAGGATTTTCCCGCAGAAATTAACCCAATTATTGAACGACAAGTTTCAGGCTTGCCGATTCGTAGTTACGCTGCTTTAGTGGCTCAAGAGCAAGGCGTAAGCTTGCAGTATTTACAAACCGAAGCCTTAGCGCAACATCATCATCGACGCGGTACGATTGCTTTATGGCAGCAACAGTGTGCGACGGAAATTAAAGCACTGAAAAAACAGCTTACCCCAGCATTAGCTGTTGATTTTTCACCGTACGGCACAAAAGCACAATTAGAAAGCCAGTTTGTACAAGCAGTTTTCAATAGCCTATTTACTGATAGGCTTATTTATACACTCCCTGAATTTAATAAAGAGCTGCAAGCCAAAAAAGGGCTGTTATTAGCAGAAGGGCAAAAGGTCATTACCCTCGCCAGTAACATTTTTAAAGCATGGCGTGAAGTTGAAAAACAACGAAAATTGTTAGTTCAGCCAATTTTTTCGACTTCGCAAGACGATATCATGACGCAATTACAGGCATTGCAAGCGAGTACCTTTTTAGGTGAAATTGCACCTTCGCGCTGGCGGGAGTATCCTCGCTACTTAAAAGCCTTGCAACTTAGGTTAGAGCGACTGCCAAATAGTCTAAATCGTGATAGCCTTGCCACCAACGATTTACAACGCCGTTGGCGCGACTATTTGCAAAAATCGGCGGATTTAACCGCGCGTAGTTTGCCAACAGTACAATTAGACGAATATCGCTGGTTATTAGAAGAGTATCGTATCTCTTTGTTTGCTCAACCGATGAAAACGGCTGTACCTGTATCGGTAGAGCGTTTAAATCGCTTATGGGCGCAACTCTAAAACCTTGAGCGTGTATTTAGATTAAGTGATTTAGATTTTTTAGTATTTATCTTGGGTTTTAAATTGACCCATCTACGGGAGTCTTACATGAAAAAAGTATTAATCAGTGGTACAGGTTTATTCACTCCTGAAGAAAGTATTACCAATGAAGAGTTAATAGATTCTTTTAATGCCTACGTGGAATTATTTAATCAACAAAATGCAGATGCAATTGAACGTGGTGAAGTGACGGGGCTAAAAACGTCTTTTCCTGAGTTTATTGAAAAAGCATCTGGTATAAAATCGCGTTATGTTATTAATAAATCGGGGATTTTAGATCCTCACCGTATGTATCCGATTATTGCTGACCGTAGTGACGATGAACAATCCTTACAATGTGAAATGGCAGTAAAAGCAGTGCAAGAAGCATTAACAAAAGCAGGCAAAACGGGCGCAGACATTGATGCCGTGATTGTTGCTTGTTCTAATATGCAACGTGCTTATCCTGCGATGTCGATTGAAATTCAAAATGCCATTGGTGCCAAAGGTTTTGCTTTTGATATGAATGTTGCTTGTTCATCGGCAACTTTTGGTTTGCAAACGGCGGCGGATATGATTCGTAGCGGTTCGGCTAAATGCGTTTTAATGGTTAACCCTGAAATTTGTTCGGGACATTTAGAGTGGCGTGACCGTGATTGTCATTTTATTTTTGGTGATGTCTGTACGACAGTAATTTTAGAAGCTGAAGATACCTGTACTAATCCGCAAGCGTGGGAAATTGTGGGTACTAAACTACAAACGCAATTCTCTAATAACATTCGTAACAACTTTGGTTTTTTAAATCGTTGTGATGAAGAAGGCGTAGGCGCGCGCGATAAATTGTTCCGTCAAGAAGGGCGCAAAGTCTTTAAAGAAGTGTGTCCGATGGTGGCAGAACAAATTACTCAGCATTTAGGTGAATTGTCTTTAGTGGCAACGGACTTAAAACGGATGTGGTTGCATCAAGCGAATAGCAATATGAATGCTTTGATTGCCCGTAAAGTGCTAGACCGTGACCCAACACCCGAAGAATCACCGACTATTTTAGATACTTACGCTAATACAAGTTCCGCAGGTTCGATTATTGCTTTCCATATGCATAATCAAGACTTAAACACAGGTGATGTCGGTGTTATTTGTTCATTTGGTGCGGGATATTCGATTGGTAGTGTGATTGTTAAAAAACGCTAATGGTGAGCCCGCATAACACGAATAATCCACCGTGTTTGTGTGGGTGCCGATGGACATTTTCCTTCAAGTAAAATGTCCATCTGTGTTCAGCCGTTAAACATTTTACCTTGTTGAGGCCATTGATTGTTGTGATAAGTACCTAAGCAAAAGTTTCACCGTTCATGGTCAGCCTGACGAAGCACGACAAGCTCAGTGTGAACGGAGTATATAAAAAAACTAAGAGCGTTGTTGCGCTTCTTTAATCAGTATCCGTAATTCTGCAAGGATTTGCCCTCGCGTAAACAACAAATGCCAACGTCGTCCACCTAAGCGTTGCCATAACCAAGCCGCTCGAACTCCTGCCAACAAATTAGCGCGAATTTGTTCGGCCATACCTGCGGTTTTTAGCCGTTGTTCATTGCCTTTGACTTGAATACGAAATTTTAACATACCAATGGTGTCAACATACGCACCTGCCAAATTATTAATCATACCTTGAGCATTAACATCATTATCAAAATGCGGTAGTTGGCGTTGTGCTTGCTCTAATCGTTGACGTAATAGGGTTAACAAGCGCGGCGATTTATTCAATTGCCCTTCAATGTGAATTAGACCGAGCGCGTAACGCAGTTTATCGGCTTGTCTGCTATCTGTTCCTGCATCAACCAAACAAGCTTCCAGTGTTTTTAAGCCTAACTCTAAGGCTTTGGCGTTACCATAAATGGCTTCAGGATTGTCGGTGTCAAAAATAAGGGTGCTATCAAGCAGGGTTTTGATTGCATCTTTGTCGGCAATGCCTTTCCATGCCAAATTGTCGGCAATGGCGGCGGCTTGGAAAACAGCAGCCAATGCTAAGGTTTTTTGTCTATTGATATCGTTCATATAATGCCAACCATGCTTTCAATAACTCCACCACCTAAACAGACATCATCAATATAAAACACGACCGATTGGCCTGGTGTGACAGCGCGTTGCGGTTGATCAAAACTCACCCTTAATCCATCACCTTCAACCGACACTAAACAGGCTTGGTCAGGTTGGCGATAACGCGTTTTGGCGGTGCAACGGAATGGTGTTTCTAGCGCATGACCCGCCACCCAGTCGATTTTTTGGGTAAAGAGACTACGGCTCATCAGTAATGGGTGTTCATGACCTTGACCAATGATTAAGCGTTTGCTCGCTAAATCTTTGGCAACAACAAACCACGGTGCTTCGGCACTGTTTTTCACACCGCCAATACCAATGCCTTGCCGTTGGCCGAGCGTGTAATACATCAAACCTAAATGCTCACCAATGACTTTGCCTTCGTCGGTGACAATTTCGCCTGCTTGGGCAGGTAAGTATTGACTTAAAAAGTCGCGGAAACGACGCTCGCCAATAAAACAAATTCCAGTGGAGTCTTTTTTAGCGTGATTAATAAAACCTTGTTCGGCAGCAATACGTCGAACTTCAGGTTTTGGTAATTCACCGACAGGGAATAAGGTTCTGGCAATTTGTTTGCCACTGACCGCGTGTAAAAAATAGCTTTGGTCTTTGTTGCTGTCTAAACCACGAAGCAGTTGTGAGCAGTCATTATCAGCACTGCGGCGCGTATAATGACCTGTAGCAATAAAGTCAGCTCCTAACACGACGGCATAATCTAAGAATGCTTTAAATTTGATTTCTTTATTGCACAAAATATCAGGATTAGGTGTGCGACCTGCTTGATATTCCGCTAAAAAATGCTCAAAAACACGATCCCAATATTCGCTGGCAAAGTTAGCGGTATGAAGTTTAATACCGAGTTTATCGCAGACAGCTTGGGCATCGGCTAAGTCTTCTTTGGCAGTGCAATAGTCGGTGCCGTCATCTTCTTCCCAGTTTTTCATAAACAAGCCTTCAACCTGATAGCCTTGTTGTAGAAGAAGATAAGCAGAGACTGACGAATCGACACCGCCAGACATACCGACGATGACTTTTAAGGTAGAGGTAGGAGCTTGGTGATTCATTTAGACGTAGGGTGCTCGTAAATAGCCGAAAGAGGAAAAGATTGCCCCGCAAGATAATCTTTAATGCACTGAATCACTAAAGGGCTTCGGGCGCGTTGAGAAGCTTCTAGTTCTTCAAGGGTAATCCAGATGGCGCGTATGATACCTTCATCTAGTGGGCGTTCGTAGTGGTGAATGGCTTTAGCAATAAAACAAACGCGATAATAAGTGCTATCTGGCGTGTGTTCAGGGGTATAGGTATATAAACCCAGTAAAGACGTAGGCTCTACATCCCAACCTGTTTCCTCTAGGGCTTCACGTTTGGCCGCTGCAATTAAGGTTTCGCCCTGTTCAACATGACCCGCAGGTTGGTTATAGACATCGACATGAGAGGAGATGGTTTCTTCTTCGACTAATAAAAAAGTACCTTCACGTTCGACGATTACTGCCACTGTTAGATGGGGTTGCCAAGTCATATTCTCGCTCCTTTGCGATGGTAAAACGCATATCAAGAACGCTATTTACGGGTAAACTACCGTTTAACAGCTAAAAGAGGGCATAATCGTGCCCGAATCGTTTAATTATAGCGAGAAAAAAATGGTTTTAACGCATTTAGATGAAACAGGTGCGGCGCGAATGGTAGATGTCAGTGAAAAGGCACAGACATTTCGTGTCGCCATTGCCGAAGCGCGCGTCAAAATGAAGCCTGAAACTTTGGCAATGATTGTTGAGGGTCGTCATGCTAAAGGAGATGTCTTTGCGGTGGCGAGAATTGCAGGGATTCAAGCGGCGAAACGAACTTGGGAATTGATTCCCTTGTGTCATCCCTTAATGCTGTCATCGGCAAAAGTGGAATTACAAGCGGAAGGAACAGAAGCGGTGCTTATTACTGCAACTTGTAAACTAACTGGCCAAACGGGTGTGGAAATGGAGGCTTTAACAGCCGCTTCTATTGCCGCTTTAACTATTTATGATATGTGTAAAGCCGTTGATAAAGGCATGGTGATAGAAGCCGTGCGTTTATGTCATAAATCGGGTGGCAAGTCGGGGGAGTGGAACGTATGACCATTAAATTATGCTTTTTTGCGCGTTTTCGCGAAAAACTAGCGATGGGTGAAGAGACGTATATGTTGGCCGCATCTTGCTCTGTAAGTGAGCTATTAAAGCAATTGGCAGCACGGGGTGAAGTTTGGTCGTCGTTATTTGATGGTTCACAAAATGTGTTGGTGGCGATCAATCAAGAAATGGCGACTTTGGCCTCTGTAGTTACTGATGGAGATGAAGTAGCATTTTTTCCGCCTGTGACAGGTGGTTAGTATGATTTCCATTCAAACTCAAGACTTTAATATTGAAGACGAAATTCGCGCGTTACAAGCTCCCAATATCGGCGCAATCGTTAGTTTTATTGGCTTAGTTCGGGAAACAGCCAGTCATGGTCGAGTGACTGCCATAGAGTTAGAGCATTATCCTGCAATGACACAAAGGTCACTTGAAGATATTGTTGCCCAAGCGAATGCCCGCTGGCCGTTAATGGGTGTGCGTGTGATTCATCGGATTGGCTATTTAGCCGCTAGTGAGCAAATTGTTTTAGTGCTGGTGGCGAGTCAACATCGAGCGGCAGCATTTGAGTCTGCTGCGTTTATTATGGACTATCTGAAAACCCAAGCCCCTTTTTGGAAAAAGGAATACGTTGATGGCGTAGGGCATTGGGTTGAGGCAAAAACAACAGATAGTTCGGCTATTGATCGGTGGCGGTGACTGTTTTTGGTCTTACTGTAACGAGGGATCAACCGCCATTTTTTCCGCGCCCGTCAAAATCATGCGCAGCATGATTACCGTGGGTTCAATAATTTCAGCGTGACGTTCGTGCGGCAAGTCGAGTGCCGTTGCGCCCATAGCAAACACTAAACGAGTCATGCCTTTCGCGACTAAAGCGGGTTCGTATAAGGGTGCATTTTTGATTTGCCCTAAACGAATTAAGTCCGCGCACAATTCTTCTTCAAAAAAACTCAATTCACGCTCAACAGCGCGTTTAAACGCTAAAGAGCCGACAGTCCCTTCACGTAATAAGATATGTAATAACGCTTCATTGGTATTTAATTGCTCCATAAAGCTTTCTACTGACGTGCGAATAACGCTGCGCTCAATACTGGCACGTTGTCGTGCAGCACCAATAATTAATCGCAATGAACGTCCTGCTTGGTCAATTAAAGCAATGGCGAGTTCATCCATATCTTTAAAGTGTCGATAAAAGCTATTAGGCGCAATGCCTGCTTCACGCGCCACTTCTCGAAGACTCAGTGTGGAAATGCTGCGATGAGGGCCGACAAGTTTTAAGGCGGCGGTAATTAAATCTTCCCGTGAAATGGTTGCCCGACGGCCTTGTGAACTTTGAGGATGATTTTCTTGTTCTTGGTTTTTAGTATCAAAATGCGTCATAAATTCGGCCATAAATATAAATTAACAAAGAGCATCTAAGCGGCCATTTTAGCCTATGACCACCGCAATAAGAACCCGCAGATTATTTAATATTTTATACACTCCCTGTAAAAGATGCTTAACTTTCCCTTAAACATCTAGCTCTGATATTTAACGTATAAAAAATGTTATTAAAGTGAAAAGATAAGTGTCTAAACGAAAGTTGGTTTGTATCCTCAGTTCGCCATGAGCTCGTCGAAGGGTGCTTCGATTTTTCGACAAGCTCTCCATGAACGTGTAGATACTTATATTGTTCTTATTCTAAATTTAGAGAGAGCTGCTCAACCGCATCAAGTGCAAATTTAGTGCTGGCGGCTAAAAACTCTTGTTGTAATTCTGGCGTTTTCAACGCTCTGGCTAAACTAATAGTGCCAACACTCAACGCTAAAATAGCCCAAGCGGATGAGTCACTGCCTGTATGTTTGGCAATAGTCGCGTGAATATTTTTAAGGCCATTCTCAAACACTTCTTTAACTTTATCGTCTGAGCGCGCAATTTCGTTGGTCAATGAGGGGAGAGCACAGCCAAACTCAGGAAACTTCAGATGAAGTGGGCTTAAATAGGTACTAAGAACTTGCTCAATATTAATTTCGGAAGTTTGGCCACTAATAAAAGTATCCGAGACCTTTAATTCTCTAGTAATAATTTCAACTAATAGCTCAGTTTTTGATTCAAAGTGACTATAAAAAGCACCACCCGTTAGGCCAACCGATGCCATTAGGCCATCCACACCCGTTGTTGCAAAGCCGTCTTTTTTCGCCAGTGCACCTGCCTTTTCAATGAGCTTCTGGCGAGTTTCTGCTTTACGGTTTTGTGGGTATCTCATCGTTATTTCTCTGTACTACATGACTAGCAATAATCGTATCATGTACCATTTAATCTTACGATCGTTATCTTATGTTCTAGCCTAATCAAGTCCAATGACAAATATGACGAAAGATAATGATTATTCGGCCAATTGACTTCAATACCCTAATGAAATAACTTTCGTTTACTAAACGTTCGTTATCTAAATGATAGTGACAACAAATCTGTATGAGTAGGGAGTGGAAAAATGGCCTTTGTCGTAATGGAAGAATGTATTCGTTGTAAACACACAGACTGCGTTGAAGTGTGTCCTGTTGATTGCTTTTATGAAGGGCCTAATTTTTTAGCGATTGATCCCGATGAGTGTATTGATTACGCGTTATGCGAGCCTGAATGCCCTGTTGATGCGATTCGTGCCGAAGACGAAGTACCCGCCGATCAACACCTATTTATTGCGTTAAATGCTGAATTGGCAAAACATGAAAACTGGACACGAATCACTAAGCAAAAACCTGCTATGCCAGATCATGCCGAGTGGAAAGGGGTAACTGGCAAGTTAGCGCAGTTGGATCGTAACGGGGCTTAACGTTAAATAACATTTTGTATTGGTGCTTAGTAGCACAGTATTTTTAGAGAGCCATCATCATGTCCACGCAATTGTTAGTCACTTCCGAACAAGGCCGCGTATTAACCATTAAGATTGATAATCCGCCTGCCAATTTTTTGACTTCCGCGATTATGGCGCAGCTTAATAGCCTGTTGATTGAGCTTGAAATACGCAATGATATTGGCGCAGTGATCATCACGGGCGCAGTGCAAAATATCTTTTTAACCCATTTTGATGTTGATGACATTGAATCTGCCGTTAATTCCATCCCTTTTGCGATGCCGACTGCGTTGGTACAAATGCTTACCACGTCAGAAAATACCTTGGATTATGTGCCTTATGCCCGTCAATTGTTAAAACATACGCCAATGGCGGGCGTATCGGATATGAATATTTTTCATGAGGTGACGGCACGGATGCGAGCGATGAATAAAGTATTTATTGCCGCGATAAATGGCCGAGCTATGGGCGGGGGCTTTGAACTGGCCTTAGCGTGTGATATGCGCTTGATGGTCGAAGGTGAGGCTAGTGATGGCATTATGGTCGGTCAGCCTGAAATTTTAATTGGTTTGATTCCAGGTGGTGGTGGCACACAAATGTTGGCGCGTAGTTTAGGTGTCGCCAAAGCATTAGAACATTGTTTAGAAGGTCAACCGTTGAGTCCCGCGCAAGCCTTAGAGTTAGGCATGATTAACAAAGTAGTGCCTGCTACGCAATTGATGGCAGAAGCGCAAATATTGGCTCAACGGATGGCATTACGATCGCCACAAGCCATTAAATCTATTAAAAACGCCATCTATCAAGCCAGTTCAATGACGTGGGATGCAGGCATGGAAGTGGAGAAAAACGCCTTTTTATCGGCAGCTTCGCAAGCGAATACCCGTCGTGCCATGCACTATTATATCGCCAAAGTAAGAGCATTAATTGCGTCGGGCGAACCGATGACCATTGACGATTTTAGCGAATTATTAGCGGGCAAAGCAGTTGATATGACCATCTCGTAGGGGCGAATTTATTCGCCAAATCAACTGTATTATTCATTTTAAGGTGAGGCCATAATGCAAACAGAACAACAACCCGAATGGAAAAAAACAGCATGTATTTTATGTGCAATTAACTGTGGCTTAGAAGTGCAAACAGGCGGTGATGATGGCCGACAAATCCTCAAAATTCGCGGTGACGACGATCATCCCTTATCCAAAGGTTATGTTTGTGAAAAGTCACAACGCATGAATTACTACCAGCAAGGTGCTGACCGTTTAACTTCGCCGATGCGTCGCCGAGCCGATGGCACGTATGAGGCCGTTGATTGGGATACTGCCATTCGGGAAGTGGCTCAAAACCTAAAAGCGATTAAGCAAAAATACGGCGGCGAAAGCTTTTTGTATTATGGCGGAGGCGCTCAAGGCAATCATTTAGGCGGCGGTTATGGTGATGCCACGCTCAAAGCCTTAGGAGTGAAATATCGCTCCAATGCTTTAGCACAAGAAAAAACGGGCGAGTTTTGGGTACAAGGGAAAATGTTTGGCACGGGCGCGCATGGTGATTTTCATCATTGTGAAGTGGCTATATTTTTGGGTAAAAATCCGTGGCAATCACATGGTTTTGCCCAAACACGCGTCTTATTAAAAGAGATTCAAAAAGACCCTCAACGCGCCATGATTGTCATTGATCCACGTGTCAGTGAAACTGCAGCAATGGCCGAATATCATTTACAAGTCAAACCTGCCACCGACGCATGGTGTTTGGCGGCACTGATTGCCATTATTGTGCAAAATAACTGGCATAAAGCGGATTGGTTAGCGCAACACACCACCAGCTTTGCCAAAATTGCCCCGTTATTTGCCGATATCAATATCGCTGACTATGCCAAAATATGTGGTGTTGAACTCAGTTTATTGCAGGCAGCCGCACAACGGATTGCCCAAGCTAAAAGTGTGTCGATTTTTGAAGACCTCGGCACGCAAATGAATCAACATTCCACCTTAAATAGCTATTTACAACGTCTATTAGCGACGGTGACAGGCAATTACGGCAAAGAGGGTGCAGCCAATGCGTATGTGCCATTTTTTTCGTTAGCCAAAGCCAGTAAAGGCGAGACAGGTGGCAGTAGCAAAAAAGCCAGTCCAACACCTGCCAATAAAGGCCGTTTTAGCCCTGTTACCCAATCAAAAATTATTATTGGTTTAATTCCGTGTAATGTCATTCCTGATGAAATTTTAACCGATCATCCTAAACGTTTTCGCGCGATGATTATTGAAAGTGGCAATCCTGCGCATTCCTTAGCGGATAGCCAACGGATGCGTGAAGCGATTCGTGCGCTAGAATTTAGTCTAGTGATTGATGTCGCCATGACCGAAACGGCGCGTCAGGCTAGTTATGTGTTGCCTGCATCCAGTCAGTTTGAAAAAGCCGAAGCGACATTTTTTAACATGGAATTTCCCAAAAATGCCTTTCATGTTCGCCAACCCTTATTTGAGCCATTAGCAGGCACATTGCCCGAAGCAGAAATTCATGCCCGTTTACTGGAAGCGATGGGGGAGTTATCGGAAAGAGATTATCAGCCCTTACGTTTAGCCCTCAAGCTTGACCAAATTAAGCTCGGCCAACGTAAATTAGGTGATATTCACATTTTCAAAGAATCGTTAGCGCGTAAGGCGTTTGCCGCTGCTTTTGTCACACAAGCCGCGTTATCTAAAAAAGTTGTGCCGTACGCGCCAATCATTTTATATCGCACATTAGGCCAAACCTTACCTAAAGGCATGGAAGCGGCAGCATTGGTGTGGGCGTTATCGTTGTTTCATGTCATGGATAATCCAAAAACGGCTGCTCGCGCAGGATTTACAGGACTTGCACCCTTAGCTGGTGACCGTTTATTTCAAGCCATTCTCGATAATCCATCGGGTGTGGTCTATGCCGACCGTAATTATCAAGAAAGCTGGCAAGCTATTAAACTGCCAGAGCATCGTATTGAATTGTATATTGCTGAGTTAGTGGGCGAAATTGAAAAACTCGCCACCAGCCAACCTGAGTTAACAGACCCCAATTATCCCTTCGTCTTGTCCGCAGGCGAGCGGCGTAATGACACAGCAAATACTGCCGTTCGTGACTCCAGTTGGTACAAACGTGGACGTTTTGGCACGTTGCGTATTCATGCCCAAGATGCGGCAGATTTAGGTTGTATTGATGGTGATGTCGTGCAATTAACCACGCCTCGCGGCTCGGTACAAGTGCCATTAGAAATATCAAAAATGATGCAACGTGGCCATATTTCTTTGCCGAACGGACAAGGCTTGCAATATCCCAATGCCAATGGTGAGCTGATTCAACAAGGTATTGCGCCTAATGAATTAACAGATACCAGTCGGCGTGATTTTTTTGCGGGTACGCCTTGGCATAAATGTGTGCCTGCTCAGTTAGCCAAAGTGTAGCTTGTAGAGCTTTTTAGCGTGTTATGACTAAGGCGAGTGATTACGCCTTGAATGATGCGTGCCATGTAAAGTTAATGTTTACGGTGTAAACTTTTAGTGATATTGTTTGATTTCTATCCATTCACAGAGAAAAACCATGACCATTCAGCATCTACAGCCCGTTGTTGCGACTTCTTTAGCGCAATGGCACAAAATGATTGATACCAAAGACACCACCATTTTGATTGAGTTATTACATCCCGAGGTCGTGTTTCGTTCGCCAATGGCACATCGTCCTTATGCGGGAGCGTTTGCAGTGGCGTTGATTTTGCAAACCGTGATTACTATTTTTGAAAATTTTACCTATCACCGTTCTTTTGCCAGTGATGACGGTTTAGAAATTGTTTTAGAGTTTAGCGCGTTGGTTGATGGCAAATCGCTGAAAGGCATCGACATGATTCGTTTTAACCAAGACGGAAAAATTGTTGATTTTGAAGTGATGATTCGACCCTTTAATGCCTTAGCTGCTTTAGGTAAAGCAATGGGCGAGCGCGTAGCGGGTAAAGTAGAAAGTCACAAAGTTGGCTAATTTTTAGGTCAACAACGATTCTTGAGGAAAAATAGTTATGAGCCAAACACAGCAGCCGTTATCCGTTTATATCGAGGGTCAGGGTGAACAAACAATTCTCATGATTCATGGTTGGCCTGATACCTACAGAGTATGGGATGAGCAAGTGGCGGCCTTGTCGCCTCATTATCGTTGTTTGCGTGTGACCTTGCCAAATTTTGATCAACAAGGTGCGCGTCATGCCTATCGTTTTGGTGATGTCGTGGCGATGATTAACCAAGTAGTTGATGAGTTTTCACCGAATAAGCCTGTGATTTTATTGATTCACGATTGGGGTTGTGTTTTTGGCTATCAGTTTTATCGCCAATATCCGCAGAAGGTGAGCCATTTAATTAGCATCGACATCGGTGATGCGTTATCTAAAGACTATTTAAAGTCACTTAAAGCGTATCAAGCGTTAATGATTGTCAGCTATCAACTTAATTTAGCGGCGGCATGGTTTTTACCTGAAGCCATTGGCACACCGCTGACAAAATTAGTGGCCAAAGCCTTACAACAGCCAACGCCCGCCGAGCCTGTTCATCGAGCAATGAATTATCCGTATTTTCAAACATGGTTTAAGCCCATTAGTGACCCTGTAAAACCGTTTAGTATCGTGCCTGATTGTCCCATGCTGTATGTTTATGCCAAACATAAACCTGTCATGTTTCAATCAAAACAATGGTTAGCACGAGTGGCGGCACAGCAGGGTAATCAAGTGGTTGCGATGGAAGCAGGTCATTGGTTAATGCGTGAACAAGCCCCCGCTTTTAATAGCTTGGTTTTAAATTGGCTACAATCATCACAACGCTAAAAGGAAAATACCATGACCGCCATGCCTTATGTTTTTAATGGTGCAGTGAATGTTCCCAACACCGCCACCAATTTGCCGACAGCGTGTTCCTTGTGTTCACACAATTGCGGTTTGCGTGTCGATGTCGAAAATAACAAAATCGTCGCGGTGCGTGCAGATGAGGCACATCCGTCAACCAAAGGCTATTCCTGCAATAAAGCCTATGCCATTGCTAACTATGTCAATCATGCCCAGCGTGTTCAATATCCCTTAAAAAAGCGTCCTGATGGCACATTCGAGCGCATTAGTTGGGACAACGCGATTACTGAAATCGCCGCCAAACTCAATCATATTCGTCAAAATCATGCCCCGCGAGCCATTGCCTTTGCAGGATTGGGCGGGCAGGGTAACCATTCGGCAGGCTTTGGTGCTATTCCGTTAATGTATGGCATTGGCACGCCGATGGTGTTTACTGCCTTAGCGCAAGAAAAAACCCAGCATTGGCTCAACGACCGCCGTATGATTCGTGGCACTCATGACATTTATCTTGTTCCCGATAAGCATAATGCCAAATTTATGTTGTTGATTGGCACAAATCCGCACATTAGCAATCAAGGTAGTAATCCTAAAGAAGCTCTTAAAGATATCTTTCGTGATGAGCAACGGCGCATGATTGCCGTTGATCCTCGTATCACCGAAACCACGCGTTTAGCGGATAGACATTTACGCATTAAACCCGCCAAAGATTTGTACTTTTTATTGGCCTTAGCAGGCATTTTAGTGCAAGAGAATTTAGTTGATAGCCATTTTATCAACACCAAAACCGAAGGTTATGAAAAACTAGCAACTATTTTTGAGCGCATTAATATTGCTGAAATGGCCGAGCGTTGTGGCTTGAGCGAAGAAGATATTCGTGCCACTGCGCGTGAATTTGGTCAAACCAAACCTGCCACCATTGCCTTTGATTTAGGCATAGAACATTCGTCATTTAACACGCTGACCTCTTATATGGTTCGCGTGTTATTAATTATGACAGGAAATTATGGACGAAAAGGGGGCAACTTTTTTGTTCAGCTTTTTGGCCCTAAAATGCCGTATTTCAAAGAAATGACCAAAGCACTTGAGTCTTCTATTGAAGGCATTCCTGCGGTGTTGCCTATTCCACAATTTCCACCTGCAATTATTCCCGAAGAAATTCTATCATCACATCCTGACCGTATACGGGCATTGATTTGTGATGGTACGAATCCCTTAGCGAGTTACCCTGATACTGGTCGTTTTAGAGCGGCATTTGCCAAGCTAGATTTGCTAGTGGTGATTGACCCTGCCATGAGCGAAACCGCACAAGTCGCTGATTATGTATTACCTGCGCCCGCAGGATATGAAAAGTGGGAGTTTTCAATTTTTCCTAAAGATATTATCGCGCCACAGGTTCGTCCACCTGTGGTTAATCCTTTGGGTGAAGCCTTGCCCGAAGTGGAGATATATTATCGTTTAGCACGAGCAATGGGTATTGTCGGTGCTGCGCCGAAAGCCTTACATAAACTGGCTAAAAGTGCGCGGACAACATGGGGCGCACCTGCCTATTTAGCTGCCGTTAATAGTTACGCTTTAGCGAGTAGTAAGCTAGAAAGTGTCGGTTCAGTGATCGCACGTTCGGCGTATTTAACCTATGAAACACTGGGCGCAACACTGCCAAATCCTATGCTGACTTATATATGGTTAAGTGCTTTAGGTTATGCCACCACACGCCGCGATCAAATTGAACGTGCATTACCTGAAACGAAAAAAATCCGTAACCCATTTGCGTTAACGGAATTTGTCTTCAAAAAGTTACTCGATCATCCCGAGGGGGTGTTGTTGGGGCATTATGAGATGGAGAAAAACTTTGAAGCGAACTGTGGCAACAAGAATGGCAAAGTAAAAATGTATTTTGACGATTTTGCCCAAGATATTAGTCGATTATTGTTAAAAGACAGTGAGCCACACGATCCACAATATCCCTTTATTTTGAATGGTGGCTTACGCACAGGTTTTACCGCCAATACCATTATGCGTGACCCCAGTTGGCGTAAAGGTCGCGCGATTCATGCTTCGTTGTATATGTCCGAAGCTGATGCTGCTGCTTTGGAAGCTAAAGAGGGCGAGTTAATGCGAATTACCTCTAAACGCGCCTCCATTACAGCACCATTAAAAATCGACAAAAATACGCTCGCGGGGCATTTGCATTTGCCAAATATTTTGGGGCAAAACTATCCTGATCCTGTTACGGGGGAATTAAAGCCAACGGGTGTGTCGATTAATGAATTGGTCGATGCGATGGACAGAGATCCTTATACCGCGTGTCCACATACCAAGAGGATTCGCTGTAAAGTGGAGCGAGTAGAAGTGGTATAACGACTTAAATGTTTCTTAAGCCTTCTTCGTGAGGGCTTGTTTTTGCATCTTTAATAATTAATATACAAACGTATAGACAAGTGTATATTAATTGATATACTTGCTCAAAACCCACCTAGAGCCAGTATATGTTTGCCAAACCGCTTAACCTTCGTGAATTTTTTAGTCCCATCATTGCCGCTGACGTGTTTGATTTTTGGGCAGGAGAGTGCCGTTCGTTATTAACATGGCAGCGACCTCTGGCTCGGATTGTTGAGCGTCGGGTAGAAGCTAAAAACACCGTGACTTTAGTGTTAAAGCCAAATAAACACTTTTTGGGATTTAACGCAGGTCAGCATATTAATGTCACAGTTGAAGTCAATGGCATACGCTTAACGCGTAGTTATAGCTTGACCAATATTCCCAATAAAAAAAGCTTGCTCGCGATTACCGTCAAAGCAGTAGAAAATGGCAAAGTCAGTTCCTATTTATGTCAAAAAGCGCAAGTCGGTGAGATTGTAGAAATCGGCCAATCGTTTGGCGAAATGACTCTAACGACAGCACCTTCCAAACCTTCCGTATTTCTCGCCGCAGGTAGTGGTATTACGCCATTAATGAGTTTGATTCGCCACTTAACAGCGGAGCAACTAACTCAGCCAATCACTTTAATTTATTGGGCGAAAACGCGCGCAGAATTATGTTTTTTTCCCGAGTTACGTCAACTGGAAGCCAATCATACAAATTTCAATGTCACTTTTGCTTTAACAAACGAGACTCATCTTTTAGCAGGTGAGTTGAATCGTCGTCCTGATGCTGAGTTGTTAACGCAGATTATTCCTAATATTGACAATAGCCAAGTTTTTGCCTGTGGCAACGCAGGTTTTGTTGATTCAATACGCCAGTTAATCGGACAAAAATGTTTGTCATTTCATGCTGAATCTTTTACGCCACCTGTTTTTTCCAATCTGGTATCTCCTGCACTCGGTACTGTGCGTGTGCAACTTCAAGCCAGTCAAAAAACATTGGAGTTAAGCGCAGGGCAGCCACTTCTAAACGCATTAGAAGCGCAAGGTATTGAAGTGGCATCGGGTTGTCGCATGGGAATTTGTAATACCTGTGCATGTACGAAATTATCAGGCACAACGCAAGATTTAACTACAGGGGAGCTAACTAGCGAACCACAAAGCGCGTTAAGGCTGTGTGTCGCTCGTGCTAATTCTGACTTAATTTTAGATTTGTAATAGGAGCAATATCAATGCACAACACTATTCACAATCGCACATTATCAGCTGAAGAATTAGCACAATTTGGTGCGGAATTAGATGCTTTACGTGCACGGACAATGGCCGATGTCGGTGAGCTCGATGCGCGCTATATTCGTAATATTGTTAAGGCGGTACGCTATAGCGAAGTCGCAGGTCGTGGTCTGTTATATGCCAGTATTTTTCCGCCTGCTTGGGTTGCGGGTACATCTTTACTGGCATTATCAAAAATTTTAGAAAATATGGAACTTGGTCATAATGTCATGCACGGCCAATATGACTGGATGCGTGACCCGCATTTAAACGGTAAAACCTATGAATGGGATATTGTTGGCACCAGTGATAATTGGCGAAAAACACATAATTTTAAGCATCATACTTATACCAACATTCGTGGTATGGATGATGACATTGGCTATGGCTTATTACGTTTATTTCCTGAACAACGCTGGAAGCCTTTTTATTTAGGTCAGCCGATTTATGCGGTTATTTTCGCCTTGTTGTTTCAATGGGGCGTTGCTATTCAAGACCTAGAATTAGGCAAAGTATTTAGCGGCAAAAAAACTAAAGAACAATTCAAAGAAGAATTAAAACCCGTTACGCACAAAATAAAACGCCAGCTATTGAAAGACTATCTGTTTTTTCCTTTGTTAGCTGGGCCTTTCTTTTTACCTGTATTACTTGGCAATATGGCCGCGAATGTTCTACGTAGTTTGTGGACGTTTATGATTATTTTTTGTGGACACTTTACCGCTGATGCGGAAGTTTTTCCTAAAAGTGTCTTAGAAAATGAAACACGCGGTAGTTGGTATTTAAGACAATTACGCGGCTCTTCGAATTTAACAGGTAGTAAAGCCTTTCATATTTTATCGGGTAATTTGAGTCATCAAATAGAACATCATTTATTTCCTGATGTGCCTGCGCGACGTTATGCCGCAATGTCTATTGAAGTACAAGCGATTTGCCAGCGTTATGGTCAGCACTATAATACAGGCTCGTTAGTGAAGCAGTTTGGTCAAGTTTGTGGTCGAATTTTACGTTATTCGTTGCCATCAAAAGCTAAACGTGTAGAAGTGGTTGACGCAATAGCGGTATAAAAAAGAAAAGGGCGAATAAACTTTCGCCCTTTTTTGCACTCAGAAATGATTACTTCTCAACAAACGCCCGTTCAATCACATAATGCGCGGGTTGACCGTGACGTGATTCTTGAAAGCCTTTGGCATCTAAAATGCGGCAGAAGTCTTTTAACATGCTGGGACTACCGCACATCATCACACGGTCAGTTTCAATATTTAACGGCGGCAAACCAATGTCGCTAAACAATTTACCGCTTTCCATTAGATCAGTTAAACGGCCTTGATTGCGGAACGGTTCGCGCGTTACGGTTGGGTAGTAAATCAATTTCTTTTTGATTTCTTCGCCAAAAAACTCATTGTGTGGCAATTCATTGGTAATGTAATCGGCATAAGCCAACTCATTCACATTACGAACCCCATGAGTGAGAATGACATGGTCAAAACGCTCATACACTTCAGGGTCTTTAATAATACTCATAAATGGCGCTAAGCCTGTTCCCGTACTGATTAAATATAAGTTTTTACCTGGCAATAAACTTGATTGAACTAAAGTGCCCGTTGGTTTACGGCTCACTAATAAGGTGTCACCCGGTTTTAAATGTTGCAGGCGTGATGTCAGTGGGCCATCTTGCACTTTAATACTAAAAAACTCTAAATTTTCTTCGTAGTTGGCACTGACAATACTGTAAGCGCGCATCAATGGCTTGCCATTCACTTCTAAGCCAATCATAACAAAATGACCATTATGGAAGCGTAAGCTAGTGTCACGGGTAGTGGTGAAACTAAATAAAGTATCGTTCCAGTGACGGACGGTTAATACGGTTTCAGAAGCAAAAGCAGACATAGTGGCTCTTTCTCAATCTAGGTGAACATGCTGATATTGTCCCATAAAATAGATTATCAGCTCAAGTGGTGTATTTTTATTTAATCTATAAGTAAAAATGATATATCTATATAACTAAATGTATCGCCACCAAATGTTCTCTTTTATAATGAATTACTTGCAGGAGATTGATTGTGGCGTATCTTTAACAACTGCTTGATAATGTTCAGAATAGTTTTTATTAATTGCTTGTGTATCTTTAACACCCGCATAAGTGCCAATGATATAGGTTTGACTTTTTGCTATACCACTATCCGCATAAGCGGCTATATCGGTTAAAGCATTACCGTAAACACGAACAATATCTAAACCAACCGTATGGCGTAAATAATTTAGATAGTTTGTTTTATGCGTTTGAATAGCGGGTATTTTGCTGTTGGCATCATATAAACGACTACGATAATGCCATTCGGGTAGCCCCATTTTTGTAAACCACTGCCGCGAGTCTTTGGTGTCCCATGCGGGACGGGCAGTTAGATAAATAATTTGATAGCCTTTTTCTTGATAAGCACGCACGACCTTTACAGCATCAACATAAGGTCGTGCGGTTTTCATACCAATATAATCGGCATAGGCTTCAAAATCGTTGATAGTTAATGTGCCATCAACATCAAAAACAATGGCTTGACGGCCTTGTTCAACCACAGAAATAAAACCATCAACCGTTGATAAATCACCTTCAACGACAAAACGAATACGGTATTCGCCAATAGGAAGGTTTTCTTGGTGAATACTGACACGACCATCTTCATCTGTTTTATAACGGCCTAGACTTTTCCAATCTCTTAATCCAGTGCCTGTTAAATAAACATCAACATATTCATCTTCTAAGTCTTTGTGCACCGCTGCGCCATAATCAAATTTAGCGGTGATAACGGCAGTTTGACCTTGTTGAATAATGACATCACCAACCATGTGCCAAGCGGTTTGTGATTTTGCTAATATTTGACTTTTACGATGTTGAAACTTAGTTTGTTGTTGAGCGACAAACGTCGGCGTATTGATGACCGAGGCATAATCAGGACATTGTGCAAAGGCTGAAAGAGGGTATAGTAGAAGCAGAAAGCGGCAGAATTTCAACACAATAACTCCTTGAGGCTTCGACTCCGCTCAGCCAGCACAAATATGCTCCCTGAGCGGAGTCGAAGGGATAAAATTAGTAACCGTCGACAGTCCCTAATAAATTCGCCCCTACAGGTTTATTTAACTTTCATCC
The DNA here is from genome assembly GCA_030646715.1 of Agitococcus sp. GTDB lineage: Bacteria > Pseudomonadota > Gammaproteobacteria > Pseudomonadales > Moraxellaceae > Agitococcus. The sequence goes on from JAUSLJ010000046.1 coordinate 120,843, forward strand.
CCGCCGTTGAACCATCATCGGGCGATAACAGGAAGATTTCTTTTCCGCCTGCACCAGCCGCTAAAACCATTCCTTCAGACACGCCAAACTTCATTTGACGGGGAGCTAAATTAGCCACCATTACTGTTAAACGACCAATTAAGTCTTCAGGCTTATAAGCGGATTTAATACCTGCAAATACCGTCCGCTGTTCATTACCTAAGTCTAAAGTCAGCTTTAATAACTTAGCCGCTTCAGGAATATGTTCTGCATTAACGATTTTCGCCACCCGTAAATCGACTTTAGCAAAGTCATCAATGTTAATGGTCGGGGCGATAGCTTCAATTTCAGCCGCTTTGACAACGGCAGGTGTAGCGATCACTTTACTGGTCGGCTCTAAGTTTTCCTTAGAGGCTTCTACCATTGCTGCAACTTTGTCTTTTTCCACACGGGTCATTAACGGTGTAAAGGCATTAATCGTATGGGCAACTAACAATTGTTGACGAGAGTTCCACGCTAAAGAGTCGATATTTAAGAAAGCACGACTGGCTTCGGCAGTGACAGGCAAAATTGGCGCAAGATACACAATCAATTGACGGAACATATTCAAACCAACACTGCATACTGCTTGAACTTGCTCACGATTAGCAGGGTCTTTAGCCAACGCCCATGGCTTTTTCTCATCAATATATTGATTCGCTTTGTCGGCTAAGGCCATGATTTCACGCACAGCACGGCCAAAATCACGACGTTCAAAATGTTCAGCAATGCTCACGCCTGCATCAACAAATTGCGCTAATAATTCAGGTTCAGCACAGCTATCGGCTAATTTCCCTTCAAACTGTTTATTGATAAAACCTGCACAACGACTGGCAATATTGACAACTTTTCCCACTAAATCGCTATTTACACGGAAGGTAAAATCTTCTAAGTTCAAGTCAATATCTTCAACCGAACCCGATAATTTCGCAGCAAAGTAATAACGCAAGTACTCAGGATTCAAATTATCCAAATAACTCCGCGCTTTAATAAACGTGCCACGTGACTTTGACATTTTTTGACCATTCACCGTCAAAAAGCCATGCGCAAAAATGCCTGTCGGTTTACGAAAACCTGCACCATCTAACATCGCTGGCCAAAATAAGGCATGAAAATAGACAATATCTTTACCAATAAAATGATAAATCTCGGTTTTACCTTCGGCATCGGCTGCCCAATAATCATCAAAGTTGAGGTTTTTCTTGGCGCATAAGTTTTCAAAACTGGCCATATAACCAATAGGCGCATCTAACCACACATAAAAATATTTATTTGGTGCATCGGGAATGGCAAAACCAAAGTAGGGCGCGTCGCGGGAGATATCCCAATCGTGCAAACCTGATTCAAACCATTCGTCTAATTTATTGGATACTTCTGATTGCAAATGACCTGAACGTGTCCACTCTTTTAACATGCCATCAAAATCGGGGAGTTTAAAAAAGTAATGTTCGGATTCTTTTTCAATCGGTGTTGCGCCAGAAATCGTTGAATAGGGATTTTTTAATTCTGTTGGCGCATAAGTAGCCGCGCAAACTTCACACGAGTCACCGTATTGGTCTTTTGCGCCACACTTCGGGCATTCACCTTTAATAAAACGGTCAGCCAAAAACAATTGTTTTTCTGGGTCGAACAATTGACGTACAGGACGGGTGGTAATATGGCCGCCATCGCGATTTTTAAGATAAATAAACTCGGACATTTTTTTATTTTCAGGCGAGTGAGTCGAGTGATAATTATCAAATTCGATATGAAAACCTGAAAAATCCGCTTCGTGGTCGGCTTTTACAGTGGCAATTTGTGCTTCAGGCGTTACGCCATTTTGTTCGGCTTTGAGCATAATCGCCGTGCCGTGAGCATCGTCAGCGCAAACATAAATACAATCATTTCCGCGTGATTTTTGAAAACGCACCCAAATATCCGTTTGAATATATTCAACTAAATGTCCCAAGTGAATAGGGCCATTGGCATAAGGTAAAGCACTGGTGACTAATAAACGGCGAGTCATGGCGACACTCAAAAGACTAAAAATAAAGGCGTGTACTATAACGCATATTGAAAATACGTTAGCATTAGCTTCCAAAAAATTTTGCTGTCCCCAGAGGATGTTATGTCTATTTCCCGCGCAAAAGTCGAGTCTGCCCTCAAGCAGCATCAAGACCCGTACTTACACCGCGATTACGCACAGTTGATTCAATCCGTCGATCTTCAAGGTGATCACGTTAAAGTGGTACTCGCCATACCGTATCCTCATGCCAGTTTAGCCAAAGATATTCAGCAAAAACTCAGCCAAGCAATCATTAAAGCAGGTGCAAAAACCGTTGATTGTCAATTGCTGCTGGACGTACCACGCGCCAAACCACAACAAGGTTTAGAAGGTGTGCCGCCGATTAAAAATGTGATTGTGGTTGCATCAGGCAAAGGTGGGGTCGGTAAATCGACAACAGCCGTCAACATTGCGTTAGCATTGTTACAAGAAGGCGCAAGAGTAGGCGTATTAGATGCCGATATTTACGGCCCTAGCCAACCAATGATGTTAGGTTTAAGCGGTCAAACGCCAAAAATTGAAGACAATGCCTTTGTGCCTTTAGAAACTAAAGAAGGCTTGCAAGTAATGTCCGTTGGTTTTTTAACAGGCGATGACACTACGCCTATTGTTTGGCGCGGTCCTAAAGCAACGGGAATGTTGACGCAGTTGTTTAGTCAATCGGCTTGGCATGATTTAGACTACCTGATTGTGGATATGCCACCAGGAACAGGTGACATCCAACTAACTTTAGCGCAACGTGTTCCTGTGGTTGGCTCAGTAATTGTCACCACGCCGCAAGATATTGCTTTATTAGATGCCAAAAAAGGCATTGAGATGTTCCGTAAAGTGAATATTCGTGTTTTGGGTGTGGTGGAAAATATGTCGCTGCACATTTGCTCGAATTGTGGCCATGCCGAAGAAATTTTTGGTGCTGGTGGTGGAGAGCGCATAGCCAAAGACTATCAAACAGAATTATTAGGTCAATTGCCTTTAGATAAAAGCATTCGAGAGCAAACTGATAGCGGCAAACCAACCGTTTTAGCCGAGCCAAAAGGTAAGATTGCGGCGATTTATGTCGATATTGCCCGTAAAGTGGCAGCTAAATTAGCTTTAGAAGATAGTGTGCCTCGTAACCGTATTATGGCGTTTTTTGGGAAGTAAGAAGATGACAATTAAAGCAGACAAGTGGATTCGCCGCATGGCCGAGCAACACGGCATGATTAGCCCCTTTGAGCCGCAGCAAGTGCGTGCCGTCAATGGCGAAAAAATCATTTCTTATGGTGTATCCAGTTACGGTTATGACGTGCGTTGTGCGCGTGAGTTTAAAGTGTTTACCAATGTCTATTCCGCCACCGTTGACCCTAAAAACTTTGACGAAAAAAGCTTTGTCGATATTGTCGATGACGTTTGTATCATTCCGCCTAATTCTTTTGCTTTAGCCAGAACAGTCGAGTTATTCAAAATTCCGCGTAATGTCTTGACCATTTGTTTGGGTAAATCGACTTATGCCCGTTGCGGCATTATCGTCAACGTTACGCCTTTAGAACCCGAGTGGGAAGGTCATGTCACTTTAGAGTTTTCGAATACCACGAATTTACCCGCAAAAATTTATGCCAATGAAGGCGTAGCACAAATGCTATTTTTTGAGTCGGATGAAGTTTGTGAAACATCTTATAAAGATCGCGGTGGTAAATACCAAGGGCAGTTAGGCGTAACTTTACCTAAAGCATAACAACTGCTTAAAACAAAAAAGGCGACTATGTGCCAAATAGTCGCCTTTTTTATTGCTTAATATATTCTTTTATCGAATATCAAAATAATTTAATAGTATTTTTTATTTTATGAAAATTACTATAAATTGCATTTTGTTGGCGTTAGTCAACCACAAGTTAGTAAAAGAAGATGACAAATCGTGTGTCTTTGTTACTGGATTCATAAAACTGTCACATAACAGACATGATTCTGTCATCTAAATTTCAAATACTTGCGCCGAGGTTGTGACCCAACGTCACAGCATTTTGAAACCAAAGGTCTGAGGAGACTCACCCCATGAAACATAATCTTATTGCTTTAGCGGTTGCTGCTGCGCTTGTTGCTCCAATAGCTGCCAATGCTGCGCCAAAAGTATATGGTCAAATTAACTTATCTGCTGAGTCTTACCAAAAAGATGTAGATGGTTCTGTCGGCGATCAAGAATATACCCGCATGCAAAGCAATGCTTCACGTTTTGGTGTAAAAGGTGAGGATGAATTAACCGCAACTTTGAGTGCTATTTATGCTATTGAATGGCAAGTTAACAGCGATGGCGAAGGTGCTGATTTAGGTCAGCGTAATCGTTTCGTTGGTATCAAACATCAAGAGCTTGGTACGGTAAAAATGGGTAAATACGACACCTATTTAAAATTAGCTCAAGGCAAAATCGATTTGTTTAATGATTTTGCTGCGGATATGGAATTTACTATTGCTGGCGAAAATCGCGTCAACAATGTGCTTGGTTATGAATCGCCTAAATTTGCTAATACACAATTTAACGTGATGTCACAAACTCAAGATACTGCGGCCGCCGCTAAAAATGGATCTTCCATTTCTATTGTTCACCACAACGAAGAAATGGGCTTGTACTTAGCATTGGCGTCAGACATGAATATTGAAGGCAAAACATCTCTGTTTGGCACCACACGCGAAAGCGACACTATGCGTTTAGTAGTTTCTTACAACGTTGCGGATTTAACCCTTAATTGCTTGTACAGTACTAGCGAAAACATCACAGGCAAGGATGCGGAAACAGCATACTTGTTAGGTGCGGCTTACAAACTCAGTGATATTGTATTAAAAGCTCAATACAGCATAGCCGAAGCCGATGATACGGCTACTATTGGTGCAACTGGAAGTGTCGAAAAAGCACAAATGACTATTGGTGCAGATTATAACTTCACCTCCAAAACAAGAGCATTCGCTTGGTACACAACCAAAGAAGACACCAAAAAAGCGGCTGTTAACAACATTGACGAAACTATTTTGGCATTGGGTGTTGAACACAAGTTCTAATCCTTACGCTGAAAAGATTTGCCTCGTAGTCAAGGATGACTATTTAATAAGCAAGGATGCTGTCACACAAGGACGTGATTCTTTAGACCCGCATCATGCGGGTTTTTTATTGCCTAAGACTTATTGATTGAGACAAACCGTTCATCCTGCTAGAATCTGCGCCATCTTTTAGACTTACTTACGCAAAAACGACTTATTTGCCCAATAACAACGTTTTATGGCGATGTTTGCAAATAGCCTCTAGACGTTTAGGCGTCACAACGCGTAAGTCAAGCATCCCTATCGCACAATCAGTCTGGATTTTTCATGACGACTAAGTATATTTTTGTCACGGGTGGCGTTGTATCTTCCTTAGGTAAAGGCATTTCTGCTGCCAGTCTTGCAGCATTGCTTGAAGCGCGTGGCTTAAAAGTCACGATGACCAAGATGGATCCTTATATTAATGTTGATCCAGGCACCATGAGTCCTTATCAGCATGGTGAAGTTTTTGTTACCGAAGATGGCGCAGAAACAGACTTGGATTTAGGCTATTACGAGCGTTTCTTGCGTCGTGCCAAAATGACACAAAACAACAACTTCACCAGTGGTCGTATTTATTCCGATGTCATTCAAAAAGAACGTCGGGGCGATTATTTAGGCGCAACCGTACAAGTGATTCCGCATATCACCGACATGATTAAACAACGTATTCGTCAAGGCGCAAAAGGCTACGACATTGCCATTATTGAAATTGGTGGCACAGCGGGTGACATCGAAGCCATGCCGTTTATGGAAGCAGTACGCCAAATGCGTGCCGAATTAGGCTTTCAAGGTTCGTTGCTGATGCACCTGACCTTAGTACCTTACATTGCGTCCGCAGGTGAAACTAAAACTAAACCCACTCAACATTCCGTTAAAGAATTACGTTCGATTGGCTTACAACCTGATATTTTGATTTGTCGCTCAGACCATACTATTCCCGAAGAATCTCGCCTTAAAATCTCCAACTCAACAAATGTTGAGCATCGAGCCGTAATCTTGGCCGAAGATGCACAAACGATTTATCAAATCCCGCGCAAATTCAGTGAGCAAGGCTTAGATGACTTCGTCTTAGAGCGTTTCGGTTGGAAGTGTTTACCTGCGGATTTAAGCGATTGGGATGCCGTCGTTGAAGGTTTATTACATCCTAAACAGCAAGTCACCATTGCGATGGTCGGTAAATATGTTGAATTACCTGATGCTTATAAATCGTTGAATGAAGCGTTATTACACGCGGGTATTCATCATCATACCAAAGTAAAAATTGACTATATTGATGCCGAATCCTTAGAAGAACAAGGTACAGCCCGCTTAGAGTCGGCTGACGCGATTCTTGTTCCTGGTGGTTTTGGTGATAGAGGCACGGAAGGCAAAATTTTAGCCATTCAATATGCCCGTGAAAACAAAGTTCCGTACTTAGGTATTTGCTTAGGGATGCAGTTAGCCGTTATTGAATATGCTCGTCATGTGGCTGGTTTAAAAGGTGCTTATTCAACAGAATTTAGAAAGCAACCTGCTTTCCAACAGCCAGTGATTGCTCTTATTACGGAATGGGTGACCGAGTCAGGCGAGATTGAAAAACGCAATGAAGACTCCAATTTAGGTGGCACAATGCGTTTAGGCGCACAGCCTTGTCATTTACAAGCAGGGACTAAAGCGCGCGCGGTTTATGGCAATGACACAATTGTTGAACGTCATCGCCACCGTTATGAAGTTAACAATCAATATGTTGAAGCCTTAACAAAAGCAGGTTTAATTGTTTCTGGCCGCAGTGCTGACAACAGCTTAGTAGAAATGATTGAAATTGCAGACCATCCTTGGTTCTTGGCGTGTCAGTTTCATCCTGAGTTCACCAGCTCGCCGCGTGGTGGTCATCCTTTATTTGGTAGTTTCGTCGAAGCTGCTATCACTGCCAAAGCGAAAAAATAATAACAAAAACATGAGTCTAAGCACTAAACTAATATGTGCCTAGATTGTTAAGGAGTGCGAAATGAGCGATAAAGTGATTACGCTGAATAATATTAACATTGGTAATAATCTACCATTTGTTTTGTTTGGCGGCATGAATGTGTTGGAATCGCGCGATATGGCGATGCGGATTTGTGAACAATATGTCACCGTTACGCAAAAGCTAAACATTCCTTATGTTTTTAAAGCCTCTTTTGATAAAGCCAATCGTTCATCTATCAACTCCTACCGTGGGCCAGGTTTAGATGAAGGCTTAAAGATTTTTCAAGAAATTAAAAGTCAGTTTGGTGTGCCCATTTTGACCGATGTCCATGAACCTGAGCAGGCACAAGCTGTTGCCGAAGTGTGCGACATAATCCAATTGCCTGCATTTTTATCACGGCAAACGGATTTAGTCGCAGCAATGGCCAAAACAGGCGCGATTATCAACATCAAAAAAGCACAGTTTTTAGCACCGCAAGAAATGAAACACATCATGCAAAAGTGTGTAGAAGCGGGCAACGACCAGTTGATTTTGTGCGAGCGTGGCAGCAGCTTTGGCTATAACAACTTAGTGGTTGATATGCTCGGTTTTGGCGTGATGAAGAAGTTCGGTTATCCCGTGTTTTTTGATGTCACCCATTCTCTACAAATGCCAGGCGGTTTAGCCAACGCCGCAGGTGGCCGACGTGCGCAAGTGACTGAACTTGCTAGAGCAGGTATGGCCGTTGGTTTAGCAGGCTTGTTTTTAGAAGCACATCCTGACCCAGAAAATGCGAAATGTGATGGCCCTTGTGCCTTACGCTTATCGCAACTCGAAGGCTTTTTGACGCAGATTAAAGCCATTGACGACTTAGTAAAAAGCTTTCCTGAACTAGATACTCATTAATACTCGGAGTTTACTTAATGTGCCAGATTATCGACATTCGCGCCCGTGAAATTTTAGACTCACGCGGGAATCCAACTATTGAAGCCGATGTAATTTTAGAGTCAGGTGTGATTGGCCGCGCGCCCGCACCGAGTGGCGCATCAACAGGTTCACGTGAAGCACTAGAATTACGCGACAAAGATCCAAAACGTTATGGCGGCAAAGGCGTGTTAAAAGCGGTTGCTAATGTCAATAGTGATATTCGCGAGTTGTTAGTTGGCCGTTCGGTATTTGACCAAGCAGCCATTGACCGTGCGATGATTGCCTTAGATGGTACCGAAACCAAAAGTAAATTGGGTGCAAACGCCATGTTAGCGGTTTCTTTAGCGTGTGCGCGTGCCGCCGCTTTAGAAAAGAAAGTGCCTTTGTATGAATACATCGGTAGTTTGAATAATCAAACCATCTTCACTATGCCAGTGCCGATGATGAACATTATTAATGGTGGCGCACACGCTGATAATACTGTTGATATTCAAGAATTTATGATCGAGCCAGTTGGCTTTACCTCGTTTAGCGAAGCCCTTCGTTGTGGCGCAGAGATTTTTCACTCGTTAAAAAGTGTTTTAAAGTCACAAGGCTTAAATACGGCTGTTGGCGATGAGGGTGGTTTTGCCCCGAATCTACGCAGCAATGAAGAAGCCATTACTTGTATTATGACCGCGATTGATCAAGCAGGATTCAAAGCAGGCGATAACGTCATGTTAGCGTTGGACTGTGCTGCTACTGAGTTTTACAAAGATGGCAAATATCATTTAACAGGCGAAAACAAGTCCTACGACTCTGACGAGTTTACCGATTATTTAGCAGGTCTAAGCCGCCAATATCCAATTATTTCCATTGAAGATGGTTTAGACGAATCGGATTGGGCAGGCTGGAAAATGTTAACCGATAAAATTGGCAACAAAATCCAATTAGTCGGTGATGATTTATTTGTGACTAACCCTGCAATTTTACAACGTGGCATCAATGAAGGTGTTGCTAATTCCATCTTGATTAAGTTCAATCAAATTGGCACATTAACCGAAACTTTAGAAGCCATTTATCTAGCGAAGAAAAACGGTTATAGCACGGTGATTTCTCATCGTTCTGGCGAAACAGAAGACTCAACCATTGCTGATTTAGCGGTAGCGACAGCGGCTGGTCAAATCAAAACGGGTTCTTTGTGCCGTTCTGATCGTGTCTCTAAATACAATCAGTTGTTGCGTATTGAACAAGAGCTAGATGGTTTGGCCTTGTATCGTGGTAAGTTGGAGTTTCGAGGTTTACGTTAATTCGTTAACCTGTATCTATATGTAATATATTAGCCCTCATCTTCTTGACTTAGAAGATGAGGAGTGATAACAACATAGCTTAATGTAATAGGCCATTATCAATGCTCACCTCGATGTTTGGTCGTGTTTTAATTCTCATTTCCGCAGTGGTTTTTTGTAGCTTGCAATCATTGTTGTGGATGGGGGATGGTGGCATACTCGACATGAACGATAAGCAAGCGGAAATTGCTGCTCAACAAGCAGAAAATGATAAATTAGTTGAGCGTAATCGCATTTTACAGGCCGAAATAAATGATTTAAAGAGTGGCACTGAAGCCATCGAAGAGCATGCGCGTTTAGATTTGGGCATGGTAAAACAAAATGAAACTTTTTTCCGTGTTACCGCTACTCAGCCTATAAAACCAACAGTGAGTCAACCGTGAATTATTGGATTATTGTTCCTGCGGCTGGTGCGGGTCGTCGTTTTGGCAGCGAGACTCCCAAGCAGTATTTACCTTTACTCGACAGCACCGTCATTCAATGTACGCTTAATCGCTTAAGCCTATTGGATAATATTTGCAAAATTATTGTGCCGATTAATCCCGATGACTTACAAGCACAAACACTCAGCTATACACACCCTGAAAAATTACAATTTGTTGCAGGCGGTGTAGAACGTTCTGACTCGGTATTAGCGGGTTTAAATATTATTCGTGACCGTGCCCAAGATGACGACTGGGTCTTAGTTCACGATGTGGCGCGTCCTTGTGTACGCTTATCAGATATTCGTCAATTAATCGAAACTTTATCCGAAGATGAAGTCGGTGGAGTGCTTGCTAATCAAGTACGTGACACGATTAAACAAAGTGTTGAACATAGTTTTAGAGTCAGTTCGTCGCTGACTAGAAATCAGCTCTGGCAAGCATTAACACCGCAAATGTTCCGTTTTGGCGTGTTATATCAAGCTTTAAATCGTGCCAAAAAATACAAAGTATCGGTCACCGATGAATCTGCTGCTATTGAGGCTTTAGGGTATCAGCCTCTGTTGGTGCTAGGTGCCTACGATAATATAAAAATCACCTATCCTGAAGATTTAGCTTTAGCAGACTATTTGTTAAGGCAACAAGTATGAAGCATCCCCGCATTGGTCATGGTATTGATGTCCATTGTTTTGGGGAGGGTAATAGTGTCACGTTAGCGGGTGTCAATATTCCTCATAGTCATGGTTTAGTCGCCCATTCCGATGGTGATGTCGCTTTACATGCGTTATGTGATGCCTTATTGGGTGCTTTGGCATTAGGAGATATTGGCAAACATTTTCCTGATACTGACGCAAATTATAAAAACATGAATAGTCGAATTTTACTCCGCCATGTTGTTGATTTAATTCATAATAAAGGCTATTGTGTCGGCAATTGTGATATTACTGTTTTAGCCGAACGTCCAAAACTTGCACCTCACATCGCGCTGATGCAGCAACGTATCGCCGAAGACTTAAATGTTGCTATTAACTGTGTTGGTGTTAAAGCAACGACCACAGAAAAACTGGGTTTTGTTGGACGACAAGAGGGCATAGAAGCTCACGCCGTAGTATTGTTAATCCCTCGCTAATTCTTTTCTGCGCATTTAAAGTCTATCTATTTATTCTGTAGAGTCATTCTTTCTTATGCATATTTTATTAAGTAATGATGATGGTGTTTTAGCACCGGGTTTAGTCGCATTAGCTACGGCTCTTCGTAGCATCGCCAAAGTGACGGTGATGGCTCCCGAAAGTGAACGTAGTGGTTATTCAAGCGCGCTAACATTAGATAGACCCTTGCGCCCCATTCAATTAGACAATGGCTTTTGGGCAGTGAATGGCACTCCAGCGGATTGTGTATACTTAGCATTGAATGGTTTTTTTGCCAATGATGAGCCAGACTTTGTCGTCTCTGGTATTAACTCAGGGGCAAACTTGGGTGATGATGTGATTTATTCGGGTACGGTGGGTGCAGCATTAGAAGGGCGATTTTTAGGTAAACCTGCATTGGCCGTGTCATTAGCAGGAGCCAAAGTAAAACATCATACTAGCCCTAAAGCTTATGAAGTCGCGGCTGAGTTAGTCAAACAATTGATTGAACACTGGCATGAGTTGCAGCTACCTGCACATAATATTATCAATATGAACATCCCTGATTTACCATTAACAGAAATTAAAGGTCATAAGTTAACGCATTTAGGTAAAAGACAACGGGGTTTATCCATTGATAAAAGTCATGATCCGCGTGGTCGTGCGGTTTATTGGATTGGCTTAGCAGGTGAACCAATGCCAATGCAAGAAGACACTGATTTTTATGTCGTTAATCAAGGCTATGTTAGTTTAACGCCCTTACAAACCGATTTAACCAGTCACGAGGCATTGCCGCCTCTCAATGATTGGCTGCAACGTAAAAGCGGAGTTTAAAAGAGTTATGTTTATTTCTGAGTTTGCCAATAAACGCTTTGGCGTGCCTTTGTTGGTTAGCCTAATGTTAGTGGCTTGTGCTTCTGCGCCAAAAAAACCGAGCGCGCCTACGGGTACTTCAGGTAAAGTTGGCAAATCTAAATTAACACAGGCATCTGCACCTACCTATCGAGTGAAAGCAGGCGAAACACTGTATTCCATCGCATTAAGATTTGATAAAGATTATAAAGAATTAGCAAAAATTAATAATCTCGATGAAAAATTTACCATTTATGCCGATCAACAACTCCGTTTAGATACCGCCGATGTAGAAACACCTGCGCCCAGTACGATAGCTGCAACCAAACCCGTGACAGTACCGAGCAAACCTTTAGTTGCGAAGCCATTAAAAGATCCAAAAGAGCAAGTTGCTAGTACATCTACGCCTAAAAAGCCAAGCGAAACAGTCGTTAAAAACACGCCGTCTGTCGGATCAAACGTGCAAGCTACCGCCAAAGGTGGTTCACTGACTTGGGGATGGCCTGTCACTGGCCAGTTACTCAAACAGTTTAGTAGCGAAGGTGTTGGTAGCAAAGGCATCGACATTGCTGGTAAACGAGGTGATAGTGTTAAAGCATCCGCCGATGGTGTAGTTGTGTATGCAGGTGAAGGTTTGGTTGGTTATGGCAAACTGATTATTTTGCGCCACAACGATGAATACATCACTGCCTATGCCCATAACGACCGCCTTATTGCTGGTGAAGGGCAGCGAGTGAAACTCGGCCAAAACATCGCCGAGCTTGGTTCTACGGGTACAGACCGAGACAAATTACATTTTGAGATTCGCTATAAAGGCAAACCCATAGATCCAATAACCATTCTGCCTAATTAACATTACAAGCCGATCTGCGCCAACCCTTGTTAGGGCGTGACATTCTGTTGAATTTTCAACTTAAAGACACGCCTTTAATCTCAGCAAGAGGAAGGCAGCATCATGACAACTCAAAAAACTACAAGCCCAAAAGCAAAAAAATCCGTCGTTGCACATCCAACCGATTCTACTCAGCTTTATCTACATGATATCGGTATTTCTCCGTTACTATCTGCCGAGGAAGAAGTTCACTTTGCCCGTTTAGCACGTGATGGTGTCGCCAGCGCCCGCCAACGGATGATTGAAAGTAATCTTCGTCTCGTCGTTAAAATTGCTCGTCGTTACAGTAATCGAGGTATGTCATTTTTAGACTTAATTGAAGAAGGTAATTTAGGCTTAATTCATGCCGTTGAAAAATTTGATCCTGAACGTGGTTTTCGCTTTTCGACATATGCGACATGGTGGATACGTCAAACGATTGAGCGTGCATTAATGAGCCAAACACGTACCGTTAGATTACCTGTTCATATTGTCAAAGAGTTGAATCTTTATTTGCGCGCCGCCCGTGAATTAAGTCAAAAATTAGACCACGAACCTACCGCCGAAGAAATCGCCAAGCTCTTGGACAAACCTATTGCCACCGTTGAGCAAATGTTAGGACTGACCGAAAAAATCACTTCTATTGATAGTACATTTTCTGGCGATAATGACAAAAGTTTATTAGATACCTTGGCGGATCCGCAGACTCTTGACCCTTCGGATAGTATTCAAAATGATGAATTGAACCATAATTTAGAGCATTGGTTGGAGCTTTTGCCAGAGCGTCAAAGAGAGGTATTAATGCGTCGTTTTGGTTTGGCAGGTTTTGAAGCAGCGACATTAGAAACAGTCGGCGAGCAAATCGGTTTAACCCGTGAACGGGTACGGCAAATCCAAGTTGAAGCCTTGCGTCGTTTACGTGAAATATTAATGCGTGAAGGATTGTCGGCTGAGAATTTGTTTAATGAGACTTTGCACTAAATTTTGACATGCCCTGCAATTTAGACAATATTGACAGCCAAACCCCTTTTTTAGTGTCAAAGGGCTTAAAAGGGAGCGGTGGGCAGAAGGTTGAGTAGCACACAACCTCTATAACTAATCAACGAGCTTAAATAACGGCTCGTCATTAGAGTCACGATATTTGGGTAAATTTATCATGCGCCTGAGGCCAAGGGATGTCGCATAAGGTGCGCTTTCTTGAACTAAATTTTTCGCCCAAACAGGTACTATGCCACTTGGGTCAACATAACCTTGCATTTCTATTTTAATACTGCCAGAAAGGCTAGGGGTTAATCTGACTTTAATTTCTTCCTCCTGAATTCGGACAATATTTGGCCGCTCTGGTAGGTAGTTCTTAATTACACTGACATGTAATGCGGCATAGGGTTTAGTCGCAGTAATAGGTTCAATTACCGTTTGCAAAACAGCATCTCGATTCGGAAGGTTTAATGGAGCATCGTGTTCAACATACCAAATGAACTCTGTTGGTGAAATGGTTTTTAATAAATGTGCCTTACGAACTTGCCAAAACCACTTTGGGTAGTTATCGAAATCAAATAAGACACGTGCTACGGTCTGCATGGAGGCATTGACGACAAAATCACTTTTAAACGAACGAAAACGATTGCCATTTTCCTGTCTAGTACTGGTACGAATCTGTCGGGCGCGGTCGTTTTTCTCTACTTGCCATTCATTACCTAATTTAACTCTATAATCATCAAGATCGCTTTCATCTGCATGACTATAATTAGTCATAAAAGTAACATATCCTATTAACAGCAATACGTTGAACATTTTCTGCATCTTTTTAAAACCCGAAAAATATTGCCACAAGTGATTGAGCAAATAGCCACTCACTCGCATAACGTGATACCTAATTAATTATCGGTGGTTGTTTCCAATACTATTTCTGGTGCACTCCTTCATTATAAAAATTTTAAAATCAATCGCTTGGATTTTAAAAAATGATTTTGTAATGCCATTTCTTGCTTCTTGATTATCAAGTTAATGTGGGGATATGTATTGGCTTTTAGCTTCTAAAATATGACCTTTTGCCTCAATGAGCGTTAAAATCATGAAAGAACCTCTAGAGTATGTCCCCGACATTGATGATGATTTCAGAAATTTGCTTGTAAGATTTAACATTTCTGGCTGTGATGAAAAACTACAAAAAACACTTGCCGAATTAGATGTTTATATCAACGCCGATTTATACACATGGATGTTAACTTTTCTTGATGGCGAGCATATTAGTGCCCCTGTTACCCGTGCTTTTTTGCACACTTGGCAGAACAATACGCACATTTCGATTTTGGCATTGATCTGCTTGTTACACTTTTTAGATCAAGAAACACCACACCTCGCACTGGGTCTTAAAATTGGTAGTTACATGAACGTAAAATACGGTGGTGTTCTGGGGCATTTATGCCTGTCTAGTGACAATCTCGGTGAAGTGATTATGCGATTTCAGCGTTATTATCAATTGATGTTTGAAGGATTTAAAATGAGAGTACGCGTAGACCATACGCATATATTTATTGATTGGGATTTAATTAAAAAGATTAACGATATTTTTGGAGAGTGTCGTCTAGGAGCTATTTTTGTCGAGATGTGTGTTGCTTCGCTATTTATGACGCTTAGTAGCTTATTTAATCATTGTCATCAGCTGTATATTGCAGTTGCCCTAGTGGGCAAAAAACCAGTTGATGTCGCATTGTATCAGCAGTTTTTTAGATGTCCCGTGAGCTTTAATGCCGATTGCCCCGCCGTGACTATTCCATTATCCGTACTTACTTTGCCGATTGATTTAAGTAATGATAAGCTGAAATTATTAGTCAAGATGCGGATACAAGCAGAAATGAGTATGCACCCAGCATTTACGACTGATTCTTTTCTCCATGAACTTCAACAAGTCCTTCTTTCTTCACTACATGATGGTCATACTAATATTAGTTATATTGCAGAAAAACTGGTGATATCCCGTGCTAATTTACAACGTAAGTTAAGTGAGCGTCATCTGACGTTTAGCGAGTTACTAGACAAAACTCGTTTAAGCCTTGCTAAAATGTATTTAGAACAACAACATCTATCGATGACAGAAATTGCATGGTTATTGGCCTTTTCGGATCAAACAGCGTTTAGCCGCTCTTTTAAACGGTGGACAGGAATGACACCTGTAGATTTTCGTAAACTGGTGGCAAAAGAACAGAATGTCGAATAGGCGAAGTACAGATTTATAAGCACTAAATTTATCATTTCCTTCGATGTGTCGGGTTAAAACCCGACCTGTACGGGTTATCATAGTCACTTCATTTTAATTTTTATGATAGATAATTCGTCATGGCAAGTTCACTACAAAGTCAGTTATTAAAATCAGGTTTGGCCGATAATAAACGTGTCAAAAAAATTCATCAGCAACAACTAGAAGCGGGTAAACACGCGAAAGACGAGACCAAAGAAGCGGTAGCACAAGCTATGGCTCTCAAAGCCGAGCGTGATCGTGAATTGAATCGTCAAAAGAAAGAAGAAATGGAGCGTAAAGCCATTGGCGCACAGATTAAGCAGCTTATTGAAGTGCATCGGATTGATCGTAAAGGGGGCGATATTCACTATCAATTTACCGATCAAGGTAAAATTAAAAAATTATACGTGACCGAGGCGTTGTTAAATCAATTGGTAAAAGGGCAGTCCGCCATTGTTCGATTTGCAGATGCCTATGAGTTAGTCCCCACCATCGTCGCTGAAAAGATTGCTCTGCGTGATGCAGACTCGATTGTCGTGCTAAACATCCGAACAGTAGCCACTACCCAAGAAGTTGAAGAAGAAGATCCGTATGCTAATTATCAAATTCCTGATGATTTGATGTGGTGATAGAGCGCTATCATCTCGTATGCAAACAAGGAAACATAATGACGAATCCATACATACCACCCAAAGTTTGGAAAGTTGAAGACCAAAGCGGCGGGACTTTTGCAAGTATCAATCGACCTGTTTCTGGAGCAACGCATGAGAAAATGCTGCCTGTCGGTTCTCATCCACTACAGCTTTACTCAATGGGTACTCCAAATGGTCAGAAGATAACTATCTTATTAGAAGAGTTGCTCGCGTTGGGAATTGTAGAAGCGGAGTATGATGCGCATTTAATTCACATTCTCCAAGGTGAACAATTTTCAACGGGTTTTGTTGAGATCAATCCAAACTCTAAAATTCCCGCATTGGTAGACCGCTCAGGTGATACACCGATTAATGTTTTTGAATCAGGTGCAATTTTACTGTATCTCGCCGAAAAATTTGGTCATTTTCTACCAGAAAGCGGTAACGCACGTGCCACGGTATTGAGTTGGTTATTTTGGTTACAAGGTTCTGCGCCTTACTTGGGTGGTGGTTTTGGTCATTTTTACGCCTATGCGCCTGAAAAATTGGAATATCCGATTAATCGTTTTACGATGGAAATTAAACGTCAGCTAGACGTGCTGAATCAACAATTAGCTGCCAATACTTTTATTGCTGGCAATGAATACAGTATTGCAGACATGGCAATTTGGCCTTGGTA
This sequence comes from Agitococcus sp., assembly GCA_030646715.1. Taxonomy (GTDB): domain Bacteria; phylum Pseudomonadota; class Gammaproteobacteria; order Pseudomonadales; family Moraxellaceae; genus Agitococcus. The sequence goes on from JAUSLJ010000046.1 coordinate 137,962, forward strand.
CGGTAATTTAGTGCTTGGTAAACTGTACAATGCCGCTGAGTTTTTGGATGTAACCAATTACGAACACGTACAACGCTGGGCACTCGCAATTAAACAAAGACCTGCGGTACAGCGTGGCCGTATTGTCAATTGCACATGGGGTCAGCCGTGGCAAATGTTAGCTGAGCGTCATAGTGCAGAAGATATTACTCAGGTACTAAAATTACGGCCTTAAATGTAATAACCATTAAATCTAGTACCTTCAGGCCAAGGATGCTCAGGGGCGGTGACACGGCCTCATCCATCTCTTGTAACGTGGAACAAGTCCCCAAGGTTGTTGACGTATATACAAATTTCAACATTATTGGAATTTGTACTGATAGTGCAAGATTAATCACCATTGGAAATAATCGTTAACATATAAGAAGTAGAATGTGAAAACCAAGATGAAGAATAAAATACTAATTGCTTTTGCTACACGTTGGGGAGCTAAATTTGGTGGTATTAACAGTTTTAATACCGATTTATTAAGTGCAGTTGGTGCGGCTTTTTTTGAACATATTGAAACTGTTTGCATAGTACTCTCAGCAGACAAGGAAGAAATAGAAGATGCCAAAAACAATGAAGTACATCTCATCTCTTTAGATTCAAGCTCAAATAGCTATGATGACTCATTAATCCCTGCTATCACACAAAAAATAAATAGCCTATCTAGCGATAGTGCGATTGTTTGTTTAGGCCATGACCGTATCACAGGTACCATTGCTATCAAAGTCGCACAAGAGCTTGGTGGGCAATCGGCTGTCATTCATCACATGAGCTATCATCACTATGAAAGTTTTACTGAAAATAGCCAATTAGCCCAGCAAAAAATTCAAGAGCAAAAAAGGATTTTTAATCAAGCTAGTATTGTATTAGCTGTTGGCCCCTTATTACGCGACGCATTAACTGACTTATTGGATGATGAGAAAGAAGTTCATACATTAATTGCAGGTTTAGCGGATATTTCAGTCAAAAACACACCTAAAACCTTTAAAGCGTTTTTGAGTGGTCGCCTAAGTCAAGATGCACAAAAACTTAAACAAGCTTATTTAGGTATTGCTGCTTTTGCGAAGGCGATTTATCAGGCCACTCAAAATACTGCCTTACCCGATGCACTCAAAGCTAAAAATTCGCCTTCAATTGAATTAAGAGGGGTAGATTTTGAGCAACATAACTCCAAAATAATAACAGCGGAGGAGCAAGAGTTAATAAGATTTGCTGAAAGCTATGCCAATCGCGCGATTACACTGCATGCCTTGCCATTTACAACAGACAGAAATGAGCTATTTAGTAGTCTAAAAAATGCGACTGTGGCTATGATGCCATCTTGGCACGAAGGTTTTGGCCTCGTTGCATGGGAGGCGATTGCCGCAGGAGTTCCACTTATTATTAGTGATAAAAGTGGTGTTTATAAATTTTTAGAGGAATACGAGCAGGGCTTGTATACTTCCTATGTTCACGCCATTGACGTTGCTGGTCAAAGTGATACCCCTTTTTTTACAACCGATGATTTAAATACGCTAGCTGATGCGTTACTTCGTATAGCCAAAGATGCCCCAAAGGAGCGTGAAAAATCCTTTAAGCTACGTACAGCGTTGCTCCAAAATTTTACATGGAAAAATTGTGCTGAAAGTTTAGTAACTGCTTTTAACTGGCCAACTACTCCTAGTAAAAGCCATATAGTACAAACCCATCCTGAGCAGAAAACCTCTGTTGTTACATCTGAAGATAATATTTATTTAGAAGTTCCAAAAGGCAAATGGCAAAAAAATTACGGCTTTAATGAAAGTATGTTGCTACGCGCAGAAGAAGCAATTATTCCTTTTAGCCAAAAACAGCAAGATTTTATTAATCTACAACAAGATTGGCTCAATGATGATAAATATCAACTAGCTGTACGCTTATTGATCGGGGCTGGCGGTGTAGGTAAAACACGATTAGCATTGCACTTATGTCAATTATTTAAAACACAAGGTTGGCAAGTAGGTTTTTTAACAGGTGAAATAAAAGCGAGTAATATTGCCCCGCTCATTAAAAAAATTCAGCAACTTAATCAAGCAACACTCATCGTGTTGGATTATGCCGAAACGAGGCAAGGGCTAATCATTCAACTCATTAATGCAATATTAAATTCTCAAACTAAAGAACCAAGAATCAGACTGTTATTATTGGCACGTGATAGTGGCGAATGGTGGGAGCAACTACCTAGCAAAAATGCCACTAGTCAAGATTTTTTAAATGGCTCTGCGACAACAGGTCCTTATAGTTTACCTAAGCTACATGAAGAATTAAGAGATCGAGAAGATGCTTATCATTTGGCATTAGATACCTTTGCCATACGATTAGGCTTAGCTAATAAGCCTCAAGGACAACCCGATTTAACAGCACCTTATTTTGCATACCCTTTATATGTGCAAATGGCAGCGTTACTGGCCTTATTAGGTGAGCGGCCAAAGTCAGCAGAAGGCTTAACTCGCGGCCTTGTTAACCATGAGCAACGTTATTGGCAAACGCTAGTAATGACAGAGCAAACTGTTAGCAGTCAACAGGCCGAGTTATTAATGGTTTTAGCAACCTTACTGAATGGTATTGTCACAGAGCGCGAAATAGAAAAGCTATGGCTAAAGCTGAATGAGCCTAAATTCGTATTAAGAACCTTATTTCGTTTGCTTACTCCATTATACCCTCATACCAAACAAGGTTTACAAGGTCTAAAACCCGATATACTGGGCGAGGCATTGATTGCTCAATACTTATTAAAAAAGCAAGGTGTGGAACTTTTAGTAGCATTATTAGGTACAGAAAGTTGTAGCCAATGGCGTGAATCTGTATTAACTGTACTTTCACGATTAATAAACCATCGTGATGACGTTAATCCCATTATTGAGCAAGCGTTAATACAAAGCTTAAGTGCTTGTGCAAAAGAATTAGTGAGTGTCATTGTAGCAACACCTAGCTCATTACCTAGTATTACCTTAGCCGCATTTAATGCTTTAGTACATCAAGAAAAATTGCAGGTTGCTGGTATATTAAATCAAGCCATTACAGATAATTTATTACCCTTAACATCTATTAAAGCGGCTGCTTTAGCAGCATTAGTCACTACTAAAGCGCAAAAGCAACATAAATCTGATAATCAGAAGTCTGAATATGCAGGATTATTAATGGATTATGCGAGTGCTTTAGATGATGATGGCCAATTAGATCATAGTTTTTCTTATACACAAAAATCTTTTGATTTAATTAGGTTTTTAGCTCTAAAACAACCCGAGAAATTTAATCCTGATTTGGCAAGTGCATTTAATAACTTAGCGATTTGTTTATCTGAGCAAGGCAAATTAGACGAAGCCTTAGACTACGCCCAGCAGGCGTTAACCATTTATCAACAACTCGCACAGCAAAAACCCGAGAAATTTAATCCTGATTTGGCAAGTGCATTTAATAACTTAGCGAATCGTTTATCTGAGCAAGGAAAAATAGACGAAGCATTAGACTACGCTCAACAGGCTTTAACTATTTATCAGCAACTCGCACAGCAAAAACCCGAGAAATTTAATCCTGATTTGGCACTTGCATTTAATAACTTAGCGATTCGTTTATCTGAGCAAGGCAAATTAGACGAAGCCTTATACTATTCCCAACAGGCTTTAACCATTTATCAACAACTCGCACAGCAAAA
>JAUSLJ010000007.1 GCA_030646715.1 Agitococcus sp.
GACGGTGCTAGCGGATGTCTGGGCGTGTCACGTCCAGGCCCTCGCCAGAGTGCCAATGACTGCGGTATAAGCGTTCGCACGTGTGGTTGGGGGAAGATGCCCCGACTACAGCGCGTAGCGTTTAGTCGCGGGAGTATTCACTCGAAATCCGTATGCTTGCGTAAAGAGAACGGCACTATCCGTTTGCTCGGCCACTCCGTAGAGTTCAAGAATTAATTCTCGTGTGCTTTGAGGGGGCATCACGCCCCTCTCCCAATGTTGAATGGATTGGCGTACCGTGCCTAATTGGTGTGCCATCTCATCTTGAGACATTTTAAGCAACTTTCTCTTTTTGCAAAGTCGCTTCCCATAGGTCAAATCAGTGGAGGCGCTCGGCACTTCGCTTATTCCCTCGTTAGCGATTTGTGCTCCTCCAACCAAAGCAAGCAACCCTTGCACTTGTTTCTCCAGCAATTCAATTCTGGACACTAGAGATAGAGCAGTCATCAATAAGTCCTCGTTATGTTAGGCTTGAGTAAAAAGCTCACGAACTTCGTAGTCGTAGTGCCTGTTTTCTTGAATATCTGGCTTTTCGTAACACAACTCTTTTCGTGTTATTTCGTCCGTGCCCGATAGCTTGACAATCACCTCGTATGCGTAAGGCTGTGCGGGAATAGGCGCTAACTCTTTTATAGCTTGCTCCAATTGTGCACGTTCGATTTCAGTTAAGTCACCCATTGAGGCAAGTTGATTCTCAACTAAGGTGAGTTCGTGCCTTAATCCACGCAATGAAAGGTCATAGGCAACACTGTTGCCCTCATGTAAAATTAAGCGATGTTGCGCGGCAATTGCCTCATTCACAGCCATCTGGTCCTGATGCAAAAGCGCTCTTAAATTGATATTCACGTGCGTCCTCTTCGTTTAGGGTGTTACCCTCAGTAACACAATAGTTGCCATCACAATGGCCGGAACGTTCGCAGGCGCCACCCTTTGATGCTCGGCTGTTATTTCTTTAGTGCTCATCAAGCGCTTATGTTCGACTGCGGTACGGAGCGGCTCCTTGGGGGTTGACGACCGCCGGCGTTCTGCAGCTAAGCCCCGCCGCATCGACAGTGGCCACATAACACTTAACAAGTCCAACTTGTTGTGCAAGCATGTCTAGTACCCTGATATCTTCATCTAATAGCTCGACATCCACGGGAAAATTGGCTTCGAATGCTTTTCGCAGCATATCGAGTTTTCCGTGCTCATCCGTGGCATGCCAGAGATTTGCGATACTCCCGCGCATATTATTCCTTTTTAAATTGAGTTAGGGGCGATTCGAGCCAATGCGGTGCTTAACAACACAAATCGTCCTGCGATATACCGATGTGTGGTTCTAAATTCGTTGCGTTGCTCAACGGTGAACGCATAAGCGTCTTTAACACTAGATGAGAAGGTGGCTTTAAGTCCATCATCAGATACTTTTTCCAAGTACCAACGCGTAGCCGAGTCACGGAGCACATATTTTTTCACGGCTATCCTTTCAATTAGTTGCCGTAACGTGTTCTATCTTTTTACGCCTGGCGTTATGGCTCACTTCAAGCCAGCCGCCGCAAACCTTATCTTGAAACTGTTCGCCTAGCACGGGCAGCTCCATTCCAAGTACTCGTTTGCAATGCGGGCATCTTGCGAGGGCCTCACCGCCATCCATTGCGTACTCGTTAACGATTAAAATTTCGTCAGTCGCTAGAACTTGCTTTCTTTCTTTGTAGGACATGGAATTGTTCCTTTAGTTGTTCGTGGCAAGGAGTTCTTTTGCCTTTCACAATAGTGAATGTGGTTCTATTTATTAAAAATTATAAAGTATCTTAATGATACTTTAAACTTAGCTGATTTGCAATGAGGTAGCGCAAGTTGCTGGGCGTTTTGGCGAATGGTGCCGTCGGCCGTATGCTAAGTCTCCTCCTCACGGAACAGTCCGGTCAGAAAGAGGTACGCCCGACTTTAAAACTGCCACAACGTGCTGTGTCGGAGCCTACTCAGGCAAACACAAAACGCTGGCACCGCCGTTGTCCAAAGAATTTTGCACGGCGTCATGGCTAAGCAATTTGGCTAGGGTAGCCCTTAAATCGTCCATTCTGGCCATTAAGCTGTCAAGGGCAGCGATGTTTGCCGCCGTGGCCGGCACATAGGAGTACTCTGTGTCGACTTCCCGCATGCCCAGCATCCAGCTATCTCCCGGCGACGCTGTGTCCGGCTCCCCGGCCTTTTTCGGCAAAGGAAAGGGCGCGGCCACGCCGTTCAATGTCAAGTAATACACCTCGTGACTGACAGAGTCTACTCCGCGCTGCAGCGGTGAGTACCTCACACTTAAGTCCGATTGCGCCCCGTCATCGTGCATAGCCTGCGTTTTTCCGGTAACTCGCACTTCCAGCCAGGGCTCCCACGTCACCCCGGTCAGTATCTTATGCTGCAAGCGGAGAGCGGCGTCGACCTTGCTGCGTAGCCGCGCGATATCGGTGTCCTCAATCGGCGAAGTCAAGCAAGGCCCTTTGGCACAAAACAAGATGCCCTCTTTCTCGCTCTTATGCAGAGAAATTTTCACCATGAGTCCTTGGGGCACTTTGGCGCCGCGCTTAAACGGAGAGGCAAAGGACCATTCGTCAATCACTTTTCCCGTGTTCAACCGGGTAACCCCTACGTCGAGGTGTCCTGCTTTTTGTTGTGTCATGTTCGTTTCCTAAAAAAGTGAGTATAAGGGGCATGGGCCACCTTGATGTGTTAGGGACTACGCTAAAAAAGTGGTGTCGACTTCCGTAATCAAGGGCGCATTGCGCTGCGCAATGGCGCACTGCTGTTCAACAATTTCTGCCACGCGTGCCAGCATGGTAGGCTCGGCTCCTTCTGCCAACAGGGACTGTTGCAAGGCGGGGAGCTCCCGCATGCACCCCTTGGCCAATGCCGTTAGCTCTTTGGCGACTAGTCGGGGGGATAGCTTATTGTCAAACGCCAGCTGCGCCCAGTTATAGGCCGATATTGTCATTGGGTCAAAATTATCTCCAATGGCCATGGCAAGATGGGGGTCAATGCCCGCATAGACCAGTCCGCACACCTGGTCATAACTGGGCGTGAGCCGCAACCCCTGTGCGTCACTGAAAAAGCTTACGTTCTTGGCATGGGCGTCCGTATTGCCAATCAATACCTGGAAAATGACCCAGCGTAAAAACGCCAATTGAGCAACACCCGGGGCTGCAACCCATCGCTTGTCACCCAGCAAGGCAAAGAATCCTTGTAATGATGCACCGCCATGCCATGCATGCGTCGCGTTCGCAACCGGTCGCTCATAACGGCAGTCCACGGCTAAATCCAACGCCTGACAACCATCGATACACGCCAGCCGCCGAATGGAAATCTCACTCTCGGAGTGATAGGGCACCCGGTCAAAGCGTTCCACGACCAAGGCTGGCGCGGGCAAATGCGTTAAGGAGACCTTTGCCGTAGGCAAGCGTAGTGTCTCGGACAGCCGCATGCAGAAAAATTCATTGGTCGTTATGCCTGCCATGGCCACGTTACATGAATCAGGTTTAACAATGAAGGTACTCGCCCAACGATGGCCTTCCACTAAAAACCAGTTGTTTTCCCAGGCAAGCACCGCTACTTTATCCTGGCAACCGGCGAGCGATAAGCGAATTTTGTTATCCCAAATGCTAAACGGTTGTGTGTCGCGCGCGCCTATGCGGTTCGACATTTCTTCTCGGAGCACCAGCCGCGGTTCGCCTCGCATCGTTTCAGGTCGCGCGCTGGCCGGCAGTATTTCCAAGGCGCCCGCCGTCTCGCGACCCAATACTGATAGCATGCCGAGCAGGTCCGATTTCGCCACGCCATATAGGCCGGCCGCATCCTCGAGTGCCTGGGCTTCCGGTAGTAAATTTTGAAAATACCTCTGCACAACCTCGCTATGCCGAACGGGCGTATCCGCCGGCACTGCGGAGAGTGGAAGGAAGGGAGACAATGCGAACCGTTCGGTATCCGCTAGCCAGCCGGAGGCATACGTGAAGGAGAAAAACCCGGTACTGCGGTCCTGTCCTAATTGCCCAATGTGTTTTCCGTGCGTCCAGACGTTTAGCATGCAGCGTCCCCAAGGGTTAACTTGGACAAATGTTGCCGCACCCGGTTACGTTGGCATGCCGGCACTACCAAAAGACTCACGCCCAACGCATCGGCAATCTGCAACACCTTCCCAAAACTGACGCCCGGCCGCCCCGCTTCCACCGCAGCCATGGTCGCTAATGACACGTGCGCCACTAGCGCTGCATCGGCAATGCGCATGCCGGCTTGCGTACGAGCCGCTTTAATGGCGGCGGCCACCACAAACATCGTGTCAATGAACGGGTCCACGGGGTATACCGTCTTTTTAATTGTTTTCATGGGTTATCTATAATTCTGGGATACTAGAATTATACTCACATTCAAGAGAGCATAGCTTAAGTTTCATGTCGAACGAGCGTACTTCTGGGAACCGTTGCCGGCCTATGGCATTTAAAGGTGCAATTTTACTCGCAATAAAAATTAATTAGATACCTAATGTGGTTTTCAAAGTATAATTTGAATCAATCGTTTTTAGGCTCGGACGTCAATAGTTCGTTGCTTAGTATCGCGGCGATACCGCATAATACGGGATATTCCCACTCACTCTTTTAAAGGAAGCACCATGAATCTCGTTTCCCGTGTTGATATGGCCGACTGGAGCGACACTCAGTTATATGCTTATGCCTTGTTGCATGGATTTGGACACAAGCAACAGACGCGCGTTGAGCCACAGTTACAGATAACGTATTCGTATTGCTTTGGGGTGGGGTACAGTGATACTAAATTTTGGGAAATCCCATTTACCTTAACGCAAGCAGGTTTTCCTCTTTTTACGGAGGCGAACAAAGAGGTCTTGATTTTCTTAATTGCTCAGGAACATCTTGTAACTTGGAGGGCGCTTAAAAAAGCACAAACCGAGCACGATACTGCACGTGACGTGCATGCCCAGTTTATTGCGAAATAGCTTGTACACCGTCGCCTTCTTAAATGGCATTGAGCCATTTATAAAAAGAGTGATTACAGGCATAGCTGCCTCGCGTAGTTTGTAGCGGAACGAAGTGCCTGGCAGGCGGCTATCAAGGATAGTGTTGCACCACCTAACAGCAAATAAAGAGAGTACTATGCGTGAAATTTTGTATCGAGCGGCCTTAAATTGTAACCACGTCATTACGCAGAAAAAAATCGTTCTACGTATTGATGCGCAGGAAACCGGCAACACCCTAGCACAGCTGGCCGACAGACTCGTTGTGGCCACCGAGGGTATTATTGCGCAACTAGAGCCTAAGTTCGATGCTACTATGCCGCGGCAAGAACAGCTTGCTATCCAGTTTTGCGAAGAAATAGCGGGACTAAAGGGCGCAAAGCCTGCCTTGCCCGACCCTGTGCGGTTACTCGAAATGGCCCATGCGCTGTATCTGGCCGAACGAAACAGTTGTTAAGGTGGGTAGGGGCCTTTTGTAAGTAGGGATACCGACTCAATTTTTAGACAATGTTTTTAGCAAAAATGGTAAGCTATTGATTTTATTGGAAATTTAGAATCCCGCACAATTTATTGTATTTTTAGTGCTTTCGGACTTAGATACAAGCCAGTAGCTGCTTGAGCTGCATCGAACTGCAGTTCCCGACCGCATAGGTCGTTTAGAATTATGCCCGTGCCTGTGCCGTCTGTCGCCGCGGGTTCCCGACCGCATAGGTCGTTTAGAATACACTGCGCCTATCCGGCCTGACGCCTTATTTGTTCCCGACCGCATAGGTCGTTTAGAATTCTCTGTGCGGAACATAAAATATGTCAGCTGTGTTCCCGACCGCATAGGTCGTTTAGAATATCCGGTCGCTGTTCGTCAATCTCTCATCTAGGTTCCCGACCGCATAGGTCGTTTAGAATGCCAAACGTCGTTATCAGCGTTAGCAACGTCGGTTCCCGACCGCATAGGTCGTTTAGAATTCTCGCTGTACCACCCGGCGCCGCGCCCATGAGTTCCCGACCGCATAGGTCGTTTCGAATTCGGTAGGAATCGACAACTGACGTGTATATTTAGTGGGCATGTCTGATACGCTGGACAAGGATTTTACATTTGTCGATTTAATGAGGCGGAAGGAGGCATAAATAATAAAAACCCCAAGAACAAGTCTCGGGGCAAAATAAGGGGAATATCAACGCCGGTTAGGCATAATCCTCAGGGTTAATAAACGGGGCCCCCTCGATACTGTAATACTCGTCTGACTCATAGAAAATAACATGGGCCAACGCTCGGCTAGGGTCTCGATTAAAAATAGCAACAATCGCATTGGTGGTCGTAGAAAATGTAAGCGAGTCCACTAACAACTTTGGCAAGTAGACATAATTGCAGTCGGGGTCGCCTCCGTAAGCACTATTGTCATACTCGACTTTAAAGCAGGGCACGCCTTGCTTTTCCAACAGCTCGAGCACCCTAGCGCGTAACAAGTCCATTGAACTAAAGTGTCTTGTAAACTTCTCCCCAAAATCTTCCAATAGGCCTTCAAGACTTTCTCTTGAAAAAGCGCCTATTAAAAAGCTGTATTCGGTATATTTCTCAGGACTGATGCCTCCAGGTTGAACACCTTCGGGCTGTCCAATACAAGGCACGAAGGTTGCCAACTCAATTTCACCCACGGGCATCGGTTGGTTCGGTTCGATGTGGCTGGCCAGCACGTGCTTAGATTTCAGGCCTAACGCGCGTGCTAGCACTTCATGTGCCTGCGTTTGCGAGATGGGATGATGAATGCCCGCCAAGTAATGACGAATAGCGGCAACACGATTTGTTTTTTCGACAACTTGCATAATGAGTCCTTTTAAAGTGGCCTTGCGATTAAGTGTCCTGGTGCTTCCGTTGCAGAACGACAAGGCCCGATAAAGGGAGTCCTTGCGAAGTGCGGTAATACGTCAAGATTGACCGTGTTGTAACGTGAATCACAATGGAAGCGAATGGGCTCTTGATGGGCCTATCAAGTATAGTAACAGAGGGCTAAATAATGGCAGTGTTGCATAACGATTATCTATACCAGATTTAAACTTGTTAAAAGTAAATCATGGCAGCGAAAGTCGAAGCAAAAAGAACACGCAATTGGAAAGAGCTAGACGCCGCCCATAGGCGGCGTGGAGAGCTGGTCACGGTTATTTTTAGCCAGGACGCCAGCACCCAGGGAGAACTTAAAGCGGTAGGAAAGAAAGGCGGCCGTAAGCAACGCTACCCTGACACCCTCATTGAGGCCCTGCTGACGGTGAAGGTCGTCCTTCGACTCTCCTTGCGTGCGCTGGAAGGCTTCGCGGCCGGCATGGTGACGCTGACCGGCGCCTCGTGGAGCGTGCCGGACTACACCACACTGTGCCGGCGTGAGCGGCATCTCTCCGTCGACATCGCTACGAAACTGAGCAGTAATAAAAGGCACATTCTGATGGTCGACTCCACCGGGCTCAAGGTCTTTGGCGAAGGCGAATGGAAGGTGCGCCAGCACGGCACCGACGGCAAACGCCGGACCTGGCGCAAGATACACCTGCTGGTGGACCGCGAAAGCGGTCACGTCACCGCTGTCGAAGTCACCCCGAACAACGTTGCCGATTGCGCCGTGCTACCGGCGCTCCTGCCCTCTGACCTGTGCAACACCCTGGTGCTGGGCGATGGCGCCTACCATACCAAGAAACTGCACCGGGACGTGCATGCTAAAGGCGGTGTGCTACTGAGTCCGCCACCGGTCAACGCCACGGTGTGGAGGCCCTATCACTGTAAAGCCGAACCTGCCTTTGCCTTTAGGAACGCGCCGCTGCAGCGGCTCGGGAGGACCGAATGGAAAATACAGAGTGGCTGCGCCAAGCGCTCGTACGTGGAGGCGATGATGCACCGCCTTAAATCAATCACGGGGGACAAGCTGTCCGCGCGCACCATGGACCGTCAAGTCGTCGAAGTACGACTGCGCGTTAAGGTGCTCAACGCCACAGCTACGTCCACGATGAAGGTGGCTGTGTAACAGCCACTCAGGGGTAGGGGGATTCTCGCCTTTTAGATTTGTTATGCAACACCGCCTTCAGGAAATAGCTGTCATCGCAGGGGAAGCGCGCCGATAACTAGACCCGTGCTCTGTGCCTACACTGACTTTACTTTGGGGCACCAATGCCCAATCTTTGCATTAACAATTGTTGGTCGACGAGTCGACGCCCTTTTTATCCAGCCGCGCTGAAATACCCCGTCGCTTCAGGGCGGGGATGTAAAGCGCAAGTCTTGCCTTTATAAAACACGGAAGTTATACTGATTAAATACCACTGGCTTTTAAAGGCTCTGTTAGCGTTACGTATTGATTTGAGCTAAACTGAAACCTCCTACATAGGGGGCGCTCATGCGGATAGCTGAATTTAATCAGATGCTGAAAGATGTATCGATTTTAAGTACCAAGCAATTTGAGTTATTGTTGCG